>NZ_CP048387.1 GCF_010365785.1 Spiroplasma sp. TIUS-1 | reverse complement strand
GTTCATATCCTTTTATATGTAAATTATAAGAGTATTTTTTTTGTGATGTTGTGTTATTTTTTTTTATTAATTTTTTAAATATCAAATGTAATATAAATAAAAATCATTAGTAAATAAGAATCTATATTTTTTAAAGTTACGCACTTTCACACAAGGGTATAAGTTACACACCAAACACACATCCATCAAAAAAACAATTATAAATAACTACTATTCATATATAATAATTAATGTTATAAATATTTGTAAAGATATATGAGGTAAAAAATGAAAAGAACATGACAGCCAAGTAAAATTAAACACGCAAGAACTCATGGGTTCAGAGCCAGAATGGCAACTAAAGGTGGGCGTAAAGTTTTAAAAGCTAGAAGACAAAAAGGAAGAGCTAGATTATCAGCTTAATAAATGAAAAATTCAAGAATTATTAAAAAGAACTATGAGTTTGAAAAAATAATAACTAAAAAGAATTTTTTAAAAAATCAATCCTTTGTAATTTATTCAATAAAGAATAATGAAAACATATTAAAATACGGAATTTCAGTTTCTAAAAAAAATTGAAAGGCGTGAGAAAGAAACAAAATAAAAAGACAAGTAAGATCAATTATTTGAGAATACATAAAAACTAGTGAAAATCATTCTGTCGATATTATTGTTATGGTTCGTAAAGAATTTGAAAAAAAATCATTCAATGAAAACACTAATGAATTTATTAAGCTAGTAAATAAATTAAGGAAGTAATTTAAATGTACAAACATAAACCAGATTACAATAAATACTTTAGTAATAGAGATGGAAACCAAGGAAACAAAAATATAAATCCAGATGGTTCAAAACCAAATTGATTTAAACGAATACCTTTTAAGCGTATTTGAAAAATTACTAAAATTGTTTTATTTTTATTTTTGATTTTTTCTGCTCTATGAGGTTGTGTACAAATGATGCAACCAGATTATATTGTTTCACAAGTTACTGATCAATTTGGAAATAAAATGTTCTCATCAGGAGTTGGTTTTGAAATTGCATTTTTTAGCGAAAGTGCTTTTAAGAGTCAATGAACAGTATTAATAAAAGGTTCACCTTATACATATTCACTTAACTATGTAAGTAGTTGAGGTGAAGCATTTACAAATACAGGGTTTTCGCCATTCTATGGATTCTTCGTTTATCCTATGTCAGCGTTGTTGGTTTGAATAGTTTCACTATTTTCTGCTGTTGATGCAGCTGGATTAATGGATCCAACTTCAACTTCATATGGTGTGGCTGCGTTCTTCTCAATTGTATTTGCCGCCATTGCTATTAGAGGTTTAACTTTAGCTTTCAGTTTCAAGGCTCAAATGAACCAAGGTAAAATGAATGAATTATCAATTAAATCAAGTGCTATTAATGACAAATATAAAGGTCAAACAAGTAACGAAGCTAAAATGAAAAAACAAAGAGAAATTTCAGAACTCTATAAAAAAGAGGGTGTCAGTCAAGTTTCGATGATTGTTTCTATGTTGGTTTCTATGCCGTTCTTGATTGCGATGTTAGCTACAATTAGGGCTTCTCATGCGTTTAAGGTTGGATCAGTTGGATCTGTTTCATTTATTGCAACACCATTTTCAGAAATGACTGCTGGTAATTTCCAATATTTAGCTATTGTTGTTGTTTACTTAATGTTACAAATTACTACAATGTTCTTACCTCAGTTCTTAGAAAAATTTCTATCTAAAAATCCTAAGTCATATACTGCTGAACAAAAAAAAGCCAAGAAAAAACAATTAATATTTCAAATAATATTCATAGTTATGTTCTTCTTCATTATTAACAGTATTGCCGCGGGGGTAGCAATATATTGAATTTTCTCTTCATTGTTCCAAGTTTGTCAAACAGTTGGATTCTTTATTTACAGAGAAAATGCAAAAGCTATAAATGAAAAAAAACGTGCTAAAAAGATTGCTAAGCTTGAAGCAGCAGCAGCAAAGCACAAAGAATAAAAACAACTTTACTAAGTTGTTTTTTTGTTGTTTAATAATAGTAAATAAATATAAAGAGTTTTAAAATGAAAAGTTACGTTAATGAATGTATAGTTGCTCCGGCAACTTCAATATCAAATCAAGCAATAAGTATTATAAGAGTATCGGGTGATGATGCTTTTTTAATATTTAATAAAATAGTTAAAAAAGAAATTGAAGTTTCTAATAAACCAAAATTAAGATTTTTATATGATGGTGATGAAATTGTTGACGAAGTTTTTGTTATTCCATTTGTTGCCCCTAATTCTTTTACTGGTGAAAACGTAATTGAAATTAATTGTCATGGAGGAAAGTTGGTTGTCACAAAAATTATTGAAATGCTTATTAAAAATGGATGTAAATTAGCTGAGCGTGGTGAGTTTTCAAAACGTGCATATTTGAATGGAAAAATTGATTTAATAAAAGCCGAATCTATTAATCAAATGATTAATGCTACAAATGAAACTTATAGAAAATTAAATGCACGTAATTTAGTGCAATCACATAATTCAAAACTACGAGAAATTAAAAATGAAATTATAGATTTAATTTCAATTATTCAAACTGCAATTGATTATCCTGAGTATGAAGAAACCCAAGAAGTGCCAGTTGAAAATATCTCTAATCGAATCAAAAAGATACATGACATATTATCAAACATAATCTTATTTTCTAGGTCAGCAAATAAGTTGAATGAGGGTGTAAATGTATCTATTATTGGATCACCAAACGTTGGTAAGTCTTCGCTTTTGAATTCTCTAATTAATGAACAAAAAGCAATAGTTTCTGATATTGAAGGTACAACACGTGATTTTGTTGAAGGTAAATTATACTTTGAAAATTTTACATTAAATTTAGTGGATACAGCTGGTATTCGTTTTACAGAAGATAAAATAGAAAAAATCGGAATTGAGAAATCATATGATCAAGTCGGTAAGTCAGACTTAGTTTTCTTTGTAATTAATAATGATAAATTTGATAAAAATTTATATGAATTTATCAAGAAAAAGGAACATTTAATAATTGTTAATAAAGAAGATGAATTAAGTGATTCAGATAAAAAGGAAATTAGTAAGCAATTTGAAAACTTAGTATTTACAAATGCTAAAGATAAAAAAATTGACAATGTAATTAAATATTTGGAAAATAAATTCAATAATGAAGATTTAATGAAGTTTGATTTGCCACTTATAGCTAATTCAGAACAAATGGCTTTATTTGTATTAATGTTGGAAAAGTGTGAAACTATAGCTTTTTCCTTTATTAATGGAGTACCAGTAGATATAATAAATATAGAGTTTTATGAAATCAAAAAGATCCTGGATGAACTTTTAGGTGAAGCATTTGAAGATGAAATTATAAATAATATTTTTAAAAAATATTGCTTAGGCAAATAATAAATAGGAGAAAATATGAAGAATATAACGTTAATAGATTGCCACACACACTTCCATGATGACAAATATACAACTGAAGGATATACAACTAATGACTTAATTGATGATGCTATTAATGGCGGAGTTAAATATTTCATGAGTACAGGATATGATGTTGCTTCGTCAAAAGCTAGTGTGCGTGATGCTATGAAACATAAAAGTGTTTTTGCAGTTATAGGTATACACCCAAATAATGTTGAAGATGTATCTGAAATAGAGATTGCAGAAATTGCAAAATTAGCTAAGTTAGACAAAGTTAAAGGTATCGGTGAAATAGGATTAGACTTCTATTATTCTGATAAAAACAAAGATAAGCAAATGTTTATTTTTGAAGAGCAAGTTAAAATTGCCAAAGAAAATAATTTGGTTGTTGTTCTTCATATTAGAGATCAAAAAAATCATACTGATGTTTACTATTCATGTTTAAAAATGCTGATTAAACACAAGATCAAGAAAGCAATGGTTCACTGCTTCACAGCTGATCAGGCTGTTGCAGACGCTTTTATTAAAGAAGGTTACTATATATCAATAGGTGGTGTTGTTACATTTCCTAATGCTAAAGAATTGCAACATGTAGTTGAAAAAGTACCAATGAAGTATTTAGTCACAGAGACAGATGCTCCCTATTTAACTCCTGTTCCATACCGAGGAACAACTAACAGACAAGAGTACATAATCCATACTATTAAGAAGATGGCTGAGTTAAAGAAAATAAGTACTGAGGAAATGGCTGAAGTGACTTATAGTAATGCTAAAAACTTGTTTGGGTTAGTCTAATATTTAATATTAAAAAAGAAGCAAATTGCTTCTTTTTTTGTGAAATTTAGATAAAAAAAACCTACTCGAAAGTAAGTTTAATTATTTACTAAAGGTATTTTGATGAGTTGTGTTTTGCTTTAGCAAATTCACCATTTTTACCGTAGTATCCTGATTCCAATCTTTGAAGAATATTTTTCTCATAGATTTTTGCTCCCTCAGCAACACCTGTTAGGGCGTTAGCTGAGATTACAACTGGAACTGAGAATATTTGGTTAAAGTATTCTTGAACACCTTTAATAAGTGCTCCACCACCACAAATTGTGAATCCATTTTTAACAATGTCTCCAGCTAATTCAGGAGGTGTATTTTCCATTAATTCAATAATTAAGTCAGTAATTTTTGAGAACGCGTTAATTAAAACATTTCTAATTTCTTCTGATTCAACAACTGCTTCTTTAGGTAATCCTGAGATAATATCTCTACCGAAGATTGACATTGATGATTCAGCTTTATGTTTAGCTAATGAACCAATATCTTTTTTAACATTTTCAGCTGTTTTATCACCGATTGTAATGTTGTATTCTGAACGAATGTATTTTTTGATTTCATCATCGAAGTAGTTACCTGCAACTTTGATTGATCTTGATAAGATGATGTCACCTGAAGCAATAATAGCAATATCTGTTGTACCACCACCAATGTCAAGAACAACGTGTCCTTTTGGTAATTCAATGTTAATACCTGCACCAATAGCTGCCATTTTTACTTCTTCTTCAACGAATACTAATTCAGCACCCATATCGTAAGCAACTTGTTTTAGAGCATCACGTTCTAATTCAGTAACTTCTGAAGGACAAGCTAATAAGATGATTGAATTTTTTCAGTCACCAACCATTTTCAATTTCTCGAAAATGTTTTGTAACATTTCTTGAGCCGCTTCTAAGTCAGTAATAACTCCGTCTTTAATTGGAACAACCATTCTAATGTTATCGTGTGTTTTTCCAATCATATCGTAAGCATCTTGTCCAAGAGCAACTAATGAGTTTGATATGTTATCGTAAGCCATGATTGAAGGTTCATTGTAAACAATTCCTTGTTTAGCAACATACGCTAATATGTTTGATGTACCTAAATCTAGCGCGATATATGTGCGATCTTCTCTGTTCATATTTTATTCCCTTTATCCTATAAGTTTTCTAAAGCATCTTGGTGAGTTCTTTCAGCTTTTAAGATTTCAAAAATTTCATTTTCGAATTTTTTTGTACCGTTAATAACGGCTAAAAGAGGTTGTTCACCAATTCTTGTTGGTAATTGTAATGTATCTGCGAAGTATTTGTCCATACCTTTAATTAAGGCACCACCACCACAAAGTGTGATTCCATTTCTGTAGATATCCCCAGCTAATTCAGGTGGAGTTTCTTCTAATACTTGAACTGTTAAGTCAATAATTCTTGAAACTGGTACTTTTAATAAATCACGAATTTCTTCAGGAGTAATTTCGATTTCTCTTGGTAATCCTGAAACAACGTCTCTACCGTATACTTTCATTTTTCTTTCGTCAGCAAATTTAGCTAATGATCCAATTGTTACTTTAATTGATTCAGCTGATTTTGCTCCAATTTCTAATCCGTATTGTGAACGAATGAATTTTTGACATTCATCGTTTAGGTAGTTACCTGCAACTTTGATTGATTTTGAAAGAACAATATCTCCTGATGCCATAACAGCAATATCAGTAGTTCCACCACCCATATCAACAATTAGGTTACCTGTTGGAGCATAAATATTTACACCTCCACCTAAAGCAGCCATTTTTACTTCTTCTTCTACGAATACTCTGTCAGCACCTAAGTTACCAGCAATTTTTTGTAGAGCAGCTTTTTCTAATTCAGTAATAACTGAAGGACAAGCTAATAATACGATTGAGTGTTTTAAAGATTTCTCTAAACGTAATTTTTTGAAGATGTATTTTAATTGTGCTTCTGTAGCACGAATATCTGTAATAACACCGTCAACCATTGGTCTAACTACTCTGATTGATTTGTTTCCTTTACCAATCATTTTGTAAGCTTCTGTACCAACGGCAATAATTTTGTTTTCTTTAATTTTATATGCAACAATTGAAGGTTCGTTGTAAACAACTCCTTGTCCTGAAACATAAACTAAAGTATTGGCTGTACCTAAATCCATTGAAACGAATGTTGGTTTAGCATTTGATTTTTTTAACGCCATGCGTATATTCTCCTTACGAATTTGATATCTTAAAGATATCTAATATATTTTAGTGTGTTTTTGATCAATACCTTCAAAAGTTATATTGCCTTTAAAAGTATAGTCTTAAATATTATACATTTTTTAGTTATTAATTGCAAATTTTAAAAGTCTATTTAGCATAGATTTATTTATTATTAAATCTAGTAGTTAAATAAATTATACATGTCAATTTGGCAAATAAAAAACTGAAATTAATCAGTTTTTTATTTTTTTAAATATATTTTGATGAGTTGTGTTTTGCTTTAGCAAATTCACCATTTTTACCGTAGTATCCTGATTCTAATCTTTTAAGAATCATTTTTTCAAATATTTTGGCTCCTTCAACAACACCTGTTAGGGCGTTAGCTGAAATTACAACTGGAACTGAGAATATTTGGTTAAAGTATTCTTGAATACCGTTAATAAGTGCACCACCACCACAAATTGTGAATCCATTTTTAACAATGTCTCCAGCTAATTCAGGAGGTGTATTTTCCATTAATTCAATAATTAAGTCAGTGATTTTTGAGAAAGAGTTTATTAGAACATTTCTAATTTCTTCTGATTCAACAACTGCTTCTTTAGGCAATCCTGAAATTATATCTCTACCAAAAACAGACATTGATGAATCACCTTTATTTTTTGCTAAAGATCCTAAATCTTTTTTAACATTTTCAGCTGTTTTATCACCGATTGTAATGTTGTATTCTGAACGAATATATTTTTTGATTTCTTCATCGAAGTAGTTACCTGCAACTTTGATTGATCTTGATAAGATAATGTCTCCTGAAGCAATAATAGCAATATCTGTTGTTCCACCACCAATGTCAAGAACAACGTATCCTTTTGGTAATTCAATGTTAATACCTGCACCAATAGCTGCCATTTTTACTTCTTCTTCAACGAATACTAATTCAGCACCCATATCGTAAGCAACTTGCTTTAGAGCATCACGTTCTAATTCAGTAACTTCTGAAGGACAAGCTAATAAGATGATTGAATTTTTTCAGTCACCAACCATTTTCAATTTTTCGAAAATGTTTTGTAACATTTCTTGAGCTGCGTCTAAGTCAGTAATAACTCCGTCTTTAATTGGAACAACCATTCTGATGTTATCGTGTGTTTTTCCAATCATATCGTAAGCATCTTGTCCAAGAGCAACTAATGAGTTTGATATGTTATCGTAAGCCATGATTGAAGGTTCATTGTAAACAATTCCTTGTTTAGAAACATATGCTAATATGTTTGATGTACCTAAATCTAGCGCGATATATGTGCGATCTTCTCTGTTCATATTTTATTTCCTTTTATCCTATAAGTTTTCTAAAGCATCTTGGTGAGTTCTTTCAGCTTTTAAGATTTCAAAAATTTCATTTTCAAATTTTTTTGTACCGTTAATAACAGCTAGAAGAGGTTGTTCACCAATTCTTGTTGGTAATTGTAATGTATCTGCGAAGTATTTGTCCATACCTTTAATTAATGCACCACCACCACAAAGTGTGATTCCATTTCTGTAGATATCCCCAGCTAATTCAGGTGGAGTATCTTCTAATACTTGAACTGTTAAGTCAATAATTCTTGAAACTGGTACTTTTAATAAGTCACGAATTTCTTCAGGAGTAATTTCGATTTCTCTTGGTAATCCTGAAACAACGTCTCTACCGTATACTTTCATTTTTCTTTCGTCAGAAAATTTAGATAGAGATCCAATTGTTATTTTAATTGACTCAGCTGATTTAGTACCAATTTCTAATCCATATTGTGAACGAATGAATTTTTGACATTCATCGTTTAGGTAGTTACCTGCAACTTTGATTGATTTTGAAAGAACAATATCTCCTGATGCCATAACAGCAATATCAGTAGTTCCACCACCCATATCAACAATTAGGTTACCCGTTGGAGCATAAATATTTACTCCTCCACCTAAAGCAGCCATTTTTACTTCTTCTTCTACGAATACTCTGTCAGCACCAAGATTTGTAGCAATTTTTTTAAGAGCTGTTTTTTCTAATTCAGTAATAACTGAAGGACAAGCTAATAGCACAATTGAATGTTTTAATGACTTCTCTAAACGTAATTTTTTAAATATATATTTTAATTGTGACTCTGTAGCGCGGATATCTGTAATAACTCCGTCAACCATTGGTTTTACAATACGAATTGATTTGTTACCTTTACCGATCATTTTATAAGCTTCGGCTCCGATTGCAATAATTTTATTTTCTTTAATTTTATAAGCAATGATTGAAGGTTCGTTATAAACAACTCCTTGCCCTGAAACATAAACTAATGTATTAGATGTTCCTAAGTCCATTGAAATAAAAGTGGGTTTGTTATTTGCCTTATTAATAATTGACATATGTGTAATCTCCATTTTTAAATGATTATTTATAAAAATAATTAATAATTAATATTTTAATAAACAACAATGTTAATGAGGTAATCGTTAAACATGTAGTTATTAATATTATACATACATAAAAATTTATTAATATATTTTAAAAACTATTAATATTTCCATTTTTTACAAAAAAATATGGCTCAACCATATTTTTCTAAATTTTGTATTCTCTTTCTTTTCTACTTTGCGCAACTGCTACTCACTTCATCATGTTTTTTTCATACTCACGAGCTCCATCAATAACTGTCATAAGTGGATCGTGTGCTAAATGAACATTGAATTGGAAAATTGATTTTAAATAATCTTCAAATCCCTTAATAAGTGCTCCACCACCACAAACGGTAATACCATTTACTATAATGTCACTTGATAATTCAGGAGGTGTGTTTTCCATAATATCAACAATTAAATCAATGATTCTTGAAAAAGGTCCTAGGAGACAGTTTTTAATTTCCTGTTGAGACACAACAACTTCACGAGGTAAACCAGAAATAATATCACGTCCATATACACGGTAGTTTCTTCCACTCTCTACTTTTGAAAGTGTACCAACTTCTTTTTTTATTCTTTCGGCTGTTCTTGGACCAATAACTACATTATATTCTGAACGGATGTATTTTTTAATTTCATCGTTTAGAACATTACCAGCAATTTTAATTGATCTTGAAATAACAATTTCACCAGAAGCTATAACAGCAATATCAGTAGTTCCACCACCAATATCAATTACTAAGTTTCCAAATGGAGATCAAATATTAACTCCAGCCCCAACAGCTGAAAGTTTAACCTCTTCTTCTATTAAAATATCGGAAGCGCCTAATTCTGAAACAACTTCACGCAAAGCATTTCTTTCTAATTCAGTAACTGAACTTGGACATGCAAGTACAACCAACGAATCTTTCAAATCTTTTTTTGTGATTCGTGCAAAGATAACTCTAATTAAATCTTTTGCAGCATCAAGATCTGCAATAACTCCATCAACCAATGGTGTAACAATTCTAATATTACTATTTGTTTTACCAACCATATCATATGCTTCCATACCTACAGCGATTATTTCATCATGTAATATGTTATAAGCCATTGTTGATGGCTCGTTATAAATAATTCCTTGACCGCCTAAATACGCAACTACGTTTGCAGTACCTAAATCCAAAGCAACGAACGTTTTGTTTGCAGCTGCGTCCTCTCATTTTTTGTATGAGGTCATATATATTCTTTCTCCCTTGATAATCTTTTTAACTAAACTAAATTATAATATAATTAAGTATATAAAAGCAAATGGTATCTCATGATTATTATAGTAGAAGGTAAAACAGACATAGAAAAATTGAAATCAGTATATGGAAATAATATAAATGTCATCTCTACTAATGGAATGGGTATTAATCTTGCTATATTGAATCAATTAAAAGAACTGTCTAAAAATAACAAAATAGTAATTTTCACAGATCCAGACGGACCAGGATTAAAGATCCGCGAAAAAATAAGTGACTTTTTGGATAATAAATGTTTTCATGCGTTTATTGATAAAAAAAATATCAAAGGAAACAAAATTGGTGTTGCTGAAGCTAATAAAGAAGATATAAAAAAAGCCTTAGATAACTTAATAGAATTCAACAATGAGAATCAAACTATTACTTGAGATGAATATATAGAAAATGAGTTTTTTTTAAAAGAAAATAGAATAAAAATTTGTAAAAAATATGGGTGGCCTCAAGAAATAAGTTCTAAAAAATTATTCAAATGAATGAACCTTTATGGAGTAAAAAATTAACTAAAACAAATAAAAATGATTACAAAATATGGAGGACATATTTTTACTTTTTTTGCAAGAGTTATTTTTTTTTTTTTTTGTTTTATAGTGTAGAATTATCAAAATAGAGGATTATATGTTCAAAAAGTTAAGTAACAAAAAGAGACGAATAATCGGTTTTTCAGTAATGGGGGCCACTGTCGCATTTGGATTAACAACTACATTAATGATTGCTCCTGGTATGGGAATGGAATCTTTAATGTTCATTAAAAGCGTAGAACGTGAATTAAAACAAATTACCCCTAAAGGTAAATTTGTTTTGGACAGTACAAGTCCAACTTATCCGCTTGTTAAAAATGTAATTAAAAAATCATTCATAGCAGATGCTGTTTCAACAATAGATTTTAGAGATCCAAGTCAGCTAGCATTAAAAGGTGTTTATGAAGAATATGCTGCATATTGATTTGAAGATCATTTTGGAGAAAATGTTGACATCGATTTATATGACATTGGAAATAGTTTAATCGAATTTGATAAAAGTGTTGCTGGCAAATTCCACAGTACAGGTTTTGTAAATACAGGTCCTGCTTGAATTTTCACTCAAGGAGGGCTTAGTGAAATTTATGGTAGTGATGTTTATAATCTTGGACTAAATCAACAAACTATATTAGATCAAAACTTATATACAGCATACATACATGATAATGGATCTTTGGGTAATATAAACGGTGTAGAAGTAGAATATAGCATTGGTGCACACATTGTTAATAATAAGGTTTGGTTTTTAAATAAACAAATTGAATCAATAAGATCAGCACTAACATTGCATGTTATTGGTGGAGCAATGGGTATAAATGTTTTTAAAGATGATAATAATCAACTGTCTCTAAATGATGATATTTTTAACAAGTATGTAATTGTTGATGATTTATACCATCCAAACTTTACAGCAACTTTACAATTATTACGAGTTGCAATTGTATTATTTGCGCTTAATTTTGCAGTCATTCCAGCAGGAGTAACTGTTACAGTGTTAACTTTAAAAGGTACAAAAAAACCTAAAAATACTGAAGAGGTTGAAAATGAAGAAATTAATTAGTATATTAACGTCATCAGTTTTAGTTATGAGCACTTCAATTTTACTTGTTTCTTGTATAGCGCAAGGGGCAAAACCTAGTCCACTTACAATAGGTAATGAAATTAAGAAAGTTGATGGAGCAGCTAATTATAAAAATGGAACAAATCACCCAAATAAAGATTCTAAATTCACAAATTACTTTATCATTGGAGATAGTTTAAGCGATGTTGATGGTCTTTCAAAAATGTTAAATGAGAAAACTAAATTTGATATTTCTGGATTAAATGTGGATTTTTCATCTTTATCACCATTAATGCCAGTTCCAAATAAGGTTTTAAATATAAAGACAGATATTAATCTTTCTTTAGGAAATGATGAAATAGGAGATGAAGGTTATGGTTTTAAATCTAAAGACGGCAAATGACATAGTTCTTTCTCTAATGGTGAAACAGCAGGTTATTTATTAAATGAGAAATTGGGTTTTGGAGAAATGGAATCGTCAAATCCATTTTCTAAAGGGACAATTAAAAAAAATAATAGAAATTATTCAATTGGTGGTGCAACTGCATCTAATGCTTTAAATACAACTTCATCTTTAATTTTAGATGACGTTACTGTTGATAAACAAGCTAGAGCTTTGATATCTCAACATCACGTTGAGCAAACAAATAATGATTTGGTTTTCTTTGAAATAGGTGGTAATGACTTGTTTGCTTTAGGCGGTTTAGATCCAAATGACACTAAGACACAAAATAAAGTTATTGAAGAATCTATGCAAAAAATAAGGTTAACATTATTCACACTGCTTAATAATGGTATTGAAAATATTATAGTAGGTACTCCTCCTGATGTTAGTACAGTTCCAAGATATGGAAATGCAAATGATAAAACACTAAAATATTTAGCTAAGACATCAGCCAGATATCATTCAGAGATGTTAAAAGTTATTGAAGAAGTACAAAAATATTATCCTAATCAAATTCAAATATATGATATTTATGAAGAATTTGAAGGATTAAAAGATAGACATGAAATTGAGTACAACAAGGATAAGTCTAAAGAAGAATTCGTGACTACAAACAAAGATAAAGCTTTCACAGATTCAATGAAATTTAAAGGTAATGGTGAGATTGAACTTACAGCTAAAACAATAGTAACAACAACAAAAATTAAATTATTAACTTTTGATTCTGAAAAAGGTGGCTTGATAATTACAAAACCAAGTGTACCAGAGCTGCTGGCTTTCGGTCTTGCTAAGACAATTGATGTTTCTCTTTCAGCAAATATGGCAATGATTCCTTTTAGAAATCAAGACGGAGTAGAAAAACCGATTGATATTGATTCATATTTCTTTACTGACATTGTTCATCCAACTAGATTAGTTCATAAGTTAGTATCTGAAGATCTATTTGAATTATCAAAAAAATTTGAAAATTAAAATCAAATCCATTATATGGATTTTTTTATTGTCTAAATACAATAGAATAGTATTAATGCAAGCAAAAAAACATTTTGGACAAAATTTTATAACTGACAAGAATCTTATAAACAAAATAATAAATTGTTTAGATGAAGATTCTGATTTAATTATTGAAATTGGACCAGGTATGGGAGCACTTACTGGGGAGCTAGTAAATAAATTTAAAAAAGTTATAGCTATTGAAATAGATAAAGATTTAGAACCAATATTACGAGAAAAATTTAATGTACCTAATTTTGAATTAGTAATAGGAGATGTTTTAGAAAAAGATTTTAAATCATTAATAGATTTTTCTAAATATAATAAAATACAAATTATATCTAATATTCCTTATTACATTACAAGTCCTATAATGTTTAAAGTATTTGAAGATTCAAAAATATTTTCTAAAGCCGTATTTATGGTACAAAAGGAAGTAGCACAAAGGATTTGTGCTAATGTTGGTGAAAAATCATATAACAATTTATCCATAACTTCTCAGTTTTATTCAAAACCAAAATATGAATTTACTGTTGGAAAACAAATGTTCAAACCAGTGCCTGCGGTTGATAGTGCAATCATTAGTTTGGATTTTAAAGACAGTCATATAAGTGAAATTTCAAATCCAGAAAAGTTTGTTTCATTTGTAAGACAAATCTTTAATAATAGAAGAAAAACAATTTTAAACAACTTATCTTCTACTATTGGAGATAAACCAAAATCACAATCTATATTAAATGAATTGAATATTAAATTAACTCATCGTCCAGAGAATCTTTCATTAGATGATCTAATGAGAATTTATAAAAACTTAAAATAAAAAATAATAAAAATTAACTAACCATTGATTTTTTTTTTTTTTTGTTAATCTATGTTGGATGGTGGGAGTTAAAAATTTAAATGACATTAAAAAATAAAAAAGCAAACAACCTATTGATGCCGTTTTCTGGAGTGTTGATGGGTATCTCAATTATAATGTTGACGATATTATTATTTGATTCACTTGGGGCTTTTCCTAAAAATTGAGACATATATTCTTTGGCTGCAAACGAATCGGAGCTAAACTATCTTTTAGAAGAATTCAACAATATCAATAATCTTAATAGTATAGATGAGATTACACAACTATTAAACTTCATAATATCAGAATATAAGTATAGTTCTGTTGGAGAAGCAATTACACAACTTGATTCAGATATATGAAATAGACTTGAACAACTAGCTGAAGCTAATTCTTCAACTAATTTGGATGATTTAAAAAATAATGTTAGGGAAGTATATGCAGAAATATTATCACTAGATATTATGAGTCACATTAAATACATATGAAAATCGTCAATAGTTTTATATGTTATTTCTATCTTGATGATGATATTAGCAATTACGAACTTTTCGATGATAAAAAAATCAAATAGTTCAATAACTACTTCAAATAATATGTGAATGATAAATGTAGCAGGGTTCTTTATTATATTTTTAATATCAGTTTGTGACACTATATTTGCATTTATGGAAATGATTAATTCAATTTCAATATTTGATGAAAGATCGGATTTTGTATTTTTAATTATGATTATTGCCTTAGCATGAACAATAGTTTGTATGTTAACTCTATGGGTATCATATATAGTTATTTATAAACAAAAATCTATATTAGCTATCACTGAAATAAACAAAAGCATTGATACTGCAAGTGATCAAGCAAAACCAAAATTAACACCATTAGAAGCTAAAATTGAAAAATTAAAAATGAAAATGGAACATAATGAAAACAAGGTTTTTGAGTCAAATGAAATAGATTTTGTGATAGGTAGAAAATTATTGCTTATTGGATCAATAACAAGTATTGTAATAACAAGTTTAGCTATATTAATGATTTCAGCAATTACTTTGCCATTGATTATTATTTATATAATTCCTGGTTTAGTCATGTATCCACTATTGATAGCTACATTAACTCTTTCAATAATGACATTAACACGAGCTAAAAGTAATATAAGATCAAAAATATTATTTTTGGCATCAAGTATTGTGTCTTGCGTAACAGCATTTATTGGTTTCATATTTATGATTATGTTTTATTCATTATTTGGTTTCTTCTTACCTTTTGTAGCAGTTGGCGGAGTCCTTATTCTAGTTGGTTCATTAATAAAAAAATAGTTCTGAGTAACTATTTTTTTATTTTGGTTTAACATCATTCATAGAAATTTTATACAAAATAAAATAATTATTATAAATTAGTTGAGGCAATAATAATTGTTGGAACTATAAGGGTTGTTATTGAGTGTAGTAATAAAATATTGCTCACTACAGTCAACTATTAAATAATCAAGTTGTAAAAAAACTTTGATAAATTTTATCGGCATATGAGACTTAAATTCATTAAAAAAGTTTATAAATAACAGCTAATTTAGTTATTACTAATCTTGAATTAAGTAAAGTAATTAAGCAAAAGATAAAATTGAAATTGTAACTTTATTCACAATAGACTTAACACAATATTTTGATGTTGAAGTTTATACATAAGTCATAAAAATATAGAAAGAAGAAAAACACTTTTACTTCCAAATTAGAATGTGAAGATTCTAAAATAACTTTAAGTATTAAAAAAATAGAACAAAGTTCTATTTTTTATTTTCAAAATCAATAACACTATCTGCTCAATTAGTTGAGAAGTTAATATCATGTGTTGTAAGTAATACAGTTCCTTCAAAAGCTTGTATAGCTTCTAATAAAGATTCTTTGGCAAGAACATCAATATGGTTGGTTGGCTCATCGAGTAATAGAAGTGCACATTTTTCTAAGCTTAATGCTGATAGTCTAACTTTGGCTTGTTCCCCCCCTGAAAGGGTTGTAAGTGATTGAAACATCAGTCCAGTTTTAATACCAAATTGAGAAAGTTTAACTCGAGCCTCTTGCTCAGTGATGTTAGGGAATTTTCTTAATAAATATTGAATTGGAGTTATATCTTCAAACTTTTCGATTTGTTTAAAGTATTGGAAAGTCAAGTGAGGAGCATAAATTATCTCTCCATCAAATGGTTTAATAACTCCAGCAATAGTGTTTAGTAATGTTGTCTTACCAACACCATTCTTTCCAGAAACAATATGTTTTTCGCCTTCGCGAATTACAAAGTTTAGATCTTTAATTAAAGCATGATCGTATCCAAGTGAAAGATTTTTAAAGTCTAAAATAATACTTGACCCTGGTTTTTTATAAGCAAACTTAAAGTTAGGTTTAACTAAATCTTGACGTTTACCCATTACATCCATTTTTTCTAATTGCTTAACACGTGATTGCGCTGATTTAGCAGTAGAGGCACGAGCAGCATTTTTTGCAACATATGTCTTTAATTTATCAATTTGTTTTTGTTGTGATACAAAAGCATTATCATATTGAAGTTTTCTCATTTCTGATTCTTCTAAATATTTATCGTAATTTCCAACATATCTATTTAAACCTAAGTTTTCAATAGCATAAATGATTCCACAAGTTTTGTTAATGAAATCCACATCATGAGAAATTAATACAAATGGCTTTTCAAAGTTTGCTAAATATTTTGCAAGTCATTCAACTTGTGAAATATCTAAGAAGTTAGTAGGTTCGTCAAGCATGAAAAAGTCAAAATCACTTACAAGTAATTTAGCCAACATTATTTTTGCCTTTTGACCACCTGACATTTCTTCTAGTTTAAGGGGAAGTTTATCAATACCAATACCAAGACCATTGATTAAATTTCCAATTCTTTTTTCAACTTGATTAAAACCCTTAATGTCTAATTCATTTTGAATATCCAAAGCTTTAACTAAATCTTCTTCTTTGTATTCAATTGCCATACCCTCATATAACTTATTCATCTTTCCTTCTAAATAGTAAAGATCTGCAAATGCATCTTTTAGATAAGCATCAACAGTAGTACCTGTTGGAACTTCTAAGTGTTGGTCTAGGTATCCAATTTTTGTTTTAGGATGTATTTCAATTGTTCCTTTATCAGGAACCATTTTACCAATTAATAAATTGAACAAAGTAGTTTTACCAGCTCCATTAGCTCCAATTAGAGCTATGTGTTCTTTTCTATTAAATCTGAAAGTAACATTCTCATATAGTTTTTTCCCACCATTAGCGTGAGTCATATCTTTTACATAAATTAATCCCATATAGGTCTCCTTTGTTCATTTAATATTAAGTATATAATAATAAGTAATTATTAGATAATATTAATACATATAGGAATACAAATTATGGCAAAAATAAATAAAGATGAAATAATGATTTTTGGTTTGACTTCAAATCAACCACTTACAGAGAAAATTTGTAAAATTATTGGGGTTAAGCAATCAAAAATGATTACAACTAAATTCTTAGATGGAGAAATGTTAGTTCAATCAATGGATAGTGTAAGAAATAAAGAAGTATATATTATTCAATCAACATCACAACCAGTTAATGAAAATTTGATGGAATTATTGATTGCATGTGATGCCCTTAAAAGAGCAAGTGTTAAAAAAATTAACGTAGTTATACCTTATTTTGGGTACGCAAGGCAAGATAGAAAAGCAAAAGGTAGACAACCAATATCAGCTAAGTTAGTTTCAACATTAATTGAAACAGCTGGGGCACATCGAGTAATAGTTGTTGACCTTCATTCATCACAAACAATGGGTTTTTTTGATATTCCAGTTGATAATTTTTCAACAGCTCAAACATTGGCAAATGAGGTTATTAACACAATAATTACAGATAAATTAGATCCTGAGAAATGTATTTTAGTTTCACCAGATCACGGTGGATTAAAACGTGTACATGACATTGAAAAATATACAGTCGGTATGACAAAAGGAATTGCTGTTGTTGCTAAGAGAAGGCCAGAACCTAATAAAGCAGAAGTGGAATTTGTTTTAGGAGATATAAAAGATAAAGTTTGTTTCATTGTTGATGACATGATTGATACAGGTGGAACAATCTTAAACGCTGCTAAAGCACTTAAAGAATATGGTGCAACCAAAGTTTACATCTTAGCTTGTCATGGTTTATTTAACGGAACAGCTCCTGCAAAAATGGCAGATTTTGTTAAGCGAGGAATTGTTGAAGGTGTAATTGTTACGGATACAATTAAAATTGAAGAAGAAAGATTATTTGAAGGATTAAAAGTTATCTCTGTTGATCAACTGATCGCAGATATGATTATTGCTTCATACAATAGTGAATCACTTTCTGGGGTTTATGCAAGTAAACAAGAACAAATAACTGAACGTATCCAAAATTATTTAAAAAAAGGTTAGTATGGAAAAGTTAATTGTTGGCCTTGGCAATCCTGGTAAGGATTACCAAAATACAAGGCACAATTTCGGTTGAATAATTATTGATTTTTTATTAGAAAAATATGGTTTTGATAAAAAACAAGAAACATTAAAATCTGAACTATACTTTACAAAAATAAACGGAAAAAAAGTTATATTACAAAAACCACTTACCTATATGAATTTAAGTGGTGAAGCAGTTGTTTCTGTTATGAATTTTTATAAAATTAATAAAAATGATTTATTAATAATTCATGATGATAAAGATCTCGATTTTGCAAAACCAAGATTTAAAAATAACGGAAGTGCTGGTGGGCAGAATGGAGTTAAAAACATTATTCAACACCTAGGAACACAGGATTTTAATAGATTACGCGTTGGTATAGGTAAGGTTGACCCCAATTATAAAATTATAGATTGAGTTATGAAAGATATAACTCAAAGTCAAAAAGAAGATTTAAAAAAGGAATTTATAAAATTTTGTGAAGGTATTGATATGTTTATCGAAGGCCAAAGTTTTTTAAAAATTATGAATAAATTCAATCAAAAATCTTAAGGAGATATATGACAGAAAATAAATTATTAACAGTTATAACATGACAAGAAATTAAGGCTGCAATAGTCAAAAAAGCTGACGAATATACAAAAATATATGATGGTGTCCAGTTGACAATTGTTGCTGAATTAGAATCTACATTTATGTTTGTTTCAGATTTTATCCGTGAATTGCCACTTGATGTACAAATCAGATTTGTTTCGTATCCCAAGGATAAAGAGAAAAATTTTGATATTGAATTAGGAAAATATGAAGCTTTAAAAGGAAGACACGTGTTAATCATAAACGACATGCTTTACAAAGGTAAAGGTTTAAAAATGATTTATGACAAAATTAAATTAGAAGAACCACAAGATATACGAGTGTTAACATTATTAGAAAAACCTTCAGCAAAACGTTTAACTACATTTCCTGTTGAATCGTTATTTCAAGTTCACAATGATCATGTTTTAGGATATGGTTTAACTTACAATGGAAGTTACCGTGGACTAAAATCAATTTATAAAGTTGTTGAAGAGAAATCGGGTAATGTCAAATAAAAATTTTTATGTAACAACACCAATTTATTATCCAAGTGGTAATTTACATATTGGTCATGCTTACACAACTGTATTGGCTGATGTAATTGCAAGATATAAAAAGGAAAACGGATACAACGTTTTTTTCTTAACTGGTTCTGATGAACATGGTCAAAAAATTGAAACAAAAGCTAAAGAAGCTAATTTAGATCCTAAAAAATATGTAGATGGAATGATTGTTGGGTTCAAAGAATTATGAAAAAAACTTGATATAAATTTTGATAGATTTATACGTACAACTGATGAAGATCATGTTGAAGGTGTTAAAAAAATATTTACTAAGTTGTTAAAACAAGACGACATATATTTAGGTGAATATGTTGGTAAATATTGTACAAGTTGTGAAGAGTTTTTAACAAAAGAGCAGATGGATGAAAATTTTAGACACTCTGTATGTAAAAACATTGCTAAAGATTTATCAGAAGAAACATATATGTTACGTGTTTCAAAGTATCATAAATTTCTAGTGAAATTATTTGAAACAAATTTCCTGATTCCTGAAAATAGAAAATCAGAAATGTTAAATAATTTCATTAATAATAATCTAGAAGATTTATCAGTAACTAGAGTTACTTTTGATTGGGGTATAAAAATTAACGAAAGTGACAAACACATTATATATGTTTGATTGGATGCTCTTTCAAATTACATCACCGCTTTAGGGTGGGGTAGTGATAATGATAAGCTGCTGAAGCAATTTTGATCAAAAGATAGTGAAGTACTTCAGATTGTTGGTAAAGAAATAACAAGATTTCACTCAATTTATTGACCAGTAATGTTAGAAGGACTTGGATTAAAAATGCCAGATAAACTTCTGTCTCATGGATGGATTCTTGTTAAAAATGAGAAAATGTCTAAGTCTTTAGGAAATGTAGTAGATCCAAATTATATAATTAATACATATGGTTCAGACGCAGTTAGGTTTTACATTTCGTATAACTTACCAACTGAAAATGATGGTTCTTATTCAGATGAATTAATGATTGAATCTTTTAATACAAATCTAGCTAATAATATTGGAAATTTAATTTCACGTGTATCAAATATGATAATTAAATATTCAGATGGATTATTAAATAAAGTTGATATTTCTAAAACTGAATTATTTAAAGAATCACAGGTTACTATTAAAAATTTTGGAATATTGATGGATGAATATAAATACTCAAAAGCTATTGAAACAGTTCTTGGACTAGGTAATCTGGCTAATAAACTAATTGAAGATTCAAAACCATGAGATTTAGACAAACAAGGTAAGAAAAAAGAATTAAATTTACTATTATCACAATTGCAGTATGCTATTGTTACAATTAACTTTTTACTTAAACCAATATTAGTTAAATCATATGAAACTATGATGATTCAAATGGGTGTTGATGGGTCACAATTATCATTGTCGTCATTGGTAAAAAATGAAATTTCATTTTCTAAAATTAAAGAAAAATTGATAATCTTTAAAAGACTGGCTATATAATATTGAGGTATAAGTATGAAAAATCAAAATAAAATCTCTTTTAGTAAAGTAGAACAAAAGTATAAAAAAGATATTTATTCTTTATTCCACCCAAGTGAGGAAATGGTAATTGAAAAGTCAGCATATTCTATGCTTGGTTTAGAAGAAATGGATGAAGATCAATTATTTGAAAGAATGATTAGTTCAAAAACGGAATTAATTTTAAAAGATAATAGTCAATTTGTTGGATTAATTGAAACAATTCCTTATAAAGAGGATGCTTTAGAAATTAGAATTGCAAGTATTATTTATGAAGATGCTAATGTTAAAGAAACTGAAGCTGCAACTCAAAAATATATAATTAAAGCACTAAAAAAACATGGCGCAAAAAGAATGATTTTAGAAGTTAGCAAAGATAACAATCTAATGATTGAACATCTATTAGGTTCTGGATACAAAGTAATATCGACAATAAATAATTCAATTACCTTTGAATTTGATTTTTCGAAATTTAATAAATAAGGAATTTAGTAATTAATTTAATATTTTGAGGAATTATATGCGTAAAGTTAACATTAGAAAAATTGAGCAAAAAGACAAGAAATTTATTTATGAAATATTTAAAATGTCTGAAGACAAAGTTGAAAAAGCATCTTATCAAATGCTAGGATTAGAACTCCTAAATGAAGATGATATTTTTTCAAGGATGGTTCAATCGGATGCAAGAATACTTGAATTAGATGAAAAAAAGCCATTTGCAATTATTGAGTCAGCACCTTATGAGTCAGATGCATTAGAAATTAGAATGGTAGTTTTAAAAAGTAATCAAGATGATGAATTTGTTCCTAAACAGGCTACTGAAAAACTTATTATTGAAGTTTTAAAACAGTATGGTACAAAAAGAGTTATTATGGAAATATCTTTAAAAAGTGATTTAATAATAAATAGTTTAATTAAATCAGGATTCAGAGCTATATTTGTTATCAATGATACAATTACTTTGGAGTTTGACTATAATCATTTCAATAATTTTGAATAGTAACTTAAAAAGACGAGTTTGTTCTCGCTTTTTTATTTCAAGGAGTATTATAAAAACATGTTAAAAGAAATTAAAAAAGTTGATATTGTAGTTATTGGTGCTGGACACGCAGGTGTTGAAGCTGCTCTAGCAAGTGCGAGAATGGGATGTAAGACCATTCTTTTAAACTTATATAAAGATAGGATTGCAGCAATGCCTTGTAATCCTTCAATCGGTGGACCTGCTAAGGGAGTTGTTGTTAGAGAGATTGATGCTATTGGTGGTGAAATGGGTAAAGCTGCAGATGCAACATCTCTACAAATGAAGCTATTAAATTCATCAAGAGGTCCCGGTGTTTGGGCTTTACGTGCTCAATCAGATAAAGTGAAATACTCTAAATACATGCAAAATAAAGTTGAAAATCAAGAAAATTTAGAATTGGTAGTAGGAATTGCTAAAGATTTAATTTTGAAAGACTCAAAAATTGTTGGAGTACTATTAATGGATGGGAGAGTTATTGAATGTAACTCAGCAGTTTTAACCACTGGGACATACTTGTCTTCAATTTTGCACAGAGGGTCGGAAACTGAAAAATCAGGACCAGATGGTGAAATTACAACAAATTATTTAAGTGATACACTACGTAAAAAAGGTATCAAACTTTTAAGATTTAAAACTGGAACACCTCCACGTGTTAGAGCTGACTCAATTGACTTTTCAAAAGCAACTATGGAACCTGGAACAGACGCTAACTTGGCATTTTCCTTTTCAACAAAAACTTACACACCAGTTAAAAATCAAATCCCTTGTCATTTAATATATACAACAAAAGAAACTAAAAGTATTATTGAAGATAATCTAAAAAAATCAGCAATGTATGGGGGAACTATTGATGGAATCGGACCAAGATATTGCCCTTCGTTTGAAGACAAGGTTGTTAGATTTAGTTCTAAAGAGCAACATCAAATTTTCTTGGAACCAGAATCATTATCAATGGATACAATATATGTTCAAGGCTTTTCGACATCAATGCCAATAGATATTCAAGATAAAATGTTAAGAAGTTTACCTGGTTTTGAAAATGTGATAGTTGATAAATGGGCTTATGCAATTGAATATGATTGTATTGATCCAACGCAATTAAAACTTTCACTTGAGTTAAAAGGTATTGATAATTTATTCTTGGCTGGACAAATTAATGGAACAAGTGGATATGAAGAAGCAGCTGGACAAGGATTAATTGCTGGAATTAACGCAGTTAGAAAAATTCAAAATAAGGAACCTTTTATCCCAAAAAGAAGTGAATCTTATATTGGATTAATGATTGATGATTTAGTTAATAAAGGTGTAGTTGAACCATACAGACTTTTAACAAGTAGATCAGAATACAGACTTACTTTAAGAAATGATAATGCTGAATTCAGATTAAAAAAATATGGAAGAGACATTGGGTTAATAAAAGATCAAGAGTGAAATGAATTCTTAAAATTTGAAAAGGAAATTAATGAGGGTATTGAATTATTAAAATCAATTAGATTTACTCCAAAAATGGAAATAGCAGTTGAATTAAATAATTTAGGTCAGTCAAATATTACACAAGGCATTAGTGCTTATCAACTTTTAAAACAGCCAACTGTTGATTCAAAAATTGTTTTTAAATATATTCCCCAATTGAATAATCTATCTCACAATCAATTGCAATACATAGTTATCAACATTAGATTTGAAGGTTATATTAAAAAAGAATTAGAGACAATTCAAAGATTTGAAAAATCAGAATCTAAAATAATACCAGCTGATATTGTTTATAATGATGTGGAAAATCTTGCAACTGAGGCTAGACAATTATTTGAAAAGATTAGACCAACATCTGTTGGGCAAGCATCTAGAATTACAGGTATTAATCCTGCAGATATTCAAATGTTGTTATTTTATCTTAGAAAGAAATATGCGCAAAAAACAACTATTTAACAATAGTTGTTTTTCTTGATAATTCTCCAAAAATTTGCATTTCAATTAGTAATGGTTTCAGTGCCATTCCAAGGGCAGTTAACTCATATTCAACCATTGGTGGAACAACTGGATAAACTGTTCTTGTTATTATTCCTTTCTCCTCTAAAAATCTTAAGTTTGAAGTTAAAACTTTTTGTGAGATATCATTAATTGATTTTTTTAGCTCACTAAATCTTTTCTTTCCATTAATAAGGTCCCTCAATATTAAGAATGTTCATTTTGATTTAATAACATTTAGTGTATATTCAATTGCACATGTATTATCCATATTTCTCCCCATGGTATCTAAAAGTATACTATAGCACATAAATATATGTATTGACTTAATTGGATACATGTTTATTATATAAAAGAACAATAAAAAGTTCAATTATATAGGAGAAAATATGTCAAAAATACTAATTATCAACGCAAGCGTTGTACCAAAAGAAAATTCACGTTCATTTGCAATTACTGAATTATTCTTAGAAAAATATAAATTAAATAACCCTCAGGATGAAATCATTGTTTTAGATTTAAATAATGAAGAAATGGCTAAGCAGTCATTATGAAAAGGAAATATGAATGCATTCTGAACACCGGAACTTTCAGGAAAATATCAAGATCAAATTAAGTCAGTTGATAAATTAGTTATGGTTACACCAATGATTAACTGAAATATATCACCTTTACTAAAAAACTATATAGATAGAATAACACTAGCAAATGTAACATTTTCATATTCAAAGAGTACTCATCCAGAAGGAATTCCTGCTGGGTTATTAACAAATATTAAATCATTTCAGGCAATTACAACTAAAGGTTCACCAACTCATTGGTACTCAGAATTTATCAATATTGGGGAGTACTTAAACGGTTTATTTACACTATTGGGAGCAAAAGTAAAACCTGCGTTAGTATTAGGTGGAATGGATATGCCTCCACTAGTTGGCCAAAAACCTTCTGATGTTGCAAAAGTTTTTGAAAAAGAAATTACTGAAGCAGCAAACAAATTTTAGTAAATAATAAATTATTAAACTATCAAATGTTAATGATTAATTCTCAATGAATTAATCATTTTTTTATTTTTTTATTGATGAATTTGGTAAATAAAAAATATAAAATAAAAGTGTAATAGCAAAAAAATAGGTATTCTTAGTAGTGTAATTTATTAAGAAAAGTAAGGCCTTTTGAAAATTTGATAGGAGAACAAAGTGAAAAAGATAATTAGCTTGTTGTGTGTTTCTGCTATCGTAATATCAACACCATTAACACTTATATCGTGTAATTTTAATGTTGATAGATATTCTAAAATTTATGTAATAACAGATGGTGGGAAGCTACAAGACAGAGCTTTTAATCAATCTGGATTCTTAGGTGGAAATAAATTCATTAATAAAGCATTGGGTAAGAGTGAGGAAATAAATGTTTCATACGCTCAACCAACAACTTTAACAGATGTTCCTTGAATGTATAGTCAGGCTTTTAAACATGGTTCAAAAGCCTTGATATTACCTGGTTTTAAACACGCAAATTTTATTGATAAAGCAAATGAAGCGGCCAAAAAAAATGATGGATCTATTGTTTTTATTGACGGTGCATCTTCAGGTTTGAATAACACAATTGGTCTATCTTATAGATCAGATATTTCTGGTTTATGATCAGGCATAGCATCAATAATGTATTTATTGAAGACTGGAAAACCACCTGTTTTAGCTACGTTTGGTGGTATTCCACATGCATTTGCTGTTGACTCATTTATGGTAGGCTTTTTAGCTTCGGTTGCTGTCTATAATGAAATGCTTAAAGACAAATCAGAAGACTCGAATATAATGAAAATAGCAAAAAAATTTGATCTTAAATCAGAAAATATGATTGAAGCTAAAATAAATAATGCACAAGCAGATGGATATTCAAGTTCTAAACATGGTCAGTGATTTACTGATTCATTTGATCCAGGCAAGGGTTCTGATCTTTCTGAAACTCTGTTAATTAAAAACGGGGCAAACATAATAATGCCAGTTGCTGGCCCACAAACTGCAGACACGTTGAAAGTATTGGAAGAGAATAAATTTAGCGGAAACAAATTTATTGTTGGTGTAGACACTAACCAAGTTGAAATGTACGATACATACTCACAATATTTTATAACATCAGCTGAAAAAGATATAGTTGGTTCTTCTGCTTTAGCATTGGCACATTCAAATGTATTTTTATCTGAAATGATTGAAACCAAAGATAGTTTTGGAATTGATCAAGATAAATATAATGAAATAATTGATGACATGGGAAATAACTTAAGTGTAACAACAAAAACAGATGAAGGTTACAAGAATGTATTTACAGGAATTGATGATGGCTTAATTACACAACAAGAAGACTTTTTATATAAAAATGATTGAAGAGGAATGGACCTTTGATTAGGGGGTTCTATTTCTAAAGACGGAAATAATAAAATCAATTTAAGTCAATTAGAAGTAATAAAAGATGTGTTTAAAAGTGCTTCTTTGGAGGCATCAAAAAATTATTTTGATTATGTATCTATACCCGGAAATGGTGTTCCTTCAAAAACTTTATCCAAGATAAGGATTACGGAATATTCTAACAAAGTATTAGAAATATTGAATTTAGAAAAAAAACTATAAAGGAGGTAATATGAAAAAACTAATAAGCATTATGTCGATTTCAACAATTATTGTAGCATCAGTAACAACACTTGTTTCTTGTTCTAATATGGGCGTTTATTCTGAAATTTATGTGATTACTGATGCTGGAAAAGTTGCTGATAAATCATTTAACCAATCAGGTTATGAAGCAGGTAATAGGTTTATTAATGAAGCCTTATTAATGGAAAATACTAACGTTTCATATGCTCAACCAACAACTATGACTGATGTCCCTTGAATGTATAATCAAGCCTTTAAGCATGGAGCAAAAACATTAATACTACCCGGCTATAAGCATGGAGCCTTTATAAGTGAAGCAGATAAGGCAGCTAAAAAATATGATGGTTCAGTTATATTTATTGATGGATCATCTAACCAAATGGAGAATACAATTGGTCTATCTTATAGATCTGATATTTCAGGTTTATGAGCTGGAATATCTTCAATAATGCATGTTCTTACTACAAAACAAACCCCTGTGTTAGCAACATTCGGTGGTATGCAAAATTCCGCAGCAGTTGATCCTTTTATGGCTGGTTTCTTAGCATCTGTTGGTGTTTATAATGAAATGATTAAAGATAAATCAGAAGATTCAAAGATAATGAAAATAGCAAATTCATTTAATCTTGAGCAAAAAGATTTGGTTGAGGCTCGAATTAATGATGCACAAGCTGAAGGTTATTCCAGTTCGAAACATGGTCAATGATTTACTGATTCATTTGATCCAGGAAAAGGATCAGATTTATCTGAGACTTTATTAATTCAACAAGGAGCAAATGCTATTTTGCCAGTTGCTGGACCCCAAACTGCCGACGTATTAAAAATTTTGTCTGAAAATAATTTAAAAGGTAAATCTTTTGTTGTAGGTGTTGATACCGATCAAGTAGAAATGTATAAAACTTATTCAGAATATTTTATTACTTCTGCTGAAAAAGATATAGTTGGTTCATCATCTTTAGCATTGGCTCATTCTGGCATGTTTGATTTTGAAATGAAGAGTGCAAAGGAAAAAATGAACTTTGAAGCAGAAGAATATAATGATATTTTAAAAAATATGGGAAATAACTTAAGTATCACGACAAAAGTTAATGACACTTTTGAGTTGGTTGAAACAGGATTGACTACATCAGAAGACGACGATTGAAATGGAAGAGATTTTTGAGTAGGAGGTTCTATTTCAGTCTCAAACTTTAATAAAATTAATAATAAACAACTTGCGATTTTAAAGGATGTTTTTGAAGAAGCAGCTACTCAGGCGTCTATTAAATATTTTGCTTATACTTCTCAACCATCAAATAGCGTTGCATCAGAAACTTTATCTATAAAAACAATTAATGAATATACAAAAGATATAATACAACACATGAATGATCAAGAAACTAATTCCGGAGATTTTTTAGCTATGTAAGTAAAAAATCGGAGAAATTAGTTTTTTTCAATATAAAAGTAATAATGGAATTATTTCCAAAAAATATAAAATATTTGGTAAATTTCATTGACATTATATTGTTTAAAAATAATAATAATAATATAGTAATTATCAAAATATTTATATTTGGAAATCAAAATAAAATAGGAGGTTACGTGAAAAAGTTATTAAGTTTTTTAGGCATATCTACAATTGTAACCGCATCTGCAATGACAATAGTGTCTTGTGGATTCAAAGGTGATAGATATTCTGGAATATATGTGGTGACTGACACTGGAAAGATTGCGGATAGATCTTTTAATCAGTCAGGATATGTATCTGGTAATAGATTTGTTAAAGATGCCTTATTAATAGAAAATGCTGAAGTTGGATATATACAACCTACAGTTATGACTGATGCTCCATGAATGTACAGTCAATCTTATAAAAATGGTGCTAAAGCATTAGTGTTACCAGGATTTAAACATCTAAACTATTTAGAATCAGCAGATCAAAGTTCGGAATTAGCTGGTGGAGCAGCTATTATTGTTGATGCTTCTGCTGGTAAAGGTAATGATGGATTTTTTGAAAATACAATTGGTCTATTATATAGGGCTGATATGTCGGGGTTTTGAGCAGGTTTAGCAGGAATAATGCATGTCTTTAAAGTAACAAATGATGTTCCAAAACTTGCAACTTATGGAGGTATGCAAAATGGTACAGCAGGAGATCCATTTATGGCTGGATTCTTGGCTTCAGTAAAAGTCTTTAATGACTCATATGAAGCATATCTAAAAAATCCTGTTACAAGAACGAGTCAAGAAAATAACCAAGCTCTTGGAATAGCAAAAATTGCTGAATCATTTCTTGGTGAAAAATTTGTAGACAAAATTGGAGATAGAAGAGCTGAAATTGTTGAAGCTCAAAGAGAAGGTTATAATGGAAAGGGAACTGGTCATGCTCAATGATTTACAGATTCTTATGATGCTGGTAAAGGTGCTGACATTTCTCAAATGTTAATAAATGCTCAGGGAGCAAATGTAATCATGCCAGTTGCTGGACCTCAAACAGCAGATACATTAAACATTCTTGCTGAAAATAAATATCAAAATAAAAGATTTGTTATTGGTGTAGATACAAATCAAGTTGAAATGTATGATACATTTTCAGACTTCTTTATCACATCAGCTGAAAAAGATATAGTTGGTTCAACAGCACTAGCATTGGCACATTCTGGTTCATTCAGTGATGAAATGGAAGATGCTAAAGTTAAAATTGAATCAGGTTCTGAAGGTAAAGACTATAATGATGTTCTACATGAAATGGGTAATAGTCTATCTGTTACAACCAAAATTGATGGTAAATTTGAAAAAGTATACACAGGTTTAGTTGAAGATGACAAAGATGAAACTGAAATTCAAGTAGATGGAAATACTTTAATAGCGTTCAACAATTGAAAAGAAAAAGATCTTTGGTTGGGTGGTTCAATTTCAACAGGTGGTGAAAATAAAGTGGAACTAGGACATTTTGAAGATATCAAATCAGTATTTAGTTCAGCTACAGAATTAGCGTCATTAGAATATTTTGAGTATGTGACTACACCTGGTCAAAGTATAGCTAAATACACATTAAGTATTGAAGCAATTAATCAATATGCAGATACAATATTAGGAAATATGAGTTCCGGTGGAACTGAAACAAATTATGGAGATTTTATAAATTATGGAAAGTAGTCAAAATAAATTAAATTCAGAATACGCCGTTGAAATGGAAGGTGTAACAATGATCTTTAACGGAACAATTGTTGCAAATGAAAATATAAATTTGAAAGTTAAAAAAGGAGAAATACATGCTCTGGTTGGAGAAAATGGAGCAGGTAAATCAACATTAATGTCGGTATTGTTTGGTCTATATGAGCCAACAAGGGGCTCAATCAAAATCAACGGTAAAACTGAATATATAACAAACCCAATTAAGGCTAATAAGTTAGGTTTAGGTATGGTTCATCAACACTTTAAATTAGTTGATATTTTTAGTCTTTGAGAAAACATTGCTATGGGAGATGAAAAACTCAAATACAAGGAATTTATTGATAAGAAATCTATTGTTGATAAGATTACTGAAATTATGAATAAATATAAATTAGAAGTTGAGTTAGAAGATAAGGTTAGCAACTCAACAGTTGGTGTTCAACAAAGAACAGAGATTTTAAAAATATTATATAGAGATGCTGAAATCTTAATCTTTGATGAACCAACAGCTGTTTTAACACCTCAAGAAATTGACGGATTATTAGATGTCATGAAAGTACTCCAAGCAGATGGTAAGACTATAATATTCATTACTCATAAAATGGCAGAAATTGAAAAAGTCGCAGATTCAGCAACTGTTATTCGTAGGGGTAAAATGATTGGTACCTATGATATGAAAAAAACAACTGTTGATGAATTATCAGAAGCCATGGTTGGTAGAAAACTTGTGGAAGTAAAAAATACATATTTACCTCCACGAGAAAATGTTGTTTTAAAAATGGAAAATGTTTCAATGAATAGGGCAACAAATAAAAAAATTCAAGGTCTTAAGGATTTCTCTTTAGAAATAAAAGCTGGAGAAATAGTAGCTATTGCAGGAGTTGAAGGTAACGGTCAACAAGAAATTGCCAATGCTATTACTGGATTAGAAAAAGTAGATCAAGGAAAGGTTTATTTAAATGGTGTTGATATAACTAATGCATCAATTGCAGATAGATATAGAAAACATAAGATAAGTCACATTCCTGAAGATAGACATAAACATGGTTTAGTTTTGGATATGAATGTAATTGATAACACTGTGATACAAGATATCTCATCTCATAAATTTTCAAAGTTTGGAATTGTTAATAGAAACTCAATTCAAACTTATGGTCAAACAATTATTTATAAATATGATGTAAGAGGAGCAAATAATGGCTTTGCAATTGCAAGACAATTATCTGGTGGTAACCAACAAAAAATTATTGTTGGTAGAGAACTTACAAGAGAACATAACTTGATTGTAATATTTCAACCTACACGTGGGTTAGATGTTGGTTCAATTGAATACATACATTCGGAAATATTAAAAGCAAAAGAAACAGGATCAGCAATATTATTAATATCATATGAATTAAATGAAGTAATGGCTCTTGCAGACAGAATTGTTGTTGTTAACTCAGGAGATATAATCAACACAATTCCAGGTAAAGGTGCAGTACGAGAATTAATTGGTAAAATGATGCTTGGTCATAAAGACGTCAATGTGGAGGTAACAAATGAATAATAACTTTAACATTGATAAGTGAATGAAGCGCAAAAAATTTGTAGCTCAAGTCACAAGTGAGGATACAAAAACAAAACTAAAATTTGCCAAGGCTTCAATTTATGCAATCATCTTTGGTTCAATAATTGGAATGATAATAGTAAGTTTAAATGGATTTAACGGAGTAGGTTATTTCTTTAAAATGTTAGCAACAGGATTTAGCTTTGATGGGGGAGCCACATCACCACTAATTAATATGACAATGGTATACTTTGCAGCGTATGCATTAATGGGTTTAGGATTAGCTCTTGGATTCAAGGTTGGATTATTTAATATGGGTGGTTCAGGACAAGCTGTATTAGGTATGGGTTTAAGTTATCTTTGCTTAAATAGTCTTCGTAAAACTGCTGAAGATGGAACTTTGTTAGGTTTTGATTCAGTTCCACAAGGAGCAGTAGTATTAATTATATTAATGTTTATCCTATCAGGTGTGATTATTTCTACACTTGCAGGTATATTAAAAACTAAACTAAATATTCATGAAGTTGTTACAACAATTATGTTGAACTGAGTTGCATGATATGTAGTTAAATGATTTGTTGGAAATGATGTACTAGCAGCAAACGTAGGTAATACACCATCTGTTGGATATGATTGGTTATCAATAAATGGTAATAACTGAATAGTTGGTGTTGTTGTCGCACTATTTTGTATAGTTGCAGTTTGGTTAGTTCTAACTTTTACAACTGTAGGATTCAAATTTAATATGGTTGGTAAACAATCAACAGCAGCTAAATATGCTGGAGTTAAAAATCAACAATATTTCATATTAACAACTTCAGTTCAAGGATTATTTATTGGACTTGGGGGAATGTTCTTCTATTTACAACGTGAAGGTGGGGCAATTATTATGACAAATGACACAATACCTACAATTGGTTTTGATGTTATTGCGGTAGCGCTTGTATCTTTCAACAATGTATTAGGTGTTATCCCGATTGCTCTTCTGTGAGCTGCATTAAAAGTTGGATCAACATTTGGTTCATTTGGAGATTATGTTGGTGTTTCTAAAGAAACTGCATCAATGGTTTTTGGAGCAATTGTATATGGAGCAGCAGTTTATTCTTTATTCTATAGATTTGAGATAACAACAAATATTAAGCGAATGATTCATCACTTTAAAGATGTTGTTCTAAAAATAGAATTGAATGAACAAAAAGAAAATATAAGAGATCTTAAAATAAAGTTAAAAGAAACTGAATTAGAAGAAGACCAAGCTTTAATCAGAGGTCAAATTAAGGCAATTAAAAACTCAATTAAAATTTCAAAAGAAGAGTCTTACAAGAAATTCTCTAACAGTGGAATCAGAGGATTTAGAAAAAAATACAATGAAAATAAAGTAGCTAGAGGATTCTCTGTATTAGATGAAGTAATGAATGTTACAAATTCACGTAATTCAAAAATCGAATTATATATTCATGAAGCCAAGGAAAAAATCAAAATTGATCCAGAAAATGCACAAAAGATTAATGCTGAATTGCATGACAAAATTGAATCATTAAAAGAAATGGTAAATGAGGCAGGTTTCTCTACAGTTGATAGTTACAACATTTGAAAACGTCAAGAAAAAGATAAGTACAAAGCTGAGTTGAATGAGATTAAAGAAAAATTAGCAAATATTAAATATGATTATAAAGAAAAAATGAAACTAATTTCATCAGGTGATGATAAGTTGGAAATTAGAAAAGAGTACTTTTTGAAAGAAATGGAGGTTGTGAATGTTAAATAGTTTATTTGGAAACATATCAATATTCTTCGCCATTTTCCTTCTAGCATCATTGGCTGGTATGATTGCAGAAAGATCAGGAATGGTAAATATAGCTATTGAAGGTTATATGATTATTGGGGCATTAGTATTCTCAGTATTCGGGTTCTATACAAATAAAAGTGGTAACAACCAGGGTATGCAGATATTGGGAATGATATTTGCAATGTTAGCAGCAGCAGCATTCTCACTATTGCACTCCTTTGCTTCCATTAAGATGAAGTCCAATCATATTGTTTCAGGTGTAGCAATTAATATCTTGGCTTCAGGACTAGGACTATTCTTTATTACAGTAATTAATGGTTCAGACTTTGTCGCTTCTAACTTTACAAGGATTTGATTCATAGATGCTAAGTTCTTCAACCTTTATATTGTTATTGCTGTAGCTATTGCAGTTATTGTTGGAGTATACTTTGCATTTACAAAAACTGGTATGAGACATGCAGCTTGTGGTGAGAACCCTCACTCCGTTGCAGCAGCAGGTATTAGTGTTATTAAATATAGATTTATAGCAATGACAGTTTCAGCAGCAATTGCTGGACTTGCAGGAGCTATGTTCGTAGTTGGTAGAACTGCGGGAATATTCCGTGGTGATACAGCAGGTTGAGGTTTCCTTGCTTTAGGAATCATGATTGTTGGTCAATGAAGAACTAAATTTATATTTTCAGCAGCACTAGTATTTGCAACATTATTTAGTTTTGGAGAAGCTATTGGTTCATCAATTGGAGTAGGTACATGATTTGCTGATAACAAAATGTTAATTCAAGCACTTCCATATATCATATCTCTAGCAGTTATGGTAGTTATGGCTAAATACTCTAAACCTCCAAAAGTCGCCGGTGAAACCTTCGACAAATCGCAAAGGTAGAAACATTAAGATACATTCGTATTCGAATGTATTTTTTTCTATTTGAGATTAAATAAAAATAGTCAAATATAATAATATGTAATGTGAGGTAAAAATGACTAGTCAAGCTTTTAAAAATTTAGTTAAAAGTGAGTTAAATATTGAGTTAACTAATAAACAACTAGAAATGTTAAGCATCTATTTTGATTTTCTTGTTGAAGAAAACAAAAAATATAACTTAACAACTATAGTTGATAAAGAAGAAGTTTATGTTAAACATTTTTTTGATTCTCTAATTGTGGCAAAAGGTTTTAAACTAAACAATAAAAAAATATTTGATATTGGATCAGGTGCCGGTTTTCCAGGTCTAGTATTGGCAATTGTATTTGAAAATTCTGAATTTGTATTAATAGATTCAAATAATAAAAAAACAACATTTTTGACAATGTTAATTAATAAACTAGGTTTGACAAACGTGCAAGCTTTAAATGCTCGTGCTGAAGATTTATCAAAAATTCATAAACATGAAGCAGATATTGTAATGGCTAGAGCAGTTGCACGTTTAACAATTTTATTAGAGATATCATCACAAATAATTAAAGTTGGTGGTTCATTCATTGGACTTAAAGCTCGTACGGTTAAAGAAGAAATTGAAGAACTAGGTACAAAACCTCATAAGTTAGGATTTCAACAATCAGAAATTCAGATTTATGAAAATGAATTAATAGGAATTAGAAATAATATTGAATTTAAAAAGATATCTGAGACGGCGCCTAAGTATCCAAGGCATTACTCTCAGATCAAAAAAGATGTAATTGTTAATAAAAAGTAACATTTTAGGTATGTAATGTAAAATTAAATAGTGAGGAATATATGGGAAAAATTATTGCTATCACCAACCAAAAGGGTGGTGTTGGAAAAACAACAACTTCAATTAACCTAGCTTGCGGTCTAGCAATCGAAGGTAAAAAAGTTTTATTAATGGATGTTGATTCACAATACAACGCTTCATCTGGTGTTGGATTTAGAGTTAGTAATTCAACTAAATCTATTTTTCATATGTTTACTGAAAATCTAAAATACATTGATGTAATTCAAAAAGAAGTAAAAGAAAACTTAGATTTAATAGCAAGTACTTCAAACATATCTTCACTTGATTTTGTTCTTGGTGAAAAAAAAGAACAATATGTAAATGTTTTAAAAAATGACATTAAACAACTTAAAGATATTTATGATTTTATAATCATTGACTGTCCGCCTAGTTTAGGAATAATTAATATTTGCGTATTGGAAATATCTGATTCAATTATTATTCCTATTCAAGCAGAACACTACGCACTACATGGTGTAGCTCAATTATTAAAAACAGTAAAAGCAATCAAGGCATCTAAAAATCAAAAACTACAAATCGAAGGTGTTCTTGTAACAATGTATGATAGTAGAACAAAATTATGTAGAGATGTTTATGGTGAAATTAAAAAAACATTTGGTGATAAAACTTATAGTGCACTAATCCCTAGAAGTATAAAAATTGCCGAAGCTCCAATGATGGGTGAATCAATTTATGAATATGATAAATCAAACAAAGCTGCTAAATCTTATGCAGAGTTTACAAGAGAGGTATTAAAAAATAATGGCTAAGAAAAAATATACATTTCAATCTCTAAACGATATCCTTGGTGATGACGTTGATGATGTTGTTGGAGTCCTTGGGGATAACAAAGAAGAAATACTAAGGACAGCTGAAAGTAATACTGTTCCTTTATCTTCAATGATTACAAACCCATTCCAACCTAGAAAAAACTTTAACCAAGAAGAATTAGAAAATCTTGCTGAATCAATTAAAGAACATGGATTGATTCAACCAATTGTTGTAACAAAAATTGACAATAGCAACTTTCAGATAGTTGCTGGTGAAAGGAGATTTAGGGCATCAAAAATAGCTGGACTCACAGAAGTTCCTGTAGTAGTTTTAAAACTTAATTCGTTACAAATTGAAGAGTTAGCTATTATTGAAAATATTCAGCGTGTTGATTTAACAGATATTGAAGAAGCTATTGCTTATAATCAAATGTCTAAAAAATTAAACTTAACTCAAGATCAAATAGCGACAAAAATTAAAAAATCTAGACCATATGTTGCAAACATTATGAGGTTATTAAAATTCCCAACTAATATCCAAAATGCTTTGCTAGAGGGTAAAGTAACAACTGGTCAAGTTAGACCATTATTAGTATTGATTGATAAACCAGAAGTGCTTAACTCATTATTTAAAAAAGTAATGGAAAAAAATATGACAGCTCGTGAAGTTGAGATGTTAATAAAATTTCAGTCAATGGATGGAACAGGTACAAAATCTGAAAAACCAAAATCATTTGAAATCAAACATTTAGAAGATGTAATCCAAAAAAAACTTGGAACACGTGTTTCAATCGAAAAGAAAAAATTAGTTATCAATTATTCAAATAATAAAGATTTAAATAGAATTTTAGAAATCTTAGATTTATTAGAAGATTAAAAGTTAATTACATTCGTAATTAACTTTTACATTAAGGAGAAATAAAACATGGCATTAAAAGTAGGAATTGTAGGTTTACCAAACGTAGGGAAATCTACTTTGTTTAACGCAATAACAAATTCAAAAGTCGAGGCAGCTAATTATCCTTTTGCTACAATTAATCCAAATGTTGGTGTCGTGGAAGTTCCTGATGTTAGATTAAATAATTTAGCTGAAGTATTTAATTCAAAAAAAATAATTTCAACAACAATTGAATTTGTAGATATTGCAGGATTAATTGCTGGAGCCTCAAGAGGTGAAGGTTTAGGAAATGCTTTCTTAGCAAACATTCGTGAAACTGATGCAATCTGTCAAGTAGTAAGATGTTTTGAATCAAAAGATATTACACACGTTGATGGAAGTGTTAACCCAATTAGAGATATTGAAACAATTCAACTTGAATTAATTTATGCTGATGAAGGATCTGTTGATAAAAGAATTGCTCGTATAGCCCCCAAAGCACGAGGTGGAAAAGATAAAGAAGCAATAGTTGAACATGACTTGCTGCTTAAACTTAAAAAAGGTTTATCTGAAGCATTGATGATAAGTCAAATTAAATTAACTGATGATGAATTTGAAATGGCTAAGTCATTCCAACTGCTTACTTCTAAAAAAATGATTTATGTTGGAAATGTTAATGATGATAAACTTGCTGAAGATTCAGATAACTATAAAAAATTAAGTGATTACGCTAAAGCTAATGGAAATGAATGCATAAAAATTTGTGCACGTTTAGAAGAAGAATTATCTGAATTAGATCATGATGAAAAAATGGTTTTTCTAAGTGAACTAGGAGTTGAAGAAACTGGATTAGAGTTACTAATCAAAAGTGCTTATAAATTATTAGATCTAAAAACTTATTTTACTTGTGGACCACAAGAAGCTCGTGGTTGACAATTTAAAACTGGATCAACAGCACCAGTTTGCGCAGGTATCATTCATACAGATTTTGAAAAAGGATTTATTAAAGCTGAAGTGTATTCATATGAAGATATGATGAATTTCAAGAATGAATCAGAATTAAAAGCTGCAGGAAAAATGAGATTAGAAGGTAAAACATACATCGTTCAAGATGGTGATGTTTGTCACTTTAAATTCAATAGATAAAAAATTGGAGCCATTGGGTTCTTTTTTATTTGTTAAAATAAACATACATTGAGGTTTAAATGAAAAACATTAGATTGCGTTACGCACCATCTCCAACAGGATATTTACATATAGGAAACACAAGAACTGCTTTAATGAATTTCTTATTTGCCAAGCATTATAAAGGTGACTTCATTGTTAGAATTGAAGACACAGATTTTGAAAGAAATGTAGATGATGCTATTGAATCACAATTTGATAACTTAGCTTGATTATCCATTGAACCGGATGAGTCATTTTTGAAACCCATTAAAAAATATGGAGCTTACAAACAAACTGAAAAATTAGAAATTTACAAAGATTATGCAAACAAACTAATTGGAAAAGGTTATGCGTATAAATGTTTTTGTACACAAGCAGAATTAGAAAAAGAACGAGAAGCACAAAATGCCAGAGGTATTGTTGCTACTAAATATGCAGGAACATGTGCTAACTTAACAAAAGAACAAATTCATACTAAAGACGGCATGGAATTTAATATTAGATTCAGAGTTCCTGAAAATAAAGAATACAACATTGCTGATATAGTTAGAGGAGATATTAAATTCGATTCAAATGAAATAGGTGATTGAGTAATCATTAAATCTAATGGTATTGCAACTTACAACTTTGCAGTTGTAGTTGACGATTTTGATATGGAAATCACTCATGTAGTTAGAGGAGAAGAGCACATTTCAAATACTCCAAAACAATTAATGGTATTTGAAGCTTTAGGGTGAACTGCTCCAACATATGGTCACATGACTTTAATAGTTGATGAAAACAGAAAAAAATTATCTAAGCGAAGTGGTAACCAAACATTCTTCATTTCACAATATAAATCATTAGGTTACTTGCCTGAAGCTATGTTTAACTACATTGCTTTGCTTGGATGATCTCCAGGTGGAGAAGATGAAATCTTTACTAAAGAAGAATTGGTTAAAAAATTCGATGAAAAAAGATTTTCTAAATCACCTTCAACATTTGACGTTAATAAATTAAAATGAGTTAACTCAGTTTGAATGAAAAAAATTGATGACGAAAAATATTTAAGTTTTATTAAAGAATTCATCGATCCAAAATTTGAAGTATCTAAATTAAAAGAAGATGAGTTAAATGGAATATTAATGTTATTTAAAAAAGAAATTGAATACGGAGTTCAAATAAACGATCACATTGGAATGTTTTTTACAGAAGTAAAAGTTTCAAAAGAAGATTTGGAATTATTAAAATCATTTGAATACAAAAAATTAAATGAAACTTTAATTGAGCAAATTTCTTCAATTAAATTTGATGAGCAAAGCATCAAAGATATGATCAAATTAATTGGTCTATCTCTTGGAATAAAGGGAAAGGATTTGTTCATGCCAATAAGAATTATGACAACTACTCAGTCACATGGACCAGAACTTGCTAAAACAATTATGTATTTAGGAAAAGAAAAAGTTTTAAATAACTTAAAAGGAATTTAAGATGCTAAAAATCATACGAGACAATATTTATAAATCAATAATTGTTGATGAACAAATTTATTTAGATTTAATAAATACAAAAGAATTTCAAAGATTAAGAAGAATAAAACAGTTATCTTCAACTGAGTTTGTTTTTCCGACAGCTACACATACAAGATTTAATCATTGTGTTGGTACATTTTATGTTGTAGATAGGTTTGTAAGTTCAGAAGGATTGAAAAATATTCTTAAAGATGATGAAAAAAAACTTTTAAAAATTGCGGGATTATTGCACGATATTGGTCATGGACCATTTTCACATAACTTTGAAAGTATTTCTACTAAAGCTCATGAACTTTATACAGTAGATATCATTAAAGGTAATACACAAATTAACAAAGTATTAAAAAATTATAGTATTGATATTGAATCAGTGTGTTCATTAGTAATGGGTAAACATGCAAATCAAATTATGAATTCAATAATTTCTTCTCAAATTGATGCAGATAGATTTGATTATATGATGAGAGATGCTTTTAATGTTGGAGTGCCATATTCTAATTTTGATATTGACTACATCTTGTCTAACATGTATGTAAAAGATAATAGAATTGTTTTTTCAATAAAAGCTATCCATGCTATTGAAGATTATTTTGTTGGAAGATATCATATGTACGAGCAAGTTTATAGACACAAAACGTCATTAGGTTTTAAATATACAACAATGTTTTGATTAGAAAGAATTAGAGATTTAGTTAAGGAGAATTATAATTTTAAAAATTCACACTCAGTTGAATTTTTAAAAGAATTAATTAATAATGAAGAAATCTCAGTTGAGAAATTTCAATTATTAGATGATCACAAACTAACAAATATTATGTCAGAAATGATTAGTGAAGAAGATGAAATATTATCTGATCTAAGTGATAGATTAATTAATAGACGTTTTCATAAAGTGTCGTTCAAACTGTCTAAAAAAGAATTTGCAGAATTAAAATTTAAATCAACACTAGATACAAAATACTATTTCAAAGTGATGCCGTATAAAGAAGTTGCAATATATTCAGATCTTCCAAAAAATGATCCAAAAAGTGTTGTATTCGTTGAAAATGGGAAATTATCTACACTAAGTGAAAAAAGTAGAATTATCAATTCGTCAATTAATAGAAAGAATTCTATTAAAGAAGTATATATATACGCTTAACATTTGATAGAATAACATTAATTGTAAAAGGAGTATCATTATGAACCATTCAATAATAGAACAAGTATTTAACTTACTTGATAAATCAAAAGAAGAAACAGTATCTTTTGAAAAAATATGAACAGAAATTTCAAAAGACATGAAGTTAAGTAAATCAGATAAAAATGATTTATTAGCAGATTTATATTCAGATCTAGTATTAGATAACAGATTTGCACTTACAGCTGATGGAAACTGAGCATTAAGAAAAAACTTAAAATTAGATGAAATTAAAAAACAATATGACTATTTAGATAATTTTGAAACTACAGAATTCTTTGATGAAGCAGAAATGGCTGAAGAAACAATGGATTTTGAAGTTGATGCAAATGAAACTGAATTAGATGTTAAGACAGAAGATTTAGAAGACGAAGAAGACGAATATTAAAATAAATACTCCCAAATTAATGGGGGTATTTTTATTTAAATGAAGTAAACAAAGTACAAAATGAACTAAACTTAAATAAATTATTTAATACTGTTCTTTTAAATATTAATAAAAATCGAGTACTGAATTACATTGCTAGTTTTTATCAAATATTTAAATAATTTGGAATAATTTCCAAATTAATGTTATATTATACATAGGGAGAATATATATGAAAATTTTACTAAGTTTAATTGGAATCTCAGCTGTAGGTATCTCAGCTGCTACGCCAATAGTTATTAACAGCGAAACTATTAATCAAAAATTAACAAGAAATGATGATAGAGAAATTATCCAAGATTTATCTCAATTCGAATATATGCCTTTAAATTTAAATGAAATTGGTTATGGAGGAGTAATTTTTGGAAATACAATTGAAAAATTTGAAAGAAGTATAATTAGACAATTAGAATCAAGAACAGGTTTGATATTTGAACATTACACAGAAATCGAAAGTATGGTAAGTGCTGTAACAGGCGAACCAATTACAGTAGAAGATATTTTAGGTTTCAATTCATCAATGCAACAATATTATTTTGTTAAAATTGTTCCAACTAAATTAGGTGTTGAAAATGGAGTACATGGTGAAGGATTTTTAAAATTGTATTTCAAATTTAATTCCTTTAATTTAATTGATATGGGGCATGGACCGCTTGAATTGAATTGAGATTATAACAAAGATCAAAAATCAATAATTAAATTTTTTGAAGTAATGGTTATTCAAACTTTTGCATTTGATCCGGGTAATCCATTGTCATTAGTTGTAGGAAATTATGCAAGATTTTTAAATTATAGTGTTATGACAAATAATAATACTCAAAGACCAATTACAGATGAAGATATTGCAAATATGAAAGAAGGCGAAACATTATCATTATTCTTTTACATTAGTCCTACAGAAGAAGGAGTTAAAGCAAGTGTTCGAGGTAATACTGCTTACGTAATAGATGTAAAAAGAGATTAATATTAAATAGAAGCTAGCTTCTATTTTTTTATTTAAGTTGTACAAACTCTTTAACAATATAATGTGCTCTAAACTTAAAATTAAAAGTTCAAAAAGAAAGACTTGAAGTAGGTTGATATATAAACGATATTAGTTATGAAAGAGCAGCAACAAATATGGTGAATTTAAATTTAAAAGAACAAGGTTGATACATTAATCTTTTCAAAATTTTATTCAACTCTATTTTTATTTATAGATAGACATTTTAGTATAAAGAGGTAAAATATATGCAGACACATATAAGGAAAAAAACAAATGGCAAAGATTTATCACAAACAATTAGTTAGTTCTAAAGCTATGGTTGATGCAGCGCATAAAAATAAATATGCAGTTGGTCACTTCAACATAAACAATTTAGAATGAACTAAAGCAATTTTAGAAGCTGCTCAAGCTTCTAACACACCAGTTATTTTAGGAACATCAGAAGGTGCAATTAAATACATGGGTGGAGTAAAAGTAGTAGTAGGAATGGTTAATGGTTTACTAGATGAATTAAAAATAACTGTACCAGTGGCTTTACACTTAGACCACGGTCAATCACTTGAAATGGCTAAAAAATGTATCGAAGCAGGTTACTCATCAGTAATGTTCGATGGTTCACATTTACCATATGAGGAAAACATTGCGAAGACAAAAGAAATTGTTGCATTCGCTAAAAAATATGAAGTATCAGTTGAAGCAGAAATTGGTTCAATTGGTGGTGAAGAAGACGGAGTTGTAGGACAAGGTGAACTTGGAGATCCAAAACAAGCATCAGAAATGGCTGGTTTAGGAATAACAATGTTGGCTGCAGGAATTGGGAACATTCATGGTAAATATCCAGAATGATGAAAAACATTATCATTTGAAACTTTAGAATCTCTACAAGATGCAGCTAAGTTGCCAATGGTACTACATGGTGGTTCAGGAATACCTACAGAACAAGTTCAAAAAGCTATTTCTTTAGGAATTTCAAAAATCAATGTAAATACAGAATTACAATTGTCTTTTAGAGATGCTACTCGTACATACATCGAAGCTAGAAAAGACTTAGATGATGAAGCTAAAGGATTTGATCCTCGTAAATTATTAAACCCAGGATTTAAAGCAATTCAAAACACATTTAACGAACTGACAGCAATCTTTGGATGTAAAGGAAAAGCTTAATAAGCTTAACTTATATTTTTCTTGATTCATTGAACTGATAAAGAAAAAATAATCAAAGATTACAAAAAGTCTGGAGCAACAGTTGAAAACTTTGCACCAACAAGAAATATTAGTTCATCGTCATTAAGGAACTGGTTAAAAACCTATAACTTACATGGCGTTGAAGGATTAAAAAACAAGAAAGAAAAAACAACTGCATAGTAGTTGTTTTTTCTTTTAAAAGAAGTTTTTTTTAAATTATTTTTAAAATAAAAAATAGCATTTAAACTATTTTTTTTCTTTTGGTTTTTCACTTTTAACTTCAGTTTTCTTTGCTGCTGTAGTTGTTGTTGCTTTAACTTCAGTTTTCTTTGCTGCTGTAGTTGTTGTTGCTTTAACTTCAGTTTTCTTTGCTGCTGTAGTAGCTGTTGCAGTTTTGGCTTCAACTTTTTTCTCAACTGTTGCTGATTTGTTGTAATCTTTAAGATCACTTAAATCCATAACAACTGCCTTTGCTTTTTTCTCAGGTACTTTTGCAACTGTAGTTTTTGGTGCAGTTGCCATTGCATCTTTCTTAGCAAATTTTTCTTTGAATTTTTCAACACGACCTTCTGCATTGGCAAACGTTTGTTTACCAGTATAGAATGGATGACACTTAGAACAAGTATCAACTCTTACTTCTTCTGACAATGTTGTACCCATGTCGAATTTTGAATTACATGTAACACAAATAAATTGAGCTTCATCGAAATATTTAGGATGAATGTTTTGTTTTGGCATGATAAATCTCCTTTTACAATAAAATTATTATATGCTAATTTATATTACATTACATATATTTTTTATTTAAATAAGCAATGTAAGAGTAATGGATTAAAATCATTATATGAGTTTAAAGATTGTTGATTTAAAATACAGTAATAAAAAATTTAGCCCTCAAAAGCTAAATTTTAGTGTTAACCCAAATGAAGTCAAATATTTGATTTCAACAAACCACAAGGAATCAAAATACATTTTAAATGCATTGAATGGTAAATATGATATTGCAGAAGGTATATTTGAAATTGATGGTGAGGAAAGACTAAGTAAATCATGAACAAAGCGCCGCGTAGTTAGCGCAAGAACTGATGGCTTTTGAACTAGATTTGTTCCAAAGGAATTAGTTTATTATTTCTCTGTTAGATCTAATTTACGAGCTTACAAATTATTGAAATCTAGATATTATGAAAATAAATATACATTTTTAAGTTATAAAAAATCTAATAGAAATATTAATGAAACTTTATTAAAAGAGCAAATTGACTCAAGTATTACAGATTGAATAAAAACTGCGATTAATGTTGAGTTAGAAGCTTTAGAAAAATTCACTAATTCAATTAATGAAAGAAACTTATCAATGATTAAAAATGATCTGTTGTTAAATAAAAACCCTTTACTAACTAACTGATTAAAAGAATATTGAAAAACACACGAAAGAATTAAATTAAATCGTTTGGCAATCATTTATTATCAAAGTCTTTGAGATAAGATACGTTCTATTAATGATATGAGATTCTCATGTTCTTGCGAGTTTCAGGCTAAGGAAAATAAGACATCAAAATCAATGGGAAGATTTTTTCAATACAAAGAACCATTTTGAATTGTTATGAGAGAACTTAAAAAAATTGACTTAGAAGTCAATTTCTTAAGAAGCACAATAGCAAATGAAACGAAAATTATAGAAACTCTTAAATCTAAAATAATTCAGTCTTTTGGAAAGAAAAAATCAAAAAGAAATAAGATTAAAAAAGTCGAAGAACTATGCCCTTGAGTGGTTATTAATGATAAAGAAAGAAAAGACTTTGTTTCTAAACAAGAGAAGGTTATTTTTGAATTTTTAGCCGATGATATTGTGGGATTAAAATCTAAAATTCAAGAATGAATTCATAGTTATCATTACAAAGTTAAAAACAATGAGATTACTTTTGGTACACAAGAAAACTATAATAATTATAAAGATATCCTATTAAGTAAAGTTGGTAGTGTATTTAGTCAAGTCCAAAAGCAAGTTAATGCAATTTCAATAAAATTAGAAATTGATACAAAGAAGATTTTAATTAATCCAAACTTATATTCAATTTATATAAAAATAGTTTCAATGTATTTATTGGGAGCTAATAATATTGTTATCTATAATATGGTCTCTCATTTAAATGAAAATGACAAAAATGCTTTAAATACTGTTCTTAAAAATATGATTAATAGAGAGACTGATAAATCAATAATTATAATTGATGATAATTTTACATTAGCTGAGTTCATTCCAAATACGTTGTATGAAAATTCAAGAAATGAATTGAGAGAAATAACTCTACGCGAATACCTAATAAATAGATACAAAACAGTTGAAAAATCACTAGGAAATTATAATAAGATTCCTTACATAAAAAAAGATAAAGAAATTTTAATGTTGGGAAATAAGTTTGAAGATAACGATAGTATGAAATTTAAAAACAGTGGTTTTGTTTATTTAGATCCTCATTCAATAAGTGAAGAAAAGAAAAAAGCTAATGATGAAATTTTACGAGTTAACTTAACAGTAGTTGAAGAACCACAACCAGGGGACATATATTACAAGTGTGTCACTGAAGATGGAATAAAATTAATTGTTCCTTTAGAAAAAAAATATGAAGTTGGATATATATTTAAAGCCTATATATCATTGTCAGGTCTAATTAAATTAATATAAAAGGAGTTAATAATATGGAAAATATATTCTACGAAGAATATAAAACACTTCTTCAAAAGATAGAAGAATATAAAACAATTATCATTGCAAAGCATGTAATGCCAGACTGAGATGCTCAAGGAAGTGCTGAAGGTTTAAAAAGAATTATTGAAGATAATTTCAAAAATAAAAACGTATATATTGTGGGAAGTAAGATTGAAGACAAACCATATAAATTTAAATTATCAGATGAACAAATTAAAAAATCAATACTTTTAACTGTAGATGTTGCAAATCAATCACGCATTGATTTTGATAAAAAAATGAATGTAAAGGAAATATTTAAAATTGATCACCATAAGTTTGAATCTCATGACTTTGGAGATAATTTTTTAGTAGATCCAACTGCAATTGCGTGCACACAAGTAATTACAATATTTGCCATGACAATGAATTTAAAAATTTCAAAAGAAGCAGCCAAATTTTTATACAAAGGTTTATTGACAGATTCAGGAAGATTTTTATTCAAAAATACAAATGCTCAAACTTTTGAGGCAGCAAAAGTTTTGGTATCAACAGGAATTGATGTAGCTGAAATAGCAAATGAAATTTATTTAACTGATTTAAATTTAAAGAAATGGTTATTTAAAATGTCAGAAAAAATCGTTTTTAATGAAAAAAAATATTACGCCTATTTATGTGTGAAAAAAAGTGATTATTATGGAATAATAGATATTGAAGCAGCCAAGAGTGCATTGGGAATTATGTCAGGAATTAATGAAATTTCAACATGATTTCTTGCATACGAAAAAGAAGATGGAATAGTTAAAATTTCATTTAGAAGTAGAAACAAAGATGTTTCTCTTATTGCAAAAAAATACGGTGGTGGTGGTCACACACTTGCTGCAGCCTGCGAAGTTGGTACTTGAGACAATTTTGAAAATGAGCTAAATAATATTTTGAAAGGAATTTAATAATATGGGAAGTGGACCAGAAAGAATGAATAAAATGGGTTGAATAGAATTAATTGTTGGATGTATGTTTGCTGGTAAAACAGAAGAATTCATCAGAAGATTGATTAGGTATAAATTTGGTAAAAAAAGAATTATCGTATTTAAACCAGAAATCGACAAAAGATATAGTGAAGACAATGTCCAAACACATCATGGTATTCGCCATGAAGCAAATCCAGTCAAGGATTCAAAAGCTTTGTTGAAACTTTTAAAAAATAAAGAATTTGAGTTAGACGCAAACAAAAAATTTGATGTTATTGGAATTGATGAAATTCAATTTTTTGATAAGGGAATTGTTAAGGTTGTTGAGGACTTGGCAAACGAAGGATATATTATCGTTGCCAATGGATTGGATAAAGATTACAAATCTGATCCGTTTAAAAATGTTTTTGAATTATTACCATTAGCAGAATATGTAGAAAAATTATCAGCTCTATGTTCACAATGTGGTGGACATGCCAATAGAACTCAACGTCTTGTTAAAGGATTACCAGTAAGAGATACAGATGGACCATTGGTTCTAATATCTGGAGAAGATAGTTATGAAGCAAGATGTAGACATTGCTATGTAAAACCAAATGTTAACAAAAAAAGAAAAACTAAATAAGGAAGTTTTATGGATAAAAGAACGATTGAAGTATTGGAATTAATGCTTCAAAAATTAAATAAAATTGATGAGGATTTAAGTGATCCTCAAATTTTAAGTAACGTTGAAAACATAAAAAAACTTAACAAAGATCGTGGAGCAATTATCGATGTTTGTGAAATGTATATTGAGTATAAAAAAGTTGATCAGTCGTTGTCTGAAGCTAAGTCAATGTTAAAGTCAGAAAAAGATCCTGAAATGAAAGAAATGGCTCAAATGGAAATCATCGAATGTTCTGAAAAAATTGATAATTTAGTTTTGGAAATAAATTCTGCTCTTTTACCAAAAGATCCTAATGATGAAAAGAACTCAATAATTGAGATTCGTGGAGCAGCTGGTGGAGATGAAGCAAATATTTTTGCCGGTGATCTTTATAGAATGTATACTCGCTATGGCGAAAAGCAAGGTTGAAAATTTACAGTGTTAGATCAATATGAATCAGCAGCTGGAGGATTTACACAAATATCTGCTATGGTTAAGGGTAAAAAAGTATATTCAAAATTAAAATATGAATCAGGTTCACACCGTGTCCAAAGGATTCCTAAAACAGAATCAAAAGGTAGAGTACAAACATCAACAGCGACAGTTGCTGTTCTTCCTGAAATGTCAGCAGTTGAAATTGATATAAAACCAAGTGATTTAAGAATTGATACATATAGATCTGGAGGAGCAGGGGGTCAACATGTTAACACTACAGACTCAGCTGTGCGTGTTACTCATATACCTACAGGTATCGTATCGGCCTCTCAAGATGGACGTAGTCAACATGATAACAAAGAAATTGCTATGACAATGTTGAGATCTCGTATTTATGATGCTATGCAATTAGAAGCTCAAACAAAAGCTGACACATTGAGAAAAAATGCAGTTGGTTCTGGAGATAGAAGTGAGAAAATTAGAACTTACAATTATGGTCAAAACCGTGTTACTGATCATAGAATAAATTTAACACTCCAAAAACTTGACCAAATCATGGAAGGTAACTTAGAAGAAATTATAGAAGCACTTATTAAAGATGAGCAAAAAAGGTTGATTGAATTAAATAATGACTAAAATTGATTTAAAAAGTAAATTAAAAGTTGATATAGAAGAAAACGATTTAAATACATTGTTTTCTTTTTTGTTAGATACTAATGATTTAGAAGCAGTTGATAAAGTAAATGCTAATTATGGAAAAAAGCCTTTTAGTTACATTTTGGGTAGTCGTTTTTTTTACAAAAATTGGTTCAAAGTAAATAGTAGTGTTTTGATTCCAAGATTTGAAACAGAACTTATTGTTGATTATGTTTGTAAATTAAATTTAAAAAACAAAGTTATTGTTGATGTATGTACTGGTAGTGGTTGTATAGGTATTTCTATTTCAAATGAAACCAACAATAAAGTTTATTGCTCAGATATATCAGCTAAAGCACTTGAAGTTGCAAAAATTAATTCAAATAAAATTAATTCAGATGTAGAAATTATTCAATCTAATTATTTAGATTGAATAATTGAAAGAAACTTAATAGTTGATGTATTAGTAATAAACCCTCCCTATATAAATAAAGCTGATTCTAATGTTGAATTAAGTGTAAAAAATCATGAACCAAATATTGCATTATTTGCTGAAGATAACGGTTTATATTTTTACAAAAAATTAGAAGAGACTATTTTTCAAATAACTAAAAAAGGTTCAATTATAATATGTGAATTTGGGTTTGAACAAAAACCACAACTTGAAAATATATTTAAAAATTATAATATTCAATTTAATAAGGATTATTCAAACAACTATAGATATTTTGTTATTCAGATATAAAAATATATAATAGTCTAAAGGTCAAAATGAAAAGTTTATTTCAAAAAAATTCAATTAACACACAGGCAATAAAGGTTTTTAACAAAACCGTTTTTTATAGTGTCGCAATTATTATTGCGTTATTCGTAACTAACTTAATATTTATTGGAATTGTATATTCAAGTAAGACACTTCAAATCTATATGGATCACAACGATATATTTGTTGAAAGTTTTGGTAAAAATGTGAATATAAGTCCAATGGAAATTGATGTTTCAATTTGGTTGGGATTTACAATGTTAATTGTCGGTTTAACCATTTTTTTATTGGTTCCATTCACTTTAACAAAATCTAAGAAACTATTGAAATACACATTTCCAACATTAATGTTTACTTTGATTTTAGTGGTAGGCTCATTAATTTCGTTTACAGCAGGTGAAACATCATATGATAAATTGACAAAATTAATTAACTATATAACAGCTGAAGGGGTACTCGAAGAAATAAAATCTAATAGTAAAAACTTGGAGTTAAATAACGCAGTTCAAGCATTATTTGATGAACATGATAATTCATTTCATTTAGCTTGAAGTGCAAAGTCTTTAGCTTGAACGATATCAATTATTAAAATTGTAGTTGTCTCTGTTGTATATACAAAAACATTTTATGATCATGCAACATTGTCAAATGAAAATTCAAATATTACTGAAAAAATGAATATCAAAACCAAAAAAGGATATATTGGAAAAAATAAACTTTATAACGTTTTTACAAAAATTACAGTACTTAACCAAAAAAACATTTGTCTTTGAGTATTTATTTTGATATTAGTAATTTCAATGCCTCAAATTATATATATAGGTTCAGTCCTAAACACAAAATCATCGCTCGGGTCAATGTTTGCTTGAAATTTATATTTAAGTGATTTATTAAGTTGAAATGTTGATGATTCAGATATCTGAGCTATTATTAATGTTATTTCTGATGATAAAATTAATAACTTAAATGTTATTTCTGTACAAGCAGCTATGGTTATGGGTGTGATATCTATGTTATTGGTTATGCCAATTTATTTCATTAGAAATTGAAATGTTGAAGATAAAGTAATTGCTACTCAATCTTTTTCATTGATTTTACTTTCTGCACTATTAGTTATGGTTAACTTTTATTCAATGGAACTTTTGTCAAAAGCCAGTGTAACTTGAAACAATAATCATGAAATGATTAAAAATTTGATGGAATATAAATATCCAGATTTAGATTCTAGTTTAGCACATATAAAAGAGTTATGTGGTACAAGTAATGTTGCAAGTGATGGTACTTTTAATTTCCGATGACCAATAGGAGTTGAATTAATTTCATTATTAGTCTTAAGTTTATTAGCATTAATAGTTATTACAATTGTATTAATTCATGTGTTTTATTCACATAAAATTTTAATAAGAGCAAATACTTCAACACATTACTTTGAAGATGAGGAATGATACTAATGAACATTGAAAATATAGTTGGTAAGCTAAGAAAGAACGAAATATTAATATTGCCCACAGATACAATATATGGATTAACTTCTATTGTTAGCGAAGAAAATAAAATAAAAATTAATAAATTAAAAAACAGACCAGAGGATCAAGAAATAATCATTCTAGTTTCAAGTTTAAAAATGGCCAGAAAATGAATACATACTGATGAAGAAAGTAGTGAATTATTAGTTTCAAATGAACCAACTACAGTAATAGGCGTTTCACAAAAAGGTGATCCTTTTCAAGCTGTAAGAGTTGTAAGAGATAAAAACCTTATTTCTATAATAGAAAAAACTGGAGCATTATATTCAACTAGTGCAAATATTCATGGAAGTCCTTATATTGATGATCTGGAAATATTTAAGACAATAGTGAACGAAGATGACGTGTACTATACAAAGAAATTAAAAGGTGAACCATCTAGAATATTTAATTCTCTATTGGGTACATTTTTAAGGTAATATTAAATATATATACAAATTTATGGAGAAATTATGCGTAAAATACTTATTATTCCTTTTCTTCTGTTATTTACTGTAACAGTTGCATTTGGTTTATTTAATTTTGGTACAACAGAAATATTTACAGGTAGTTGATTTAAAACTGGTCAAGAATGATTTAGTGTTTGATTTTCAAAGGGATTTAATGCTAAATCACCAATTGCAGAAGTTGAACAGTTATTTAATAATTGAAAGTATGTTGTTATGGTTTTGTTATCACTTTCAACAATCACAACAATGCTATATGCTTTTGGATCATTTAAGAAAAAAAAGAAAATTAACAAAAAAGGAAATGTCACAAAAATTAATGCATTGGCAATTGCAATATATTTGTTAACAATACTTGTTTCAACAATAACATTATCTTATGTCTTAGTTACTTCTGGACTTCTTGTTTTCGTAACTTTATTTTTAGTAGCTATTATTCCTAATAAAAGTGAAATTATTTCAACACCAGCTTACATTGATATTGAAGATAATTCACAGAACCTTATGGAAGAAATTTCAAATGAATTAAGTGAAATTGAGAATATGGATTCAAATAATTATATTCAACCTCAACCAATTATTAAATCTGGAGAAAATGAAATAAATATTTCTGAAGATGTTACTGTAGAACCAATAGCACCTGTAGAACAATTAGAAGAATCTAATATTTTTGAAGAGCCAATTAGTTTTGAAGAATTAGTAACTGAACAAGAAAAAGAGCCAGAACCATTATTGGATGAACCAATTAGTTTTGAAGAATTAGTAACTGAACAAGAGAAAGAACCTGAAGTTGTAGAACCATTTGATTTTGAAAAATTATTAAATAATGCTAGATCGCATTATCAGCCATATCAGCCAATTCCAGAAACAAAAGCTGTACCATTTGATGAATTGATTAATCAAGCTAGATCGCATTATCAGCCATATCAGCCAATTCCGGAAACAAAAGCTGTACCATTTGATGAATTGATTAATCAAGCTAGATCGCATTATCAGCCATATCAGCCAATTCCAGAACCTGTGATGCCTCAAGTGCAGCAACAAGTGCAACCTCAACCAGAACCTGTGATGCCTCAAGTGCAGCAACAAGTGCAACCTCAACCAGAACCTGTGGTACCTCAAGTGCAGCAACAAGTGCAACCTCAGACAATTTTTATTCCGTCACCAGAACCCATTTTTGTTAAGCAACAACAACCAGTTATTGTTCAACAATCTGAATTAGTATTTATGCCTGTTGAGCCAGCACCAATTAGTATTACTAAACCTTCTAAAACAGATGAGGTATCTAAATCAACTGCCGAGCGAGTTGAATTATTAAGACAAATAACTGCAGCACCAAATTATTCAGAAGAAGAATTATATTACCACCCAAATCCAAAACAGGTCGTTAAAAATAATAGACAACCATTTATCAAAAAAAATCAACCCGTTTCACAAGTTGAACAAATTAAAGTGGCGAAGCCAGTTTCGCAACAATCAGCTAAACCAGCACCTGCTATACCAAAACAACAACAAAGTGGAATGACTGACGCCCAAGCTTACAGAGAAGAGTTAAAAAGGAAGTTACTTTTAAAAAGTAATTAATAGGAGAACACATGATAGATAAAGACTTATTTCTTGACGAGAAAAAAATTATAAAAGAAAAACAAATTAATAAAAAAAATGAGATTAGTTCAGCACATGAAGAATTAAAGCAAATTAAAATAGTACTAAAACAAAAAAAGAATGAATTGAAAGTTATAAATACAGAAATGAAATTATTAAAAAGAAAATATAATTCAAAATAAATATAAACAAAAACACCGAAAGGTGTTTTTTAAATCTATATAATCATTATTGTAAACAAACCTAATAGGAGCTAAGTTATTATGAATAAAATTTATTTTTCAGATCTTGATGGAACTTTATTAAAAGATGATCATCATTTTTCACAAAAAACAAAAGCAGTAATTAAACAAATTTATGAAGAAGGTAACATGCTAATTCCAGTTACAGCTCGAGGAATGAACAATTTATTTAGATTAGCAAAAGATTTAGAACTAGATAAATTAGGTGGAATCATTTGTGGAAACAATGGTGCTACTGTTTATTCATTTAAAGAAGAAAAGTACTTAATCAAAAAAGAATTATCAAGGGATTTAATTAAACAAATTTGAGATAGATATTACAATAAGAAAAAGTTGAAAGTGACATTCAATGGAGAAAGTGAAATCTATGGATTTGGTCCATCTAAGCAACCAGAATTTTGAGCTAAAGTTATGGGTAATAAATATATTGTTGCTAATTCAGTTGAAGATATTAAAGAATCAATTACACATTTGGTTATTGTTATCAAAAAAAATGATGCACACAAAATTCAAGAAGAATTTGATGAGCTTGTTGAGTTATTTGGAGATATTGCAAATCTAGTTATTTATGATGGTAGAGCAATTGAAGTGGCTGTTAAAGATGTTGATAAGGGTCAAACAGTGAAAGAAATTGTAAAAATTTTAGATCCAGAAAGTAAATGTGTAACATTTGGTTTTGGAGACGGACCTAATGATTTTTCTCTATTAAAGGCAGTAGATATTTCTGTTGCAATGAAGCAAGGAAATGAAGATCTTAAAAAATTATCAAAATTTGTTACTGATGAAAATTACAATGATGGAGTTGCAAACTTTATTGCAAATTACAAAAAATAATAGCATTTTGCTATTATTTTTTTATTAACTAAATTAGTAATAACCGGGCAATTTGTTATACTTAAATTATACAAATAAAAGGAAAAAATTGAATGAAAAAACTATTCGCAGCACTAGCAACAGTGTTAATGATAGGTACAACATCGACAACAATTGTTGCTTGTAGAAAACCTATTTACGACATAGAAATTTTATTAGTACCATCAAAAGACCCTTTGGAAATTGAGTCACAACTATATACATTAAATAAACAATTTCAAAAAGTATTTAGTGAAGTATCTGGATCTAACAAAAAAGTTGGATTTAAAGTTTCACCTGACTATAACATAGCAGCCTACGTATTAAGATCTGGTCAAGCAGCATTGGGGATGATTCCTGTAACTACTTATTACCAAAAAGATATCAAAGAATCAAAATCAGAAAGTGATAGAAAAATGGGAACATTATTTCTTTCAACAAGAACAGCTGTTAAGACTGAACTACGAGCATACGGAAACATAGCAGCAGATCAACCTGCTTCATTAGAAGAATTAAACAGCTTAAGTAAACCAATGAACGACGGTGGTTTAGAACAAGATTTAAGCATAGATATTAAAAATGAATTTAACATAGCCCAGGAAGCTAATAAAGTTTATGCTCAAGATGCAAACAATATTTACTATACTGAAGCAGATAAAAAATCTGGTGAACCAATAGCAAATGCAACTCACTATAGGTCTACAATTTTTGCAAATAGAAAATATGTAGAAAAAAGAAAAAATGAAGTTTCTAATTTATCTGAGGGTGGTAAGTATAATTCAAGATTTGAAAGTTACTTTAAACCTGGAACTTTTGATAACAATATAATTAAAGAAGCCTATTCAAAATTAGATGAAAATCTAAATTATGATGATTCAATAACTACAAAATCAGGAATAACTTCACAAGAAGCACACACAATAATTACTTTGGATTTATTTTGTAATTCTATGGAGAATGCTAACACTGGAGTTCTAGGAGGAGCTAAAGTAGGGTTGGCTTCATCTGCAACTTCGGGTGCAGGTATGGTTAAACCAGTTGAATCATTAGTTAATAATTATATAATTCAACAAAAACTGGATTATGGTAAAGACGGAACTCAAACTCCTGAACAAGAAGCAAATTTAAAAAAAGCAAATGATTTTGCAACTGAAGTCTTGACTGGTTATTCAAAAGCTGGAGGATATGCAACTGAGTTACCTTTGAAAGTTAAAGAAGGTAATTTGAATATTGGAGTTGCGTTTAATGACGGTAGAGCAGAGTTACAATTAAAAAATCCAAATGAAACTTATTTAAAAGATACTTGAATGGTAACTACTTCATCAGGAATTATGAATGATGGAATGCTATATTCAAAATCTTTCTTTAGAAGAAATGAAATTTCAGATCCAGGTGAGGAAGTTTTAGAATATCCAATTAAAGAAGGGTCAATCGAAGTGGCAAAAGAAAATATGGAAACAACTGGAAATCATTTGTTAGATTCAATGAGAAAGTCATTTCTTGAATTAATGAATACTGAAGAAGGTTTAAGTGTTATGAGAAAAATTTATTCTCATGAGGGTTATACACCTGTAAAGATTGATAACTATCTTAAAGGTACTCCTGAATATGATGAGCAAGTTAAAAAAGCTCAAGAATCAGCATTAAATAAAGTGGCTTCAGAAGTAGCATTAGCAATAAACAAATAGGAGAAGTCATGATTAAATTCAAAAATGTAAATAAAATATGACCAAATGGAAACATAGCTCTTCAAGATATTAATGTTGAAATTTCAGATGGTGAATTTGTAGGTATTATTGGTTTATCAGGAGCTGGTAAAACTACTCTAATCAAAACAGTTAATAAAATGCATCCTATTTCAGATGGTGACTTAATAGTTACAATGAAAGATGATAAAGGAGAAGATGTTGAATACAACGTTTCTAATTTAAGTGGTAGCAAGTTAAGAAAATTTAAATCAAGAATTGGATTAATTACACAAGAATATAACAACGTTCAAGGTGAAACAGTATTAAATAATGTACTATGTGCAAGACTTACAAGAATGCCTTGGTATAGAAAAATATTTACAATTTATACAAAAGAAGACAAAAGAATTGCATTGGATGCCTTATACAAGTTAGGTATCTTAGATAAAGCTTATACTCGCGCAGGATCACTTTCAGGTGGACAACAACAACGTGTAGCTTTAGCTCGTGCAATTTCTCAAGAAGCGCCAATTATAATTGCTGATGAACCTGTGTCAGCTCTTGATCCAATATTCGCTGCACAAGTAATGTCAGACTTTGAAAAAATTAATAAAGAACAAAACATAACAATTTTAATTAATATTCATCATGTTGAATTAGCCTTAAAATACACTACAAGAATTATTGGTGTTAGAGAAGGTAAAGTTGTATATGATGGGCCAACAAGTAAAGTAGATAAAAATGTATTGATCCAAATTTATGGTGAAAACTATAATGAGGAAGACATTGCATAATGTTTACTAAGTTAAGAGGTAATTCTTATAAGCTTGATAAAGTTGGCAGTCAAGTAATTTATAAGCCAAGAAAAATATTTTGATGAAGTTTAGCTATTATCGTAGCTGTATTATTAATATTTTCTTTTATTATCATTCCAGTAAATAAAGCAGTTGGTTTATTTGTTTGAGATGACGAAACAACAAATATTATTGGTTCACTATTTAAGTGAAATGAAATTGGATGAGAAGACGGTTTTTTCAAAGAGGTTATGAAATCTATTTGAGAGACATTCTCACTTGCATTAACTGGAACAGTAATCGGAGTTATTATAACCATTCCGTTAGCTGTTTTAGCATCAAGTAATATTATTAGAAATAAATTCATTAATGGAATTGTGAAAGTATTCTTTATATTCTTTAGAACAATGCCATTATTCTTCTTTGTGACAGTACTAATGTTTTTTATGGCTACAGGTAGTTATGGATCAAAAGTATTGATTACAGTTCTAGCTTCTACTTGTTTTACTATTTCAATTGCTTCAAAAATGTTTATTGATAAAATTGAACAAGCAAGAATGAACACATTCAATTTGTTAGTAAGCATGGGTGTAGATAAAACTACAGCATTCAAGAAAACAGTATTTCCTGAAATTGCTCACTTTACTGTGTCAGCAATTTTATATTCATTAGAAACAAATATTAGATATTTATCTATTATTGCAATGGGTCTTGGAATAGGATTAGGTCACATTATTCAATTCAACATGATTGAATTAAATAAAGTTCCAGAAGCTGGATTTTGTATCTTTGTACTAATTGTATTAGTACTATTAATCGAACTTGTTTCATATATTATAAGAAATTTTATAATTGTTAAAAAAGACAAGCCAATTCATTTTGATAATGTGGAAAAAGGAAATGAAGTTAATTATGTTTTAGAAAAACCTCAATATGGATTTTTAAAACCTTTAGCTCTTGCATTATTAGTGTTTGGAGTTATATTCTATGTTTTCTCACAATTTGATTTTGTTAAACAAGATGCAAAAAATATTGAAACTGGTTGAAAAAATCTTGGTGATATTTTCAACCCAGCATGAAGTTTAATCTTTGGTCATGTAGATCAAGACGGACACATAATGGTTTATTCATCATTTGAAATAGTGACAGAGGCAGTTATGATTGCTGCTATGGGTACCTTGTTTGGAATGATTATTGCAATCATCCTTGGTGCATTAAGTAGTAACACAGTTAGTGGTAAATACTTTTCAAAACCGTTTTGATTCCTAACAACAATAATGAGACCAACACCAGGTTACATCATTGCAATATTCTTGGTTACTCTAGTAGGATTAAGTCCATTTACTGGAGTAATTGCCATTGCGTTTGCAACATCAGCTATGCTGTCTAAATATATTAGAGAAACATTTGATCAAATTGATATGAAAATAGTTGATAACTTACGAGCAATGGGATTAAACAAATGAGATGTATTTAAATTTGGAATATTAACACAAGTTAGATCTGAAGTTGTTTCTTGAACACTATATAGATTTGATATTAACATTCGTGAGGTATCTTCATTTGCTACAGTTGGAGCTGGCCAAATGGGAATTGCTATGAGTACATTTATTAGTAATAGTACATTTAGAAATTTATCTTCAATTCTATTAACGTTAATGATTACATGTGTTGTTATGGAATATATCGTGACAGCACTAAGAAAGAAAATTTTATTAGATCAAAATCACTGAATCTATAATAAATTAGCTTCACTATATCGTACGCATGTTGTAAATAAATTTATTGCCAACTATGTAGTTAAAAATAATGGAACAGCTTATGACAAATCATGGTATATTCTTAAATCAGAATTCCTATATGACAAAAAAGTAATTTGTGATTATATGGTTGATGGTGAGTTAAGTTTTGAAGATAAAGAAGTTAGTGTTGATTTAGAAAAATTAAATCAACAAGTTATTAAGCTAACTAAAGAATATGAAAACTATACGAATGCTATGATTAAAAAAATTAATCCAGAATTCCATACTGTTGTAGAACCTTGATTGTTTGATGAAAAATATATTACCGATAAAAAATTAATTGAACTAAAAGGTGTTGGTTATAGATTTGGAATCATTGAAAAAGATGAGCAATTAACTTCTGATAGTTTAATGTCAATTTTAGTACTCGTAAAACGTATTCACTTAGAAAGAACTCATATTGAGACAGAATTAAAATTCAAACAAAAGCAAAGATTAATTGATAGAAAAGATTCAATTATCAGAATTAAAAAAGTATATAAAGAAACTAAGATTTTCAATAAAGAAAAACTAAAAGATAAAGAAATTAACTTTATCGAATATCTATCAAAAAATATTTTAGCTAACAGAGAAAAATCTGACGCTATTCATAAAATTGGTAGAAAAAGACAAAAAAATAGATATTAAAAAACCATAAACAGTATTTGTATATTTATACAAATACTGTTTTTTAAATATACAATTAAACATACAAGAGGAACACGAGTTGTGAAAATAATTAAAGTTATAGGTGCGGGTTTAGCAGGATGTGAAGCGGCTTGACAATTGTCAAAGGCAGGATACAAAGTTAAACTATATGAATCAAAAACAATTCAAAAAAATGAGATTCAAAAAATTGAAACAATTGCTGAACTTGTTTGTTCAAATACACTTCGTAGTAAATCAATTAAAAACGCTGTGGGTATATTAAAAAAAGAAATGGAACTGTTTGATTCATTAATTATTGAAGCAGCTATAGCAACTCAAATACCTTCTGATGATGCTTTAGCTGTTGATAGAATAAATTTTTCAAAATATATTCAAGATAAAATAATGAAAAATGAAAATATAGAATTAATAAATGAAGTAGTAGAAACTATTGATGATGAAAATGAAATTACAATAGTGGCTGTAGGACCATTGTTGAGTGATTCTTTTAATAAAGAAATTCAACGAGTTATTGGAAATCAAAAACTATACTTCATGGATGCTTCAGCTCCCATTGTAGAAAAGTCATCAATTGATTTTGAAAAAGTTTATTTTTCAACAAGACATAAGGGAGAGGGTAAATATATTTGTATTCCATTAAATGAAGATCAATTTAACAATTTTAGAAATGAGTTAATTAATGGACAAGTTGTTCAAACACAGGAATTTGAAAACGAAGTATTTTTTAAAGGTTGCCAACCAATTGAACATATGGCCAAAAGTGGAAAAAATGTTTTATTAAATGGAACAATGTCTCCGAGCCAGTTAGAAGATGAAAATGGTAATTTACCTTTTGCAGTTGTTCAATTAAGACAAGATGATGCAATTGATACTCTATATAATTTTGTGGGATTTCAAACTAATCTTAAATGACCAGAACAAACTAGAATACTTAGAACATTGCCAGGAATGGAAAAAATTAATATTGTTCGTTTCGGAGTTATGCACAAAAACAAGTATATAAATTCACCAAAAATTTTAAATCACAAATTACAGGTAAAAAGAAAACGTAATGTTTTCTTTGCAGGACAAATAACTGGAGTTGAAGGTTATGTTGAATCAGCAATGTGTGGAATAGTAGCTGCAATGGGTGTTGTTGGTTTGATTCAAAATAAAAAAGTTGAACCACTTCCTGTTGATACTGTAATGGGTGCGCTTATTAAATACATAACAAATGAAAATTTAAAAAAATTTAATCCCATGAAAGCCAATATGGGCATATTGCAACATCCCGGTATTAAGAAATCAGAAATGCCAGAAGATTGAACATATACAAACTCAATTGATAAATTGAAAAAATATATTAACAATAAGAAATAAATATATTAAGAAGTTAAATTTATTGATATAATATTTTAGACTTCAATACACACGGTATTGTGGAAGGAGAAATTAATGCCAACAATTAATCAATTAGTTAGAAAGCCTAGAGAGGCTAAAACTTGAAAATCTAAAGCGCCTGCTTTAGGTCGTGGTGTGAATACACTAAGAAAAAAAGCAACACTTTCAACATCTCCTCAAAAAAGAGGAGTTTGTACAAGGGTAGCAACAATGACACCTAAAAAACCTAACTCTGCGCTACGTAAGTACGCAAGGGTTAGATTAACAAATGGTATGGAAGTTACAGCTTACATTCCTGGTGAAGGACACAACCTGCAAGAACACTCAGTAGTACTTATCGAAGGTGGTCGTGTAAAAGACTTACCTGGGGTTAGATACCACATTATCAGGGGTACACTAGATACAACTGGAGTAAAAAATAGAAAACAATCTCGTTCAAGATACGGAACAAAAAGACCAAAATAGGAGACCATAGAATATGCGTAAAGGACAAGCAGAAAAAAGAGACGTTTTACCCGATCCAATTTATAATTCAAAATTAGTAACTAAAGTTATTAACTCAATTATGCTTGACGGTAAAAGAGGAACTGCACAAAACATCTTATATAAATCATTTGAACAGATTAAAGTAAAAACAGGAAAAGAGCCAATCGAAGTTTTCGAAAAAGCAATTGACAATATCAAACCTCAATTAGAACTTAAAGTTCGTCGTATTGGTGGGGCAAACTACCAAGTACCAATCGAAGTTTCAAGTACTAGACAAACAACATTAGCATTGAGATGATTAATTAACTATTCAAGACTACGTCATGAAAAAGATATGATTGATAGATTAGCTAATGAAGTTATTGATGCATCAAACGGGTCAGGTGCTTCAATTAAGAAAAAAGAAGATATCCACAGAATGGCAGAAGCAAACAAAGCGTTTGCTCACTACCGTTGATAATCAAAGGAACCATTTATGGCAAGAGATTACGATTTAAAAAATATTAGAAACTTCGGTATCATGGCCCACATTGATGCCGGAAAAACTACAACTACAGAAAGAATTTTATTACATACAGGTAAAATTCATAAAATTGGTGAAACACATGATGGTGGATCACAAATGGACTGAATGGCGCAAGAACAAGAACGTGGTATTACAATTACTTCTGCTGCAACAACTGCGTTTTGAAAAGAACACAGATTTAACATCATTGATACTCCAGGTCACGTAGACTTCACAGTTGAAGTTGAAAGATCACTAAGAGTACTTGATGGTGCTGTTGCTGTTCTTGACGGACAAAGTGGTGTTGAACCTCAAACAGAAACTGTTTGAAGACAAGCAACAAACTACAACGTTCCAAGAATTGTATTTGTTAACAAAATGGATAAAACAGGAGCTGACTTCATTTATTCATTAAAAACAATTGGAGACAGACTTGGAGCTAAAGCAGCCGCTATTCAATTACCAATTGGTGCAGAAGATGATTTCTCAGGAATCATTGATTTAATTGAAATGAAAGCATACCATTTTGATGGTAAGCCAGAAGAAATCGCTAAAGAAATTGAAATTCCCGCTGATCTTAAAGATCAAGCAGAAATGTTAAGAGCAGACTTAGTTGAGACAGCTGTTGAATATGATGAAGAATTAATGATGAAATTTTTGGATGGTGAAGAATTAACTGTTCCAGAATTAAAATCAGCAATTAGAAAAGGTGTTCTATCAGCTGAATTCTTCCCAGTACTTGCTGGATCAGCATTTAAAAATAAAGGTGTAAAACTTTTATTAGATGCTGTTATAGATTACCTACCAACTCCGTTAGACGTACCACCAATAAAAGGTGTATTAGCTAATGGTAAAGAAGCTGTAAGAAAAGCTTCTGATTCAGAACCTTTCTCAGCTTTAGCATTTAAAATTATGACTGACCCATTTGTGGGTAAATTAACATTCTTTAGAGTTTATTCAGGAGTACTTAAAAAAGGTAGTTATGTTATGAACGCTACAAAAGGTAAAAAAGAGAGAATCGGACGTATCTTAAGAATGCACGCTAACAACCGTGAAGAAATTGAAGAAGTATATGCTGGAGAAATTGCTGCAGCTGTAGGATTAAAAGATACAGTTACAGGAGATACTCTAACAGATGAAAAAAACGAAATTGTTTTAGAATCAATGGTATTCCCAGAACCAGTTATTCATTTAGCTCTTGAACCAAAAACAAAAGCTGATCAAGAAAAACTTGGTTTATCACTTAATAAATTATCTGATGAAGATCCAACATTTAGAACTTTCACTGATGAAGAAACAGGACAAACAATTATTGCTGGAATGGGTGAATTACACTTAGATATTCTAGTTGATCGTTTAAAACGTGAATTCAAAGTTGAAACAAACGTTGGGGCACCTCAAGTTTCTTACAGAGAAACATTCAGAATGCCAACTAAAGCAGAAGGTAAATACATTAAACAATCTGGTGGTCGTGGACAATATGGTCATGTTGTAATCGAGTTTGCACCAAATGAAGACAAAGGTTTTGAATGAAATGACAAAATTGTTGGTGGTAAAGTTACTAAAGAATATATTAATGCAGCTAAAGTTGGATTAATTAACTCACTACAAAATGGTATTATCGCTGGTTTCCCAATGATAGATGTTAAAGCAACAATTGTTGATGGATCTATGCATGACGTCGATTCATCAGAAATGGCATATAAAATTGCCGCATCAATGGCATTGAAAGATGCAGCTAAGAGAGCTAAACCAGTTTTATTAGAACCAATCATGTCAGTTGACGTAACAATTCCCGACGAATACTACGGAGATGTAATGGGTAACATTTCATCAAAACGTGGATTAATTGAAGGGTCAGAACAAAGAGGTAATGCACAAACAGTTAAAGCTAAAGTGCCATTATCAGAAATGTTCGGATACGCTACAGAATTACGTTCATTTACACAAGGTCGTGGGAACTATTCAATGGGATTCAGTCACTATTCTGAAGCTCCTAGAAACGTAGCAGAAGAAATTATTAAAAAATCAGGAAAAAAACCTGTTTAAAAATTAACTTAAAATATTGGAATATTTCAATAAAATTAAGTAAAATTATTAAGAACAAACTTTAAGGAGAATCATCAAATGGCAAAAGAACAATTTGATCGTAGTTTACCTCACGTTAACATTGGAACAATCGGACACGTTGACCACGGTAAAACTACATTAACAGCTGCAATTACAAAAGTATTAGCAGAACAAGGTGGAGCAGAATTCAAAGATTACGCAAATATTGATAATGCACCAGAAGAAAGAGAACGTGGTATTACTATTAATACATCACACGTTGAATATAAAACAAAAAATAGACACTACGCACACGTTGACTGTCCAGGTCACGCCGATTATGTTAAAAACATGATTACTGGTGCCGCACAAATGGATGGAGCAATTCTAGTAGTTGCTGCAACAGATGGACCAATGCCTCAAACAAGAGAGCACATCCTTTTATCAAGACAATTAGGATTACCAGCAATTGTTGTTTTCCTAAACAAATGTGACATGGTTGATGACGAAGAGTTAATTGACTTAGTTGAAATGGAAGTTAGAGATCTATTATCTGCTTATGAATTTGATGGAGATAACTCACCAGTTATCCGTGGATCAGCTTTAGGAGCACTTAATGGTGAAGCTAAATGAGTTGAAAAAGTTAATGAATTAATGGCAGCCGTTGATTCATTTATCCCAACACCAGCTCGTGAAACAGACAAACCTTTATTATTACCAGTTGAAGACGTTTTCACAATTACAGGTCGTGGAACTGTTGCTACAGGTAGAATTGAACGTGGAATGTGTAAAGTAAACGAAGAAGTTGAAATTATCGGACTAGTTGAAGGTTCAAAAAAAGTTGTTGTTACAGGACTAGAAATGTTTAGAAAATTATTAGACCGTGCAGAAGCAGGGGATAATGTTGGAGCATTACTACGTGGAGTTAACCGTGAAGACATCGAACGTGGACAAGTTATTGCTAAACCAGGTTCAATCAAACCACATACAGCATTTACTGCATCAGTATATGCTTTAACACAAGAAGAAGGTGGAAGACATAAACCATTCTTCAACAAATACCGTCCTCAATTCTTCGTACGTACTACAGACGTTACAGGAGAAGTGTCATTACCTGCAGGTACAGACATGGTTATGCCAGGGGATAATGTTGAATTATCAGTTGAATTAATCAAACCAATTGCTGTTGAACAAGGTACAAAATTCTCAATCCGTGAAGGTGGAAGAACTATTGGTGCTGGAACAGTTGTTAAAATTATGAAATAATCCTTTTGGATTATTTTTTTATTTTTAAATTTTTTTTATTTTGTGACGTTAATAAATGTGGAGGAACACAATGAAATTAACAGAAGCACAATATAAAGATATGTCACAATGTCTTGGGAAAAATATAAATAAAGATACAGACTTTGAATTACTTAGTCTAGAATTGCAAAAAGATATGCACGATATGATTGAATCCCTTCGAGGATTAATTACAATTAATAAAGCGTTAATAAAAGACAACCAAGAGTTATTTGATCAAAATGAATTTTTATTAAATGAAATAAAATCTGAAAATATGCCTTCAAAAGATCGAATATTAAATTAGGTGCACAAATTAATTATCAAAATATTATTTATAGTATTTTTGCCTTTTTATCTATTAATAGTAATAACTAGCGGTAGCATTTTAAAAATTCAACACAAGGATAATGTTGCGTTTGTCACTTTAAGCGTAGGCAATGGTCTATTTTCGTATCTTAAAATTGATGATAGTGCTATATTATTTGACTGTGGAATTGGAGGTAATCCAATAAACTGGAGTAATACATTCCAAGGTAATTCCAATTTTCCAACAAATTACATGAAAGAAGATGGGATCAAAATAATTGAAAATATATTTATATCTCATAACCATGTTGATCATTATTCAAACTTAAAAACTATTGCAAAAAATTTTAAAATTAAAAATATCAGTGTTCCTTATAATTTTGACAAAATGAATAATCAAATAAAGAGTTATATCTCAGAAACAGGAGCAAATATTATTAGTTTTAAAAATACATATAAATTTAAAAACATAACTTTTAAAAATTTAACTTATGAATGAGTTACAAAAAATTTTAAAATAAATAAAAATGAAAATAACAATTCCATGATATTAGATTTTGAACTTCTCAATAATAGATTTTTGTTAACAGGTGATACTGAAAATGAGCCTACAAAAAATTTAAATATGAAATTTACAAATTATGATTACTTTCAGGTACCTCATCATGGTAGTGATAATTCAGGAACATTTAATTTATTAAAAAAAATCAAACCAAAAAAATGCATCATAAGTGGAACAAATAATGTTAAAAGTTGGAGTAAATATTCTGGAGGACATAATTTTCCAACAGAGAATATACTCAGCAAAATTCAAAATAGCTGTCAGGATACTTACGTAACTGGATATGCAAAAAATTATAGTGGAGAGCATTCCTTGGAATACTTCCCAAGAATTCATGAAATTTTTAAAACATCAAAAACTATTCAAAGTTATTAGATATGTTAAAATAGTCATAATGATAATGGAAATTAAATATGGCAGCAAGTGATAAAAGCATAATTAAAAAACATAGTAAATTGGCAGAAGAAATTATTGCTCTTGAAAGTGAATATGCAAAACTGTCAGATACAGAATTACGTTCAAAAACAGATGAATTTAAAAAAAGAATTCAAGAAAATGGTGAGTCATTGGATTCAATATTAGTTGAAGCTTTTGCGGTTGCTCGTGAAGCAGCTTATAGAAAACTTGGAATGAAGGCTTATAAAGTTCAGTTGATTGGTGGAATTATTTTACATAATGGTGATATTGCCGAAATGAGAACGGGTGAAGGAAAAACTTTAACAGGAATTTTTCCTGTTTATCTAAATGCGCTAACAGGAAAACCTGTTCATATTGTTACTGTTAATGAATACTTATCAGGACGAGATAGTAAGATTAATGGAGTAGTATTTAATTTTTTAGGTTTAACTGTAGGGCTAAATGGTAGGGCTTTATCTAAACCCTTAAAAAGGCAAGCATATTCTCAAGATATTACTTACACAACAAATGCGGAATTAGGATTCGATTACTTGCGTGATAACTTGGTAATTGATTTTGCTCAAAAAGTACAACGAGGTCTAAATTATGTTGTTATCGATGAAGCTGACTCAGTATTGATTGACGAAGCAAGAACACCTTTAATTATTTCAGGTGGAACTCAGAATAGAAACAATCAATATCAAGCTGCTGACAGTTTTGCAAAAAAATTAAATAAACATGTGGATTTAAAGTTTGATTTGGAAACAAAACAAATAAATATGACTGATTCAGGAATTGCTAAAGCTGAAAAATTCTTTGGGCTTGTTAAGTTATTTGATATTAAGAACTCAGAATTATTTCACTTAATTACAAACGCATTACGTGCGAATTTTACATTTTCTGAGGGTGTTGAGTACATGGTTTCTGATGGGGAAATTAAATTGATAGACCAATTTACTGGTAGGGTTATGGATGGTCGTTCTTATTCAGATGGCCTACAACAAGCTCTTCAAGCTAAGGAAGGGGTAAAGATTGAAGAGGAAACTCAAACTCTTGCTACAATTACTTATCAAAACTTTTACAGACTTTATTCAAAAATTTCAGGTATGACAGGAACTGCGAAGACTGAAGAAGAAGAATTTATTAAAATTTACAATACACGTGTAATTCAATGTCCAACTAACAAACCAGTAATTAGAAAAGATTTACCTGACTTTACATTTGGTACTAAAAGAGCTGCATTGTTAAAAATGACAAAAGATATTAAGGAAATTATTGCAAACGGTAGACCAATTCTAATCGGTACAACATCTGTTGAATCATCAGAACAAATTTCAAGATACCTTACAAATGAAAGTCTGAAGTTTGAAATGATTAATGCCAAAAATCATCATAGAGAAGCAGATATTGTCGAAATGGCCGGGCAAGTTGGATCAATAACATTAGCAACAAACATGGCAGGTCGTGGTACTGATATTAAACTTTCAGATGATGTTAAAAAAAATGGTGGTTTATTTGTTATAGGTGTTGAAAGAAATGAAGCTCGTCGTATAGATAATCAGTTACGTGGACGTGCAGGTCGTCAAGGTGACCCAGGTTCATCAAGATTTTATATAACTATGGAAGATGATTTAATGATTAGGTTTTCATCACCTAGAGTAAGAAATATGTTTGCCAAACTTGGAGATGATCATATAAACTCAAAAATGTTTACCAAAGCATTAACAAATGCACAAAAAAAATTAGAAGGATTAAACTTTGATCAAAGAAAAAATATTTTAGATTATGATAATATCCTTTCACAACAACGTGAATCAATTTATTCTCAGAGAGATACAATCTTATTACAAGAGGATTTGACAAAAGTATTAGAAAGATTTCAATATACAACAGCTTATGAAATAGTTAATGATTCATCTGAGGTTGTGCGTGGAGAAAGGATTATAAATCTTGATAGATTAAAAAATGATATAGTAAAAGATTTTATAGATCCTAACTCATGAAACAAAAACGATTATTTAGGTTTGGATAAGGCAGGGATTGCTAAAAAAATTCAAGTACTTATGATGCAATATTATCTATATAAATCAAGAAATATTCCACAAGATGTTAGAACTAAAATTGAAAGAACTACTATAGTTAAAAACTTGGATTCATATTGAACTAAGCACATTAACATTTCTTCAAAATTAAGATCTGGTATTTATTTACAGCAATATGCTCAAAATAACCCATTACACGAGTATATTGAAGAGTCATCAAGAATGTTCAATAATATGAAGATAAATATAGCAAGTGTTTCAGTTAAACACTTAATAACTTCGATTAATGATGATATGATGCCAAACTTAAATATTCAACAATCTGGTCAAGATCATGTTCACGAAACTAAACCAGAAGTTAGAATTACTGAAGCAGATGTGAAACAAATATTAAGTGAAATAGGAATTGAAAAAGAACAATTTACAAGACCAAATGTTGAAAAAAGATTTCAAGAAATTCTTTCAAGTGAACTTACAGAAGAACAAAAAAGAAATATTTTAATTAAGCAAAATATTTTATCTCAATTTATGCAAAAACTAGATAAGATGATTTTTGAACAAAAAAAACAAGTTCAAATTACAGATGAAATGATAGTTGCTGTTGCCACGAAATATAACTTCAAAAAAGTTAGAGGTAATAATGATTTAATAATGGAAATGTTTAATAAACTATCACATGGTCAACCTGATAATGTAAGAAAGCAATTATTACAAGAAGCAATCTTGATTAGGGACTTAGATAAAATTATTAAAGAAAATCCTCAATTAGAAAAGTTAATTAATGATATCGATGATAATGACGATAGTACTCAAATAGACATTTTGACAAAAATAGGTTAACAAAGGAAAAACATCCAAGGGTGTTTTTTTTAATATATAATAAAAACACTCTGCTGATGACTTTTGTCGTTTGTAGTGTTTTTTACATTTTGGAGGAAATATGGAAAAGAAATTTAAGTTAGTTACAAAATTTGCACCGTCAGGTGATCAGCCTCTTGCAATTGATAAATTAGCTGAAGGTGTTTTGAACAAAGTAAAAGATCAAGTATTGTTAGGGGCAACTGGGACTGGTAAAACATTTACAATTGCAAACGTAATAAACAAAGTTCAAAAACCTACTCTAGTTTTAGTACACAATAAAACACTTGCTATGCAATTATATGTTGAGATGCAGGAATTATTTCCCAACAACAAAGTTGAGTACTATGTTTCACATTTCGATTTTTTCCAACCAGAAGCGTATGTTGCAGCAAGAGATTTGTATATTGGCAAAGATGCTAGAAGAAATGCTGATTTAGACATGATGCGAGTTAGAACATTAAACTCATTAGTTACTAGAGATGATGTTATTGTAGTGGCTTCGGTTGCTGCAATTTATCCAACACAAAATCCAACTACTTATGAAAAAATATTTCTTCAATTAGATTTAGGAGAAACAATAAATCTTAAACAAACATTAACTGACTTAATTCAGATGGGTTATATTAGAAATGATACTGATGATGAAATTGGTAGTTTTTCAGTTAAAGGTGACGCAATAACAATTAGACCAGGGTGAAGTGACAAGATGTATTATAAGATTTCATTATTTGGAGATGAAATTGAAAGCATTGGAACATATGAACCATTAAACAATACTAAACTAGAATCATTAAGAACATTGACAATTTATCCAGCTGTAGCTTATGTTAGTGATAGGGACAAAATTAATATTGTTGTTGAAAACATTAAAAAAGAACTAAATGAAAGAAGCAAAGAATTAAATCAAGCAGGTAGATATATTGAACTTGACAGACTTCAAAAAAGAACTAACTATGATTTAGATATGCTATCTGAATTTGGTATTTGTTCTGGAATTGAAAATTATTCAATGTATTTAGATTTTAGAGAAATAGGATCTGTACCTTGAACATTGATTGATTTTTTTAGTTCGAATGGTTTCTTAACAGTTATTGATGAATCACATATGACGATGCCCCAAATTAGAGGTATGTATCAAACTGATAGAAGCAGAAAAGAGTCGCTTGTGGAATATGGATTTAGGTTGCCTTCAGCAAAAGAAAATAGACCACTGAACTTTGAAGAATTTAAGTCAAAAATTGGTCAAACTATTTATGTTTCAGCAACTCCAAGTGAGTATGAACTTGAGTTGGCAAAAGAAAATGTTGCACAACAAATCATTCGCCCAACTGGGTTACTTGATCCAATTGTTGAGGTAAGGAAGCAAGAAGGTCAAATTGACGATATTATAAAAGAAATAAATTTACGAACTCCTAAAGGTGAAAAAGTATTCATAACAACATTGACAATTAGGTCTTCAGAAAGTATTACAGAATATTTACAAGATAAAAATATAAAAGTTGCCTATATTCATTCAGAACTAAAAACATTTGAGCGAAGCCAAATTTTAAATGATTTACGTTTAGGTGTTTATGATGTAATAGTTGGAGTAAACCTTTTAAGAGAAGGACTGGATATTCCAGAAGTAAGTTTAGTTTGTATATTAGATGCAGATAAACAAGGTTTCTTAAGAAATACACGAAGTCTAATACAAACAATCGGTAGAGCTGCACGAAATGAAAATGGTAGAGTTATTTTTTATGCAAACACAATTAGTAGATCTATGGAAGAAGCAATGGAAGAAACTTCAAGAAGACGTAAAATTCAAGAAGATTTTAATATTGCAAATAACATTGTTCCAAAAACAATAACCAAAGATTTGGCAGCATCATTGCATGATGGAGATATTAGGGGCAAAATTGCACAACTTAAATCTAAATCGTTGAAAGAAAGAAAAACTGAAATTGAGAAGTTAATAGCTTCAACAAGAAAAGAAATGATTATAGCAGCACGTGAACTTGATTTTGAAACAGCAGCTAAATTAAGAGACATAATCATACAGCTAGAGGGAGAATAATATGAAAGATAAGATTATTGTAATTGGGGCGAAAGAACATAATTTAAAAAATATTAATATAGAGGTTCCGAAAAATAAACTTGTTGTATTTACTGGTGTATCTGGTTCTGGTAAATCGTCATTAGCATTTAATACAATTTATGCAGAAGGTGAAAGAAGATATGTTGAATCACTTTCATCTTTTTCTAGACAATTTATTAAAACTACAGAAAAACCGCGAGTTGATGATATTGAAGGTTTATCACCTGCAATATCAATTGACCAAAGAACAACTAGCCATAATCCAAGATCAACTGTGGGAACTGCAACAGAAATTCACGATCACTTAAGATTACTTTGAGCAAATATTGGTCAAGTTTTTTGTATTAATGGACATGGAGAAATTTCTTCTCAAACTGTTCAAGAGATTTATAATTCTGTCAAAAAGAATGTAAAAGAGGGTGATCAAATTTTTATTCAGTCACCAATAGTTAGAGATAAGAAAGGTACTCATAAGGACTTGTTCTATAACTTAAAAAAGGAAAATTTTGTTCGTGTTATTGTAGATGGCGATATGAGACTACTTGAAGATGATATTGAATTAGAACAAAACAAAAGACACAATATTGAAATTGTAGTTGATCGTTTGATCTATAAAAATACTGATGATTTAAATTCTAGATTGTTTTCTGCAATTGAAATGTGTGCAATGTATTCAAAGGGTCTTGTAAAAATTGTAGAACCAAAAAATGGAAACAAAGAAGTTTTATATTCAACGAATCATTCATGTAAAAAATGTGGATTTATGATTTCAAATTTGGAACCAAACTTATTTTCATTTAATAAAAAGGATGGAGCTTGCGAGGAGTGTTCAGGATTAGGGACAAATATGATTCCCGATTTTAATTTAATAGTTCCAGATAAATCTTTGACTATTAACCAAGGGGCTATTGCATTTTTCAAGAACACTGTTGGATCAAAAAACATTGATTGACAAATGTTCTCAAAATTATTAGCACATTACAAAATTTCACTTGATGTTCCAATTGAAAATTTTACAAATAAACAAATTGATATTATTAAAAATGGTAGTGAATATGATGTTGATGTGACAATTGAAACTTCGTCAGGTAGTGTATACAGACAATCAAAACCACTAGATGGAATTTCGTCTTTAATTCAAAGAAGATATATTTCAACAAACTCAGATGATGCTAGAAAAAACTATTTAAAATATATGTCTTCAAGAACTTGTGAGGCATGTAAAGGTAAAAGACTAAACATGACAGCTCTTGCTGTTAAAATTCAAAACAAAAGTATTGCAGACTTTGTTGCAATGACAATTGGGGAAAATTTAGACTTTTTATTAAATATTAATTTAACAAAAAAACAAGAAGAAATTGCTTCACTTGTTATGACGCAATTAGTTTCAAGAATAAGTTTTTTAAACGAAGTTGGTTTAAGTTATTTAAACTTAGAAAGAGCTTCAATGTCATTGTCTGGTGGAGAAGCTCAAAGGATTAGACTTGCTAAACAACTTGGTTCGAAGTTATCAGGAGTACTTTACGTTCTTGACGAGCCATCAATTGGATTGCACCAAAAAGATAATGATAAGTTAATTGGAACTTTAAAAAAATTAAGAGATTTAGGTAACACATTAATTGTTGTTGAACACGATGAAGACACAATGAAAGCGTCAGATTGAATTGTTGATATTGGTCCAGGGGCTGGAGAACACGGTGGTGAAATTACGTTCGAAGGAACTTATGAACAAATTTTGAAAGATGATAAATCATTAACAGGAAAATATTTGAGTGGAGTTAAAAAGATTGAAATACCAAAAAAACGTAGAAGCGGAAATGGTAAAACAATAGAAATTAAAGGAGCACGTGAAAACAACTTAAAAAATGTTGATGTGACAATTCCACTTGGAAAATTTATTTCAATTACTGGTGTATCAGGTTCAGGTAAATCGACGTTACTAGAAGAAATAATTTATAAAGGTGTTAAGAACGAAATTGGAAAAGAGAGAATTAGAACCGGTAAATTTTCAAAAATTACAGGAGCAAATAATGTAAATAAAATAATTTATATTTCTCAAGACCCTATTGGTAGAACACCAAGATCTAACCCAGCAACATATACATCTGTATTTGATGACATTAGAGATTTATTTACAATGACTCCTGATTCTAAAATGAGAGGTTATGCAAAAGGTAGGTTTTCATTTAACGTTCCAGGTGGTAGATGTGAGAATTGCCGTGGAGATGGTATTGTAAAAATTGATATGCAGTTTTTAGGATATGTAGAAATAAAATGTGATGTTTGCTTGGGAAGAAGATACAATGAAGAGACTCTACAAGTTAAGTACAAAGGTAAAAATATTTCAGATGTTTTGGATATGACAATTGAAGAAGCAAGTACTCTATTTGAAAATATACCTAATATAAAAGATAAATTAGACACATTATTAGAAGTTGGAATTGGTTACATTAAATTAGGTCAAAACGGTACAACATTATCTGGTGGGGAAGCTCAGCGTGTTAAATTATCAACACACCTATTGAAAAGACAAACTGGAAATACATTGTTTTTATTAGACGAGCCAACAACTGGTTTACATATCGATGACGTTTCTAGATTAGTTAAAGTACTAAATAAATTAGTTGATTATGGAAACACAGTTTTAACAATTGAACACAATTTAGACTTTATTAAAATGTCAGACTATATAATTGACTTAGGACCAGACGGTGGAACAGGTGGTGGATTAATTGTTGGATCTGGGACACCTGAACAATTATTAAAAGCAAAAGGAAGTTATACAGCTGAGTATTTAGAACCATATTTAAAAAATGATTAGTGTAAACAAAGAGATATTTCCTAAGGACTTAATATTCAAAAAGAACTACCGTTTAAAAGAAATGTTAACAAATGAGTTTAACAATATTGAAAACAACATTAAAGTATTAAGTGTTGTAGGAACTAATGGTAAAGGATCAACAACACTGATGTTGTCTGAAGGAATGAAAACTCAATATAAAAAAGTAGGTATGTTTATATCTCCTGCTTTTTTGTTTCACAATGAAAGAGTACAAATTAATAATGAGTATATTACTGATGAAGAAATAAAAAATATATTAGATGAATATAATTCAATTATTAGAAAATATGAACTTACATATTTTGAAATATGGACATTCATAGGTATAATCCATTTTACAAATAACAATGTTGAAGTTGCAATTATTGAAGCTGGTATAGGTGGAAAATTTGATTCAACAAATGTGTTTGAAAACCAGTTAGCGGTAATTGTAACATCCATATCAATTGATCATATTAATATTTTAGGGAATAAAATTGAAGATATAATTGACCAAAAAATAGGAATATGAAAAGGTAAGTCTAAGATATTTGTAGCCAACTCGAATAAGAAATATAAAAAATATTTTGACCAAAAAAATATTGAGTTTATATTTGCTGATGAGTCAAATTCAAATAATATTTTTGATAGAGATAATCGAGGTTTGGTTGAGTGTGTTTTTAATAACTTTAATTTAAAAGTAGATCTATCAATAAATAAATTACTTGGTAGAATGACCATATTAAAAAGTAAACCATTACTATTAATTGATGGTGCTCATAATATTGATGCACTTGAAAAGTTAGCAATAACTATTTCTGATGTTGAAAAGCCACTTATATTAATTGGTTTATCCGATTTGTCAAAAGTCCAAATGTGTAAAAATATATTTAAAGATAATGAATATTTGTTTGTAAATTTTGAAAGTGAAAAATCAGTTGATCTTTCAAATCAAAAAAACTTTACAAATGATTGAAAAAAAACAGTTAGAGATAATTTGCATAGAAATATAATTGCTACAGGTAGTCTTTATTTTCTACCGTTAATTGTTGAGGAGTTTGGAAATGGCGATACGTAATTTTGAAGGTGACCAATTTCTATTAATATTTACAAATGTAATATCATGGTTATTAGTCGGAGCATTTCTATTAGCAGCAATTTTTATCGAAAGAAAAAGATTAACAGAAACAAAAATATTACACATTTCGATAGTGGGAACAATTTGTGGACTATCTGCAATACTTACAAACTTATTAGGATATAACATTTCAATATTTTCTTTGTCAATTAAGTTAGCTCTTGGACAATGATTAATATTTATAGTTGGAATTTTTTATGGCCCCACATTAGGAGTTGTAGCTGGAATATGTGGAGACTTAGTGGGTTCATTGCTTGGACTTGGTGGTGGAGCTTTTCATGCTGGATTTATGTTGTGTTCTGTAATCATAGGTTTTGCGGGAGGGGTAACTTTGCTATTTGGTAAAAAACATATTTTATTAAAGGGAGCAATTCTATATTCTTTAGCTTACATATTACAATCAATTGTATTGAATCCAATATGATTGTTCAGTATGAGATATGGTGAATATGTTTATGTTGATATGGCTTTGAAATTAATAAAATTACCAATCTCTTTAGCAATTTATATTTCTTTAATTTCGGCAACCTTCTTTTTATTTATTCAAATTATAAAAAGAATGAATGATGAAGATTGTTGATGGTACTTAAAAACAAAAGGTACAGGTGTAGTTAATGAAATATAAATTTGCCGAAATTAATGTTGCAAAGAGAAGTAACATAGAAACAAATCGAAAACTGGCAATACAAGTAGCCACAGATGATTTTAAAACAATAAAATTTTTACTTGTTGATAAACTAATTAATATTAATAATTATGAAAAAAACGTACAAGGTGTTTATGCCATTTTTTCTAATAATAATGAACAGTTAACATTTAGCTATATTGGAGTTTCAAAGAATATAAAAAATAGAATAAAAACTCATAAAGTCGGATTGGAAAAGACAAAAAGTAAAACTTATAAATCATGATTAAAAATATTAAACATCAACAATCAAGGTATAGAAGATTTATATTTTGGGATAATATTAATTTCAGATAATGAACAAGAAAGATTAAAAAGTGAAATTTTAAATATTGCTAAGGTCTGAAATAAGTTTGTTAATGCAAATAAGAGAATGAGAGATAGAAAATACCACTGCATAAATTGCGGAGGTGGGATGACAAATGTTTCTTTTGTTAGTTCTGATGTAAATGTAATGTCATATGACATAAAAATAAAATGCATTAGAAAACATTGCAAGAAACAATACATGTTAAAATAACTATGTATAGAGGTAAAAATTATGATATTTAAAAATAATAACAAGTCATTTGACATTACGCTTAAAGCCATTTGCTCAAGTGATAATGCGATGGTAGTAAAGACTCCAGGAGCAATAACTTTAATTAGTGAAGAAAAAACAATATACCTATTCTTAAATGAAAAAACAAGTTTAAGAAAATTAGAAAACATTATTAAAACAACGTTTACTTCATTGCCATACAATGTAAATGTGGATATTGAATCATTCTTATGCATCAAAGAAAATGACAAAGAGATTTTCCAAGTTGTGGTAGAGGCAATTATGTTTGCAAATAATCCAGGTTATGTACTTAAAAAAGATGCTAAAAAACACGACCGTGATTTTAACATTGTATTTAATAATAATGAGTTTGATGCAATTTTTAATTCGTCAGAAATTAAAATGGAATTTGTAAACTTTGCAAGAAATCTACAAGACTTACCACCTAACATTGGAACTTCTGTGGAAATTGCTAATATGCTTGTTGAAAAAGCAAAAGGCATAGCAGGATTAAAAGTAACTGTTTATAACAAAAAGCAAATTGAACAATTAAAAATGGGATTATTACTTGGAGTAAATGCTGGATCAAGTGTTGAAGCTAGAGTAGTAGTAATGGAATATTCATCAGATAGTTCAATTGAAAAAACTGCTTATATTGGAAAAGGAATTTGTTTTGACTCTGGTGGATATAACTTAAAAGGTTCACAATTTTTAAAAGGAATGAAATTTGATATGTCAGGAGCAGCAATTGTTTGTTCTTCAGTAATGGCGCTTGCAAAAGCAAAAGCTAAATCAAATGTAATTGCCGTTGCATGTTTAACAGATAATAGAATTGGTTCATCAGCAACTCTTACTGAGTCAGTATTAACTTCAATGAATGGAACTACTGTTGAAATAGGTAATACAGATGCAGAAGGTAGATTAGTATTGGCTGACGGAATAACTTTAGCTATTAGAAAATTTGGAGCAGAAAAAGTAGTTGACGTAGCTACATTAACTGGAGCAATTGTTATTGCTTTAGGAGCTTGGTTTACAGGATCTTTTTCAACAAATGACGAATACTACAAAGAATTCGAAATTGCACATAATAAAGCAATTGAATATGTATGAAGACAACCAGTAATTGAGGAGCATTTCGAAGTAATGCAAAAAGCTTCAAAAATTGCAGATTTAAATAATTCTGAAACAAGTAGACAAGCTGGATCATCAACTGCTGCTGCCTTCTTAAACCATTTTGCAGAAGGTAAACCATACATACATCTAGACATTGCTGCCACTGATGCAACAAATGATCGTGGTGATGCGCCTATGTTAAAAACGCTATTTGAATTAGGATCAAAATAAAAAAACAAACATCGTTATTAGGTGTTTTTTTATTTATATTAAGTATAGATACATTAAAAGGATAAAAGATGAGAAGCATTGAAAATAATATAAATAACTTTGTAGACAATTTTATAACAAGTATTATTGGAAAAATAGATTTAGGTTCAGTAGACACTTTTATTAATAATGCAATGATCATTGGTTCTGCAATATTTATATTTGTAACTTTAATGACTCTTGTACTTTATAAATTTTTTCATAAGAAAAAAGTTAGAGTAGCAGTGTATACACTATTTTCATTATGATCAGTAATTACATTGCTTATTACATTTCTATTAATAGCACTTTCATATAATTGGTTTCATATATTAGATCCTCTTAATTCAACAATTGATCCAATACTAGATACATTTAGAGAAATTGTTAAAACATCAGGAGAGACTGGAATTAATTTTTTTAATGGTATGATAGGTGGAATATTTGGTTCAGGTATGAATTATCAAACATTATCAACACAATCAGTAATTAAATTTATATTAAATATTCCAATGATAATTGCTTGAGTAAATATAGGATTAATTTTTTTAATAACTTTAGCTATTATTTTTGCTCCAAAATTTGAATTTATAAAATTAAGTGTGCAAGTTGCGTATTTCATGTTTTTTATCGTTATGTTATTTTTTGGTATTTGATTTTTAATTTTTTCAATAAATGCTAATGTTAAGACAGCAACAATACTTACAGTTTTCATAAAAGGGCAAGCACATATCATAACTGGTGGAATTATCTCTGGAATAGAAAATATTAAAGACAAGGCAGAAGAATTTGTTGATGGTATTTTAGGAAAAATTAATGATGGTAATTTGGAAGAAATCGTAAATCAAATAATTAACACTGAAGGTGGTGTGATATCTATAATGGGTGACGAAATTAAAATTGATATTAGTGAATTAAGTGGCTTACTAGGAATTGACCAGGAAGAAATTATAAATAGTATAAATGAGTTCAAAGATAATTTTGTAAATGAAGGTTCAGAAAAAGCTAAAGAATCATTGACTCAAATTAAAGATTGATTGTCAAAAGATTTGAAGTAGAAAGAGTTGAGCTTTTGTGTACTATCAAATAATCAAATAAATATACTATGGTAAAATTGACTTATATTTAGGGGTAGATATGAAAAAATTAAGTGCAAATGAAGTTAGAAAAATCTGATTAGATTTTTTTAAATCAAAACAACATCACTTCTTGGAACCGGTTAGTTTAGTTCCGGTTAATGATCCTAGTTTGCTTTGAATAAATTCAGGAGTAGCAACATTGAAGCCTTATTTTGATGGAAGATTAAACCCACCATCACAAAGATTAACAAACTCACAAAAAGCCATTAGAACGAATGACATTGAGAATGTTGGAGTTACTGCAAGACACCAAACAATGTTTGAAATGCTAGGTAACTTTTCAATTGGGGATTATTTTAAAAAAGAAGCAATACAATTTGCTTGAGAATTATTAACCTCAAAAGATTGATACGCGATGCCAATTGAAAAACTTTATGTAACTGTATTTGATGAAGATGATGAAGCATTTAATATTTGAAAAGATATTATAGGTTTATCGGAAGACAAAATTTTCAAAATGGGAAGAGATACTAACTTTTGAGATGTAGGGCAAGGTCCTTGTGGTCCTAATAGTGAAATATTTTTTGATCGTGGTGAAATTTGAGATCCAAAAAATATTGGAGTTAAATTATTAAAAGACGATATTGAAAATGACAGATATATTGAAGTTTGAAATATCGTATTTTCGCAATTCAATAATGATGGTCAAAATAACTATACAGCATTACCAAGGAAAAATATTGATACCGGAGCTGGGTTAGAAAGAATGGTTTCAATATTTCAAGAAACACCAACAAATTTTGAAACTGATTTATTTATGCCTACAATTAGAGCAGTTGAAAAATTAACAACAAAAAGATATTCATTAGAAAATTACTTTAAACCAAATAAAGAGCAAACTCAAATTAATACAGCATTTAAAATAATAGCAGATCATATACGTGCTTGTACTTTTGCAATTGCTGATGGAGCTTTTCCTTCAAATAAAGATCGTGGATATATTATTAGAAGACTAATTAGAAGATCAAGTGTATATGCTAAAGCACTTGGAATAAATAAACCATTTCTATCCGATTTGGTTGATGTTGTAATTTCAACAATGAGTGGGTTTTATACTTATTTAAAAGACAAAAAGGATATTGTCAAAAAATCAATTTTAGAAGAAGAAACAAAATTTCTTAAAACATTGACTAAGGGATATGAATTATTTAATGAAATAATTAAAAGAGAAAAATCAATTTCTGCCAAAAATGCATTATTGTTATTTGAGTCATATGGATTTCCAATTGAGATAATTACTGAGTTGGGTGAAAGAGAAAACATTAAAGTTGATTTGGATGGTTTTGACAAACTATTTAATGACGCAAAAGAAATTGCTAAAAATGCAAATAAAAATAATTCAGTTTGGAATAAGCAATCAAAAATTTTAACTGATTTAAAAGTTGAGTCTGAGTTTGTTGGTTATGAAACTCTTACAACTAGAAATTCAAAAGTCGTTTTTATGTTTGCAAACGATAAAGAACTTTCAGAAGCAAAACAAGATCAAGTTATTCAAATTATTTTGGACAAAACCCCATTTTATGCTGAAAAAGGTGGTCAAGCAAATGACACAGGAATACTTGTTAATAATGATGGACAAATACATAAAGTTATTGATGTTCAGTCAGGTCCTAACGGACAAAATATTCACACTGTGGTTGTTGGTAGCAAAATATTATTAGGTGATCTTTTAATTACTGAGGTTGATGAGATAAAAAGAGATCTTACAGCTAATAATCATTCAGGAACACACTTATTGCATGCAACTGTTCGTGAAGTATTGGGAAATGATGCAACTCAAACTGGTAGTTATAATAATGAAGATGGGTTCAGATTAGATATTTCATTTAACAGGATGCCAACACAAGATGAAATTGTAAAAATTTCAAATCAGGCAAACAAGTATATTGCTAAAAATTTCAAACGTGAAGTTTATTATTGTTCTTTAAAAGATGCAATTGAAAAGCATAATGCTATCGCTTTATTTAGTGATAAATATGATTCTGAAGTAAGAGTTGTTAAATTTTCAAATGTTTCAAGTGAACTCTGTGGTGGAACCCATGTTCCACAAACAGGAATTATTGAAAAATTATTTGTGACAAGTGTGGAGTCAAAGGGAAGTGGAGTATATAGATTTACTGCACTAACTACTGAAAGTAAAATACAGGAATTTTTAGAAGAACAATTTTCAAAACAAAGAAATGAAATTCTTGGTCAAAAAAATAAATTTATTGAATTATCAAAGATTAAATCTTCTAAATCAATTGCCTCACTAATTGAAAAAATTGACTCATTAAAAATCATAGAAGAAAATTATACTAAGATTAAAGAACTTGTTTTTGAATTTAAAAATGAATTTAAGCTATATCAGAAAGCTGCAGAATCTGAAATGACAGATTCTATAGTAGATAAATTTAAATCTTTAGAACCAATAAATAACAAAATTGTTTTAATCAACGATAGTTTAGATATGCAAATGTTTAAAAAAATATCAGACATACTGCAAAACAAATATGATCTATTGATATTTGAGGGATTCAATGAATTGTTAAAAGTTTGTGTTATTTCTTCTAGTGACCCAAAAATACCTGCAATTGATATCTTAAAAAATAACCCAAGATTTGAAATTAAAGGTGGGGGAAATAGCAAATTTGCCCAAGGTAAAATTATAAAATCTAAATAAAAAAACTCAAATTTTTTGAGTTTTTTTATTATTTTAAATCTAAAACCAAATTTCAAATTGTATGTATCTTAATTAAAAACTTCTATATAATAAATATTACGTATGTATTTTGTGTGCATATTGACAATACACCGATAAGGGTTGTCTATTATATAGGAGGAATTAATGGCTCAGCAAAAAATAAGAATCAAACTTAAAAGTTATGACAATGCAATCGTGGATCAGTCAATGGTAAAAATCATTGAAGCAGCTGAATCAACTGGTGCAAAAGTTAGGGGACCAATCCCTTTACCAACTGATAAAGAAATTATCACAATTCTTAGATCTGTTCATAAACACAAAGATTCACGTGAACAATTTGAAATTAGAACACATAAAAGAATTTTAGAAATTATTAACCCCACTGCAAAAACAATGGATTCACTTACAAGAGTTCAATTGCCTACAGGGGTTAACATAGAAATCAAACTATAAAACAAAATCACAAAGTATGTATGAAACTTATTACAAAAAATAAAGGAGAAAATCTATGATAGGAATCTTAGGACAAAAACTAGAGATGACTCAAGTATTCGACGAAAATGGAAAATTAATTCCAGTAACTGTTGTGGCTGTTGAACCAAATAAAGTTCTTGCAGTTAAAACAATTGAAAAAGACGGATATGAAGCACTGAAATTAGGTGTGGGTCAAAAAAGAGAAAATTTAGTTAACAAACCACAGATGGGTCAGTTCAAAGCTGCAAACTCATCACCTAAGCGCTTCATTAAAGAGATCCGTAATATGAAAGGTTTTGAAATTGGAGAAGACTTGACACCAGGTCAACTTTTCCAAGCAGGAACATTTATCGATGTTACAGGAATTTCTAAAGGTAAAGGATTCGCTGGGGCTATTAAAAGACACAATTACTCAATCGGGCCAAAAGCTCATGGTTCAGGATACCACAGAGGTATTGGATCAATGGGAGCCATTATTAACAGGATTTTTAAATCTAAAAAAATGGCAGGTCACATGGGACATGAAAAAGTAACAATTCAAAATTTAGAAATCGTTGCAATCTTAGATGATAAAAATGTAATGCTTATTAAAGGTTCAGTTCCTGGACCTAAAAAAGGATTTGTAATTATCAAACAAAATGCTAAGGGTAAAAAAGCAACAAAAGCTTCACAAATTATTTCTAGAAACAAAAAAGAAGAGGCGCCAGTTCAAGAAATGGCTGCAGCTGAGTAATAAGGGGTTTATATGAAAATTAAATTATTTGATACAACAGGTAAAACTCTTAAGGATATTGAAATTGCTTCAAGTGTATTTGGAATCAAACCACATAAACAAGCAATGTACGATACAGTTATTGCTCAACAAGCAGCTTTAAGACAAGGTACTAAAAAAACTAAAACTAGAGGTGAAGTATCTGGTGGTGGTAAAAAACCATGAAGACAAAAAGGAACAGGTAGAGCCCGTCAAGGTTCTATTAGAGCTCCACAATGAAGAGGTGGAGGAGTAGTATTTGGTCCAACTCCAAGCATTAATTACAAAAAAATGGTTAATAGAAAAGTTAGACAACTTGCTATTAAATCAGCTTTATCAATCAAAGCTAAAGAAACAAACTTAATTGTTGTAGATCAATTTAAATTTGCAAAACCTTCAACAAAAGAGTTTATTAAAATTCAAACAGCTCTAAAAATCAATGATAAAAAAACATTAGTTGTAACACTAGAAGATGATTTCAATGTAGCTAAATCTTCATCAAATATTACAGGTGTTAAAACAATTGACGTAATTAAATTAAACTTATTTGATTTAATGAATGCAACAACATTACTGATTACAGAAGATGCAATCAGACACATTGAGGAGGTATACGCCTAATGCACTTAACAGAAGTTATTAAAAAACCATTGTTAACAGAAAAGACATATGCTTCTAGAGCTAACAATGAATATGCTTTTATTGTTGATAAAAAAGCAAATAAAGTACAAATCAAAAAAGCGTTCGAAACAATATTTAATGTAAAAGTAGAAGAAGTTAGAACAATGAATTACGATGGTAAAGCCAAAAGAATGGGTAAGTTCGAAGGAACTAAAGCCTCTTACAAGAAAGCAATCATCAAATTAAAAGATGGAGAAAAATTCGAAATCTTAAACGACTTATAGAATTAAATGAATTGTAGAAAAAGTTATTAGTGTAATAACTACTTATTGCAAAAAATGATATAAGTGATTGACGACAAGGAGAACACATTATGCCAATCAAAAAGTATAAGCCAACCACAAATGGTCGTCGTAATATGACAACACTTGATTATTCTGTTTTAACAACAGATACACCCGAAGGTTCATTAGTTACTAAACTAAACAAAAAAGGTGGACGTAATAATCAAGGTCACATTACTACTAGACATAAAGGTGGTGGACACAAAAGGAATTATAGAGTTATTGATTTCAAAAGAAATAAACTAGATATTCCAGGAAAAATCGCAACTATTGAATATGACCCAAACAGAAATGCATTCATTTCATTGGTTAACTATGCAGATGGAGAAAAACGTTACATTATATTTGCAAAAGGTATGAAGGTAGGACAAGAAATCATAGCTTCAGAAAATGCCGATATAAAAACTGGTAATGCAGCACCACTAAAAAATATTCCAGAAGGAACATTAATTCACAATATTGAAATGAGACCAGGCAAGGGTGGCCAAATGGCTAGATCTGCTGGAGCGTCAGCTCAAATATTAGGTAGAGATGAAGCTGATGGAAAATATGTAATTATCAGACTAGGTTCAGGAGAAGTTAGAAAAATACTTGCTGAATGTTATGCAACAGTTGGTGAAGTTGGAAATGAAGAGTACAACTTAGTTAACTGAGGTAAAGCTGGTAGAAATCGTTGAAGAGGTATTAGACCTACAGTTAGGGGATCAGTTATGAACCCTAACGATCACCCACATGGTGGGGGGGAAGGACGTGCTCCAATTGGACGTTCAGCACCAGTAACACCATGAGGTAAAAAAGCTCTTGGAGTTAAAACTAGAAACAAGAAAAAAGCTTCTACTAAATTAATAGTAAGAAGAAGAGAAAAAAAATAGGAGGTTAGATGTCTAGATCATTAAAAAAAGGTCCATTTGCAGACGATTATCTTTTAAAGAAAGTCGATACTGCTAAAGATGGTAAAAACGAAATAATTAAAACTTGATCAAGAAGATCATCTATCTTCCCAAGTTTTGTTGGACACACATTTGCTGTTTACAACGGAAAAGAATTCATCAATGTTTATGTAACTGAAGACATGGTAGGACACAAGTTGGGGGAATTTTCTCCAACACGTAAATTCGGTGGTCACGGTGATGACAAAAAGAAAAAGAAATAGGGAGAGGGAATAAAATATGGAAACAAGCGCAAAGCTATCTATGCTAAGAACCTCACCTAGAAAAGTTAGATTAGTAGCAGATGCTATTAGAGGCAAAAAAATTGATGAAGCAATAGCTGTATTAAACAATACAGATAAAAGGTCATCTGAACCAGTACTTAAATTATTAAACTCAGCAATAGCTAATGCAGTTAATAATGATGGTGCCGAAGCAGACAAATTATTTGTAAAAACAATATTAGTAAACGAAGGTCCGACTCTAAAAAGATTCAGACCAAAAGATCACGGTAAAGCATTTGAAATTTTAAAACGTACAAGTCATATAACAATTGTTGTAAGTGATGAATTTAAGAAATAGGAGAATAGATTAAATGGGACAAAAAGTATCGCCTAATGTTCTTCGTGTTGGTATTATCCGTGGTTGAGAAGACCGTTGATATGCTGAAAAAGACGAATATGTAAAATGATTACACGAAGATATTAAGATAAGAAAAACTCTATTAGCAGATTTTAAAAACTCAGCAGTTTCTAAAATTGAAATAGAAAGAACTAAAAAAGAAATTATTTTATTTATTCATACAGCAAGACCAGCAGTTGTTCTTGGACAAGAAGGAAAAAATATTCCTGCTCTTGTTAAAAGAATTCAAATGACAATTAAAAACAAAAATGCAAAAATCAAGATCAATGTAATAGAAATAAAAAATCCAGATATCAATGCAGCTTTAGTGGCAGCATTTATTGGTGAACAAATTACAAACCGTGCATCATTTAGAACTGTACAAAAATTAGCTATTAGAAAAGCACTTAAGGCCGGAGCAAAAGGAATTAAAACTTCTGTATCAGGACGTTTAGGTGGAGTTGAAATGGCCAGAACTGAAGGGTATCTAGAAGGTTCTGTTCCATTATCAACACTACGTGCTGATATTGATTATGCTCTATATGAAGCAATGACAGTTTATGGTCAAATCGGTGTTAAAGTTTGAATTAACCATGGTGAAATTTTAGATAAAAATAATAGAAATAAAAATCTATTTATTACTGAAAAACCAGCGTCATCAAAACCTTATCCACCAAGAGAAAATCGTGGACCAAGAGATGGTAATCGCCGTCCAAATAACAAACCAAACAATAACAGATCTGCAGCACCAACTGCAAATGCTGTAAAGGGAGGTAAATAGTTATGTTAATGCCTAAAAGAGTTAAATACCGTAGACCTCATAGAGTAAGTTATGAAGGTAAAGCTAAAGGTGGAAAATTTGTAGCATTCGGAGAATACGGATTGATGTCATTGGATGGAGATTGAATAACTTCAAGACAAATTGAAGCTTCACGTATTGCTATGACAAGATATATGAAACGTTTTGGTAAAGTTTGAATTAGAATTTTCCCACATATGGCAATTACTAAAAAACCTCTGGAAGTTCGAATGGGATCTGGTAAAGGATCTCCTGAAGAATGAGTGGCAGTAGTGAAACAAGGACAAATAATGTTTGAAATTGGTGGAGTGAGTGAAGAAGTTGCTCATGAAGCATTGAGACTTGCTATGCATAAACTTCCTGTGAGATGCAAAATAGTTAAGAGAGGTGAAGAATAATGACTAATCAAGACTTTATGTTAGAACTTAGAGCAAAATCTACATCTGACCTAATGAAACTAAGCGAAGAAAAAAGAGCAGAATTATTTGCTTTAAAATTTCAAGCCGCAGTAGGTAGTTTAGAGCAAACTCATAAATTAAAAGTATTAAAAAAAGACATTGCTAGAATTGAATTATTAATTTCAGAAAGAATGAAAGCTGGTGAAGTTAAAAAAATTAAGCCTGTTAAAACAAACTATAGCAAAGCCGTTAAAGCTGCTGACAAAGAAGGTCAGGCAGTTAGAAAAAAACAAATTGAACAAGTACAACAAATGCAACAAGATCAAATGGGTATGAGTTCAACTGGAAATGTTGATGACTTTACTGCAGCTATGATGGCTGGAGCAGGAATGGAAGTTCCAACAGCTACAGAACAAAAAGTTAAAGTTGCTGCGAAGCCAGTAGAAAAAAAAGCTGAAGTTAAGTCTGCTGCAAAACCTGCAGCAAAAAAAGCTGAAGTTAAGTCTGCTGCAAAGCCTGTGGCAAAAAAAGCTGAAGTTAAGTCTGCTGCAAAGCCTGTGGCAAAAAAAGCTGAAGTTAAGTCTGCTGCAAAACCTGCAGCAAAAAAAGTTGAAGTTAAGTCTGCTGCAAAGCCTGTGGCAAAAAAAGCTGAAGTTAAGTCTGCTGCAAAACCTGTAGCAAAAAAAGCTGAAGTTAAGTCTGCTGCAAAAAAAACCGAAACAAAATCGGCAGGTGTTAAAGAAACAAAAACACCTTTAAAAATAAGTGAAATGGATATTCAAATTGAAGATAACTTCAAAGCAATAAACGTTGATCTGCCTAAAAAACCAAAGGATGCAAAAACTTATGTTTTTGGGTCAAACAAAAACCTACTAGATAAAGAATTGCAAGAAAATGAAAAATCTAAAAATAAAAAATAAGGATTAGAGTAAATATGGAAAGAGATTCACTAAGAAGAACTTTTACTGGTAAAGTTGTGTCAGATAAAATGGACAAAACTATTACTGTAGAAGTTGAAACTTATAAAACACACCCAACATACAAAAAACGTTACAAACACTCAAAAAAATACAAAGCCCACGATGAAAAAGGTATTGCCAAGATTGGTGATAAAGTTGAAATTATGGAAACTAGACCACTAAGTAAAACTAAAAATTTCAGATTAATTAGAGTAGTTGAGAAATCATTAATTTAATATGTTACAAACAGAATCAAGATTAAAAGTCGCTGATAATTCAGGGGCTAAAGAAATTTTAGTTATTAGAAATTTAGGTGGAAGTGTTAGAAAATTTACAAATATCGGAGACATCATTGTTGCAACTGTTAAACAGGCAGCACCTGGTGGAACTGTAAAAAAAGGACAAGTTGTCAAAGCGGTTATTGTTAGATCAATTCGTGGAGTTAGAAGAGAAGATGGTACATATATCAAATTTTCAGAAAATGCAGCTGTAATTATAAAAGATGATAAGTCACCAAGAGGTACTCGTATCTTTGGTCCGATTGCTAGAGAAGTTAAAGATGCTGGTTTTTCAAAAATCGCTTCATTAGCTCCTGAAGTACTTTAAGAGGAAATTAATATGAAACTTAAATTAAAAGTCGGAGACGTAGTTAAAGTAATTGCAGGTTCACACAAAGGTGAACAAGGTCCTATTACAAAATTTTCTAAAGATAAATCAAGAGTGTATGTTAATGGTATTACAGGTGTTAAGCACCAAAAACCAACGCAAGATGGTAAAGAAGGTGGAATAATTCAAATTGATATTTCAGTTGATATTTCAAATATAGCTTTAATAGATCCAAAAAATAAATCTTCAATTACAAAAGTAGGGTATAAAATCGCTGGTTCTAAGAAAACTAGAATAGCAAAAAAAACAGGTAATTCATTAAAATAAGGAGGAATTAATTTATGACAAATAAAAGTGCATTAGAAACTTTATATAAAGAAAAAATTGTTCCTTCATTAATGAAGGAATTCAAATACACATCAATTATGGAAGTTCCTAAGTTAACAAAAATTGTTCTTAACATGGGTATTGGTGATGCTGTACAAGATTCAAAAAGAATCGATGATGCTGCTGTTGAAATGCAACAAATAACAGGTCAAAAACCACTTGTTACTAAAGCAAAAAAATCAATAGCTGTATTTAAACTACGTGAAGGTATGCCTATTGGTGTAAAAGTTACTTTACGTGGTAAAAAAATGTATGACTTTATGTCAAAACTAACTAATGTAGCACTGCCACGTGTTCGTGACTTTAAAGGTGTGTCAAATAGAGGTTTTGATAAGCAAGGTAACTATACAATGGGAATTAAAGAACAAATTATTTTCCCAGAAATAGATTATGACAAAGTAAAAAAAATCCGTGGTATGGATGTAACATTCGTAACAACAGCAAAAAATAAGGACGAATCATTCTCATTGTTAAAACAAATGGGTATGCCATTCGCTAAGTAAGAGGTAAAAGATGGCAAGAAAAGCATTAAAAGTAAAACAAGCATCACACCAAAAATTTAAAGTTAGAAATTATACACGTTGTGGAAATTGCGGTAGACCACATTCAGTATTAAAAAGATTCAATTTATGCCGTATTTGCTTCAGAGAATTAGCCTACAAAGGACAAATTCCTGGAGTAACTAAAGCATCATGATAATACAAGGAGAAAACTAAAATATGACAACAGACGTAATTGCAGATATGCTTACTAGAATTAGAAATGCAAATCAACGTTTTCATCCAACAGTATTAATACCAGGATCAAAAATGAAACAAGATATCGCAAAAATTCTAAAAGCTGAAGGATTCATTGAAGACTTCAAAATCGGAACAGACTATAAAAAAGATATAACAATAACTTTAAAATATGTTGAAAAACAAAGAGTAATACGTGGATTGAAAAGAATTTCAAAACCAGGACTTAGAGTTTATTCAAATGCAAGTGAAATACCACAAGTACTTAACGGATTAGGAATAGCAATCATATCAACATCAAAAGGAATTATTACAGATAAAGTTGCGCGCACTACTAACGTAGGTGGTGAAGTGTTAGCTTTCATCTGATAAGTAGGAGGAACATATGTCACGTATAGGAAATAGAGTTCTAAAAATTCCGGCTGGAGTTGAAGTAAAATTTGATGAAAATAACACAGTTATAATCAAAGGTTTAAAAGGAGAGTTGAGACAATCATTCTCACCACTAATAGCGATCTCTTTAGAAGAAGATGGATTAGTTACAAAACGTACAAATGAGATCAAACATACTAAGCAATTACACGGAACAACAAATTCACTATTATCAGGAATGTTGATTGGTGTAAGTGTTGGTTACAAAGTTGAACTTGACATTGTTGGGGTTGGTTATCGTGCTGCTTTAGCAGGTGATAAAATAAACTTATCATTAGGTTACTCACACCCAATTGCATATCAAATACCAAAAGGTGTTACAGTAGAAATCCCAAAACCAATTAAAATTATCGTTTCAGGAATTGATAAACAATTAGTTGGACAAGTTTGTGCAGAAATTAGAGCTTACAGAAAACCAGAACCATATAAAGGTAAAGGTATTAAGTACAGTGATGAAAAAATCATCAGAAAAGAAGGAAAATCAGCTGGTAAATAGTCAGTTGATAAGTTGGAGATAAAATGAAATATTCAAAAGCAGAAGCTAGAAAAAGAAGACACTTTCGTGTTCGTTCAAAAGTTAGTGGATCAAAAACAAAACCAAGACTTAATGTATTTAAATCAAACTCATTCTTTTATGCACAAATTATTGATGATTTAAATGGTGTTACTTTAGTGAGTGCATCATCAATCAAAATGGGATTAAAAAACGGATGTAATATTGAAGCAGCTAAAGCTGTTGCAAAAGATATAGCAAAAAAAGCGAAAGCTAAAAAAATAGTAGAAGTAGTATTTGACCGTGGTGGATATATTTTCCATGGTAAAGTTAAGGCATTTGCCGAAGCTGTTAGAGAAGAAGGAATTAAATTTTAAGAGGTACGCATGGCAGAAATTACACAAGCAAATAAAATAGCTAATATTGCACCTAATGCAGTATTAAAATCTAATAACACAAACTCATCTAATAACACTTCTTCAGATAACAAAAGATCATTTAATAATAATAAAAAACGTGATGGTAACAAAGGTTTCAAACGTGAAAGAGAAGAAAATCCTTACACAGAAAAAGTTGTTGCAATTAACCGTGTTACAAAAGTTACTAAAGGTGGAAGAAGATTCCGTTTCGGAGCTGTTGTAGTTATTGGTGATAAAAAAGGTAATGTTGGATTGGGTACTGGAAAAGCAAACGAAGTACCTGATGCAATTAAAAAAGCTATCAAAAACGCAAGAAAATCATTAGTAGAGGTTTCAATTGTTGGAACAACAGTTCCTCATGAAATCATTGGACATTTTGGTTCAGGTCGCGTGCTAATTAAACCTGCCGTTAAAGGAAAAGGGGTAATTGCAGGGGGACCAGCTCGTGCGGTTATTGAATGTGCTGGTATTGGAGATGTTTATGTTAAATCATTAGGATCTAATACGCCAATTAATATGATTAGAGCAACAATTGATGGTCTTAGCCAAATGTTAACAGCAGAAAAAATATTAATGCTAAGACAAGGAATTAAACCAGCTCCAAAGCCAGTTGCTAAGCCAGTTGAAGTTAAAAAAGCTGAAGCTCCAAAGCCAGTTGCTAAGCCAGTTGAAGTTAAAAAAGCTGAAGCTCCAAAACCAGTTGCTAAGCCAGTTGAAGTTAAAAAAGTTGTCGCTCCAAAACCAGTTGAAACAGTTACTAAAGCTGAACAATCAGAAGCAAGTAAATTTTTAAAAGAAATGGAGAAAAAGTATGCAGAAGAATTAGCTGCAAAAACTCAATCTCCATCTGCTGCTGATATGGAAGCTAAGAAAGCAGCTGAAGCAAAGGCAAAAGAAGCTGCTAAAAAAGAAACTGAATCTAAAAAAGAGGCTGAAAAAAAATTAGCTGAAGCTAAAAAAATTCAAGAAAAGGCTAAATCAGAAACAGATGTAAAGGCAAAAGAAGCTGCTAAAAAAGAAGCTGAAAAGCTAAAAGCTGAAGCTGAAAAGGCAAAAGCTGCTGCTAAAAAAGAAGCTGAAGCTAAGAAAAATGCAGAAAAAGCTGCTGCTGAAGCTGCAAAAAAAGTTGAAGCTGCAAAAAAAATCAATGTTAAAGAACTTTCAGCTGATGAAAGATCTAAGCTAGATGGATCAGCATCTATTAAAGAAAAAAGAAGTGACTTACAAAAACATTCAAACACTACTAGAAAAATGGCAATAGAAAATAAACTATCTGCTAAATTACAAAAAGCAAACTTAAGAGACATGACTAAAAAAGAATTGATCATTTACATGCGTTCAATTTCTGAAGAAATGTCAAAAAAATAGGAGGGTCTTAATATGAAATTACATGAATTAAAATATACTGAAGGTTCAAAAAAAGACACTACTAGAGTTGGTAGAGGTATGGGTTCAGGAAAAGGAAAAACTTCTACTCGTGGTCACAAAGGACAAAATTCACGTAGTGGAGGAGGAGTTAGACCAGGATTTGAAGGGGGTCAAACTCCTTTATTCAGAAGAATACCAAAAGTTGGATTCACAAACATTTTTCAAAAAGAATATGTTGTTATTAATATTGAAAAACTTCAAGAATTAAAATTAACAGAAGTTAATCACGAAACATTATTTAATGCAAAAGTAATTAAAAACAAAAGAGTTTTAATTAAAATATTAGGTAATGGTGAATTAACTAAAAAATTAGTAGTTAAAGTTAACAAGGTATCAAAACACGCTGAGGAAGCAATTAAAGCTGCCGGAGGTAGCGTAGACTTAATTTAAGGTGGCATATGAGAAAATCAGACCAAGTTAATAAAAAAGATAAACCAAAATTTACAATAAAAAATAAGGACTTAGTGAAGAGAATTATCTTCACTTTAGTTGTTTTATTGTTTGTAAAAATTGCAATGCTTATTACTGTGCCTGGTGTTACATTGTCAAGTGATTATACGGAGGGGGCTAATAACATTGAGTTTTTTAAATTACTTTCAACACTTGGTGGTGGAAGTATAAATCAATTCTCAATATTAGCCCTTGGGGTATCACCTTATATTACTGCATCAATTATTACTCAATTACTTTCAACAGATGTAGTTCCAATTCTTACAAATTGATCTAAGTCTGGAGAAAGGGGTCGAAAAAAAATTGATCGCCTAACGAAAGTATTGACAATTCCATTTGCTCTGATGCAAACTATTGCAACAATATTTACATTGTCACAATATCATCTAATTGAACCCAAATGAGAAATGGATACAATTGGTGGAGCCACATTCTACTTTTTCTTAATTCCACTTATTATGCTGGCAGGAACATTTTTAATGTTATGAATCTCTGACCAGATCACAATCAAGGGAATTGGAAACGGTATATCAATAATAATTTTTGTGGGTATTGTTTCGGGAATGCCTCAAAACATCATTGATACATATGGTTTTTGAACAAATGCTTCAAATGAAGCGACAGTATTATTTGAAGGACTAATTTATTTTGCAATATATATGGTTGCATTTGTATTTGTTATATTTATTGTTACTTTTACAAATGAAGTAGAAAGAAAAATACCAATCCAACAAACTGGTTCAGGTCTCGTTGAGGGTGAAGAAAATATGCCATATCTCCCATTGAAATTAAATAATGCTGGAGTTATACCTGTAATCTTTGCCTCGGCAATTATATCAACCCCAATCACAATTGCAGAGATTGTTAAGATTTCAAATCCAAGTAGTGGTTTTGTATACTTCACGGATAACTTCTTATCTTTCTCTTCATGAGGTGGAATAATAGTATATTCTGTAACAGTTATATTATTTACATTCCTATACTCGCAAGTACAAATCAATCCAGAAAAGATTGCAGATAACTTTAATAAGTCAGGAACATTTATTCCTGGTATTAATCCTGGTAAAGATACTCAAAAATTCTTGAGTGGTACAATCAATAGGTTAAGTTGTTATGGAGCACTTTTCTTGGCTACAATTGCTGCGTTACCATATGTAATTGCAAAATTAACCGACTTGCCATCCAACTTGGCGATAGGGGGTACAGGATTAATTATTATTATTTCTGTTGCTTTACAAACAACTCAGCAAGTAAAAGGTAGATTGATTCAACAATCATTCATTGACAAGAAACAAGACAAGTTTGAAAATGGGATTGGAGATTCAAATTCATCACATATTTGATAGGAGAAAACATATGAACATTTTATTATTGGGTGCACCAGGTTCTGGTAAAGGAACAGCCTCAGAAAAGTTGATTAAATTTAATGGATTTACGCAATTATCTACAGGAGATCTTTATAGAGCTGAAATCTCAAATAAAACTGAATTAGGACTAAAAGCAATTGAATATATTAACGCTGGAAAATATGTTCCAGATGAAATTACAATTGGTATGGTTGCTAAGTTTTTAGAAAAAAAATCAGATAATTTATTGTTTGATGGATTTCCTAGAACTGTTGGTCAAGCTGCAGGTTTAGATAAATTACTGGAATCTAAAGGTACTAAGTTAGACAAAGTTATCCACTTTGTGTGTGATGAGTCTGTTTTAATTGAACGTTTAGGTAATAGAATGATTTGTCCTGTATGTAAAAAAAGTTATCATAAAATCAATATTAAACCAAAAGTTAATGGCATTTGTGATAACGATGGAACCTCATTAGTTGTAAGACCTGATGATGCACCAGATAAAATTAAAGTTCGTTTGGAAGAATACAACACATTGACAGCCCCACTTATAAATATATATAATAATAAAATGGTGGAAATTGACGTAACAAACGTCACTCCAACAGAATTATATGAGGCTGTTGTTGAAGGACTAAAACTTTAATGAACATAACATTAAAAAATAAAGACCAAGCAGCATTAATGAGACATGCTGGCAAAGTCTTGGGCGCGGCTCTATATCATTTACAACAAATGATCAAGCCGGGAGTTAATTGCTTAGATTTAGATAAATTCTTTTATGAATTTATTACTGAGAATGATTGTAAAAGTAGTTTTAAAGGTTACATGGGATTTCCTGCGTATACTTGTATTTCTATTAATCAACAATTAATTCACACAATACCTTCAGATCGTATTATTAACGAAGGAGATATTGTTTCAATTGATGCAGGATGCATTTACAAAGGCTATCATGCCGATGCAGCATTCAGCATTATTTGCGGTGATTCAAAAGACCCTGAACACCAAAGGTTGTTAGAGACTACTGAAAAATCCCTATACCTTGCAATCGAGCAGATAGCACCAGGAGTTAGATTAGGTAATATATCATCAACAATAGAAAACTTCGTTGTTGAGCAAGGATATTATTTACCAACTGAATTTTCAGGACACGGTATAGGTAAATCAATGCATGAAGATCCAATGGTCCCAAATCAAGGAACACCAAATACTGGTGCTCGTTTGATTGAGGGTATGGCTATATGTATTGAACCGATGGTACAAATTGGTACTAGCAAAGTAAAAATGTTAAAAGATGGATGAACTATTGTTTCTGCAAATGAAGAACCAACAGCTCATTTTGAACACACAATACTTGTAACAGAGTCAGGATATGAAATCTTGACTACCATAAAACCAATGGAGGATTAGATGGCTAAAGAAGATTATTTAGAAGTCAGTGGTCAAGTGGTTGAGGTATTACCCAACGCCGCTTTCAAAGTGAAATTAGAAAACAATATAGTTATTTCAGCTCAAGTGTCTGGTAAAATCCGTATGAATCACATTCGCATTTTACCCGGAGATACAGTAACTGTAGCAATTTCACCATACAACCCAACACTTGGGCGAATCACATATAGATTCAAAAACGGAAAATAAACATTAATCACGGAGGACCGAAAGATGAAAGTAAGATCATCAGTTAAAAAAATTTGCGACAAATGTCGTGTAATTAAAAGAAAAGGTCGAGTAATGATTATTTGTGAACAACCAAAACATAAACAAAGACAAGGATAAGGGGATAAGACATGGCTCGTATTAGTGGAGTAGAAATACCAAATAATAAAAGAGTTGTTATCGGTTTAACTTACATTTATGGAATTGGTCTATCAAGATCACAAAAAATCTTAGCAGACGTTACTATCAACGAAAATGTAAGAGTTAAGGATTTAACCGAAGAACAAATCAAAACATTAACAAAAAGATTACTAGAAGAAAAAACAGAAGGTGACCTTAGAAGGGAACAATTATTAAACATCAAACGTTTAATGGAAATTGGTTCATATAGAGGAACAAGACACCGTAAAGGATTACCTGTAAGAGGGCAATCATCAAAAACAAACGCGCGTACAAGAAAAGGTCCTAGAAAGACTGTTGCTAATAAAAAGAAATAGGTAGGAGATAGTTAATCATGGCGAAACCAAAAAGAAACGTTAAGAAAAAAATCAAAAAAAACATACCTAAAGGTATAGCACACGTACACGCAACATTTAATAATACAATCGTAACAATCTCTGATGAAACAGGAAATGTACTATCATGATCAAGTGCTGGTACATTGGGTTTTAAAGGATCTAAAAAATCAACACCTTACGCAGCTCAATTAATTGCAGAAGCTGCTGGTAAGGGTGCCATGGAGCATGGTGTAAAAACAATTCAAGTAGAAGTAAAAGGGCCCGGACCAGGGCGCGATGCTGCCGTTAGAAGTTTAAGTGGAGTTGGATTAGAAATTGTTTCAATTTATGATAAAACACCTTTACCTCATAATGGTGTAAGACCTCGCAAGAAACCAAGAGGATAATCATGAAACCATTTACAAGACCAGAATATGAAGTCATAAAAAATGACGAAACTAAAAACTACGCTGAATTTACATTACAACCATTAGAAAGAGGATTTGGTACTACAATTGGAAACGCAATTCGTAGAACACTACTAAGTTCAACACCAGGAGCTGCAGTATACGCAATTAAAATTGCTGGAGCCACACATGAATTTACTTCTGTTAACGGTATCGTTGAAAATGTAAGTAGAATTGTGCTTAACATAAAAAAATTAATTTTAAGAATCGATGAAACAATGTTCAACCAAGGGGAAATTGCTAAGCTAACACTTAAATCTTCAACTGTTGGAGCCGTAACTGGTGCAGACATTGAATGTCCTGCTGGAGTTGAAGTTATTAATAAAGACTTACATATCGCTACTATCTCTGATGGTGGAGTTATGGATATGATTTTAATGGCTAAAAACTCAAGAGGTTATAGATCATTTAAAGAAAATAAAAAAGAAAAACAAGAAGTTGGTTCAATTACAATTGACTCAAACTACACACCAGTATTAAATGTTTCTTATGAAGTTTTACCAACAAATATTGGTAAGACACAAGATTTTGAAATTTTAATATTAAAAGTAACAACTGATGGATCTGTTACTCCTTCAATGGCAGTTGCAGTTGCAGGAAAAATATTATCAGAACATTTATCATTATTAGTAGACTTAAACACTAGTGCAACTCAATTAGAAGTATTAGGTGTAGAAGATGAAACTGATGAAAAAGAATTAGACAGACCAATTGAAGAATTAGATTTCACACAAAGATCATTGAATTGCTTAAAAAGAGCAAATGTGAATACTTTGCGTGACCTAGTTGAAAAATCTGAATATGATATTCAAGAGATCCGCAATTTAGGAAAAAAATCTTTAAAAGAGATAAAAGACAAAGTAGCACAACTTGGTTTGCTATTTAAATCTGTTTAGTAGGAGGCACATATGTCATATATTCAAAAACAAGGTAAAAATACTGCTTGAAGAGTAGCACTTATGAGAAACCTAACAACAGAACTTATTGTTAAAGAAAAATTAGAAATTACTGAAACAAGAGCAAAAGAGTTAAGAGTGCATTTTGATAAAATGATTACTTTAGCTAAACGTGGAGATTTACATGCTCGTAGACAAGCTGCTGCTTGATTAAGAGATATCGACGCTTCTGATAAAGAAACTGCTTTACAAAAACTTTTCACAAAATTAGGAAAAAAATATAAAGATAGAAATGGTGGATACACTCGTATCTTAAAACTTGATAACCGTAAAGGGGACAATGCACCAATAGTTATTATCGAATTAGTATAATTATTCTCTACAAACATTAAGTTTATGCTTAATGTTTTTTTGTGTAAATTTGGTAAAATTAATATAACAAATAAAGTTGAAAATTATAAAAATTATAATTTAGAATATAGATAACGGAGTAATTATGAAATTGACATTACAAGACTTAAATGACTTTAAAATTGAACTTAACTCAGAATGGGGTGAAGTTCTTTTTAAGGCCAAAGCATTGCATAAAATAAAAAATAAGTACTCAAACAAACTTGTTACAAAAGATGATGTTAAAGCAGTTGAGTTAGAATTTAAATTGGCAAAAGAGAAATTTAAAAAAATAGCTGTTACTACAAAGTTCAAAGACAATGAAGTGGAATGTAAAAGAGCTTTAGAAAATTCTAATCAAACTGATCCAAATTTTTCAGTTTTACAAGATGACTATGAGCTGGCAAGAAAAATAAATTCTGAAGCTAAACATGCAGTGAAAAGCAAAGGTAAAACAGCAGTTCTTTCTAAGCTAAATGATATTTCAATTAAGGTGGAAAACCTTAGTTTCAAGTATAAATCAGAGCATCCGTATGTTCTTAAAAATATCAACTTTGAAATCAATCATGGAGAATATGTAACAATTATTGGTCACAATGGTAGTGGTAAGTCAACTTTATCAAAATTATTAATTGGAGTTTTAAGGGCTAATGAAGGATCAGTTTCTATTTATGGAAACGCAATTAGTGCGTCAACTATTAAATATATTATTAAATTTATGGGAATAGTTTTCCAAAATCCTGATAACCAATTCATTGGATCAACAGTTAAAGACGATATAGCTTTTGGTTTAGAAAACAGGCAAATGGATCCAAAATTGATGCCAGCAATCATAGAAGAAGTTGCCAAAAAAGTTAGAATGGAAAAATTCTTAGATCACGAACCACTATTATTGTCAGGTGGTCAAAAGCAAAGAGTTGCTATTGCTTCAGCTCTGGCTCTTTCGCCAGATATTTTGATTTTCGATGAGGCTTCAAGTATGTTAGATCCTAAAGGTAAAAAAGAAGTTAAAGAAATCATGCTTGACTTAAGACAAAATGAAAATAAAACAATTATATCAATTACACATGATATGGATGAGATTTTAAATGCTGACAAAGTTATTGTTATGAATCGTGGAGAATTGGTTCGTTGTGGTAAGCCGTCTGAAATTTTAAAAGACAAAGAATTCATTAGATCAATTAAACTTGATGTTCCGTTCGTTACATTAATGGAGGAAGCTCTAAACGAAGTTGGAGTTAAAATTTCACATGTTGATAACTTAGATGAATTAGTGGGGCAAATATGTCAAAAATAATTAATAATGAAAAAGTATTGCAAAAACAATATCAAAATGAATTAAATTCTTTTAGAAAATCTGAAAAACCAAAAATTAAACAGAGAATAAAAGAAGTTAAGACATGAATGTCTGAACAAGACAAGAGTGATAAAAAAATTAAATCAACTTATAAATCAAAAATGTTAGCAGCAAAATCTCCTAACTTTGATTTCACAGGTGATATTAAATTAGAAAACATTTCATATGTATATTCTAAAAATTCACCATTTGAATTTCATGCATTAACAAATACAACAGTTGACTTTAAGGTTGGAGAAATTACTGCTATTATTGGAACAACTGGTAGTGGTAAATCAACATTAATTCAAATGACAAATGGTTTGTTGATTTCAGATACAGGACGTGTTGTAGTTGGTAATTATCAAATTCCAGCATCAACTAAAAAAATTCCTGAAGTTAAAAACTTAAGAAGAGAAATTGGATTAGTTTTCCAATTTCCTGAGTACCAACTATTTGAAAAAACTATTGAAAAGGATATTTCATTTGGGCCAATTAATCTTGGTGGAGATAAGTTTGAATCTATCGCTAAGGTACCAGAATACTTAAGAATGGTTGATTTACCCGAAGACTATGCTAAGAGGTCTCCCTTCGATTTATCTGGTGGTCAAAAACGTCGTGTTGCTATTGCAGGTATTATTGCAATGGATGGAAATACATTAGTGCTTGACGAGCCCACTGGTGGACTTGATCCAAGAGGTGAAGAAGACTTCATGGCTTTATTCCAAAGATTGAATAAGGAAAGAGGTAAGAGAATTGTTATTGTTACTCATAACATGGATCACGTTTTGCAAATCGCTGATAAAGTTGTAGTTATGAAAGAAGGTCAATTGTTTGTTAAAGACACACCAACTAATGTATTTAAAAACAAAAGTATGATTGAAGAGTTAGGTATTGAACCTCCTAAACTATATAATCTTGCATATAAATTAAAGGAAAAAGGTTTAGATATTCTTGATAAAGAATTTAGAACAGTAGAAGACTTAGCAAAAGTAATTAAAGAGGCTAAGAAAAAGTAGGTAAATTATGAGAATGACATTCGGAAGATATATACCCAATAATTCAATAATGCATAAAATGGATCCAAGGTTAAAACTATTAATGATAATAGTTATGATTGTTGTTTTATTTTTACCTATTGGATTTACAGGATTTGCACTGATTGGACCAGTTATATTATTAATGTATACAATATCAAAATTGAGATGAACAATGTTATTTAAGATATTAATTCCAGTTTCATTAATTTTTGTTGTGCTCCTTATTATTAATGTATTTGCTGGATCAGTTAGCTATGATAAAGAAAGCGCAAACTGAGAAATGATAGCAAACGGAATTGCTTTGTTAAAGCAAGATTCAAGAGATGGATTTATTTTAATTCTTGGAGGAGCTAAAATTTCAGCTGATGGTCATGTGGCAACAGGATTTATGACTATTAGTGAAGCTACTTTATATAATGCTATTTACATGACTTTGAGAATTTTCTTAATGATTACATTAACATCAATACTTGCTGGTACAACTCAACCATTGGCACTTACATTGGCAATTGAAGATTTACTATGACCTTTAAAAGCTGTTGGATTTCCTGTATTTATATTTTCAACAATCATTTCAATTGCCTTACGTATGATTCCAACTTTAATTGATGAAGCCGGGAGAATTATGAAAGCACAAGCTTCAAGAGGTATTGATTTTAAAAATGGTAAATTAAAAGATAAGGCAAAAACTATGGTTTCACTAATAATTCCATTATTAGTTTCATCTTTTCAAAAAGCTGAAGACCTAGCATATGCTATGGATTCACGTGGGTATGATCCATCAGCAAAGAGAACACGTTACCGTCAATTTCACTTTAGATTTGCAGATTGAATATTCTTTTCACTAGGACTTGCAGCATGTATTTTATTAATGTGTTATCCATTTGTTGACACTTTAAGTTGAATACAAATTCCTAGAATAGATAATATTTTAAATATTTAAAAATGAAATATTATTTTTTGCTAACAGTATCTTATGATGGTTATAACTACAATGGATGAGCTAAACAACCAAATTTAAAGTCGACTATTCAAGGACAACTTGAATATGCTTTAAGCATGTTTTGCCAAACGAAGATGTTTACTACCGCAGCTGCTTCTAGAACTGATACACATGTTCATGCTATTGACCAAAAAGTGAAAATTGAATTGGACTTCTTACCGAACATAAAAAAAATGTATGCTGGATTAAATAAAATTCTTCCATTAGATATTCAAGTAAAAAATATTGAATTAATTTCAAAAGATTTTGATGTTCGTGGAAGCATTTTGAAAAAGTATCAGTTTCAAATAATGACTACAAGACCAGGTGTTTTTGATGCAAAGTATTATCAATATTGTGATGAACAATTTTTTGATTTTAAAAAATTTAAAAAGGCTATTTTAGTCTTTAAAGGAGAACATAATTTCCGTAATTTTATTGCTCTTAAAAGAGATGAAATAGTTGGAAAAGATACTAATAGAGTAATCGATTCTATCAGAGTAAAAAAGTTTGGAAATAAAATTTTTATTGAATTTACAGCTAAGGGATTTTTAAAACATCAAATAAGAATAATGTTAGGTGCCGCAATTGCTCATTCTAATGGTAAAATAGAATTACAAGATATATTTGACGTATTGAATTTACGTAAAGATAAGATGGACTATATAGCTGAAGGCAAAGGTTTATTCTTAAAAAAAATAATTTATTAGAGGTTTACATGAAAGAGCTGAGAAATTTTTCTATTACAGTTTTAACTGATTTAGAAAAATATTATGCAGATAAAGCGGTAGCAAAAAAATTAGGAAAAGAAAATCTGATAATTTTTGTTAACGATAATTCAGTTCGCCTTAATTCAATGGTTGAAGAATTAAAAATTGATATTATTTCAATGCTTAAAGAAATTGAAGAATTAAGAAAACATTTAGATGATATTTATAACTTCAAAAACAGAAGTGCTATCATGTTAAAAGAAGATATCGCAAAACAAAAGCAACATAAAGAATATGTAAAATCTGTTAATTTAAAATTAACAGATTTAAAAGATTGATATACAGATGATTTAAATGAAACAAATTCCAGAATATCAGAAATCGAAGATTTGGTTATTAGATCTAAGACTGTTTTATCTAGAATGGAAAAAAGAAGGATAGTGGACTTAAAGCCATCACATCTTGCAGCAGGTATTGCTATTACTTTTATCCTTTCGCTTGTAACGGGTCTATTGATAAACTATATTTACTTATTACCGTTAAAAGGAATTGAACCACAAATATTTACAATCATTGTTATTGTGGCATTTGTTCTAATTAATATTGCGTTTTGACTTCAACTACTTTTAAGACATTCATTTGGAAGATTATATTTAAATGATGAAAAACCAATGTGAAAAGGTTCAGTTGCTGGATTTATTGCTGCTGGTTTAGACACATTAGGTATTGGTTCTTTTGCAATGGCAACAGCCACATTTAAGATTACAAATGCTATTAAGCCACATGAATTAAAAATGTTGCCAGGTACATTGAATGTAGGGCTAGTCTTTTCACAAATGTTTGCAGGAATTCTTTTCTTAGGAGCAATCGATGTTGATATTTGAACTTTGGTATTGTTTAGTCTTTTTACTATATTCGGAACTACACTAGGGTCATATATCGTAGAAAAGTTACATAGAAAAGCAATTACCTTTGTAATTGCCAGTGCACTTTTTGCAACAGTTATATTAATGATTATGGTTTTGGCTAATGTTTTTCCAACTGGGGTTAAAACTGGACTAATGGCAAAAGAAGATATTCACTTATTAATAATTGGATTAATAATGTTCTTTGGTTTAGGTATCTTAATGAGTTTTGGTGTTGGATTATATGCACCATCAATGGTTGTAATATCATTACTAGGATTAGATCCAATAACTTCAATTCCGATAATGACGTGTGCTGCTGCTTTATCTCAACAAACAGCTGCACTAAGATATGAGGTTGGAAATAACTATATTCCTAAGATTTCTTTTAACGTAATTATTTCAGGAATAATAGGTGTACTGACTGCATTTATTGTTGTCTTTGTTCTTATTATTGGAAATGATCAAAACGCTCAAAAAATACTTGTATTTATAATGAGATGTATAAGTGTTGTAGTTGTATTGTTTACAGCCATATCCTTATTAATAAATTATGTCCATATGAAGCGAGACATGAATGCTGTAAAAATGGATAAAAATGAACTATTATCTGAATCAGAATTCACTGACAAATTTAAACATTTTCTATCAATTATAAATAACACACTGTAAAACAAGAGTTAGACATCAGGTCTAGTTTTTATATATAATACCTTTATACATTGGAGACAGAAATATGAAAAGTAAAAGACTTCTATTAAAAAATGCCTTCAGAAGCTCATGAAAAGTAAAGAGTCAGTTGTTTGGTATTTCATTATTAGTTATGCTTATGACAGTTATTTTGTCGCTAGTTACTTCAAGTAGTGAACAAATAACTCACAAAAATGATTATCTAAATAAAATTTCAAACTTACGTGATGGTATTTTTGATTTACAAAATTCAAAGGGTGCTAAAACTCCAACCGATAAAAATATTAGAAATGATCAAACATATTTATACCAGTATTACTTTGATAATATGATTAAAGAAAAAGGTTATGACTTGTCATGATCAAGAACTGAAGCTAGATCATTTTCTCAGCTAACAGAAAATGGAAACAATATAAATATGAAAATAGTATCAAAAACTTCACCATCAATTGATGAAAAAGTTAGTGTTGACTCAATTGCTATTTCAGAAGGAAGAAATTTTAGTACGGAAGTAGATGAAGATAATATTTCAGTAAGTCGTGAAATGATAATAAATGAAAACTTCGCCAAATTAAACAATATAAAAATAGGCGATGTAGTTCGTGTTGAAAAAGATAAATACGGTGACTCTCTTTTAGTCAAAAATTCACAAAATATAGATGAATCACTAAAGTCACAATTAGAAAATAGTTCGCCAACAGACTTTGTCAACAACAATGAACCAATGGCTTGGTTCCATATAATAGGATTTGGAACATCCGCCGATTTTGCTACCCCAGTTACAGATATCACAACTTCATTTCCTGATTCAAAAACTAGTTTTATTGGATATGTAAAGCCTGAAAATTTTGGGTTAAGTAGAGTTGATAATGGTTATTATGCTTTTGATCAAACAAAGTCACTATTATACGGTACTGAGTTTGGTAAAGAATCGTATCTATCATTTAAATTGAATTCTAAAAATATAGATATTCACGAATTAAACAATGATTTTAATAGAGCTGTATTGGATGAAAATATTGTAAATAACAAAATTTTATTTATGACTAGTGACACGTCATATGAATACTCAAATAGATTAACTTTATTTATTACAGTAATAACTGCATATAATGTAATAGCATTATTTTTATTTGTAATTACAATTTTAATTTCACTATTTGCGCTTTCTATTGTTCTTAAAAAAAGAGTTGAAGCAGTTAAGGCACAAATGGGATGTCTTAAAGCTCTTGGGTATTGAAAAAGAGAAATCTTGGTTAACTTCTTAGCTATTCCATCTATTACTGCAGCAATAGGGGTTACAACAGGATATTTAATTTCATTAGTTCTTAGTGCAGTTGTTATTCATACATTTTCAACATTTTTTACAATATCATTTGGTGTTTATACATTTTCTTTTGCTGCATATTTTTCTACATTCGCAGTCGGATTTTTATTGTTAACTTTCTTTGCTTCAATATTAATTTTAATAGAAGTAAAAAAACCTGCTCTAGAACTCCTACAAGGAAAAAATACATCTAAGTACTCATTAATTGGGTCAATGATTAAATCAATATTTATTAAATCAAATTTTGACACAAGGTTAAGGATGAGTATTTTTGCTGGTTCATGATTAAAATTTGTTGGTACATTTGTAACAATTTTTGCCTCAACAATTCTTATAACAATCACTTCAATAACACCAAGTGTTATTGCTAAAAATGAAACGGCTTCATTTGAAGGTATGAATTACAAATTTGTAACAGAATATCAACAACCAATAGCTGAGAACCCTTTATCTTTTTATAAGACATTTAATCCAAACCATACTCAAACGGAAAATGGTAAAAGTAAAAAATATGGTTATGATGAATCTAAGTTAATTAAAGATTATGTGTCACCAAGCAAAACAAATGACGAGGTGTATACACCGCTACCACTTGATGAAACCAAAGAGGGAATAGATTATGAAATTTTATTTGATGATTTAATGAATAATAATATGAGCAGATATAGTTACTCACCTAACATATTGAAAGTAGATAGTGAAGGTTTTTGACCTATTAAATTAGCGCCAGGATCAAGTAGAATGGCGTATTTAAGTTATCAAATTTTGCCTGAAACATTTTTATCTGCATTGGATAAATTCCCATTAGAAATTAGTTCTATGGCAGGAGATACTTTAAAAAAGCAATGATCAGATCTTGTTGAATTTGAACATAACTTAAACAGTATTGAAGATAATAATATAAATGAATTTGTTAAGTATTTACTTTCATTTTATAAAAGATATGTAACAGGAATACCAGTTACGTTTAATAAAAAATATATAAATGAAGATGGAATAATTAAACACAAGGAATTGCTTAAAGATACAAAAAAAATTACAAATAAAGTTAAGATAAAAATAGAGTTACCGGAATATATTGACCTAATTAACATAGATGAAAGAACAATGGGTAAAAATGATGTTTCTGATAATATTTTGTTCTGGGATGAAGATAGGAAGCCATTAGATGACTTATACTATATGTCGTTTAAAGAACTAAATTCATGAGATCCTGATACTGCTTTACGTGTTATTGCTATTCAGCTTGCAACATGATTTACTATGTTGTATAACGATAGAATTTCTATGTATCTGTTACAAACAGCTTATTCTCGTGCACCTTATTTTGTACAAGAGAGCATTAAAAATGCCGTGATTAATTCAAATTCCGGAAATGATAAAAGTTCAGAATTTTCAATAGCGTTTAACGTAACTCCGTTTGATCCAAAAAAAGAAATCAAAGGAACAATGCTAAAGGCTAGAACTAATAATGATAAAAGTTTAAATATTTATGGATTAAGTGCAGAAGACATTAGATTAATAGATTTATCAGATTTCAAAGGTAAAGATTTATACTCTGAATTATTTAATACATATGAAAATAAAAATCCAATAATCATAAATGAGTCTCTTGCTAAATCTCTTGGTTACAAGGTTGGAGATAAAATTCAGTTAAACATAACTAAAAATCAACTTATTAATGCATCAGGTGATATTGTTTCGGCAGATATAACTCAAGAGAATGAAACTAAAAACCCTGTAAAAGATTTACCTGGCTATACGGATGGCTATGTAACAAATTCAAGTCGTTCATGACAATCAACTAATGGTAAAACATTTGCAGACGCGGGTGTAACATCTGGTATTAACCCAGTTACTATAGATAATAATTATTCTATTAGCGCAAAGGGTGTTTTGGCTTCAACAGGAGCAACACAAATTAATAAAGCTATGTCTAACGGAGAAATTGTTAACTTAACAACAGATGTAATGACAACTTTTACTGTAAAGGGTATTCAAAAAAGTTTTGGTAAACCTCAAGCTTGAACTACAAATGAAGTTGCAGAAGACATTCTTGGTTATAATAATTCAAAAGAAGTTATGTTCGGTCAGTGATTTAAAAATTTTGATTTAAATAGTAAACCATTACAAAAATATATATTTGGAGATATTTTTGAAACAAAAAAACAAGAAGATATAATATTACTAATCAACATGGGAGGCTATGATAATTTGAAATTTTTGGCCAACTCTAATAGTGATGATTCTGAATATTTTAAAAAATATTTAACAGTCTTTGAAAATACTTACCCAGTATTTAATTACAAGTATTCAATGGATGACAATATAAATGACATAACAAAGGTTATGTCAACCACTACAAGCAATGGAGATTTCTCTGCTGTAGGGTTAAATGGGCAATATGATTACAGGAATGAAAGTTTTGATAGTGGTTATGCTCTTGGATCAACAGCAATGGCAATGCCAATGGATCAAGCAAGACTAGTGCTTTCTCAATTAACTGAACTTGTTCAAATGATTACAATTATGTTTATTGTGTTTGCTATGATAATTTCTTCAATAATTATTTTATTAGTAACATCAATTGTTATTAGTGAAAATTCACAATTTATTGCAACAATGAAATTATTAGGTTATAGAAAACGTTATATTGTATGACAAATAATTAGTGTGTATTTAATAGCTATTTTGATAGCTTATGGAATTGGATTTGCTATTGGTTGATTCTCATTTATGGGAGTTACAAACTACCTAGCAAATGAAGGTGCCTGAATACTACCTGTTCAATTTGCATTCTGAATGCCAATAGAAGTTCTTGGGTTATTAGGAATAGTTTTCCTTGTTACATTCTATGCAGCATATGACAAAATAAAAAAATTAACACCTGCACAGGCGTTAAATGCTTAATAAAAATATCTTTTTTTAGAGATATTTTTTTATTTTAAAAATTGTCAAAAGTATTAATATTCATGTTATATTTAAAAAGTAAAATTCAATATGAAAACTTATATAATCCTTCATAACGGGAAGGAGTCTCTACACAGCACCTATGCTGTATTATGAGTTACTAGACTTTTTTTGTTTTGTAAAATGTGTTTTCAGCATTCTCAAACAAGAAAAGTCTTTTCTTTTTTTGCTTCAAGTTTTAATACTTGGATTTTGCCGATTTAAATAAAGGAGAAATTATGGAACAAAAAAATATTGAGGATATTAATAGAGAAACTCAAAATAAAATTTTTAATCCAAATAATAGTCTTATCCCAATTGAGGGAGAGACACCTGAAGAAACTGCAAAAAGGTTTGCTTCAAATTATAAATTTAGCAACAACAAAGCCATTAGAGGAATTGAAAAATTCTTTCAGTTTGATACTTTAGGCGCAATTATGAAAAAAGAAGTTATTGGTGGATTAGCAACTTTCCTATCATTAGTTTATATATTATCTGTACAACCTGGGCTTGTTAGCGGAACTGAGTCAATTACAGAAGGTGCACCAAATATGAATTATTTTGGTATATTCTTTGCGACAGCCATTGCTTCAGGTGTGGGATGTATATTTATGGGATTGTTTGCCAATGTTCCAGTTGCTGTTTCAACAACAATGGGAATTAATACTCTTGTAGCTTTCTCTGTTGGTAATGCAGGTGGTTTAGGATATGAAGGGGCATTAATAGTTACAATGATCTCTTCAATTTTATTTGTAACATTGTCATTAACACCATTAAGAACTAAAATCTTAAGGGTAATACCTAAAGAAATTATATTAGCGATTGGAATTGGAATAGGTGTATTTATTTCATATATTGGTTTACAAAGTATGGGTTGATTTTCAACAACTCCAGCTGGACCAGCATTAGGTAATTTATCACAAAATTGATTAGCCATTATTTTAGGTATGGCAACATTAGCAATTATATTAATATTGTCGTTTAGAAATATACCTGGGGCAGTAGCGATTGGGATTGTAGCAATGTTTATAATCGCATTAATAATTGCGAATTTATTACCAGAAGATAGCCATTGATTAGGTTATGAAGTAACAACAAATGTGAATGGTACAAATATAACTACATATAAGAATGGTTTTTTACATGATGCAAACTTTAAACTAAACGGTGGTTGAACTTATGATTTTGGAGGTTTAATTTCAAACTGAGATAATACATTCTCAGCTTTTACAAACATGGATATTTGAAATAATCCAATATTCTATGTTTCAGTATTCATTATCTTATTAATGAATTTCTTTGATGCTACAGGTACACTTGCTACATTCACACACCAACTAAACAAAAATACAAATCAACATCATGAAATATCAAGTAAAGCACTAATTGTTGATGCATCAGGTACAATGGTTGCTTCTTTAATGGGAACAACTCCATTGGGAACTTTTGTTGAGTCATCAGTTGGAATTCAACAAGGAGCTAGAACTGGATTTGCAGCTATCATAAATGGGTTACTATTCTTTTTAGCTATTGCTTTATTTCCAATTTTTAAAGCAATACCACAATGTATTACTGGCGCAGCATGTGTATATATTGGGATTATGTTATTTAAAGAAGCAGAGCTAGTTAATTGAACTAAAATGGAATTTGTTGTTCCAACATTCCTAACAGTTGTATTTATGATTTCATCATATGAAATAGCAAACGGAATTGCAATTGGATTTATTTCATATGCATTTATGATGTTAATTATGAAAAAAGGTAAAGAAGTAAGTTGAATAATGTACTTACTTGCAATCTTGTTTATTGCTTATTTTATTGCATTTGCTTTCGTGCAATAGTAGTTGTATTTAAGTAACAAATTTGAGATAATATATTTACATTTAAAAGGAGTTTATTATGCAAAATAAAAGTTTAGTGCTATTAATTATTTTATTAATTATGGCAATTATTCCAGGAATCGTTTACTTTTTCCTACACCCAAAATTTAAAATTGTTGCATTAGTAGTTTTACTAGTTATGGCAATTATTCCAGGTGTTCTTTACCTAGTTTGACCAGGTAAAGGTGGATTCTTAAAAGGTTAATTTTAAGATTAATAAAAAATACAGTTAAACTGTATTTTTTATTTAAAAAGGAATATCAATTATTATATAAATACAAATGAGAGGTTAACATGAAAATATTATTTATTGGAACTGGACATATGGGATCAGCTCTAATTTCTGGAATAAAATCAAACAATAATTTTAAAGAGCAAATTTTTGTTTTTAATAGAACTTATGAAAAATCGTTAGATGTATCTAAAAAGTACAACGTGATTCCAGTTAAAAAACTGGAACATCTAAATTATGATATTGTTGTTTTGGGTATAAGACCTGCTGATTTTGAACAACTAGCAGTTGACTTAAAAAAATTTACATTAGAGAAACAAACTTTTGTAACTATGATTAATGCACTCTCTATAAAACAAGCAAGCGACATATTTGGAAATAATAAATTAAATATAGTCAGAATAATGCCTAATATGAATGCTGCTATTCAACAATCTGTTACTGCTTATTCATCAAATAAAATAAATAGTGAAGTTACAAAATTTGTAATTGAAATGTTTTCTAATTGTGGCACAGTAGAAGAAATTCCTGAAGATAAATTTCCAGCCTTCACTGCTCTAGCAGGATGTTCACCTAGTTATATATTTACATTTTTAAATGGATTTTATAAATATGCATTAAAAAATGGTTTTTCAAAGGACCAAGCATATAGAATTATGAAAAATACTATAATTGGAAGTACAGAGTATTCAACAAACTCAGATAATTCATTTGATGAATTAATTAATTCTATTTGTGTTCCTAATGGATCTACTATAGAAGGGCAAAAAGTTTTAGAAACTAATAATTTTCAAGATATCATTATAAAAGCTCTTGAAGCAGCAAAGCAAAAATCATAATATATTTTTAATAGTTTAACTTCTTGCATATTTGTATTGAAACAAGTCTATATATTAATATATAATATTTTTGCTTACACCCAATAGGCCTCGGAACCGTAAGGAGAATAAGCACAATGAAACAAACAACACTGATTAAATCAGCAGACATAAATAAAAAATGATGAGTGGTGGATGCCGAGGGGCAAACACTAGGTAGAATGGCTACACAAATCGCTATGATTTTACGTGGTAAACATAAAGCAGATTACACACCTCACATAAATAACGGAGATCACGTGATCGTTATTAATGCAGAGAAAGTACTGTTAACAGGTAAAAAAGAAGCAGATAAATACTACTACCGTCATTCACTTCACCCAGGTGGACTACACAAAAGAAATGTAGCAACTGAGAGAGAATTAAATCCAGAAAGAATTGTGGAGAGAGCTGTTCGTTTGATGTTATCAAAAAACGTTCAAGGATCAAGTCAATTTCGTGCATTACATGTATATGCAGGTGAAACTCATCCACATGAAGCACAACAACCAGAAGTAATGGTAATCAAGGGAGCTAGTAAGTAATGGCAAACAATAGAGTTGAATATAGAGGAACAGGTAGAAGAAAATCTTCTACAGCTCAAGTTATATTAACACCAGGAAACGGTAACATTGTTGTTAACGGAAAACCTGCATTAGAATTTTTCCCATTCCCTACACTTGTTCAAGATTTAGAACAACCACTAGTATTTACTGAAACAAGAAAAGATTTTGACATTCATGTTAAGGTAAAAGGTGGTGGATTTACAGGTCAAGCAGGAGCTGCTAGATTAGGAATCGCAAGAGCTTTATTAGAAGTTAATGCAGATTTTAAACCAACTTTAAGACAATCAGGTATGATCACACGTGACGCACGTATTAAAGAACGTAAAAAATACGGTCTATACGGAGCACGTCGTGCACCTCAATTCTCAAAAAGATAATTTTATTTATATTAAAAAAGCACGATTTATATCGTGTTTTTTATTTACAATTTTAAACTTGCTAATCAATTAAATAGTGGGTGTAATGTTATAATTTATTAAATGGGAGATTGATATGTTATCTACAAAAAAAACATTTATAAACTTGTGAATTGCAATATCAATTTCTCTAATTGGTGCAACACTTCAGATTTTATTAATTTATTTTATGCTGAAAAACTTTGGTTCTGAGTTTAACGGGTATGTGAGAATTACAATGTTATTTGCAGCTTTAATTGCTACTGCCGATTCAGGTATTGGTATTGTTACTATGATATTGCTTGTTAAGCCAATGCAAAAGGGAGACTGAATTTCAGCAAACGAGATTTACTCAGCTTCAAAAAGAATGTATCGAAAAAGTGCAATTTCATCTCTTGTTATAGCTGTCGCTATTTCTTTCTTATATCCAGTATTTATTCACCTTAACTTGCAAGATATTGGATCTATATTACATAAAGAAACTTGACAAAATGGGATCACATTAACAGGTACAAGCAAGGATGCATTTGCATCAATAAATTACTTTCAATTGGTTTTTATAACTTTAGTTTTTTCAACAAGAAACTTTATACCAACATTTTTTGGAGCAGCTGAAGAAAATGTTATTGCAGCAGATCAACAGTCATTTTCAAGAAAAGCAATTATACTATTTTCAGAAGTCTTTGTTTATTCAATTATATTAATGACAATTAATATTAGTACACTTTCACCAGTAGTTACATTTTCATTATTTTGATTGATTGGACCAATTAAGTTAGTTTTCATTTGAATATTTGTTAAAAAGAACTATGTTTGGTTGAAATACCGTCGTGGTATTGTTAACCAAAAAATGAATTTAATGTCGTTCCAATTATCTAAATCTGGATTGGGAGTAACATTAATGCTTTCATCAGATATATTGTTAGTAATCCTTTTCTTTGGTGCAGGGGTTTCTTCTACTTTATCTCTATATATGATAGTTGCATTAAATGTTCAAGCAGTTATGATGAACTTTATTATTTCATTTAGAGAATACTTTACAAATGTTATAGCAAAACAAGGTAGGTTGAAGTTTGAAACATATGCAAAATATGAACTTTATACATTTGCAGTAGCAGCATTTACTTTCATAAATCTTGCAATTTTGATGCCATACTTTGTGTCATCTATGTACTATCCAATAGTTAGAGATGAGATTGCAGGATTAAATGAAAGTGGTGATATAACAAGTTTCTTACCAGAGTCAAATGCAATGGAATTCATGTTTACAAACACAACGTTCTCGATGTTAATTGCAGCATCTACATCACTTGTTATTGTTGGAGAATCTCAGAATACTTTAATTCAAGCTAAAGGAAAAAACTATGAAATATCTAATGTTCAAAATTCAATAGGATTGGCTTATTTTTTCTCAACATTAATAGCTCTATCAATAATAGTTCTTACTAAACCTGGAAATAATTCATATATCATAATTGGGATTACAGTGATGTATTCATTGAAAATATTTTTCTTATTTGTTCGAAGTGTATATCTTTCAATTTACTGCAGTAGATATCTTGCATATTCAGCGACATCTAATTTCTCAACAAGAAATATTCTTGTATTGATTGTTCCAATAGTTATTGCATTAACATTAAACTACATGGTTGTTGAAGATATAAAAAGTGTTAAAGATTACATTGATGAAAATCAAATTTCGTTTTTATTACAATTGGCATTAATTACAATTTCATCATCATTTGGTCTAATTATAGTTACATCATTTATATGTTCTCCAAAACTAATATTTGAAACAATTGCAAAAATACCTTTAGTATCAAAAATTATTGATATTAATTTAATTCAAAAAATTAGTGACCTAACTATAAAAACAGACGAAAGTGATATTCACTTTCTTGATATTGAAAAGGAAAAAGAAGCTTCAAGTAATTTAACTGTTTCTTTTGACAATGAAGAGGTTAGAAACTCAAAAGCTGAATTTGAAAATGTGACAGCGCTTATCGATAACTCTGATAACTTAATTTATAAAGTAAAAGGTGAGAGATAGTATAATCAAAAAGAGGTAAATTATGACAGGAACAAGTACAGGATTAATATTTATATTTTTATTATTTTTTGTTTGTTTTACTGCAGGATCTACAATATTAAGTATTTTTAAAATTAAAAAAAACCAAGTGTCATCAAAGATTATTATTGGTTTTTTTGCACTATTATTTTTTTTAACTATTATCTCATTTGTATTAAACTTATTTGGAGCAGTTTTGACTTTGCAAGTATATACTTATTTCATTTGGGGTTGTATATTGGTTTTTGCTTTAGTTTCAATAATCTTTGTTAAATTTTGATTGAAGTTTTTCAAATTAAATTGAAACTCTTTAATCTTATTAATACTATTTATATCTTATGTTTTATATTTTTATTTCAAACTAACACTTAACACATTGCCTTTTAGCTTATCTCTTCGTTTGACAGAAAATTATTTAAATTGAAATATGTTTGGTCAATCATGAATGAAAAATGTTTTATATCAACTAACTGTACTACCATTAGTTACTCAATTTGTGAGTACGGGAGAACACACTTCGCTAGAGCTTTTAGCTGACTACTTATTTGTTTTTAATATATTAATTAGAGGGCTAATTTATACTGCTCTTACAGGAATAATTTTAGAAATGGGTATTGGAAGAACTAGAGTATCTAGAGTTATAATCGCTGTTATAGTTTCTGGAATTTTATTTGGATATGTGGCTTTAACTTCTAACTTAGAAAAACCATTTGACTCATCAATGATGTTTGGTTATTTAATAAAATTAATTTCTGCTATGCTTGCATTTTATTGTGTAAATCAGAATAGATACAAATTGTATAGTTATTTGTTAGGAATAATGACATTAGCAGCAGTGGGAATGGATCAATCAAAAATAATTATTCTATTATTTTTTATATACTCAATATTATTGATTCTTACATATAGTTTTGACAATATGCTATTTAAAGATCATATTAAAATATTATTTCCTGTATCTTTAGGATCATTGTTATATAGCTTGTATGTAAAGAACATTGTTTGAATAGTTATAACTGGTGGGATATTAGCTCTAACAATTTTGATTGCAATTTGAATTATTTCAAGTCACGTGTTGATTAAAAAAATGGAATTTACGCTATCTAACCGTACATCAATTCTTATGATTGTTGTACCAACAATATTAATATTATTTGGTGTATTGTCATTTCTTTCTATATCAGATTGGAGTAGTGCAGCTATTGAAGATAAATTTGGTTATTTATATAAATATAAATATATTAGTCTAATCACTGACCCATTAGTGCAACTACCAATTTTAATATCAATTACTTCTTTTGAATTAATAATTTGTTCTTTATGAGTTTCAAGGAGAAGGAAGTTTAAAAATAGCATAAGTGTTGTTTTTATAGATTTTGCTGTTATACAGTATCTAATGTTTTACAATCCATTTTCAAGAATGTTCTGGTTATTGGTACTTGAGGATAAAACACAAATCCAATATGATATATTTTATCTGTTTTACCCATACATAATATTTGCAGTTTTAATATGAATTGTTCAAAAATTAGAAAAAGACATATTGGAATTATTTGACATAAATATAAACAAAGATGAACAAATAAAAATTATCATATATAAAAATATAGCTATACGTAGTAAGGACAAATTAAATGATTGAAAAAATAAAGCAAAGGATAGAAGATTTAAAAAATCAAATAAACGATTGGAATCGTAGCTACTATGAATTTGAAGTTTCTCCAGTTGATGATTCTGAATTTGATAAAACAATTGCTGAACTTATATCTTTGGAAACACAATATCCACAATTTTTAACACAAGACTCACCAACTCAAAAAGTTGGTGGTTCTGTTGATTCTAAATTTACTAAGTATATTCACAAAAGTCCAATGTTAAGTTTGTCTAATGCCTTTGATGATAATGACTTAAGAACTTTTGATAATCAAATTAAAAAAAGTTTAGAAAATAAAAAGTATAGCTATGTTGTTGAACCAAAAATTGATGGTTTATCAATATCTTTAATTTATAAAAATACAAAATTATATAAAGCAATTACAAGGGGTGACGGAATTGTTGGAGAAGATGTTACTGATAATGTTAAAATGATTTCTTCAATTCCCAAAACTATTTCCAATAATAGTGATTATTTTGAAGTTAGAGGAGAGGTATATTTACCTAAATTAGAGTTTGAAAGAATTAATTCTGAGCGTTTTAAAGTTGGAGAAAAGCTATTTGCCAATCCAAGAAATGCCGCAGCAGGAACTTTAAGACAATTAGATCCACAAATAGTTAAAGATAGAAATTTAGATATTTGAATTTATTTTTTAATGAATAAAGAAAATATATTAACTCATAATGAATCTTTAAAAGTTCTTTCTGAGTATAAGTTTAGAGTTAATCCATTAAGTATTAAAACCGAAGATATTATCGGTGTAATTAAAATAATTAATTCTTTATCTGCTCAACGTGAAGATTTGGAATATGAGATTGATGGAATAGTAATTAAAGTAAATGAATTTGATCATTATGATTCAATAGGATATACTTCTAAATTTCCTAAATGAGCAATTGCATATAAGTTACCAGCTGAGATAAAAACTACAAAACTATTAGACATATTTCCTACAATTGGAAGAACTGGTAAAGTTACTTATAATGCCAAATTAAAACCAGTTAAATTAGCTGGAACAACTGTAGGAGCAGCTACATTACATAATTCATCTTTTATCATTGACAGAGAAGTAAGGGTTGGAGCTGATGTTCGTGTTAAAAAAGCTGGAGATATTATTCCTGAAGTAATTTCTGTAGTTAAAGATGAAAATTATAACTCACTACCTATTTGATCAGAGGCAAAAAATTGTCCTGATTGTGGAAGCATATTACAAAGAATTGAACCTGAAGTTGATCAATATTGTGAAAATGATTTTTGCGCCAGAAGAATCATACGAGGTTTGGAACACTTTGTTTCTCGTGACGCACAAAATATTGAAGGTCTTTCAATTAAGTTAATTGAAAAGTTCTATGAAAAAAATTATGTAAAAAATCCAGCCGATATTTTTAAGTTGTCAAAGCGTAAAGATGAATTAATTAAGTTAGATAAAATGGGCGAAAGATCTGTTGATAACTTGTTAACATCAATAGAAAATTCAAAGAATAAATCATTGGAAAAATTATTATTTGGTATAGGTATAAGACATTTAGGAAAAAAAAGTGCATTTATTCTTTCTAAAAAATATAGAAATATTGATTCACTTATGAATTTAAGTGAAGAAGAATTGTCTGAAGTTAGAGATATAGGCCCTATTGTAGCTCATTCTGTTGTTAATTGATTTAAGAAAGAAACAAACAGATCAATTATCAGAGAATTTAAAGATTTGGGTATTAATCTTGAATACAAGCCTGCAATGGAAGAAAAATCTCATGCTGATATAACTAATAAGACATTTGTAATTACAGGTACATTATCAAAGTCAAGAAATTATTTTAAAGATTTATTAATATCTTATGGAGCAAATATAGCAAATTCTGTTTCAAAAAATACAGACTATGTATTGGCTGGAGAAGAAGCAGGTTCTAAACTTGATAAGGCAAACAAGTTAGGTGTTAGAATAATAAATGAAGAGGAATTATTAAATATAATCTAGTAGTATGGAATTAAATAAGAAGTTAGTCATTGAAATTGCCAACGATATAAGAATTTCTTTAGATGATAAAGAAATCAATGAAATCGTTAAATCTGAAATTGAGATACGTGCAAAAATGGAAAAAATTGTAAAATTTGAAATCAAAGGGGATGTTGAACCTTTGAGTTTTCCTTTTGAAATTGAAAATACTTATTTAAGAGATGACAAAGAAATTTCTACTCTTTCACGTGATGATGGATTGAAAAATGCAAAACAGGTTATCGACAATTATGTAATACTTCCAAGGGTGGTTAAATAATGAATAAGACAATTAAAGACTATGCAAAATTAGTTAAAGAGTCATCAATTAAAACTGTTCTTGAGTACTCATTTAGAGATATTGAAAAGGAGTTTGATTCTAATTTTTATATTAATTTGAATAAAGAAAAAATTAATATCAAAGCTGAACAATTGGATAAAAAAGCTAGAATAAATTCTCATTTATTTGGAGTTCCATATTTTGAAAAAGATAACATTGTAAATACTGATATTCCAACAACTGCGGGATCATTATTTTTAAAAGATTATGTTTCACCATTTAATGCAACAATTAACGAAATATTAAGTGAAGCTGGAGCAATGATGGTTGGTAAAACAGCTATGGATGAATTTGGAATGGGTGGAACAGGGTTATTTTCATTTAATGGTGAAATTAGAAATCCATATGAAAAAAATAGAATTATTGGAGGTTCATCATCTGGATCAGCTTATGCTGTTGCAACAGGTATGGTACCTTTTGCAACAGGGTCAGATACTGGTGATTCAATTAGAAAACCTGCTTCATTTGTTGGCATTGTTGGATTTAAACCAACATATGGTTCAATTTCAAGATATGGTTTAATGCCATATGCTCCTAGTTTAGACACTATTGGTTTTTTTACAAATAATGTAGATGATCAAAAAATTTTGGCAGAGGTTACATTCAAACAAGACAAGAAAGACTTTACCTCAATCAATAATCCTTTTAAGTATGAAAATAAAAAATTTGACAAGAAACTAAAAATAGTTCAAATAAGAGAAATTTATGATCTAATGCCAGAAGATCTTAAAAAAGAATATGACAACTTTACAGAAAGAATGTTGGCAGTAGGTCATACAGTTAGTTTCGAATCAATTGATATAAATATATTAAATATGCTTGGTGAAGTATATATGGCTATTTCATATGCTGAAGCAGCATCAACTCTTTCGAACTTACAAGGTGTACATTTTGGAAAAAGAGAAGAAGGTGATAGTTATGAAAATATTATTAAACATTCACGAGGAAACAATTTTTCAAAAACAGTTAAAAAAAGAATGATAATTGGAGGTTACTCACTTAAGTCTGAAAACCAAGATATCATTTTTCTGAAGGCAAAAAAAATAAGAAGAATAATTGTTGATAGAATCGCTGAAATTTATCAAACGGCAGACATTATAGTTTTACCGCCTTCTTCTGGAATAGCTCCAACAGTGAGCGAAGCAATGAAGTCAGCATCTGGAGATGCAGCTGTCAATGGTGTAATTGATTCTGCACTATTGCTTGCAAACTTTAATGGTATGCCATCAATCACAATTCCATTTATCAAACTTAACAATTTGCCAATTGGCATTAATCTAAACGCAAATATTAAAAAAGATATACTGTTATTAGATTTTGCCCAACAAGTAGAAGAAATATTAAAAAATAAGGAATAAAAGATATGAATAATTTTGAAGTAGTTATTGGAATTGAAAACCATGTTGAACTAAAAACAATGTCTAAAATGTTTGCCTCATCGCAAGTAAATTTTAATTCTATTCAAAATACAAATATAGATGCAATGGCGTTGGCCTTACCAGGTGCTCTTCCTACAGTAAATAAAAAAGGTGTTGAACTTGCAATACTTGCATGTAACGGTTTAAATATGAAAATTGATAGTCTACTTCGCTTTGATAGAAAGAGTTATTTTTATTCTGATTTACCGAAAGGTTTTCAAATTACACAAAACTTTTATCCAATCGGAAAAGATGGTTTTCTAGAAATTAATGTTAATGGAAAAACTAAGAGAGTTCAAATTGAAAGATTACATATTGAAGAGGACACTGCAAAACAGACTCACAAGGGTGATTTAACATATATTGATTACAACCGTTCTGGAGATGGGTTAGTTGAAATAGTCACAAAACCAGTTTTAAGAAGTGCTGATGAAGTTATAGCATACTTAGAAGAATTACGTGAAACATTATTATTCTTAGGAATAAGTGATGTAAAAATGAATGAGGGTTCATTGCGATGTGATGTAAATATTTCTTTAAGACCATATGGGTATAAAGAATTTGGAACAAAAGTAGAAATTAAGAACCTTAATTCATTTAATAATGTTAGAAAAGCTATTGAATTTGAAATTAAAAAGCAAACATCAATGTTATTAAAAAATGAACCAATACTTTCTGAAACAAAACGATTTGATGAAGCGAGTCAGGAAACAAAAGTAATGCGTTTAAAAGACACCTCAGTGGATTATAAATATTTTGAAGAACCAAACATAACTCCGATTAGATTAGAAGAAGAATTTATAAATCAAGTTATTGAAAATGCGCCTGAATTGGCAAAAGAAAAAAGAAAAAAATATGTTTTTTCTTACAAACTTAGTGAAAAAGATGCAAATCAAATTTTATCAAATTATGAACTTACAATGTTTTTTGAAGAATTAATTAAATTAAATATTGATCCAAAAAAAGCATATAACTTAATAACTTCAGATATTCAAGCTTCACTAAATACTCATAATATTGAAATAAAAGAATCAAATTTCACACCATCAAAAATTGCAGATGTAATGAATAGATTAGATAGAGGAAAAATTTCTTCTAAACATGTAAAAGCAATCGTTACAATATTGGGAGATCACAATAAATCTATTAGTTCAATAATTGAAGAAAATAATTTAAAGGTTATTTCAGATCCTAAATTTATAGAAGATATCATTGTTAGACTTGCAAAAGACAATCAAGAGATGATACAAGAAAATATTCACACAAGACCAGAACGTGTCGAAAAAACATTAATGGGTCAATTAATGAAAGAAACTGGTGGAAATGTATCTTTAGTTGTAGCAAACGAAATTCTATTAAAACTATTAAAATCATTTAAGTAATCAAAGAGCAATATATATTGCTTTTTTTATTTGAATATTGTTAAATTAAATAACTATTTTAAATAGAAATATTTAAAATAAAAATTAAATAAAAGGAGAAAAAATAAAAATGTTTTTAGCAACAACAATAGAAATAATTAATACAACATTAACAACTGTTACAACATTAACAGTTGTTACAGCATCACTAATTCTTCCTCTAATTATTAAAAAAAATAATGATAGAAATAAGAAAAAAGATGCAATTGAAGAAGCACTTTTAGATTCATTTGATAAATACTTTTCAACTGAATATCCTAAAAATGATTTTGAATGGTACTACGCTGAATTGCTAGCAATTATAAAAAAATTTAATATTCGAATTTTTATTTGTTTAAATTGCAAAAGAAAATTAGACGTAAAAAAATACATGGATTATTTTAAAACTGTTGATAAAGTTATTCCTGAGATAAATAACTTTTCAGTTAACGCTGGTCAATCAGGCTTCAAAATAGAAATGATGGTTTTAGCTTGCTACAAATGCAAAGGTGAAGACCAATATAAAATAAACACAAGTAATAAGGAAATTTAATTTATTATGGACAAAAAGAAGCAATTAATAAAAGAACAAAAAAAATATGCAGGTGGTTATCTTAAATTAAAACCATACCTATTTGCAATGTTCTTAGTTGATCAGGTAGTATTTTTAATAGCTTTAATATTTTTTATTTTAGAAGTAACAATGTTTAAAGATAATAACCAGGCTTGATTGAATTACTCAATATTGGGTTCAACAATATATTTACTATTAAAGTTTACAACTAGCAATTGACTATCAAAGAATTGATATTACAAATCATTAGTAGTTTTTAAAAAGAAAACTAAAATTGATGAAATTGATATGGAAATTTTTAGAGAAGTAAGTTTTTTACCTTTATCATTTCTACTTTATATAATTTCAGTTAACTTTTTAACAGCCGTTTTTATTAATGTAGAAATAAATAATATTTTTGCAGATAACATTGTCTTATCCTCATTTATTGAAATAGCTATGAACATGTTATTACTACCTTCATTTTTGAATACATTTAACAAAATAGTTGGTACAAATAGTAAAGTTGATGCAAATTATGTTAAATTACTAAAAGATCAATATTATTCAAATAAAACATTGTTTGAAGATACTGAATTTAAGAACGACTACTTAAATGTTTATTTTAAAAAAGTAGATTTAAATTCAAAAAAGGGTATTTTTGTATTTAAAAATTCAAAAGATTTAACAAGTACAGAAAGTAATAATATAGAAAAGTTAAATGGTGAGATTTTACTTATATATAAAGAAATTTGAAATCAATATTATGACTTACTACAATTAAAAATGAAAACAAAATTCAAGAGATCAGAAATTCACACATTGTATTGAATAGAAAGAATTTATGATCATATATTTGTGGACTTTTTCGAAATTTAAATTTTTAAAAATAACATAAATAAAAAAAGCATTTTAAATGCTTTTTTTATTTTGCAGTGTTATATAGAAAGTAAATATTTTGAATAATTGCTTAAGGATAATTATTGGGTATTATTTTGATTTCCATAATTGTAATTTTATTTGTTTATCATAAATTAATGGTAAAATATTACTAAGAATTGGTGAGGGTGGGTTAAGAAAAAAGGAGAGATAAATGATTAAATTATTAAGTTTAATTGGAAGCATAGGAATAAGTGCTTCTGGTTTTGCACCTGTAATTGCAGGTTCAACAAACATAATTAATAAAGATATTACTGAAAGTTTTGATATTAGCGAAGTAAATGATTACATAACATATTCTCCGGAGATGTCATATTATCAAATGGATATTAATTACTTTAGTCTCGTTTTAAGAGGGTTTGCAGCTCGCGGAATTAATGAAGCAAGAAATTCAAATGATCTTAATTTTAATGATATAGATATTGAATATATTTGAAATATTGATGAAAATAGAGAGTTAAACAGGCAAGATGTATTGGGGCACTTTGGAGCCGGTACAAGAACTCTTGAAGTAAAAGTAGTTCCGTCAGAAGAAGGAAAGGAAAAAGGTTTAATTGGAGAAATGCTATTTATCAATTTTATGAAGCATGACTATTTAGACTTGTCAAACTCTGAATTGACTAATGCTCATTACCCAATTAATATACCAGAAAGATGACATCATGAAACAATTGAAAGCATTGTTGAACAAATGAAAATATGAATCTATGAAGTTTATAGAACAGCTCATCTTGGTTGATATACTCCATTAGCTTTTGGGCCAGAAATATTTAAATCTCAACCGAATCTTTTGTTTAATGCAGAAACAGGTAAAAGATTTACTCAAAATGATCTAGATAATATGAAAGATGGAGAAACTACTACATTAAAAATGGTTTTAAGCCCAAGTGAATATGGCAATGAATATGGTGTTTTGAATACCACTTTATATAGTTTCGATTTTGCAAAATACCCAAATAATATTTAAATATTTATACAATAAAAAAATTAATAAGGCAGATACTAGTTAACTAATGTTTGTCTTATTTTTTAATATAAGTTTTACTTTTTTAAAATTCGAGAAAAAGAAAATACCTTAGAAAGTTAGCTGCTTTAGAATACAAAGTTATAATAAGGCTTTATAACAATATTTTAAAGTCATTCAAAAAAGGTATAGTTTAGCTTTTTTTATTTTAACAAGCGTTGTTGATATAATTAACGTAGTTAGGAGTATTTATGTTTTTCACATCCAATACACAATTGCCAACATGAGCTTGAGCAATTATAGGAATTTTTACAATAATAGGAATAGTTCTTGGTTTTTGATCTTTCTTCTCTGGATTTAAAATTTTTTCTATAACGGCAAATAAACGAGAAAGAATTAAAAATCCTTTAAGTGGTTCAAAAGATATTGATTTAAGTAAATTAGAAAAATATAGTAATTTAATTGGTGTTGTAGGATTTGTAATAGATACCAAAAATGATGAGTACTTTAAATCTATATTTGTCGATACAACAGAAGATGCTAGCAAATGAGTTTTGGACATGAAAAATGAAATTATAAAAAATGAAACTAAGTTAGCAAAACAAGTAAATTCTTGATTGTGAGAAAAAGAATACACAATCAATAAAATAAACTTTGTATTAATTGCAAAGTTAGATTCTATTGATGAAACAATTAAGTGAAAAGAAACTCTTTTAGATGAGTTAAAATTAGAAAATAGAATGTTCGAGAGGTAGTTGTGAATTTATTAAGAAAAGTAGAAAATACAGATCCAAATTTATTTTGAATTTGAATAGGGATAATGATTGTTGGACTCATATTAGCTGTTGTTTTTGGTTGACTAACTTGACATATTAACAATCAAAATAATAAATATATGAACAAAAAAAATAGAGAATCAAATTCAATTTGGGAATTTACTAAAAAGAACTTTCCAATTTTTGTCACATTATTTGGAGTTATTTTGTTTATAACTGCGTTAATGTTTATTATTCAAACAAGTTAATTTATGGAGTTAAAAGTATTTACCAATAAGCTTATAAATGAAGCGCATGCATATTTAATTATAAAAAATAACAAAGCAGTTTTAATTGATACAGGGTGTTCTAGTGAAGAAATAATAGAATACAGTTTAAACAACAATATTCAAATTACAGATGTTTTTTTGTCACACTCACACTTTGACCACTTATTGGGATTAAATGAAATTGCAAAAATTTTTAAAGATTTAAAAATTTATATTGGACAAGCTGATTTTAAGAATGTATTTTCAGCAAAGAGGAATTTTTCACTAAGTAAAAAAAATCCATATGTTTTAGAAAAATCATTAAATTTCATTCCACTAAAAAATAAGCAAGAAATAGTTTCAACTCTTATAGGTAATGTGAATTATTATTTGATGGGCGGTCATTCTAAAGGAACTGCATTTTTTAAAATTGAAGAATTACTATTTGTAGGAGATACACTGTTTTTAGAAACATTAGGATTTCATAACAAAAGAATGCCCGGATGTAATATTAGAAAATTTAATAAGTCTCTAATTTGAATTGTTAACAATTCGTTTGGATTAACAATTTATGCAGGACATAGAAAAGCAGGATTTAAAATAGAAGATGTTTTAAATAATAAAGATCACCAAATTTATAAAGAAAATATTATAAAAATAAAATAAAAAAATTTGATTTCTTAGTAAAGGAATCATTTTTTTTATTTTATTTGTATGCTAATATATTTATGAAATAAAAAAGCAAAAAATTAATAAGGTGTCAGGGAATTGAGTGTCAATCTCAAACTGTACCAGCAACTGTAATGAGGATTGTTTAGCATTATCCATTGGGAAACCGAGAAGGCGCTAAACATATGAATCTAAGTCAGGATACCGGCCTATTAATTAAAAACATATTCTTTCCTGGCTAGAGAGAAGTAGTGTAAGTCATTTTTAATATTGTCTTTACTATAATTAATTAAGCCACGATTTGTAATCGTGCTTTTTATTTCCCAATTTTAGGGATAAATTAAATAATAGTGAAACTTAATAACACTAATTCTATAATTGTCCCCTTTTATAAAAAAAGGAGGTTATATGGCTAAAGTCCAAAAATATTACAACAACTCAGTGTCTCCACTTGAGTATGTTAAAAACAATTTTAAAGGTTCATTAAGATCGGTGAACTGAAATAATATCAATGATGAAAAAGATTTAGAAGTATGAAATAGAATTACTCAAAATTTTTGATTACCAGAAAAAATACCAGTATCAAATGACTTACCATCATGAAGGGCTTTGTCAAAAGAATGACAACAATTAATAACAAGAACATTCACGGGTTTAACATTGCTTGATACTATTCAAGCGACAATCGGTGACATAGCTCAAATACCTAGTTCGCAAACTGATCATGAACAAGTAATATATGCAAACTTTGCATTTATGGTTGGTGTACACGCTAGATCCTATGGAAACATATTTTCAACACTTTGTTCAAGTGAACAAATTGAAGAAGCACATGAATGAGTAGTTGGATGTAAGTCACTACAAGAACGTGCAAATGCTTTAATACCTTTTTATGTTGGTAAAGATGAATTGAAATCAAAAGTAGCTGCAGCGTTAATGCCAGGTTTCTTATTATATGGAGGATTTTACTTACCTTTCTATCTTTCTGCTAGAAATAAGTTACCAAATACATCAGATATAATTCGCCTGATATTGCGTGACAAAGTAATTCACAACTACTACAGTGGTTATAAATACCAAAGAAAAATAGAAAATTTATCAAAAGAAAAGCAAGAAGAAATGAAGAAGTTTGTGTTTGATTTAATGTATGAACTAATTGATTTAGAAAAAGAATATTTAAAAGAATTATATGAAGGATTTGATATTGCAGATGAAGCAATTAAATTTAGTATTTATAACGCAGGTAAATTTTTACAAAACCTTGGATATGATTCACCATTTACTGAAGAAGAAACAAAGGTTGAACCTGAAATATTTAACCAATTATCAGCACGAGCTGATGAAAATCATGATTTCTTTTCTGGTAATGGGTCTTCATATGTAATGGGTGTTTCTGTTGAAACTGAAGATGACGATTGAGAATTTTAAGATGCATAGCGAATTAAAAAAAGTCAGTGCTGATGAAATCATCAGACCAAAAGGTAAAGTAACATTAGTTTATTTTTCTTCTACATCAAACAACACTCATAGATTTGTGCAGAAATTAAATATTAATAGTATTAGAATCCCTAATGAAGAAACTGAGAGTATTCAAGTGGACAATGAATATGTATTACTAACACCAACATATGGTGGAGGTCATATTCATGGAAATAAGGTTGTTGATACAAAGGGATCAGTACCTAAACCAGTTATCAACTTTTTAAATAATAAAAAAAATAGAAGTCTATGCCGTGGAGTTATGGCTTCGGGAAATACAAACTTTGGTGATTCATTTGCGTTAGCTGGACCAATTATATCTACAAAATTAAATGTTCCGCTATTGTATCAATTTGAGTTATTAGGAACACAACAAAACGTTGATGATTTAAAAAAAATCTTAAATGATTTTTGAATTAAGGAGTAAAAATGAAAATCGAAAATATAAATAAATTAAATATTGAAAATGACGAATATATAAAATTAAATGCGCGTTCAAAAATTTTTAGTAAGGGTAAAGACAATTATTCGCTTGATAGAGAAGCAGCAAATAGTTATTTAGAAAATAATATAATGCCAAAATATATGAGTTTTAAAAGCACTAAGGAGCGTTTTGAATACTTATTAGAAAACCAGTACTATGATAAAAAATTAGTATCAAAATATAAAATGAGAGATATTGATGAACTAAACAAATTAGCTTATTCATATAATTTTAAATTCCCAAGTTTAATGGGAGCACTAAAATTTTTTAATGCCTATGGGTTAAAAACAAAAGATAATAAAATGTATTTAGAAACTTATACAGATCGTGTTTTAATGAATGCTTTGTTTTTTGGAAATGGTGATCTAAAGATTGCAAAAACAACTTTAAAAGAAATAATGCTAGGAAGATATCAGCCAGCAACGCCAACATTCTTGAATGCAGGTAAACAACAAAGAGGTGAATATATTTCTTGTTACTTATTGCGTGTTGAAGATAATATGGAATCAATTAGTAGAGCTGTTACAACTTCTTTACAACTTTCTAAAAGAGGTGGAGGTGTTTCTGTTTGTTTAACTAATTTACGAGAGGTAGGAGCTCCAATTAAGAATATTGAAGGACTATCAGCTGGAGTTATTCCTGTAATGAAAATATTGGAAGACTCATTTTCATACGCTGATCAACTTGGACAGAGACAAGGAGCGGGAGCAGTTTATTTAAGCGCACACCATCCAGACATTATGCAATTTTTGGATTCAAAAAGAGAAAATGCTGATGAAAAAATTAGAATCAAATCATTATCATTGGGAATTGTAATGCCTGACATTACTTTTGAATTAGCCAAAAAAAATGAACAAATGGCTTTATTTAGTCCTTATGATGTTGAACGCATCTATAAAAAGCCCATGTCAGATATTTCAATTACAGAAAAATATTATGAAATGCTTGACAATAACGATATAAAAAAAACTTTCATTAGTGCACGTAAACTATTTCAATCTATTGCTGAACTTCATTTTGAAAGTGGATATCCTTATTTATTATTTGAAGATACTGTCAATAAAAGAAATGCTCATGATAAAACAGGGCGTATTATAATGAGTAACTTATGTAGTGAAATTGTTCAAGTAAGTACGCCAAGTGAGTATTCAGAAGATTTAACATTTACAAAAATTGGTGAAGACATTTGTTGTAACTTGGGTAGTTTAAACATTGATAAAGCAATGAAAAGTGGAATAGAGTTTGGAGAATTAATTGAAAATGCAATTACGTCATTAGATCATGTATCAAGAGTTTCAAATATAAATTGTGCTCCATCAATAAAAAATGGTAACAACAATAATCATGCAATAGGACTGGGAGCAATGAACCTTCACGGATTTTTAGCAACTAATGGTGTTAACTATAAATCTGAAACAGCCGTTGAATTTACAAGTATGTTTTTTTATACTGTTGCATATCATGCATTTAGATCTTCAAATAAACTTGCAAAAAAATATGGATCATTTAAACACTTTGGAGTATCTAAATTTAAAGATGGTTCATATTTTGAAAAATACACTAAATGTGATGAACTAAAGTGAACACCTAAAATTCAAAAAACAATTGAGCTATTTGAAAAATATGGTGTTGCAATTCCAACTCAAAAAGAATGAATTGGATTAGTAAATGAAATTAAAAAATCAGGACTAGCCAACTCACATTTATTAGCTGTGGCCCCAACTGGATCAATAAGTTATTTGACCTCTTGTACACCAAGTTTACAGCCAGTTGTATCAACTGTTGAAGTTAGAAAAGAAGGGAAAATTGGTAGGGTATATGTTCCAGCATATAATATTAGTTTTGATAACATGGAATATTATGCAATGGGTGCTTATGAGTTAGGGCCAGATCCAATTATTGATATTGTGGCCGCAGCCCAGCAACATGTAGATCAAGCAATATCACTAACATTATTTATGAAAGATACAGCTACAACTCGTGATTTAAATAAAGCTTATATTAATGCTTTCAAAAAAGGTTGTGCATCAATTTATTATGTAAGAATAAGACAAGAAGTATTACAAGATAGTGAAAACTATGAATGTGATTCTTGTATGATTTAAAAAATATTGCTCAAAAATAAAAATGATTCTTTCTTTTGGAAGAGTCATTTTTTTGTTAAATTGTATGCTAATATAACCTTATAAATAAAAATAAACAAGAGAGTGTCAGGGAATCAAGAAAATCTTGAACTGTACCAGCAACTGTGATGTGGATTGTCTAACTATTATTCCATTGGATGTAAATCTGAGAAGGAAGTTAGATGTGTGAAACTTAGTCAGTATACCGGCTCAATTTGTTTGAGCGATATTCTTTTCTGGTTAAAAAGATGGTCATTGAAATATTCTTTTGATACCTAATTAAAAAAGCCACGATTAAATATCGGTGGTTTTTTTATTTTGTTAGAGTGGGTTAGATGAAATTAAGATATAGAAGCACAATTAACATTACAACAGTTGCTTGTTATTCTGCACTAGTATTTGCAATACAAGTGGCACTTGCCTTTATCCCAAATGTTGAATTAGTCACGTTGTTATTATCTTTTTCAGTAATGTTATTTCCATTATGGATGAGTGCAAGTATTTGTATAGTATTTACAATGCTTGAAGCATTGGTATTTGGATTCATGCCTTGAGTTATTTTATATTTAATAATTTGACCCTTATTATGTGTGATAACTTTATTACTTAAAAAAGTTATTGAAAAACAATGATTAGTTTTTGTTGCTGTAAATACAACATTTGGCTTTTTGTTTGGATCAGTTGATACATTAATATTTTATATAATGTATGGGTTTGATGGCCCAGCAACTATGGCTTATTGGATTAAATCATTACCATTTGATGTAATTCATGGGACGTCAAACTTTGTAATAGCTTTAACATTGTATAAACCTTTGACTTCTTTAAAAGAAAGATTAAGTGAAAAATACAAATTCTAAAGGAGAGATGTATGAAAAAATTATTTAAGATATTAGCTGCTACAATATTTCTTTCAAGTACCTCATTAACTTTGGTGTCTTGCTTTCCAAAAGAAGTTGAAGTGTATTATAGTGCCAATGGTTATAAATTTATGACATCAGAAGAAACTAAAAAACAAGTGCCTTTGATAATGAATAAAATTGCTTCATTTGCTAATCCATATATGAAGGGTAATATTACTGATGAGCTTTACTTTAATATTAAAACTTGAGAAGAAAAAGATATGATATTAGGCCAACCGGTAAATGAAAGACAAAAAGAAATCATGCTTGATACTTTTTCTGCAAATCTTAGAATATATAAAATAATTAGTATTGATAGTATCTTGAATCCAGCTTTTTTTGAAGCAACTTGATCAAAAGTTAGTGATAATCAATTTTCAATTGATATTACATATGTTGGAACAAAAGTAGCAACTATGAGTGGTGAATTTTTTGTTAGCAATACAAACGAAATAAGTGAAATAAATGAAAATACATTTGTTCAAATTTCTGAAATGGCAGAAGGAAATAAAAAGATAGTGACTTCACCAGGAATGGGGGCTTTTTGAGGAGTTACATTTATTGGTGATAAATACACTAAAGAAGAACAAGTTCAACTTTGGGAAGAAGGTGGTAAGTATCAGTACTATGATTGGAAACCAAAACAAACAATGACTTGAAAGGGTGAACAAAAAATTGAAGTTGATGAGTTGAAACAGACAATGACAGATTATTTAACTTCAAGATTAATTACATCTGGAACAATTCAATCCAACCTAAAAATTGACTACGAGCAAGTTGATATGAGTACAAGTGGGTTTAAGGGTAGCTCTACAGAGTTTATTCCAAAAGAAGGGGTTTCTCCTGAAACGGCAGAAAAACATTATCAATCTATAAATATGGGTAATCCAAAAAATAATGAATATTTTTTTTACTTTGAAGAAGATAATGATTTTGGAGCTACAACAATTATAGATCCAAACTATCCATATATTTGATATAAAACAAGACCAGATCACAAAATAAAACAAGGAGGATCAATGTTCCAATCACATTTGGAATATAAATGATAATTATGAAATACAAAATAACAGCATATATAACATCAGTAGTTATGGCAATATCTATTTGTGTCGCAGCACTTTTGGGATTCAAGTTAATGAACTATAAGGATGCAATAGGAAATTCAGGGAACGATAGTGTTCTTTTAATAAATGTACAATGAGATGACGAACATGGTAAAAGTCAAAAAGATAAAAAAATTTATAGTGATGTCTATGGTCGATCACTATACTCGATTATAAAAGATGATGAATATTTTACTGTGACAAAAACTGGAATGGTTAATTCAATTAATGGAATTGATGGAACAAAAAATCCATATTGAATGATGTACTCTACTACAAATGTCAAATGTATCAACAATCCAATTATAAAAAATTCTTGTGAGGTTGGTTCTGCAGAATTAATCTTAACCAATGTAAATGAAGTCACTTTTAAACTTGAGCACTATGGATATGCTTAAGATTTCTGAGTTAAATAAAACTTATGGCAAAAAGCAAGTTCTTTTTGACATAAACCTTGAAATTAATAAGGGTGAATTTGTTGGTTTGATTGGAAATAATGGGGCGGGTAAGACGACATTAATTAAAAGTATATTTGGAGAAATTGGACTAGACAGTGGATCTGTAACTTTAAATGGTGAGGATGTTTATAAAAGCGGTGCAATTTCAAAAATGTCATTTTTTCCTGATTCAAATAGTTTAAGACTGAATATAAACTTAATTGAATATTTAGACTATATTTCGTCCTTAAATGGAATTGAAAACAGAAAGGTAAAAATAGATAAGATTATTGAACTGTTAAAGTTAACACCTTACGTAAATAAAAAACTCAACCAACTTTCAGCTGGTTGAAAGAAAAGAGCTATTATGGCTTTTTGTTTAATTAATAATCCAGAAATTATTATTTTTGATGAGCCGACAGCCAATTTGGATATAGATTCTAAAATTGAGTTTTTAAGAATAATAAGATTTATAAATGACATGGGAATTACAGTTGTAGTTACAACACACTTAATTGAAGAACTTCAAAATAATATAAACCATTTAGTAATTTTAGAAAATGGAAAAATTATTTATGATGACAAATTTAATATTGAAACTGAAAGTATTAAAGAAATATATTCAAGAAAAAATAATGTTGAGGAAATAGATTTAAATGAATTACAGGGCCTATTTAAATAAAAAATTATGTGTTTTGAAACAGTGCATGATTTCAATTTTAAAAAATTGATTTTTAGTTGCAATAGTATTTCTATTTTTAGTTTCAGCAGTTGTTTATAGTATTTTGATTGATAGAATTAAAAATACAAATATAAGTGAGTATTTATCAAACACTAAAACAACAAATCAAATATATTTAATTATTGATTTTACTTTTATAACTATAATAAACTTAATATTGGCCAACATACTATTTTCAAGTCATATTAAAAACGGACTATATTCAATTGAAAAGAGATCTGGAGTAAAAATTAGAGAAATATTTTTGGTTAGATATTTTGTAATATGTTTATTTTCACTATTTGTAATCTCATTCTTATTGTGTTTTAAATTAATAGGTTTGATTTCAATAAACCCAGATAGGAGTTATGTAACTGTTGATAAAATTATGTTCTCTTATTTGGCAAATATAATATTTAACATATTAATAATTAATTTATTAGTCATAGGATTTTTCTTATTTAATAGAGTAATCACAATGATACTAATTTTGTTATTTGTATCTTCAAATGTTATTTCCCCAATAATATTTAATATAAGTTTTACAGGTTCAATTGCTAATAGTGTGAAACTAACTAACGCTCGAGATTTAGCTTCATCAAATGCCAAATTGAATATTGGGAAAAGTTTTTCTGATTTCATTGATGATAACCAGGAATATGAATTCTTGCGAAATGATTTTTCTAGTCTTGACATAAGACTAGATGAAGGTTCTGCACAAAAATCTTGACAATTATATGAAAGAATTTTTTATTTTGGAGACATCAGAAATGAAGGAATCTATGATCAATTGAAAATTAATTTGGACAATAACCTAAGCACTGATCCTGAATCTAATATTTATAAGATGCTGGAAGGTATATCAAAAGCAAATGAACAAATTGAACAAAATAATAACATCAATGATTGAAATAAACTAATGTTCAATAAACCAAATCACAGTTTTCTAGAGCCAAATAATTACTTAAATAAATTAATAAGTTTAAATATTGAAAACGGAAAGTACAACAAATTATTTAAGTACTTTTTAAATGAGTTTGATAATTTTTTCTTAATAAATGAAATGATAAATTCAACAGCATGAAGTGCCATCCGTACTACAGGTTCAATTTTTGAATATGGACTATTTGATACAGACGGTGAAGTCAGTTTAAACCAATTTAGACGTGATTATGTAGATCCTGGTGAAGTTACATTTTATTGATTGTTATTTCAAACATTAAGATACTCATTGACTATTGATTCAAAACAAATAAGAACATTTTATAGAGAACAACCATCATATGACACATATATGATGTTTAATATGTTTAATTATTTGCCATTTATTGCTAATGGTAATTCAATTAATAATAGGATTTTTGACGATATATATGCAGTTAATGGATTAAGTTTTGTTCAAACTCCAAGATTCTCATATGATTTGAATGTTGGTAAAGAATTTGAACAATACAAATCAAATACTGGTAAAGCTAAAGATATTAGAATTGATAGGGCATATCGTGTTTCAGAAAATGAATTAAAAGCAATTAAAGTAGGTAAACTACAAGCCAGTACAAACTATATATTAGTAGTATTGTTTGAAGTTTTAATTTCAATAATATTGTCACTTGTTGGATATTTCAACTATAAAAGAATTTGAAAATAAATATTTTTTTGAAAAAAATAAAATATTGGAAAATATTACAAGATATGTCTTGTATTTTTTTTTTTTTTTGTAATACTTAAATTGTACTTAATAAGATTAAGTTACAATTTATATAGGAGAAAAAATATGAATAAACCAACTTGAAATGGGTTTAGTTCTGGTTTCAAAGCTCAATCAAAAGCCTTTGGAAAAGGAATTATGCCTACTCTTTCCAAGTTATCTAAAGCTTTCTTATTACCTATAGCATTGTTACCTATAGCCGGGGTTTTCCTAGGTGTAGGGGCGGCAATTGCTAATCAAGGTAGTGCAGCTGGAATTAATGATGTTGGGATCTGACAAGGTCCTGACTTCGTTTGATACTTAGGAACATTTATGAATAAAATCGGTGATGTTTGTTTTGGAAACTTACCAATATTATTCTGTATTTCTGTTGCTCTAGCATATTCTAAAGACTCAGGTATTGCAGCTATTACTGCTGTAGTAGGGTTCTTAGTTATGAACGGAGCACAAGCAGCGTTAATTCAACCACTAAATCATATAGTAACAGCTGAAGAAGCTGCAAAATATTTAGATGAATTTATTAAAACTCTTAGTGATGAGCAAATTGCATTAATTTCAAGTTTAAATGGAGCACCTTGAACAATTGCAGAAGGTTGAGAAGCATTGAACTCAGATGCGCTAGGTTATTTACAATCAATAGCATCTCAAAATGGTGTCTTATTAACTGGTAACAAAACTCCAATCCTAGGTTCAGATGGGCAACAAGGATTTTCATTATTATGATATGGAGTTATTAATAGTGGATTGATTACAAACAACATTGGTATTCAATCATTGAATACTGGGGTTTTTGCTGGTATATTTGTAGGAGCAATTGCTGCGGCAGCTTACAACAAATATCACACAATTCAATTACCATCAGCAATCTCATTCTTCTCAGGTACAAAATTTGTTCCAATTGCAACTTTTGTATTTGTATTACCATTATCATTTATCTTTATGTTCATTTGACCTCTATTGGGAACTGGTTTAGCAGTTTTGGGGGAACAATCAGGTAAAGCGCCAATGGGTGTTTCTTCATTCATATTTGAAATGATTGAAAGATCACTAGTACCATTTGGACTTCACCATGTATTTTATGCACCATTATGATGAACTTCAGCTGGTGGATCTATTTCAGAAACAATTAATAAAGCCAATGAGGCATTTACAAGTGGTGGAACTTATAATGGGTTAACTGTAGAACAATTTATTGAAAAAGCTACAGCATTTACAGGTACAACATTTACTTGAAGCGACTTCTTTACAGCAGTAAGTACAAATGAAGCCTTATATTCAAAAATGGGTGACCAATATATGATGGCAGCCGTAATTTCAAACTTGAATAACGAAGTTGGAATTAACTTCATGTCATTCGAATATTTAGGTCTAAACATGGGACAATATCAATCAGGTAAATTTGGATTCATGATGTTAGGATTGCCAATGGCAGCCGTAGCGATGTTTCTAAATGTACCTAAAGAAAATAGAAAAAACGTTATGGGTATTTACTTCTCTGCAGCGTTTACATGTTTCTTAACAGGTATTACAGAACCATTAGAATACACATTCTTATTCTTAGCACCATGATTATTCTATGGTGTACATATGCCATTAGCAGCTATCTCATTCGGATTTGCTGGATTAATGGGAACACACATTTCTATGACAGTTTCAGGTGGATTCATCGATTACATCGTATTTGGAATCGTACCATTCTTAGCTGGAGCTATGAGTGCTATGTCAGCATTTGGAATCTTAATAGTTGTCGCCGCTATGGGACCAATTTATTTCTTCGCATTCTACTATGCAGTAAAATATGGAAAAGTAATGGTACCAGGTCGTGACGGAAGTTCTGATGCGCAATTAGCAACTAAAGCAGACTACAAGGCTGCTAAAGGAATTGAATCAGAAGGAAACGTGGTTTCATCTGGATCAGCTAAAGACGATAAAGAAGATGCTCGTATGGAAAAAGCTAGAAAAATTATAGAATTCCTTGGTGGTGAAGAAAATATCTTAGATGTTGATTCATGTGCTTCAAGATTACGCTTAACATTAGTAGACAATACAAAATTTGATAAAGCAGGAGTTATGTCTCTTGGTGGAACAACTGGAGCTCTTGTAAGAGGAACTCAAACAGTTCAAATTGTTTATGGTGGGGAGCAAGAAGCTATTAAACCAAGAATGATTAAAATTCTAAAAGAACAACGTGCAGCTAAAAAAGCCGCTTAGTTAACAAATATTCTCTTTTGAGAATATTTTTTTTATTTTTTTAAAAGAAAGAGTGGAACAAAATCCACTCTTTTATTAATTTAAAATATTAAGCAACTCCACAAATTTTTAAAACTAAATCATTAATGATTGTGTTTTTAGCAAATATGTACAACAAGTCTTTTTCTTTTAACATTGTATATTCATCAGGAATAATAATTTTACCATCACGTCTAATTTGAACAATTGTAAATTCTTTATTTGCAGCTAAGTTATTATCTTGAATTGTCTTATCGAAGTTTGTTTCTTCTAATAAATCTAATTTAACAAAAATATATTCATCATCAATTGATTGAACATCAACGTCAATATCGAATAATGATTTTGTCGCAATTAATTTACCTGATATTTCGTTAGGAATAATAATTTGTGTTTCTTTAAGACCTAAAGCTAACAACATACGCTTATGTTTATCATCATTAGTTTGAACTAAGAAGTTATCAATACCTAAGTCAATTAAGTTAAGGGTAACTGTTAAAGAAGAATTGATGTTTGAACCCATACATACAATAACACTATCAAATTGACCAACACCATTCTTTTCAAGTGTACGTTTTATTGTACAATCAGCAATGATTCCTTCAACAAATTCAAACTCATCCATATATAAGTTTAATTTATCTTCATTAATATCAAATAAATTTACTAATTGTTTCTTTTTATCAAGTTCACGAGCGATAGATATACCAAGGTTATTGGCTCCAATTATCGCAAATGTTTTTTTCTTTTTTGCCATGTTGCTAACTCCTTATAAACTTATATAATTATACAATAATGTCTATAAGTTGTATAATGATATTAATTCAAAAGGAGGTGGCTTGTGAAAACAAATAATTCAGTTGAAAATACTTCAAAAAATTTAGAAGAAACTAACATCTCTGATGACGTTAAAGAACTTCGAGAAGAAAAGAGGCGTTCAAGAAAAGATAAGATAAGAGAGCGTAGAATTGAATCTAAAAAATGAGTAAGAGAATCATCATTTTTTGCTAAAGTTAAAAAGGCAATGCCTTTCTCAAAAGTAATTGGTAAGATTTTTATGATTTATCTATTTACAGTTTTGTTTACAGGATTCTTATTAATGATTCCTGGAATTATTTCAGTAAGTGGTTCGGAATATAATTGAGATTACATATCTGGAATATTTAATGCTTCTGCAGCTCTTTCAGATACAGGTATTGTAACTGCGCCTGTTTGATCAACATACACTTTCTGAGGTCAGTTAATATTACTAATTCTATTTCAATTGGGTGGAATTGGAGTGCTAACAATTAAAATTACTTTATTGATTATGCTTAACAAAAAGATTTCTGTAAATGATCAAATTACAGCACAAACAGAACGTGGTGGTATTGCTTTATCTAATACAACAGAGATGATTAAAGATGCATTTGTATTCTTGATTATTGTTGAAATAATTGGATCATTTGTACTGTTCTTTGGATTTTATTTTATTGAAGTAGACCATGATTCGTTAATGCAAGATGGTAAGGCAATTGGTCAATCACCATTTAGAAACTTTGAAATGTCATTGTGGTTTTCAATTTTCCATTCAGTAAGTGCTGTTAATAATGCAGGTATGGATATATTTTCAGATAATTCTTTACAAGGGTACAATACAAATCCATATGGTTATTCAATACAATCAGTGTTTTTAATTCAATGAGTTATTGGTGGACTTGGTTATCCAACTTATCATGATGTAAAGAAAAAAATTAGAGCTATGAAAACAGGTGAACATGTTCAATTCTCATTATTCACAAAATTAAACTTTACTGTTTATTCAGCATTATTCTTTATTGGACCTTTATTGGTATTTTTCACAGAATTATCATCAGGACAAGATTCAAATATTTTATATACACATAATATTTCAGATGGAGTCGATACAGTGACTGCAGTATCTTGACATAAAGGTTTATTTGATATAGTTTTCAATGTTAGCGCTTCGCGTAACTCGGGGTTTACAACAATTGATATTAGAAGCATGAATGAAGGTTCAAGAGTAGTTTTATCAACATTAATGTTTATTGGTTCTGCTCCTTCATCAACTGCTGGGGGTATTCGAACAACCACCTTTGCTATCTTATTAATTCTATGTTGGTCAGTTATTAGAAATAAAAAATCTGTTTCTGCTTTCTCAAAAACTATTCCACAAGATACAGTTAGAAAATCTATGGCTGTGTTTGTAGTTTCTATGATTCTAAGTGTAAGTATGATATTTATAATATATGTAGACAGTTATACGCAAGCAATGGCTGAGGGCTTTGATATGACAGATATTATGGTTCTAGTTTTCTCAGCATTTGGTACGGTAGGATTTTCACCATATAACACTCATATAATTACAAGCTTTGGAATGGCATCTAAGTTTGCATTGATTATTACTATGTTCATTGGTCAATTAGGTATATCAAACACATTACTTGCTTTTGTTAAGCCAAGTTCAAAAGAGAGATTTAAATATTTAGAACAAGATGTTATGATCGGTTAATTAAAATTCCTTTGGGAATTTTTTTATTTTGTGACGTTAACAATATTGGAGGTCTTATGAATTACGAACACAAAATAAAACTTGAAGATGAAAATAGAACACTTGAAGATTCACTAAAGGTAGTTAATAACAATGGAAAAATTAGATTTGGAATTGTTTATGTTAACTATGTTTTCAATAATGATGAAAAAAATGCTCACTATAAAATTTTTGTAAAACCAGCAATAAATCGAGAAGCTGATAATTTTAAAGAACAAACATATCAATTTACCTATGATAACTTTAGAACAAATATTATAAATGGTGATTCACCAAACTTCTTATTTTCAAAGGGCACACCATATAAGTCAATCGAAATACCTTATGAAAAAGTAGTAAATAATAAAATAGACATAGGGGTAAGAACTGTGGTTGATGGCAAAAATGAAATAGCTTTTGCTTCAATAGACTTAACACCAATATATAAAGATAACCAATTAGTTAATTTTGTATATGGAGACAGACCAAAGATGATTAAAGAATCAACATTAGATACTAAAATAGTTAGAACTAACTTTGCCAATTATAAATTTAATATCAATCAAATAAATAAATACAAAGAAGGATATTCACCAAAATTTGAGTTTAATAATGAAATTGAGTATGTTCAATTTGAATACGGAAATTATGATGACGTATCGTGAAGAAATATTAGTAAGCCTTTGCTAACTATTACAGAAACAATAGCTACAGGAGTAGTAGTTAATAAAAGCTCAATCAAATCCGAGGTTGTTTCTTATAATGATAAATTTGAAGATAACTATGAGGATGTTCTAAATTTTCAAGTTAATCAAGTAGGCAAAAACACGATTTTTGAATCTAAATTCTCAACAAGATATGATGATCAAAAACATATGGTTGTAAATGACAAAAATAATGCACAAAATTTTATTGTAAAAAATCCAAAAGCACATATAAATTCAGATATCAAATACGACATACAAATAGGTGCAATTCACTACTCTGCATTGTCAAATCTAAATTATGAAAGTAGAGTTGATGCAATGCTAAGTAATAGTGCAAAAGGAATATTAATTGAACAAACAAAATATGTTTGGAAACGTACTAATTTAACCAATCTTGACTTTGGTGATGATAAAAAAATAAAGGAAATAATTATGAATGCTAAAGAATCAATTAATTAAAAAGCTTGGATGAATTTCACTACTAGTTATGCCAACAATTTATATTCCTTCTGTAATTGTGTATAAAACTATTCACTACCTAAATTCTGGAGTTGACGTAATACAAGATGCGATAACTGAAGAAGTTGAGTCTGAAAATAAAATAAATATAAATGATGAATTAGGTTTTATTGAAATTGGTCCATTAAATAACATAAATGTATTTAATGTTATTCAACGAATAAACTTAATAAAAAAAACGAACTTTGACTATAGGGACTTTAATATCAATATGTTAAGCATCAAAGATGATATTGGCTTGGCAGAACTAATAGTAAAGAAAGAATCATCCAAGTATACACAAGACGAAAATGTGTTAGTCGAATACAGTGTTCAAAAAAGTGATCAATTAGAATTCACATCAAAAAGTATTGATATAAATTTTTCACTATTTGAAAAGATTGATATAGTTAAATTTGAAAGAGATGAAGTTTATATTGATAAAGATAATTTTGAAATGATATTTAATAAGAAGTTTTTAAAACTTGAGCCATTAAGTGAAAGAGTAGAATTAAAATTTTCTTATGACCATACTAATAAACCAAAAAATGTTAAAGCTATTTATGTTGGTTTTAATATACCATTTGAATGGTCTTATTCAATTGAATCAAAATAGTAGTTGCCTATTTTCTTATCGAGTAAATATATATATATAATGTATTTGTGAGGTAAATATGAACTATTTTGAAGAAATAAAAAAAGGACTAGTTGCAAAAGGTGCAAAAGGTAATATCACAAAAGAATCTGATTTAAAAGAAATTGGTATCGATTCACTTGACCTAATGGATAGTGTTGTTGATCTAGAACAAAAACTAAATATTCAACTTTCAGATGATACATTGATGAGTATTAAAACCATTAATGACATTATTGTTGCAATTGAAGAATTGGTTAAATAATGAATTCAACTGAAATGAATGATTTTTATATCAACAGATTAAAAGAATTAAAAATCAAATTAACTGAATTACGAATCAATATTATTAAAATAATTTCAAGAACAAAACACTTCACAATTAATGAACTTATAGATATGTTGAAGCAAATGGACAGTAAAGTAAATATTATGTCTGTTTATAACAACATTGATTTATTACTTGAAAATCACTTATTGTATGCAAATACATTTAATGGTAAATATATAATTTATGAAGCAATTAAACCTCATCTAATTCACATCAAATGTGATGAATGTTCGAAAATTATTGATGTTGATGATAAAAAGGAAAATACACAATTCATGAATTCTTTTATTAGTCTTGGTAAAAAATTTAACGTTGAAGTTAATCATTATAAAATTGAGTTACATGGAATATGTAATGAATGTAAATAAACATATTGCATTTTGTATATAATTACAAAAGGCAAATTATAGGGGTATAGTTCAATGGCAGAACATCGGTCTTCAAAACCGAGTGTTATCGGTTCGAGTCCGGTTACCCCTGCCAACTAGAAACAAAGCCACCTTAAAGGTGGTTTTATTATTTAGGAGTGTAGTTCAATGGTAGAACATTAGTCTCCAAAACTAAGTGCTGTGGGTTCGATTCCTATCACTCCTGCCAATAAGAAAAAAATAAACATGCTTAATTTGGGCATGTTTTTAATTTATTTGCTTTTATTTGCATAATACTTTTAAATTATATAAATAGAGGTTTACATGACAAAAGATCAATTTAATGATAAGGTTAAAGAATTTAAAAGTATTTTACTAATTGAAAATAAGAAATTAAAAGATATAAATCCTGATGCTGAAAAATTCTTTGAAAACAGAATTAACGAGATAGAAGACATTGTTGAAAGTGCTTCAAGGATGCTAGCAATTAATAAAGAAAATATTGATTATGGAAGTGTTTTGTTGACGGCCTCAAGAATGCATTTACGAGAAGTACAAGATTATTTAGAGACAGATGATGAAAACACAATCGCTGTTGCAGTTGACTCATTAGATCATATATTTAACTTCTATTTTAAAATACTAGATTTTATTATGCAAGATAAATCAAATTATAAAAAATCAATGGATGATTTAAACAATATAAGTGAACAAATTTTTAAGTCAATTTTAGGCAATGTAATTATGGGATCAATACGAGCTTTAAAAGAAAAAGGAGGCAATTCAGAAGTTACAGCTTACATGTTAAATAGATTTTCTGAAATTGGTTCTTATATAGATGACTCAATTAATATTTTGGGTAAAATAGAAGATAATATTGAATATGGTTCTGTTCTGTTGGTAGCTTCAAAAATGCAATATCTAGAAATGACTAAAGTTATCAAAGAATCTAAATTAAATCCTGGTGAATTAGTTAAATTTATTCTTAATTACATTGGTGCTATTTATTTTGAAGTGTTATTTGAAATAAAAAAAGTAAAAAATAAAATGTAAAAAATATGTTCTAAACGAACATATTTTTAATTAATCTTTTGGCACAAACATTAGTGTAAAGAAATTTACACCACCATGACAGGCAAATACTGTAGGAAGATCTTCTTCTCTAAAAGTGATTTTATGTTTGTTTAGGGTGTCAATAACTGATGATTTAATTGTTTGTTTCATTGCTGTTGATCTAACAAATAAAACATCTCTATTAGTAATAGTCTTAATTTTATTAGCATACTTCAACATGTTTTCAACAGCCGCGTCAATTTTGCGTGACATTCCAATTTTTTTAGGTGGAACTGTTCAATGAATAGCAATTTTTGTATTAAGCGCTGCAAGAATAGAAACCATCATTCCTCCACCACGTCCTGATTTGGCAAGTCTTTTAATATCACCAGGAACAAACAATATTGCAGATTTTTTACTAAATTCAGTTACGAAGTTTTGAATATCTGCAACCTCAGTTAGTTCTCCACTTTGTATTTTTTTATCTAAAGCAAATGCTAAGTATTTAATCATGTTTCCATCTGTTGTGTGGTCCATGATTGAAACCTTACCAGCAACTTCTTCTTCTTTGGAAACCATAAAAGCCGTTTTAATCATTCCTGATAATTTTTCAGAAATTGTAATATGAATTATATGATCATATTCTTTTAGCATTTCTAGGTAAAATTCTTTTAATTTACCAGGAGAAGCAAGTGAAGTAGTTATGTCATCTCCATTTTCAATTAATTCATAAACTTTGTGACTTTCAATGTTTTCAATTGTATCGTCGAATTCAGTTGTTTTATTGTGAATAACAACCAAAGGAATAGTTTTAATGTTTTTTCCAACTAACTCTGATTCCAATATTCTAGCTGAACTATCAACTAATATTCCGTATTTCATATTATATTTTCTCCTTCATGTCGCACATAAATGCAAATACCTCTAAACCGATGTGGGCTGATAAAACGTAAGGTATATAAACCACTGTTCCTATTTCAATTCCAGCATCTTTTAGTTGTTTTAATATATAGTCTGAATCACTTGTGTTTGAAAGTGATCAACCAATTTCAACTTTTTTAACATTATCTTTTTTCAATTGATCAATAGTTTCGTTAACAGCCTTTTTTCATGTTCTAGCTTTACCGAATTTATCAATCTTTCCATTTCATTTTAAGATAGGGCAAATTTTTAACAATTTAGCTAACATAGCTACAGCAGGAGTGATTCTTCCACCAGCAACTAGTCTTTTTAAATCCTGAACAATAATAAAACCATTTATTGATTCACATTCCTTATCAACTTTTTTAACAATTTCTTCAGCATTCAAACCTTCGTCTGATAATTGTTGAGTTCACTTGGCAATATATTGTTGTAAAAGTGAAATACCATTTGTGTTCACAACATGGACTCTACCGTCAAAATCCTTAGACAACATTTTCATTGTTTGGTATTGACCTGATAATCCACTTGAGATAGGTAGGTTGATTATTTCATCATATTCTTCCAACAACGTTTCTCATAGTTTCAAAACAACACCTGGATTAGATTGTGATGTAAGTAACCTTTCGTTATTTATGAGCATATCTTCAAATTTTTCTAATGTTAATGACTCGTCGTCATTGTAATTTTTTCCATCTTGTGTTGTGATGATTAATGGTACAAAGTAAACATTATCGTTTTTAATGTGACCTTTAAATGATTGAATTCCACAAGAAGAATCCAATACTATTGCTAATTTCTTTTTCATATAATTATCCTTACTTCTAATAAATTTATTATATACTTGCTAAAAATAAAGGCAAATTATGTATTTATTATATTTTTTCGTCTAAGTCAGGAAAGAAAGCAAATGTTTCTAAACCAATATGTGCTGATAATACGAATGCAATATACATATCGATACCAACAACAATACCTGCATCCGCAAGTTCTTTTAAAATAAATTTTTTATCATTTTCATTTCTCAAAGATCAACCAATAATAATTTTTTTATTATCATCTTTTTTCAATTGTTGAACAGTTTCAATTACAGCCTTTTTTCATGTTCTAGCTTTACCAAACTTATCAATCTTTCCATTTCATTTTAAGATAGGGCAAATTTTTAACAATTTAGCTAGCATAGCTACAGCAGGAGTAATTCTTCCACCAGCAACTAGTCTTTTTAAATCTTGAACAACAATGTAACCATGTATTTTTTTACATTGCTCATCTAGTTGCTTAGATATTTCTGAACCACTTAATCCTTTTTCAATTAACTGTTCAGCTCATGATGCAATATATGTAAACAGTACAGAAATACCATTTGTATCAACTACATGAACTTTGCCATCAAAATCCTTAGACAACATTTTCATTGTTTGATATTGGCCAGACAATCCGCTTGAAATGGGTAGGTTGATTATTTCATCATAATCTTTTAATAGTTCTGTTCATTTTTCAATAACTTTTCCTGGATTAGATTGTGCTGTTAATAACTTTTGATTGTTATTGAGCAGTTCTTCAAATTTTTCAACTGTAAGATTCTCATCGTCATCATAACTTACACCCTGTGGCGTTGAAATAATCAGTGGTACAAAATGTATGTCTGCGCTTTTATTCACTTCTCTAAATTGTTTAATACCACATGAAGAATCAAGTATGATTGCTATTTTCTTTTTCATGTCTAGTTTCCCTTAAATTTATAATAGTATTATTATATATAAGAACAAAGGCAGAAATCATGAATTTACTAATAGCTTACAACTCAAGATTTAAAACAATTATTATTAAAATTTCTAACAAGCAAAGAACTAGCATTGTTGAAAATGAGGACATGACATTAATTTATTCTGGATCAGAATTAATTGGTATCAATGTTTTAAATGTTGAATTAGATAATAAAATTTCAAGAAAAGAATTGGAAATGATTGCATTAGATAAAATTTCACATGTGCTAGATGTTCAACAAATAAATAAAGAGCCTCAATTTATTGTAGTAGAAGTAATTGAGTGTGAAAAAATTCCAGATACACATTTGAGTTTGTGCCAAGTTAAAACTGGAAAGGAAATAATTCAGATTGTATGTGGAGCCAGCAATGTAAAAGCTGGTATGAAAACTATTCTTGCGAAAGTAGGAAGTTGAATGCCCAATGGTTTATTTATTGAACAGGGAAAATTACGAGGTCATGATTCTTTTGGAATGTTATGTTCTGCAAAGGAATTAAATTTAGATAAATTTAATGAAAAAGGAATAATTGAATTATCAAGATTTACAAAAATTGGTAAGTCACTATGGGAGTTATAAAATGAAATATAATATACAAATTGATAAACGTGTTTTAGACAATTATTTTTGTTCTGATTATTTTGATAAGTCACAAAAGATTGCTAAAGCAATTAACTCAAAAGCTATTGTAACAATGCAATGGTTTCAAAGAAAGGATAACTCAACTGTTGCCGGGCTTGAATATATTTTTGAAATTTTAAGATTATCTGGATTATCAAATAAACTTCAAATTGAAGCAATAGAAGATGGAGAGGTTGTTAACAATTTAGAACCAGTATTAAAAATTACAGGTAAATATAAAGATTTTGTGCATTTTGAAGGGCTATTTGATGGTATTTTAGCACGTGCAACAACTGTTTCTACAAATATTAGAACAATTAAAAAAGCGGCTAACGGTAAAGCTATTTTAAATATGAATGATCGTGGAGATTATTTTTTGAATCAGCAACTTGATGGATATGCTTCATATGTTGGAGGTGTTGATACATTAGTTACACCAGCTTCTACAGAAGTTGTAGCTAAATTAGTTGCCAAACCAACTGGTACACTACCACATTCACTAATTGCATTATTTGATGGGGATTTAATTGCAGCACTACACGAATATAAAAAACAATTTCCAAATAATAATTTAGTTGCATTGGTAGATTTTAATAATGATGTTATTACTGATTCACTAAAAGTAGCAAATGAATTTGGTAAAGAGTTATTTGCTGTAAGAATTGACACATCTGTATCAATTGTAGATAAATCACTTCAAACACTAAAAGAAAAAGACAAAGAGCTACATGGAGTAAACCCAACTCAAGTTAAAATGTTAAGAAAAGCATTAGATGAAAATGGTTTTAATCATGTGAAAATAATTGTTTCTTCAGGATTTGATGATAAAAAAATTAAATACTTTGAAGATGAAAAAACACCAGTTGATATTTATGGTGTTGGTGAATTTATATTATCTAATAAAATTAACTTTACTGGTGATTTAGTGATGGTTAATGGAATTGAAAGATCAAAAGTAGGTAGAAAAAACTCAAGCAATAATAAACTTAAAAAAATTATTTTATAAAAGGAGTCATATGTGAAAAATATTCAAACCTAAAAATAAAGAAACAAAACAAACATTATCAGATCATGAAAAACAAGAGCGTAGTGTAATTCGTCAAAGTAGCTATGAAGATGATTGAATGTTGAATATAGAACCAGTATTAGAAGGTGATGAAGAAGCAGATGAAGAGGCTAAAAAATTAATTGAAGAAAATCACGGTAATTCTTCAAAAGTTGAAACAAAATCAGTTTCAAAATCAAAAGTTACAGAAGGGCCACTATCTTCAATTATTTCTGGTGCAAAAAAGACAAATGAGGCAAACATAGCTGAAGTTATTGAAGGAAGTGATACTCATAGGAAAATGGCGCTAATTGAAAAGATTAGAAGAGAAGGTGGTGAAATGCCTGAAGATGTATTCACAGATTTATCTAAATCATCATTTGGTTCAGAATACAAAAATCGTGCAAATAGTATATCTTCAACATATAAACCAATGTCTATTGAAGAACAAATTGAACAACGTCGTTTATTAAGTGAACAAAAAGCAAATTCAAGAAAGCTTACAATACCTCAACCTGAAGTAAAAAATGATATTGCAACTGAAATTCAAAAAAGAAAAGAATTAAGTCAAAAAGTGTTGGAACAAAGAAAACCTTCAAATGAAGAAGATAAAATAGAAAATGAGAAGGTGGAAACTATAGATTAGTTTCTATTTTTTGTCTTTTTTTATTTATACTCTTAATAGATATATAGATTAATAATATATATAAAGACTTGGAGGTTTTATGAATAGTAACGACTTAACTTTAACGCTTCTGATAATTATGATAGTTTTCTTTGTAATAGGAATTATTGTTTTTATCTATGTTGCGTTTGTGATGAGAAGATTTGGAGTGGCTGCTAAAAAAGTTAACTATTTCTTTGAGGATTTAACATATAAATCAGAGATGCTAAATTCTACTGCTGAAGCGGTTAATAGAATCTCAAACTATATTGATCTATTCGATGCATTTGCAAAACGTAATGTAAAAAGTTGAGCAAAAGTTGCAACTCAAAATAAAGATATTGCTTATAAAATTGTTGATAAACTAAGGGATTTTGCTAACTCATCAGATAGCGAGTAGGTGAATGTATGCTTAAAATAATAAAGATAATCGGTTGAGTCGGAGTTGGTATGCTTCTTGCACCAAAAAAAGGTCAAGAATTACGTGTTGACTTTGTTTCTTATGTTTCAAAATTTAAACCACAATTACAAAAATTAATTAACTCAATTGATGAAGTTTGAGAAAAATCAAATGAAGAAAGACATGATGAGCTTGCTGCTAAAGTAGATATTAAAATTAATGAAATAAGAGAATTAGAAGAAGAACTAGATATTGTTAAAACAAAAGAATTAGCATTCAAGATAATTCAAAAAATTGGAAAAGTTTCAGCACAAATTGCAACTGAAGTTGGATCATCAGATAATGTAAGGCAAGTTGCAAAAGAACTTACGGGTGTTGCTGTTAATATAATTGATAAAGCTGGTACAGCTTATGAGGAAGTTAAAAATAAATCTGAGATCATTGCAAATGATGTTGCTGTTGAATCGGATCAAGAAAAGATAAAAAGAGAAGAGAAACAATAATATGGATATTTTAAAAGAATTAAAAGATCGAGGAATTGTTAAGCAATTCACAAATGAAAAAAAAATAATAAACGCCCAAAAAAACAAAAAGGGCGTTTATTGTGGCTTTGATCCAACTTCAGATTCTTTACATATCGGTCATTTAATTCAAATTGTTAACTTAAAAAGATTTCAAGAATTTGGGTTTAATGCTATTCCATTAATTGGTGGAGCAACAGGTATGATTGGTGATCCATCATTTAAATCTGATGAGAGAGTATTATTAAACAATGAAGATGTTATTAAAAATAAAACAGCAATTGCAAATCAACTTAAGTCAATGTTGGGTGAAAAAATTAAGGTTGTTGACAACTTAGATTTTTATAAAGATATGAGTATTTTGGATTTCTTAAGGGATGTAGGAAAACACTTTAATTTATCGTACTTACTAGCAAAAGAAAACATCGCAACTAGAATATCTACAGGATTATCAATTACTGAATTTTCATATACAATGTTGCAAGCGCATGACTTTAAAACATTATATGTAGATTATGATTGTCATATTCAATTTGGTGGATCAGATCAATGGGGTAATATTACTTCAGGATTAGATTACATATCTGATTTTGATAAGAATCACAAAGCTGCAGGTATAACTTTTAACCTTTTGACTAAAAAGGATGGAAAAAAATTTGGTAAAACAGAATCTGGAACTATATGACTAGATTCAAGTAAAACTAGTGAATATGAACTTTACCAATTTTTTATTAACCAAGAAGATGATGAGTGTGAAAGTTTATTAATGTTTTTAACTACGCTATCAGTAATTGATATTAAAAAAATAATGGTTGATCATAAGAAAGAACCATTCAAAAGATTAGCACAAAAAAGATTAGCAAAAGAAGTTGTCACATTTGTGCATGGTAAGGAAGGATTAGAAAAGGCCTTAAAAATTACTGAAGCACTATTTAGTGGAAATGTTGCTTCATTAGACAAAAATACATTAAGTAGCATTTTAAAAACAATGAGTATAGTATCTATAAATAAAGTAAAAAGTATTAATGAATTATTTATTTCTTCAGGAGTATGTAGCTCTAATAGAGAATTCAGGGAACTTCTTGAATCTGGATCGCTATACATTAACGACGAAAAAATAAATACAGCAGACGTAGATGTGACACCAAACATGTTCATATCAGATAATAAAATTTTAATTAGAAAAGGTAAGAAAAAATACTACTTAATTAAAATGGCATAGGAGTACTTATGAAAAGTTTCAAGTTGTTATTCAAAAATGGTTTTAAACAATTATTTCAATTTAAATTTAGTCTTTTGGCTATTTTAATTTTGGCAATGATCGGAAGTTTAGTAATTTCAACATCAGTTTCTACTATGAAGAAACTAAATCATGAATTTAATAAAGTGGTTAATAGTCAAGAAAAATTTTCAAACGTATATGAAAACACAACAGAAGTGGGATTGGGAGAAGACTTTGGTTATCTTCCATTTTTAGACCTTGTTTCAAAAGAACAATCAACAAGTGCTTTCATCAACTTCTCAGGTGAGGTTCAGTCAAATATAAATTTAAATTTAGTTGATGATTCGTTTATTGGTAAATATTTTACAAGTGAACAATTTAAAAAAATATTCCCATTTTTATTGACTTTATATTCAACAGAAAGAAGAGGTAATCATTTCACAATGATTCCTCACACAACTATTAATAATTATTTCACTCCAGATTTAAGCGGAATTAATAATCAAGATTTTAAGAATCAATATGGTGAATATGTAAAAAAATGAATACCAAAAAATATAGATGATTTAAGCTTTAAGTTACAATCGAGTGAAAATACATTAACAGTTGATTCAGATAAATCAACTTGATATTCGTATGCTACTGATATATTTTTTAATTTTTATGTAGATTATTTATCTTCGTCATCGGATGTGGAGCTAAGAAAAACTCTAATTGGAGAATATACCCTTGCAAACAAAAGTTGATTTAAAAGTTTTGAATCAAATACATGAATTAAAAATTTGGAATTAAACGAGTCCAATCCTCACTTTGAAATGTATAAATATGTACACTTTTCACTTTCTACACTTATTTCTCAAGTTATGTTCATGAGTGATGAGTTTTATAGTTTATTTAAAGCTAAAAACGATAACTTTAATTGATATGAAAATATGCCTGTATATACATATGCATATATTTTTGGAAATGCATCTAAATACGAAGACAAAGACGAAGTCTACAAAGAGGGAAATAAAGTTGTTGGGGAAAACAATGTAATATATGATCACGATTGAGAAAAATACATAGCAGATCCTTATGAAAGATTTAATTTTACAGAATTAGTTAATTTCAAATCAGTGTATGAAGGTTCCGATCCAAATAAAGAACCTAGTTTTGAAAATATAAAAGATATGAAAAATCTTGTTCCTGCTTTTGACATTAAACCTGATGGTGAATTTAAAAATAATGATTTTAAAAATATTCTTTTATATAACGGCGGATACAGAGGGGTTTTAAATCCAGTTGTGGCTATTAATCGTAATGAAAGTATAGCTGAATCTGTACCTACAATTATTGCTAAAAATGATTTCAAATCATTAACAGGTATAACTGATGGTGTGTATAAAAATAAATTACAACTAAATGTTACACAATCTCAATTATTATCAGCATTTTATCAATCAGATGAAAGTACTGAAAGGGCAGCTGGAATTTATGGCATAGATTTTGAGTCTTTGTTTGAACAAATTAATTCAGATAGTGCTCAATTCCAACCAATTAGCCACTGAAAATATAATGTACATGAAAATGTATATAATAACCCATTAAATTATTACTATAAAATGCATTTAAAAATGGCAGCTAAATCAGCTAATATGGATTTAACAGTTCGTGATGAATTGATTTATTCTGATATTTTAGCAGGTAAAAAATATAGATTAATTACTATGGACTCTCTTGAAAAAACAAACTTTGAATTAATTGAAGGTACTAAACCTTTAAGTCGTGGAGAAGTGGCAGTTAGTTCACAATATGCAAAATATAATAATGTTAGAGTTGGTGACTTATTAAAAATCGGTAAATCTAACTTAGCTGTTTCTGGTATTGCAGTTGATGCATATTCATTCTTTCCAATAGTAGATGCTACAGTTCCAATTCCAAAACCAAGAACTTCTGGAATTATGTATCTACAAAAAGAGACATTGAATGAAATTTTTAAAAATGATTTAACTCAAATAGATATGTCTAGTTATAAGCAATCAATTTATTTATTTGCAAAATCAGATGAACAAAGAAATGAATTTTTATATAAAGCAAACCTATCAAAAAATAACTCATACCAAAACTACTTAAATTTTGGTAATTCAGATCAAATTACCCCAATGAACTTAAAGAGTTTTGATAACAGTACAGAAGCATTAAACTGAAAAGTTTTTGAACTTTTCAGTGAAATATTCTTTTGATCAATTTCGGGCATTGTTTTAGTTATTATGGTTGCTATTGCGCTTATGCTGTTTTTAGTTATTAAAAAATCAATTCAAATGAACTTAGAAAAAATAGCTATTTTAATTTCAATTGGATATAAACCAATTGAAATTTCAGTAAGTTATGTTTGATATGCAATTATTATTACAGCTATTTCAGTGCCATTAGGTTGAATAGTTGGGACGGTATTACAATTACCAATTGAAAGGTTATTTCAAGATTTCTTTACAATCGACGCTAAGAAAATAGCAATTAGTGCTGAGGCATTTATTATAACATTTGCCCTTATGGGAATAGTAATTGGATTATTTTTAACAATGTTGATAGCATGGAAAAAAATGTCAAAACCTTACATAGAATTGATGAATGAAAATAAAGTTCCAAATACAAGTAAAATATTTAATTTTCTTAAGAAAAAAGTATTTGGTACAAAGGGATTTAAAAGAAGATTTGCATTTGATGTTGCTGCTGGAGCATCAAAAAGTTTATTTTTAATGTCAATGCTTATTGTCGTTTCATCACTAATGATTTCAAACCTGGTGTTTATTCCTTCAGTAGCATTAACAACCAAGTCAAAATATAATGAAAATGTCAAATATAAAAATGAATTTAAATTTAATGATCCAATAACTAATGATCCGTTAGCTTCAAGAAACATAAACTATTGAGCGGGTGTTAGTGACAATATTAACAACATGATTGATATTAATTATGAAATTGGTAAATCAAAAGATACAAGAATTATCAATAACTATAATGGATATAAATCAATATCTTCTAATTCATCGTTTATGCCTCATTTATTGTATTCATCAACTAATAATTCGGGTGATAAAAAACAATTTATTAGAACTACATATGAAGATATGGTTAACGATCCATCTGAAATGCTATCAATTTTACTAGGTTCATTTATGTATAACTTGCATAACAATAATGGTAAAGCGTTGTCAATTGGTATGTTTGATCAATTAATAACTGAAACTTTAAATGAAAATAGTGGTCTTTCAATGAAAGCAAAAGCTAAAACTGCTGATAGACTTACAAAAATTATTGGTGGTTCTTTACCAACAATTTTGAAAATGGTTAACTTTCCAAACATGGAATTTAATGATGGGGATGATTGAAAAGAATCACTATTACGTTCATTTACAACAAAAGCACCTTCATATATTAAAGAATATATTGGTGTTAAAGAAAGGCAATCAGCAATTAACTTTGGTTTTAATACAGTAAACGTTGTACCAGGAAAAGACTCACTTGGAACAGAACTAAAACTAAATAGTGATAATGGAACGTTGAATGTTGTAGGGGTTGATAGAAACCAATCAGCGTTTGAAATACCATATAATTCATTTGATAAAATTTATGGTAGTGATCAAGAAATTAATGAAATTTATAAATACTTAAATGGAGAAACAAATACTGCACCAAAAAATAATCAGTATTTTGATTCGTCTACAAACACATTAACAATTCCAATGATAATTAACCAATCTGAAAAAATAGTTAATAAAATAAAGGTTGGAAATGAAATAAATAATATAAATGTAAATACTAATAAATATGTAATTAATACACCAAAAGGTGAAAAGGATTTTGTAGTTCCAAACGCTGCATGAAAATATGATGATACAGACTTCTTTCTTTCTGATTATTACCGTAACAATTTTAAAAATGAAAGTATTAATACCGATTTACAAAAATTATATACAACAGACTCAAATAACAAAATTCGTCACTATTATAAAAATGCATTTGCAATAGACCAAAACAAGATTTCATATAAAAATCAATATACTCATGTTGTAGTGGGTAACAAAGATGATTTTTACGAATCTCTTGATCCATATGCTGTTGAGTTCATAGGTGATGATTTCGATACCAGACGCGATTATGAGGCAAATATTGAAAATGTAAAGCTTAAAGAAAAAACATATATGTTTGGTGATTTTGTTTATGAACAAAATGGTCAAACTGAAGTCAAGGCTTCATATGTAAGACCTTATTACAACTATAGAAACTTTAAATTATTTATACCTGTATCTTCTATTGTAGGAAAAGATTATGATAAAAATTCACTAGAATACAAAGCTGATTTATCTAAATTTGTTTTAAATAATGGTTTGCTATCAACAAATAATAATTCATTAGTAAATTCAGGTTGAATAGATGATAAAAATAATCCAACAACTTCAGTTAAAACTGTATCAAAAGAAGAAGTTCCAACTGATACGCTTGATGCTTATAAAGCAGCAGGTAAAGAAGAATCAGAACTAGCTGACTGAGTTGTAATTAGACCTTATGATATAGATCCATTAACTGAAAGAAGAGGTCATGAACAATACTTATCAAAAGTAAGTCAAGAAGGTACTGGTCAATATTGATTAAAAAATATGTTGGATCGTGCAGATAAAGATGTGATGGGAATGAGTTCTCAACCAGTATCAAGTTCTAATCAAACAAATAAAAATGTTAAAGATTTAAAAGTAAAATTAAGAGTTGTCGGTGTAATGGATACCTATAATGGAGTAGGTATGATTACTAATTCAGATTTACTTAATTTATTAATATCAGTAGAAAACAATAAGCAAACTGTATTCGATCATTCTAGATTAGACAAATATCAAGAAGTCGGAACTGATGAAGGTATTAGGTTGTATGATAAAAAAGATTTCAATGTTTTTAATACTAAAGATTGATGAAAAGATGCATATATTTATACTTCAGGAACTGAAGCAAATAGAAAAAATCAAGTTAACAATTCAATTGTTAACAGATACTCTAATTCAATATATTCAAATGTATTAGAGCCATTGCAAATTACAACTGGTGTGTCAATGCAAACTGCTGGTAACTCAGCAACGTATGCACTCCATGATGATTTAAATACTTATGGTACTTCAATTGTTGAAACTAAATTATTAGCTGAACAAAAAGAGGTTATCGATCAATTGTTTAAAATAGCAATGTTTATTGCTCTAATATTTATAACAATTATCTTAATAATAGTTATTATTGTTATTTTGATTTCATCAGATATTTATCTATCAAAACTAAGAACATTTATTGTTTCATTGAAAGCATTTGGATATTCAAAACGCGAAATATGAGGTCTTGTATTTGGTGTATCATTTGGATTAGTAATATTTGCAACTATCTTTGGTTTCTTACTATCATGAGCAACAGTAAGTATTGTAATCGCATTTATTATCAAATTAGGTATGGCAGTACCATTTGTGGTATCGCCATTGGTCCCACTAATAACATTCTTATTATTGGTTCCATTATGAGCTATAGGATCATTAATAATATCAAACAAAATATTATTGTTAAAACCGGTTGACGGTTTTAAACAGAGTTAAATTTAATTTATTGACAAGGAGGTAATAAAATGTTTAAAAAAATAATTAATTCTATGTGTGCATTTATATTAGTTATATTTTCAGCAATGACTGTTGTAAGTTGTACAACAACTGAAATCACATATGGACTACAACGTTTATTTTATAAAAATGCACAAATTGCCTCCTTTGCTGCCTCTGCTGCAATCTTAAATGATAAAGATGAAGCTCAGTCTACAAGCGCAAATTCAGTTCTTGGAGGAGGGGCAATTGGTCAAGAATATTTAATGAAGACATATGGAGAAATGACTATTGATAGTGCTTTGGGTAAAGGTTTTATAATTAATCAAAATAGTTCAACTAAAATGAGTGAACTATTTGAATCTACGTTTGTAAAAAATGGAGATGGAAAAACAAATTACATTTATACAAACTCAGAAAATGAAAATGGAAATCAAATTGTTTCAGACAGTACAACAGGTTATACAACAGGAACTTCTGCACTTAATAATATAACTTCACTAATAGAACCAATATTAGATGCATTAACATTAGGCTTGAGTCCATCAACGTTATCAACAATTATAGGTCTTTTTTTCCAAGAAAAAATCACAGTTCCTGGATTATCATTTTCAGGTGTTTTGAAAGAAATTGAAGATAATCCTTTAATTGAAAAAATTATGGACAACTATGTTCTAGATTATCAAACAAGTGAAGAAAAGTATGTTAAAGACACAATGAATGAACTAGCAGGAAAAATAAAAGCTGAGAGTTCAAGAATTGATTTGTCTGTTCAATTTATTAAGATGACATTAAAAACTGCTTATAACTTTTTTGACGATTACCTACAAGGTAAAGTGAAGGATTATCAAACATATATATCAAATACTTATTGAACTGGGAACATTGCAAATAATATTATTGATTTTTCAAAACTGTCAAATTTATTAAAATATGCAACAACAACTAATGAAAGTTTATTGTCAAAAAGAAAAGTAGCTCAAGAAGCAATAGCACCAATGATTCCATATATTAAAAATGTCATTGGTGTAGGCCTTGAATTAATTTTAAAAAGTATGGGTGTAATGACAGATGATTGAAAAAAAGGTGGTGGATCATCTTTAATAAATAGTGTTACTGATTTAATTGGTCAAGTATTAAAATATTTAGATACCAAAGATGATAAAGAATTAAAAACCCTTGTAAATAATCAGATTAAAAATTTAATTATTGAAGTTGGTGATGTATTTATTGGAATGAATGAAGAGTTTTACAAAAAATACATAAGAGATGCAATTGTTAACATTATTGAATCTGCAAATATACCAGTACTAGGAAGCGCCTTAGTAAGTTCTGCAAAAAAAAGTGCTGCTGCATTTGGTAAGCAATTAAAAAGTCTTACTGGTTGAATTACTTGAGGTATAGCTTCTCTGTTCATTAAATCTGCAATAAAACCTATATTGGATAAAATAGACACTTCATTAATTCCGAGCTTTGAAGATATCTTAGGGTTTAAACCAATAGCAGTATTTATGGATGAAAAGAATTTTTTAAGTTCAGTAGATAATGAAAATACATTAAATGTTTTACTTGGTGCATTCCAAGATCTATCTATTGAAAATATTACAAAATTTTTTGCAGATAGATTAGAGCCAATGAGCAAAGATAAGAATATTACTTTTGATTTAAATTATGTATCACAATTATTCGATCGAGTGCGAACAACACGTGTGATCATTGATGGTGAAATGGAAAATGCAATCAAACTATCAAAATTTACCTATTGTGAAAATCCTTATGTGGAAAAATGTAAATATCCATGAGAAAGTAGTGTTGATTTTGTAGAATATGATGATGCGAGTCATGAAAGTAAATATTTATTTGGTTATGATAAAAAAAATGCTCCAGTTGAAAATCAACCATTTTACATGACTCTTGGTTTAGACCAAATGGGAGCAAATGTAGCTAACGGATCTCTTGGTGAAACTCTTGTCAAACTAATGGGTAAGGATAGCGGAGAATTGCTATATTCAATATCAACTATTGTTCAAGATATTATGATTGCAATACCAGCTAAAAGTAAAAATTATTTAGATGACAAATTCTTAAAACCTTTATATCAAAGATCAAATTGGACAATGGATGAATTTAATACATTCAGAAAAATGTTGCCAGCTAATGTTGATGAAAAGGAACCAGAGTTTTCATTTAATCTATATAGAAAATTACCAAATTCATATGTTAAAAAAACATATGTTGTAACAATAAAGCAAAACGAAAATAAATATTGAAAAATAACAAGTATTACGAAATAAAAAAAAGAATCCTTTTGGATTCTTTTTTAGTGTCTTTAAGTAAAAAATTACTTAATTAGACGGTTGTATCATTCAACTATTAACGCTTCATTTATTTCTTGGTTTAATTCACTTCTTTCTGGAAGAGCTTTGAATTTACCTGACATTTTAGTTTTATCAAATTCAACAAATTTAACTGTTGAAAAGTTTGCACTTAATGCCTCTTTCATTTTCACATTTTTCATTGATTTTTCTCTAACTGAGATTTTATCTCCAACAGTTAAAATGTGAGAAGGGATGTCTAATTTTTTACCATTAACTAAAATATGTCCGTGAGCAACAATTTGTCTTGCTCCTTGACGAGTCATTGATAATCCCATTCTATAAACGATGTTGTCTAAACGACTTTCTAATCTTTGCAAGAAAGCAGTACCAATAACTTCATTTTCTTTTTTAGCTTTAACATATGTATTTCTGAATTGTCTTTCAGTAATTCCATACATAAATCTTAATTTTTGTTTTTCGTGTAATTGCAATCCGTATTCAGAAAGCTTAACTCTACGAGCTCCGTGTTGTCCTGGAGCTGTAGTTCTTTTTTTACCTTTTGAAAACTCTTTACCATCTTCTCTAATTGAGAAACCGTAACGTCTAGCTTTCTTGAAAGTAGATCCTGTAAATCTTGACATGATTTATCTCCTTATTTAATTTTTTTTCTAAGAGAAATCTAGATACTTCATCACTCTAATCGAGGAAGTGTAGTGTTCGCCTTTTTCTGCAAAGGTTACGACTAATTATTTCACTAACTAAGAACTCAACTATGTGAGAATGCAGATATCGAAATTTAACTTAAAAATATTATAGCAAAAATAATTTTTATATTTTTAATATATATAATTAATGTAATAAGAGAGGGGCGACATATGAGTAATTGAACAACAATGCAAACAGTTAGCTTCTCAATATTTGTGGCCCTGGCAGTTATTTCAATTTTATTTTTTATTCTTTTAATTGGTGCTAGATTTATTTTAAAAACTCAAGCTAAGTGCTTAGAAGAAATTTCTATTATTCATAAAAATCCTGTTAAACACAAATTACAACGTATTCAATATATTTCAAATACAACAGCTACATTTATTTCTGAATTAGATATTTGATGATCAAACTATGAACACTTACTAATGAATGAACTTAATGCGGTAATTGTTGATTTAAATGAATTTTCAAAAGAAAAAAAGAATTTAATTCCAACACCAAAACATATTTTTAATATTAAAAAATATAGAAAACAAATTGATGAAGTTAAATCAAAAATTTATATTATGCAAAAAGAAGTTGAAAATGCATTAATGGTTGAAGATATTCAAAGAACATCAATTACTTTTTACAAAATAATTTTTGAAGAGATTAGAAAAAATATTGATATATTGTTAACATCTTATCCAGAATTGAATGCTGTAGAAGCAAACCAAATTCTTTCAAGAATTGATTCGTTATTTTTAAACTTTAATTCAAAATTGGCAACAGGGTTATTTGAAGGTAGTTTAGAAACTTTATCAAATATTAGAGAATCACAAGTTTATATGATTGAATTAATTGACTTGGTTCCTTACCTATTAACTCGTGTTAATACAAAAATTCCAAATCATATTGAAGAACTTCGTGAAAAGTATGCTTCGCATATGATTTCAAAAAATGCTCATCATTCTAAAAATTCGCAAGCATTTAGTGACTTAGAAAAAAAAGTAAAATTAAAACTAAAAGATATTAAAGAATTAATAAATGTATGAAATATGAAAAAGGCATTGAAAGAACTTGAAGTAATTTTTAAAATGTTTAATGATTTTAATTCATCAATTGTAACTGACGATAAATTAAAAGATTACTTTATTGAAAACATTGACATAATCAGAGAGATAATAAAAACTGTAGAAGGATCAGTTAACGCTATTGATAAGGGTTTCTCAAATGTAGAATCAATTAACAAAGCTCCGACTATTGAGAAAAAAGAATTTGATAGAGCTAAATCAAATTTCAACTCATCTAAAACAAAGTTGCAAAGTAATTTTTCAGATTGGGATTACTTTATCTCAAGAAAGCACACAGCAGATATAAAAGTTATTAAGGATAAGTTGGTTAAAGAATTAGCAACCATTCTAAATTCGATAGATAACTTTGAAAACTCATCAAGAATAATAGAGAAGTCTCTATCAACAAAAGACAAATACATTTCAAAAATTGGTTTCATAAGAACATTATTAGAACAAGTTGAAAATAAAATATCAATCAATAAGCATATGACAGAATTGGTTCCATTAAGGGACAGATGTTCTGAAATCAATGCTAACTTAGAAAACTTTATAACATCAAGGCAATCTGAGTTTGAAAATAAATCGTCAAGAGATCAATTGTTTGAAGAGATAGCAAAAATTGAGAATGATACTTGAGAATTAGAGAGAAACTTGAAAGATTGTGTTTTTGCTGATTTCATTGCTCAAGAATTATTGATATATCTTGAAAAATATTCAGTAGCTGACTTCAAGATTGATCGTGCATTAATCAATTTGGAAGAAATGTATAAAAATAGGGAAATAGATAGATTAATACATGAGTTATTGAATATCTTAAACTCACTGATAAAAAGGTAGATAAAATGAAAAGTATTTTAGTTAGATATGGTGAATTAACTCTTAAGGGAAGCAACAGAGATATATTCATTGATAAGTTAAATAAAAATATTAAATTTAAACTTAAACCGTTTAAATCTTTTTTTGACTACAAAAAAGACAGAAATAGTCTTGAATTGGAAATTATCGACGAAAAATATATAGACCAAATTTTAGAAGAATTAAAAACTGTATTTGGTATTCATTCAATGTCCATTGCACATCGTGTGGGACATGATTCACAAGAAATAATTAAAAAAGTAATGGAGATAGCTCCAACTCTTTCTGGGTTTTCTTTTAAAATTGAAGTACTTAGAAAAGACAAATCTTTTAAGATTCCTTCAGATATATTTAAAAGAGAAATTGCATCTGAAATTTTAAAAACAATTCCAAACATTACAGTAGATGTTAAAAATCCACAGAAACTTGTAAATGTGTTAATTAAAAACAACAATACATATATTTACATTGACAAAATTCAAGGATTAAAAGGATTACCTGTTGGCACTTCTGGTCGTGGTATATCAATGATAAGCGGGGGAATAGATTCGCCAGTTGCAAGTTATCTTGCACTAAAACGTGGAATGAAAGTTGATTTTTTACATTTCATGACACCACCTCACACAACACCTGAAGCTGTTCAAAAAGTATTTGATTTAATTAAAGTAACTTCAAAATATAATGTTAGAGATTTTAATTTTTATGTTTGCGATTTTTCAATGTTGTTAAAAGAATTGATGCATATGAAAAATGACTCATACAGAATTACAATTATGAGGCGAGTATTCTTGATAATAGCAAATAAGCTAGCTGATAAAATTGAAGCACAAGCAATTATTACAGGAGACGCTTTAGGTCAAGTGGCGTCACAAACAATTGACTCAATGAATGTTATTGGATCTGTCTCAGAGAGACAAATCTTAAGACCACTAATTACATACGATAAAGAAGAAATAATTAAGATATCAGAATATATTGGAGCATATCCAATTTCAATCTTACCATTTGATGATGTGTGTTCAATGTATGTTCCAAATAAGCCAATTATTAAACCTACTTTAAAAGAGGCTGAATTTCAAGAAAAAGAACTCATGTTAGATGTAATGATTGATAAAACACTTAAAGATTCAATCAAAAAGTATTACCTAAAGGATGGTGAGTGATTTGAAGCAGAATAAGCAAAAAAAAATAATTGGTGTTATCGATGGTATTGAAATTGATAAACGTCATGAGTTTGAAGATAGGGATCAAAATGTTGAAAAAGTGAACACACCTTATTTGAAGATAAATACAAAGAAATCTACAAATATAAATAGAATTGAAATCAGTAAAATTGGAAATCAAAAAACTAGAAAGAAAAAATTTACCGAGAAAATTAATGTTTTTGCAATAATGATTGGCTTGGTAGTATTTTTATCAATTGTTGCATTCGCTGCTTATTTAGCATTTGCACTAGTCTAAATATAGGAGGCATCATATGTTAAATTTATTGAATGTAAAGACGTCATATAATTTTTTTAAATCAAATATATTAGTTGAAGATTATATTAAATTTGCAGTCAAAAATAAAATTGATGCAGTTTTTTTTGCTGATGATAATGTGATGTATGGTGCTGCTGAATTTAGTAGCCTAGCCAAAAAATCAAATTTAAAACCAATAATTGGTTTATCTTTGAATATTGCTCAAGATCAAATTATCTTTTATGCAAAAAATATTGAAGGTTATAAAACACTTTCAAAAATATCTTCAGATCTAAATTCAGATGAAAAAATAGATATTAAAAAAATATTCTCTAAACCAAATAATGACCTCGTTGTTGTTTACTGTCCTTGGTTTGAAATTAATACATCTTTAAGTAATCAATTAAAATCATTTGCTCAAGATTTTTATTTTGGAGTAAATGATAAAAACTTTAGAAAATTAGATGGATTAGATAATGTTATATTTGCAAATGAAATTAGGACAATTAAAAAACAACCAGTTGATTTGAATGTAATAGAAGTATTAAACAAAATTGCAAATTGAACAGATGAAATAGTTCCTGATTCACATTATTTTACTGATAAAGAAGTTGGTATTTATATTAATCCTGAGTTGCATATTAAAAATCTAAATAAGATTATTGAATGTTGCTCATTTGATTTGTTTGAACAATCAAAAAAACATTTGATGAAGTATGACGACAAAATTGATTCACTTGAATTAATTGTAAGCACTTGTACAAATACACTAAATAAATTTGTTAAATTAAATAATTACGATATTAAAGAATACAAAGTACGTTTGGATTATGAATTAAAAGTTATTAAAGAAATGGGATTTGTTGATTACTTTTTAATTGTTTGAGATTTAATTAACTATTGTAAGAAAGCAAAAATAGTTGTTGGACCTGGAAGAGGTTCAGCAGCGGGTAGTTTAGTTTCATTTTTATTAGGTATCACATGATTAGATCCAATTAAACATGGGTTATATTTTGAACGCTTCTTAAATACAAAAAGAATTACAATGCCAGATATAGATATTGACTTTGAAGATGAAAGAAGAGAAGAAGTTTTAATTTATTTAAATAAAAAATATGGAAACAAGTTTGCCTCTATTTCGACTTTTCAAACATTTGGAGTTAAAAATGCAATTAGAGAATGTGGAAAAGTATTAAACGTATTAGATGGAGATATTGAAAAAATGTCTAAGTTAATTGAACCTAAATACTTATTTGACATTGAAGGGGCAATTGCAAATTCACCAAGATTAGAAGCTATAATTGAAAAATATCCAACTCTGATTCGTGCAATCAAGCAAGTGTTAGGACGACAAAAACAATTATCAACTCACGCCGCTGGAGTTGTATTTTGTGATGTTCCAATTAGTGAAGTTATTCCTGTTAAAAAATTATCTAATGGAATTTTTCAAACACAATTTCCAATGGATCATTTAGAGGAGATGGGATTAATTAAAACTGATATCTTAGGTCTAAAAAATTTAACTGCAATAAAAAATACATTAAATCAAATAAATAAAAGTCAACAGGTTATATCATTAAGACAAATTTCACTTGGTGATAAAAAAACTTTTGATCTTTTAAGTCGAGGAGAAACTCAAGGTATTTTTCAGTTTGAATCTAAAGGAATGATTGAAACTTTGGTTGGAGTAAAACCTAAAACATTAGAAGATTTGGCAGTTGTATCAGCTTTATATAGACCAGGACCACAAGACATTATTTCTGATTTTATTAACCATAGAAATAATAAAAAGCAATTACTGATTGATCCACGTGTTGACGGAATCTTAAAATCAACAAATGGATTTATTGTCTTTCAAGAACAAATCATGGAAATCTTTCAAAAGATTGGAGGATTTAGTTTAGGTGAAGCCGATATTGTTCGTAGAGCAATTGGTAAAAAAGAATTAAGGGAACTTGAAAAATACAAAACACAGTTTATTACAAATTCAATTAATAACAATATAAATGAAAAAAAGGCTAAAGAAATATGAAATCATATAATTCAATTTGCAGCATATGGATTTAATAAATCTCATGCTCTAGCTTACGCTATGATTTCTTATTGGCAAGCTTATTTTAAAACAAACTATCCACTTGAATTCTTTACTTCTCAATTAGATGGGGCAATTAAAAATGGACCTAAAACAAATGAGATTTTTCAAGAAGTTAAGTTAAGAAATATTACAATTAAAAAACCTAGTGTTGTTAATCCAATTTCTAAATATGAAGTTGGAACAAATTCAATTTCAATGCCACTAACTACAATTAAAGGTATCTCAGAATCTTTTGTATCAAATATTGTTGACATAATGGAAGATGATAATTGTAAGAAAAATATTTATTTGATGTTACATAATCTATTTTCAAAGTATCCTGACACACTAAACTTTTTTGATACAATGGTTTATTCAGGAATTCTAGATAGTTATGGAATTTCAAAAACGGGATTATTGAAGTTTAAAAAAGTTTTTTTAGCACTACAAAACACACTTCCAGTAACAAACATGAATTTAAAAAATAACGAAGATGTTGATAATCCACTTGATTTTGTTTCATCCGAATTTGAATGTTATGGATTTTATTTAAACTCACATCCTGTAGAAATATTTAAGAGATCACAAAACATTCATTCAACTTCAATTAATGGTGTAATTGGAGTAAATAGGAATTACAATGTATATACATTGATAACAAGTGTTCGAGACTTCACAGATAAGAATGGAAAGAAAATGGCGTTCTTAACTGTTGAAGACGAAACAGGATCATTAGAAGTATATGTTTTTGCTGAAGCTTTTGAAAAGTTTAAAGACAAAATGAAAATTAATGAATTAGTAAACTTAAAATTAAGTACAAAAGAATATAAAGGAAAAGTTAATGCTACATTAGTGGAAATGAAATAATGAAAAAAATATTACTAGTAGATGGAAATGGATTGCTATATCGTGCATTCCATAGTTCATCTTATTCTCAAATGAAAACAAGTCAGGGTATTCCAACGAATGCTGTTTTTACTTTTATCAATATGCTAATGAATTTTATAAATAAGGGTGAATACCATAATACAGTTGTTTTATTAGATAAGGGAAAACAAACTTTTAGACATGATAAATTAGAATCATATAAGGCTGGTAGAAAAGAAACACCTGATGATTTGAAACCTCAATTTGCAATTGTCCGTGAGTTTTTGAAATCTTCAAATATTGATCATTTTGAAATGTCTAATTATGAGGCTGATGATTTGATTGGATCACTTGCAACTAAATATTGTAAGGATTTTAAAATTGAAATATTTTCAAATGACAAAGACATGTATCAATTAGTAAATGAAAACACATGTGTTATTAAACAAAAAAACAAAGAAACTATCATTGTTGATGAAAAATATTTAATGGAAGAAATGAAATTAACACCATCACAAATAATTCATTACAAGGGATTGTGTGGAGATGGTTCTGACAATATTAAAGGTGTAGAAGGTGTTGGTGATAAAAAGGCAACAGAGCTTTTAAATGAGTATGGAACAATTGAAAATATTTATGCAAATATTGAAAATATCAAAGGGAAATTGAATGAAAAATTAATTGCTGGGAAAGAATCTGCATTCTTATCAAAAGATGTTGCAACGATTAAATGTGATATTGAAATCCCTGAGTATAAAAACAATGAGTTTAATTTAGACCAAGATGGACTTAAATCTTTTTTAGAAAAATTTGAAATGAAAACATTATTAAAAAAATACTCATTCAATGAATATACAAAGTTAGTTATTGAACCGGTAACTAAGATTGAGTTGAATCATCAAGAAATTGAATCTTGAACTTCTAAATATGCGCAAGATGAAAATTATATTTACCTAGAAACTTTAAATGACAATTACCATGATTCTCCAATGATTGGAGTGGGTATTGTAAATAATACTGGTGGTTATTTTTTAGACTTAGAAAAAGCAAAAAATAAAGAAATTAATATTTTTAACTGACAAGAAGGATCATTTACTATTGATGAAAATTTTCAAGGATTCTTATTAAATTCAAAGTTTAAAACCTATGATATTAAAAAAACAATTTATGTTTTAAATAAGCTTGGTTATAAAACCAAAAATGAAAACTTCATTTATGATGCTATGATTGCAGGTTATGTATTGGATGCAAATATTAAGCCAAACATTTTTGCACTTAATGAAAAATTTACAACTAATGAAATCAAAAATACTGAAGATGTTTTTGGCAAGGGTGTTAAAAGATCAACAATGATTGAACAGAGCGTAAAAGCTGAATATATGATTGAATGTGCAAATGTGATTAGAGAAAGTGAAAATGAAATTATAAGTTTATTAAAAGACAAAGATCAATTAATGTTATATGAAAATATAGATTTACCATTTTGTTTTGTTCTTCTTGAAATGGAACAAAACGGAGTAAAGATTGATAAAAAAGAATTATTAATTCAAACAAAAGCAACTGAAGAAAAAATCAAAAACATTGAATCACAAATTTTTGCAATAACAGATAAAGTGATTGGTGAAAAATTTAATCCAGGGTCGCCTAAACAAGTTTCAGAATTATTATTTAATAAACTTGGATTACCAAACACATCAAAAGGAAGTACTGGAAAAGAAGCATTGGATGTTCTATACAACGCTCATGAGATTGTACCTTTGATTTTACAACACCGTAAATATTCAAAACTATATTCAACTTATTTAGTTGGTTTTGAAAAATATATTGAAGACGACAATCGTGTAAGATCAATTTTTAATCAGACACTAACAAATACAGGTAGATTATCTTCTTCATATCCAAATCTACAAAACATATCAGTACGTGATGCAGATCAAAGACAATTTAGAAAAATATTTGTAACTGATGATAATAAAATATTTATGAGTTTTGATTACTCACAAATTGAATTGCGAGTATTAGCAGAAGTTGCAAATGAAGAAACATTATTAAATATTTTTGCAAAAGATGGGGACATACATACAGAAGCTGCAAAAATGATTTTCAACACAAAAGAAGTAAGTTCTGACCAAAGAAGAATAGCTAAAATATTTAACTTTGGTATCTTGTATGGATTAAGTGATTTTGGATTAGCAAAGGATTTAAACATATCAATTCCAGAAGCAAAACAATTTATAAAAAATTACTACAACACATTCTCTGACATTCAATCATTTAAAATTGGAACTTTAGAAGAAGCAAATGCAGAAGGATATGTAAAAATGGTTTCAAACAGAAGAAGATACATTGCGGAGTTATCAAGTTCAAATAGAATGATTAAATCGTTTGGAGAAAGAGCAGCTATAAATGCTCCAATCCAAGGAGTTGCTGCTGATATTTTGAAAGTAGCCATGAATGAAATATTTGCAAAGAAACTGAACATTAAATTTGTAGGACAAATTCACGATGAAGTTATATTAGAATTACACGAAAATGATTTTGATGAAATTAGTAAAATTGTTAAATTAACTATGGAAGAAGCTTTTGCAACTTTATTTGCTAAGTTAAATATAAATAAAAAACCTAAAGTAAAAGTGGAGGTAAAAGGATCACGTGGTAAGACGTGATTCGATTTAAAATAATATGCCTGAATTACCTGAAGTAGAAACCGTTGTTCGTACATTGAACAAAACTATAAAAAATAAGGTTATAAAAGAAATGAATTTCTTTTATAAAAAAATATTACAAAATACAACTGAACAAACTATTAAAAGAACATTAGAAAATCAAAAAATAGAGAAGATATCTAGAAAATCAAAATTCATAATTTTTGAATTTAATGAATATGTAATGATCAGCCATCTAAGAATGGAAGGAAAATGATTTTATTATCCAAACCTAGAAACTATTCCTTCAAAACATACTGAAGTTCAAATTATTTTTGAAGACAATACGCAACTTATGTATTTTGATACTCGCAAGTTTGGAACAATTCACTTATTTAAGCAAGATGAATATGAACATGTTGATCTTATTGCAAAGTTAGGACCAGAAGCAATTTCAAAGAATTGAACAGCTAAAAATTTATATGATAAATTGCAAAAGAAAAAAACTGCTGTTAAAACAGTTTTATTGGATCAAACAATTATTGCTGGGTTAGGCAATATTTATGTAAATGAAGTTTTATTTGAGTGTAAAATATTGCCAACAAGACCTGCTAATGAAATATCTATAGAGGAATGTCAAAATATCATTAATAATTCCCAAATAATACTTCAAAAGGCCATAGAATATGGTGGAACAACTGTAAAATCTTTTCAATCTTCTGAGGACAACAAAGGTGGTTATCAACAGTTTTTAAAAGTTCATTTTAATGAAAAAAAACCTTGTAAAAATTGTGGAAATAGTGTAACAAAAATGTTCGTAAATGGACGAGGTACATATATATGTGTAGTATGCCAAAAATAGTGTGTATAAGTGTGTAACTTTCAAAAATGCTTTATTTAAAGCATTTTTTTGTTTGAGAAAAGGATATTTTCAATACATTAAAACAAACTTTCTTAAACTATTCCATTTTGTTTTTTTTGTAATATATTCTTTTTAGAACAACACGAAAGGAGAAGAAAAATGGCTGATTTTGAATACAAGATTTTATCATATCCAAATCAAAATTTAATAGATAGAAATTCACTTTCAGCTCTTTATCTTCCAATTCTTGGAGCAGAAGCCTTCTCTCTATATAACATGTTATTAATCGATGCTGAAATTACAAAATCAGCCCCAGATTTTTTACTTTCATCTAAACGTATAGAAAATTCAATGAACTTAAATCCAATTGATGCTCGTAAGTCATGAAAGATTTTAGGAGCATGTGGATTAATTGAAATTAAGAAGAACCGTGGTACCGAAAAATATAATTTTGTAATTAAAGCTCCTTTAACTTTTGAACAGTTTTTTGGTGCAACCAATGAAGAAGAACAAAAAAACATTTCAGAAAATCTATGCAAACTTTTATTAAAAAAACTAGGTGAAGAAGATTTCTTCATTACTAAGTCAATGTTTAAATCTGTTATCTCAGCTAGTTCAAATACAGAAGAATTAGATGATGTAACAGATAGACTGTTTGATGTATTTGATATGGATCTAGATGAATCAGATGAAAATGTAGCTAGAGCAATCAAACTTAAGGTTAACAATTCAACTATATTATTAGACAAAAAATATGATGAACTACTTGACGCATTGATTATTGAAGGAAACTTAATTCTTCAATCTAAAAAGAGAAAATATAAAAAACTTATTATTTCAGCATTTAGAAACTTTTCATTAATTGAAGTAAGTGATATGTTTGATATTTTGAATTCTATGAATGAAAGAGATATTCCATTAAATGAAAAAACTTTACATACTGAAATTCAAATATTAGAAGAACAATGAACAATGCGTTCTAAATCTACAAACTCAGATAAAGAATCAAAAGAACAAGAAGCTATTAAGACAATGGTTGAAACTGATTCACTTGAATATGCTGCTGCAATTGCAGGTAAGTTAAATAACATGAATTCAGTTAAGAATATGATTGATTTATTACGTGCTAAATATATGTTGAAAGATGGATTAATAAATATCTTAATGTCTTATTCATCTTCTAAAAATGATAATAAAATTGTTGCAAATTACATTTTTAAAATTGCTGATACTTTTGTAGCAAACGGAATTGACACAATTGAAGAAGCACACAAATTCTTGAAATCAATTAAAGAAAAAACAAAATTTAATGTATTTACTAAAAACCAACGTGAACTATCTATGTCAACACCAATGGATGTTCCGTACAATGATCCATTGGGTATCTCAGATGAAGAGATGAAAAAAATGCTTGGGGAAAATTAGTATATGAAATATACAATTGACCAAGTGAAAAAAAATTCAATAATTAAAAAAATAATTATTGAAAATAAAGTAAGTGACGAATTTGTTGAATATGATCTTACGACTTTGAACAGATTTATTAGTCAACATAAAGAATGTAAAAATAATGGTGGCATTGATAAGTGTGAACAAAATATCAAAGGTAAACAGCTTGATCTTTATTTTCAAAATTCACAATTTTACACAACATTTGTTCCATGCATTCATTACTTAAATGATCATCCTAATTATTTTCAAAACCAAAATTTAATCTTTTCAGACATTAGCTTAGATACAAAGTTTAAATCAATTAAAGAATTAATTTTAAGTGAAAGCAAGGTATCAGAAACTAATTCAAAAAATATTGCAGCTATTGCAAAAAAAGTTGAAGATGGAATGAAAGTTAATAAGGGAATTTATATTTATGGAAAGGTTGGTGTTGGTAAGACTGAATTTTTAAAAGTAACTGCAAATCGTTTTTTACAAAAAGGTAAAAAGGTTGTTTTCATCAAAACATTAACACTAACAACTAAAGCACATGATGAAATGTTTGCTGAGATAAAATCTAAAAACACTCTTAACATGTGTAAATATGCAGAAGTATTATTTTTAGATGATGTTGGGGAAGAAAAACCGACTACTTGAAAAAGAGATGAAATATTATTTAATATAATTGATTATAGATATTCACATAAATTATTAACTTTCTTTAGTTCAAATTTAAATTTGACTAAATTAAGAAATAAATATTCAACAGTTTATGATTCAAAGCAATCTCAAGAAGATGAGATGGTTAGTGCAGAAAGAATTGTTGATCGTATTAAAGGTTTAGTTAATGAAGTAGAAATGTTGGGTAAATCTAGAAGATAATTACAAATATTACTATGAATAATTTACTATTTTATTTTATTAATCAAAGTAGTATAATAGATAAGTACTCGAACTTACCGTTTGATTAACATATATAACACAGGAGCAAAAAAATGAAAAAAATCGCAATTAATGGATTTGGAAGAATCGGTAGATTAGCATTCAGACAATTATTCGAAATGAAAGATATCGAAATTGTTGCAATTAACGACTTAACAAACCCAAAAGTATTAGCTTACTTACTAGAACATGACTCTGCACATGGTAAATTCATGGCTGGAAAAATTTCTTACACAGAAAACTCAATTAAAGTTAATGGAAAAGAAATCAAAATCTTAGCAGAAAAAGACGCAAACAACTTACCATGAGGAACACTAAAAATTGACTTAGTAGTTGAATGTACAGGATTCTATGCTGACAAAGAAAAAGCAATGGCACACATCAATGCAGGAGCTAAAAAAACTATTATTTCAGCACCGGCAACAGGTGATTTAAAAACAATCGTATATGGTGTAAACCACAAAACATTATCTAAAGAAGATGTTGTAGTTTCAGGTGCATCATGTACAACAAACTGTTTAGCACCAATGGCTAAAGTATTAAACGATGAATTTGGAGTTGTTAAAGGGTTAATGAACACAATTCATGCTGTAACAAACGACCAAAGATTATTAGACTTACCTCACTCTGACTTAAGAAGAGGGCGTGCTGCTGCATGAAATATTATTCCTTCAAAAACTGGAGCAGCTGCTGCGGTAGGAAAAGTTTTACCAGAATTAAACGGTAAACTAGATGGATTATCATTACGTGTTCCAACAATTACAGGATCACTTGTTGACTTAACTGTTGAATTAGGAAAAAATGTAACTGTTGAAGATATTAACAATGCAATGAAAAACGCAATTAAAAAAGATGCTGATTTAGCAAAAGCTTTAAACTACGTTGATGTTGAAATTGTTTCAACAGATGTTATTGGTTCACAATACGGTTCAGAATTTGATGCAACTTTAACAAGAGTTATGACAGTTGATGGAAAACAAATGGTTAAAGTATTCTCATGATACGATAACGAAAACTCATTTACTTCACAATTTGTTAGAACAATTGGATACATGTTATCTCTATAATAAAACCTTAAAAATATCAGCATTAGCTGATATTTTTTTTGTAAATTTATATAAATAAAACATCAGTGTTAAACTGATGTTTTATAATTTATTATTAATTAATTCATTCTTTGTTTTTGACCCATATCTGTATTTAACAGCTTTATTAGAGCTAATTATTCTGTGACAGGGAATTAAAAGCGCAATAGGGTTTTTACCAATTTTTGTAGCAATTGATCTAACAGCTTTTTCTTGTCCAATTAATTTAGCAAATTCACCATAAGTCAAATAATTACCATAGTCAATTTTTGTAAGTTCTTTATAAATATATTTAGTATTATCTGAAAGATATTCAAGATAGAAATCGCTTTCATTAAATATATATGACTTACTTTCAAAACTATCTAATTTTGTTTTGACAAACTCAATCTTATCCTTATCTTCAATTTCTAAAATATCTTTAAATTCATTTAAAGAATCATAATATGGATTTGATAATCCTATGAATGCGATCTTGTTTTCTTTAGTTAAAAGAGCAATAATTTCAAATTTATTTCAAATAAATTTAACCTTGTAATAAATCATTTATCACCTCATATATGTAGTATATAATAATAAAAAAGGCAGAGGTAGCGAAAGCTTGAGAAATACTCTTAGAACCTGATCTTGGTAATGCAAGCGTAGGAAGTCCTAACATATTTTAACGATGTCTTTTTTGTTATGGAGCCCCTTATGAACGAAAGACGTTTTTTATTTATAAATATAACTTTAATAAACATAAGAATAATTTTATTAATAATTGGTACTTATTTTTTAAGTAGATATCTAATGGAAAATAAAACAGGTAGTGCTTCTACTACAATGTATGTTGTTTTTCTTTCTACATTTGCTGGATTTTGAATCATGATAATGATTTTAAATCTAGTCCAAACTATACTTGATATTAAAAACAATATTTTAAATATTGGTATGTGGATATTAGCTTTAAGTTTTGAAAGTTTTGAATTATTAAAAAACAAAGAAAAATTTGAACCTGATTTTTCTCATAATACAAATTGAACAAATATTAGAGAATTAGTATTAACATCAATCTTCTTAGCACTATTTTGGATATTTTCAACTGTGAATATGTTTATCCCAAGTTTACCAATTGGAGCATCAATATCCGTTAAATTTATACCTTTGTTTGCTTCTACAATATTTTTAAGATTTAGATATGCATTCATGTTAGGAATAATTGCTGGAGTATCATCTTTAATGTTTGCTCCAACTGTTATTGCATTTGGTCAATGAACTCTTGAATACTTTTTAGTACTACTTGTACCAAGTTTAGGAGCATTATTTAAAGTAAACAGTACATCAAAAATAAGCACTATTAATACAACTATATTAATAGCTACAATTCCTTGAATGTTATCATTTATATTTCGAGTAATGGCAAGTTCAATTTACTGATTTCAATATGCATGAGAAGGGTATAACGTAGTATTATTTGCAATAATATTCAATATACCTAACTTATTGATAGATTACACTGTGACTTTAATGATAATTCCGGTGTTCTTAAAATTAAATCAACATATTAAATTTAACTAATATTTTTAATCTTGCTATAATTAAATGAATATGGAGGTCATATGCAAGATTATAGTGTGCCTGAAGAAGTAATAGTTAAAAACAAAGAAGAGGCGAAAGCTGCTCAAAAGCAGTTTATGCAAACTATTGTTCTTTATTACAAAAAATACTGAAGGTTAACAGTACCAATATTCTTTATGATGTTTGTGTTTGCTGGTACAGCATTGTTATTACCTTTAATAACATATCAAATGACAGTGTCGATTAGATACTATAACTTTATTCCAAATGATAGTTCCATTAAGGATGTCGCATCAGCACAACAAGAATTATTAGATAAATTAACTTTGGGTTTTTGACATTTAAAGTGACAAGGTCTTACAATAATTGCTGTTTGTTTAGTAATCGTTTTTACTATGACATCATATGTATTTGATTACATGGCGTTCATGGTAGGTAGAAGAATTGAAATAGATTTAAGAAATAAAAGTTTAGAAGCTTTAGTTAGACAAGATATTTCATATTATTCAGATAAAAAAATAGGTGAGATATTAACTAAAGTTATTTCTGATACTCAGATTGTAAGTGATCAAGCTGTACAAGTACCTATGCAATTTGGTATTTCAGCATTAGAATTACTAGCTGGAACAGTAATGATGTTTACATTTGCATGACAAGTTGCACTTGTTCCGTTCTCTATGCTACTGCTGATTTTATTAGCAATGTTAGTTGCTTTTGCTGTAACTCGAAAACGTGTAGAAAAAGTGAGAGAAGCTATTACTAATATTAATGGAGATGTAACTGACAGGGTTGCAACAGTTAGGTTAATTAAAGCAACTGGAACAGAACAATACGAAACTGATAGATTTAAAGAAGTTCATAAAGAATTTTATAGAAGAGCCAAATTCGTAGGTCGCGCACAAGCAATTATGTTAACAACATTATTTGCTGGAGTTGTAGTTATTCAGTTTTCTTCAGTGTTGGCATCAATTATTATTTTTGGTGTTATTAATCCAACACCATCATATTTTGATAATAACTTTGCAGCCTTTAATTTAGCACAAGGTATATTAATTGGACCATTATTTCAAATATTGAACTCATTGTTTGGGTTGGCTCAAGCATCTGTTGCCGCTAAACGTGTTAATGATGCTATTGGTGCAAAGTCAATAATGGACCCACATTACAACGATGGAATTAAAATTGCATCAATTGATGGAAATATTGAATTTAAAAATATTGAATTCAGATATCCTGAAAAACCACAAAAAGTTGTTTTACCTAAATTTGACTTTGTATTTGAAGAAGGAAAATCATATGCTTTCGTTGGGGAAACTGGATCAGGTAAATCTACTATAGCTAAATTATTATTAAGATTTTATGATGTTTCATCAGGACAAATTATCATTAATGGTGAACATGATTTAAGGGATTTAAATTTAGCAAGTTACCTATATCACATTGGATATGTTGAGCAAGATCCTCAAATTCTATATGGAGATGTATATGAAAATATTAGATATGGTAGATTTAATGCAACTGATGAAGAAGTTATTGAAGCCGCGAAGAAAGCAGAATTACATGATCTAATTCAAACATGACCTGATGGCTATGAAACTATTTTAGGTGAACGTGGATTTATGTTATCTGGTGGACAAAAACAACGTCTTGTTATTGCTAGAATGTTCTTAAAAAATCCTAAAGTTTTAATTCTTGATGAAGCCACTTCAGCTTTAGATAACATTGTTGAAAAGGAAATTCAAGCTAAATTAGATGATTTAATGATTGGAAGAACATCTGTAACTATTGCACATAGACTATCTACTATTAAGAACGTAGATAAAATTATTGTTTTAGGTGCAAATGGGGCAGGTATTGTACAAATTGGTACGTTTAATGAATTGAAAAATAAACCAGGTCATTTCCAAAAATTATATAAAGCTGGATTAATGTCTTAAAAATAAAACCACACTCAACGGTGTGGTTTTATTTTTACATTGCAAAAAAAACTATTAAAGAAGATAGTGCAACAATGATTCCAGTAGTTAGAGTCATTATTCTAATTTTTCTATCCATTGCATGTTCAGCATCATATATTTTAGAATATCTTTTTCGTGAATCATTATAGTATTCAGCAGATGATTTATTATTTCTTCAAGACAATATGATTCAACAAAATATAATTGCAAGACCAGTTAAAAGTAAAACGTACTCCATAAATTTAACATTATCTATTGCAAATCCAATACCTAAAATTATTCCAAAGATAGCTCAAGGTAAGAGAATAATTATTAGTCAGTCTCATCATTGAAAGAATGAAATACGTTTATACTCACGATAACCTTCATTAATTTCACTCTTTTTTTGTAGTTCCATTTTTCTTTCCAATTCAAGCTTATGAAGTTGCATTGTGTCTTGTTTTAACTTTTTGTATTTATTTTCTTTTTTCAATTTAACTCCACAAAAAATATATCTTTTTAAATTAATTATATACAATATATATATAACTACTATTTTATATACAACCCAATTTTTTAAAAGCAAATTAATTTAATACATAACATAATATATAAATAAGTGCACTGTTTTTGTGCAATGGAGGAATCATGGAAAATACTAAAAAAATGTCTACAATAGAATTTGATGAAGCACGTTCAATCGACGTAGATTCATTTATTATGGACTTAAATGTTAATCAAAAACTCAAACCAAAAGGCGCGACAGCCAGCAAAATTAAATCTATGTTTATTTCTTCAAGAGGAGCAATGGTCGAGTTTAATGCAAAACGTCCATTGCTGTTTTATTCTTTAAAGAGAATTTTCTTCTCTTTATTAACATTGATAGTTGCTATTTCGATTATATTTTTACTACTTATAATGGTTACTCCTGATACAACTTATGTATCAGATTTAACTGATAAATCACCAATTAAACCAGGTACAGAAGAGTACTATAACTTAATTGCAAATAGAAAGAAATCAGTTGGACTTACAGGATCAGTTTTTAACCAAATTTGAAATTATTTTTATAATATATTGCCTTTCTTTGAAAAAAATATAACTATTATTGATTTAAATGAGGGTACACCAACAGGGCAAGTTCTTACAACTCGTATGTTTTTTGGAGTAGTATTTACTAACTCATTTGGTCAACCGTTCGTTTCAAATGTTGGGGATTTATTTGCAAAAGCTATGCCAATATCATTTGCGTTTGGATTTACAGCCTTGTCATTAACTTACATAATTGGAATCCCATTGGGAATTACAGCTGCTAAGAATAAGGGTAAATGAATTGATAACGTATTAAATGGTTCATCAGCAACACTAATTTGTGTACCACCACTAGTTATTGTTATGTTGTTATTTATATTCTTTTCAAAAATAACAGGTGTATCTACAATATATACACCAGGAGATATAGGAACATTTATGGTTCCAGTATTTGTAATTGTTGTAATGTATATTCCAACAGTTATTGTAGAAACAAGAAGATATATTGTTGATGAGATGACTAGTGATTATACTAAGTTTGCAGAATCAAAAGGTATGAAACCAGGGCGAGTATTCTATATTCATATTTTTAGAAATGCAGGAATTAGAATTATTAGAACTATTCCAATAGCATTGGTTGCAACAATTTTTGGTTCATCAATATTCACTGAACAACAATGATCAATTCCAGGAATGTCAAGATTTATTGTTGGGGGAGTTGCACAAAGAGAAATTTTTGTTGTACTTGGATACATTTCTATAGCTTCATTCTTTGGAGTTATTACTTCACTAATATCAGATTTACTAATGGCCATAATGGATCCACGAGTAAAACTGACTTAATAAAAATTTATATAAAAAAAGGAGGACAACTCAATGAGTTTATTTGAAAACAGAGAAAATGATTTTGAATTTGATGCAGATGATCAAGTTCACACAATCGAAGAAAACTTCTCTAAAAAACAAATCGTTGAAGCAGTTGATGATCGAGTTGTTGATTTAAAGAAAAAATTAGAAATTGCACACTTAACTGAAAGTGAATTATTTACACTAGTTGGTGTTAACAAAAATGAGGGTGAAACAATCAATCCTCACTCATATAGTTATTGAGGGTCAGTATTCGGATTACTATTTAAATCTAAAGTGTTTATAGTTTGTGCAATATTATTTTTAGCAATAATTGCATTATCAATAATAGTCCCAATTGGGAAAAATGCATGACCGCTACCAGATGACCCAACTCAAGTATTCCCTGATGCATCAAAAGCACCATCAATGAGTCACTGATTTGGACTTGGTGTTTATGGTGAAGACTACTGAACTACAATTTGAATAGGTACATCAGTTACATTACTATTTGCGATCATAATTGCATCAATTCAAATTCTTATTGGAATTATTATTGGATCAATTTGAGGTTATAACAAGAAATTGGATATTGCATTTATTGAAGTAACTCGTTTCTTAACACTAATTCCAACATTGGTTTTATGATTAATTGTAATTTTACTTTTTACATCATCAGATCCAAAATGAAAAAATAGTATGTTTGTTGTAATTATTGCCGTTTCAATTACTTCATGAGTAGCATTGGCTTCAACAATTCGTGTTCAAGTTATGTTAGTTAAAAATACTGAATATAATACAGCTTCAATTACATTGGGTTCTTCAGGAAGAAAAATTGTTACAAAAAACATTCTCCCAAGAATCCTACCAGTTATTGTGCAAACTGCATCATTTTCAATACCAAATGCTATTGCAATTGATTCAACACTTAACTACTTTGGTTTCTCATTCCTTTCTGCAGGAGAAAGAAAATATACATCTCTTGGTAAGATATTAAACTTATCTCTAGCTGATAATAAATGAGAAGCAAATCCTTCATTATTAATTTTTCCATTAATAATGATTGCATTAATATCAATCGTATTCTTCTTAATTGGTAAAACATTTGCCGATTACTTAGACCCAAAAACTCACAGATAAAAAATAGGAGGTAAATATGGATAACAAGAGAATTATTATTTCTGTAAAAGATTTAGTTGTAAACTTCAAAGTAAGAAGTTCAGTGCTTACATCAATCAGAAATATTAACTTGGATATTTATGAAGGTGAAACACTTGCACTTGTTGGTGAATCTGGTTCTGGTAAATCTGTATTTACTAAAACCTTTACAAACATGATTGAAAGCAACGGATGAATTGAAAGTGGTTCAATCATTTTTAATCCGCCAGTTGAAGGTGAGGCTTCAAAAATTCAAAGAACAACAGATTTAGTTGACTTTCATAATAACATGTTGGATAGCAACATGAGATCTTGAATAATTAAAAAGTCAAAATTGGAAATCAAAAAATTAGCAGCTAGAATTGTAAATCTAAATAAAATAAAACAAAAAGATTTGAAAGATAAAATTTATAAAACTCAGAAGTTAATTAACTTATTAGAAGAGAGACAATCATTTGATTCATCAAACAAAGATGCTTTAAATCTTTTAGAATTAAAAAAAGATTTAAAAAGATATGAATTTTGAAATAGAGTTGCATCTGAAGAAGCATTTAAACAAAAGCATATTGTACTTGCTGAAGAAAAAATTCATAAACTAAAAAATCAGCTTGTTAGATTTGGATATATTTCACGAAGTGACAAACAAATGATTGGTAACTTTATAGATGAGTTAAAAAACTTTTATAAAGCAAAAAGACCATTTACAAAAGAAGACAAAATTATATTTAAAGAATATTTTGACTACAAAGACTTAAAACCAATAGAAATAAAATTAAAGAAAATATTTGAAGATTCAATCATTGGTTCTAAACCAATAGATAAAGAATTATATGAAACTTCAATTTACAACTGAAAGTTTATGAAGCATTCAAGTTATAAAAGAAGAAAAGACACAAGAAAATCAATTACAAATTTACGTGGTGCTACAATTGCAACTATTTTCCAAGATCCTATGACTTCATTAAACCCACTATTAACTGTAGGTTATCAGATATCAGAGGTGTTAATTAAACATAGAGGATTATCACGTTTTGAAGCTAAAAAAGAAGCAATTGAATTACTAACTAAAGTTGGTATTAAAGACGCTGATAAACGTTATAATGACGTTCCTGGAAAGTACTCAGGTGGTATGAGACAAAGAGTTGTTATAGCAATTGCACTTGCTTGTCGTCCAAACATATTATTATGTGATGAACCAACAACTGCACTTGATGTAACAATTCAAGCTCAAATTTTAAAACTTATTAAAGAATTACAAAAAGAATACAAATTTACTATTATCTTTATTACTCATGACTTAGGGGTTGTAGCAAATATTGCAGATAGAGTAGCTGTTATGTATGCTGGACAAATTGTTGAGTATGGAACATTGAATGAAGTTTATTCAACTCCCCAACATCCATATACATGAGCATTACTTTCATCATTACCTCAATTAGGTGAAAAAGGTGAAGAACTATATTCAATCTCTGGAACACCACCAAGTTTATTTAAAAAAATAAAAGGTGATCCATTTGCTCCTCGTAATCCATATGCGTTATTGATTGATTACAAACAAGAACCACCAATGTTCAAAGTTAGTGAAACTCATTATGCAAAAACATGATTACTAGATAAGAGAGCTCCAAAGGTTGATAAACCAAAACAAGTAGAAGAACTTAAAAAATTATTTACAAAATAATATAGAAAAAGGAGGTGCGATTTATGGCAAAAACAATAGTATCAGTTAGAGACATGGTTGTTGAGTTCAGAAATAAAACCAAAAAATTTAGAGCACTAAAAGGCATAAACGTTGATATCAAAGAGGGTACAACATTTGCAGTTGTTGGAGAATCTGGTTCAGGTAAAACAACATTTGGTCGTGCTGTTATGGGAATTAACAAGATTCACTCTGGATCTGTATTTTTCGACGACAAATTAGTTTTTGGAAAACCCCTAAACTTGCATAAATCAAATCTACAAATTTTAGATTATATTAAAGCAATGGAAATTGAAGCAACTCAAACAGCAACAATTTTAAATGAATACATAGATGCTGTTAAAGTGGCTTACTTCTTATATATTAAGAACCAAAAATTTAACCCTAAAACAAAAAAACTTAAAGATTTAAAAAGTGAAAAAATAATTATTGAAGATAGAGAAGTATTAGTAAACGAAAAATCTGAAAAAGTTTTTAAAAAGGTTGAAAATTGACAAAAAGAAATTGTTAAAGCATTATTGGAAATAATCAGAATACAACAATCTACTATTAGATTCTTGGATCATATTGATAAATATGCAAAAGAATTAACACCAGAAATGTTTGAAGCAATTAGAACTAAGGCTAGAAATACACACGTATTGGTTAGGGATGTTAAAACCGAAGCTAATAAAATTTATTTGAATGTTGCTCGTGTTAACCAAATTAGACATGATTATTTAAATGAAAAATTATCATTAGAGAAATTCTTTGAATTAATATTGGTTGAGTTACAAAAGTCAGCTATTTCACAAAACAAACTTCAAGATGCAATTGAAGATATAATTTGATCTCAAGAACAAAACATTGCTTTAACTTCAAAGAAAAAAGAACGTGAAGAATTTAAAGAAAAATTCAAAGCACTTGTTAACATTAAAAGATCTCAATTTGTTGAAGAAACTACAAAATATATTTTAGATGTTGAAAATAAAAAACCAGGTGTTAGTGATGTTTATTTGGATGAAGCTAAAAAACTATTATCAACTGTTTGATCTTATAAAACTGTAAATATTGAAGCAATTAAAGAATACATTAATTCATATGAATCAAACACTATAGAAAAAAATAATGAATTATTAAATTCATTTAAAAATTCAGATATTGAATTAGAAATTAAAAATTTTCATGAAGAATATGTTTTAAAAAATATTAAAAATGAAGAAGTTATAAAATCATTAAAATCAAAAATTGACTATGTTGAAAACTTACTAAACGAAGATACCATAGAAGATGCAGACACAATTAAATTTGTATATGCAATTAAAGGTTGGACATACAGTATGTCTGAAAAAATGATTAAAGAATACAGGGATTTAATTAAATTGTTGGATTTGGAATCGTTGGATTCAATTATTAATAACTTGGACATTTTGAAACCTTTAAATAAAAAAGGTGTTCATGAAAATAAAAAAATAATGCAAATGATCTTCCAAGATCCTGCTGCATCGTTAAATGACAGATTACCAATTATAGAAATTATTTCAGAAGGGTTATATAACTATCCTGAATTGTATAAAAATGATGAATCAAGAAAATTATTCTTTGAATGATATAACAAGAATCATTCTGATAAGCCAATCAAATCAATGCACCGAATTAATGATGAAGATGTTAGAAGATTTATTATTGAACAATCAATAAAATCTGTTGGACTATTACCAGAACACTTATCTAGGTACCCACATGAGTTTTCAGGTGGTCAAAGACAAAGAATTGGTATTGCTCGCGCACTTGTTATGAAACCAAAACTAATCATTGCTGATGAACCAATTTCAGCATTAGACGTTTCAATTCGTGCACAAGTTTTGAACTTGTTTAAAAAATTTCAAGATGATTTAAAAATAACTTATATATTTGTAGCACATGATTTATCTATTGTTAGACATGTCGCAGACACAATTGCAGTTATTTACCGTGGACAAATTGTAGAGATGGCTCCAGCAGAAGAATTATTTAATAATCCACTGCATCCATATACAAGAGCATTGCTATCAGCGATTCCACATCCAGATCCAAACCAAAAAGAATTTAATTTTATTGTTTATGATGAACAAAAGGAACATCCAGATTATTTAACTGATTTTCCTAATTTCAAACAAATAAAACCAGGTCATTATGTTTGATCAAATAGAAGAGAACTTGTTGAGATGATGAAAAAAATAATGGACTCAAACAAATAGGAGATATATGAAAAAACTTATCTTTACACTTACATCGGTAATGGGAATCACATTAACTGCATCAGCAGTTGTATCATGTGGTATTTCTTTCAATTCACTTTTACAGCGTAAAGTTGACACTGACCATTTTAAAGGATATTTCCAATTTAATCCAAACTCACTTGTGTCTGCAAAAACAATGCAAGCTCAAGATTTTGAATTAATTTCAGATTTAAACGTACCTTTAGTTACTGTAGATCCATTTGGGAGAACAATTGGTGAACTTGCTGTTAAATTCGATCCTGCTATAGATAAAGAAGGTGGATCACAATTTGTTGGTAATCGAATTGAAGGAACTGATGGTAAAGCTGAAACTTGAACTTATTTAATTAATAAAAATGCAAAATGAACTAATTCTCAAAATCAAGTTTTTGACAATATTAAAGGAACCGATTTTTTAAATATTTTTCTTTATATAGCTCACCCAAATACAGCTAGTGAAACTAAATCATTTTGGGGCTCATATATTTATGGAGCAGCAGAAATTATTGATTACATTGATAATGGTAATGGTACAGAAGCTGATAAAGGTGAGGGTAAATCTATTGAAAGATATACTAAAGTTCATAAAGCAATTACAAATAAAGTGGGTAATGAAGATGGCAGTTTTGATGGGACTTCAGGTTTTTCAATTGTTACTTCAACAGAACAATTAAAAACTTTTTATTTAGGTTTAACAGCTGGAAGGGTTAAAGAATTAGTGGGAACAGATAATGACCCAGATAACGCTCATCCTGGTAAAGGTTCATTATATGATAATGATTCGTTTTATGTTAAATGAACAGGCTTAGATAATGTTCCAATGCCGTTCTTTGATTCGCTAATGACTTATGCTTCATTTGCACCATTGCCATATCAAGCAGTTAACATTTCAGATGATGCTAAAGCTGGTTCATTTGCAAACTATATGACAACAGAAAACTTTGTATCAACAGCTTTATATTCTGGTCCTTTTGTTTTGAAAAAATTACAACTTTCTCAATCGGTTGAATATGAAAAAAATAAATATTATGTAAATCAAAAAGATATTCATTTTAATAAAATGACAAAAACTTTTAAATCAAAAGCGACTGATGGTGAATTAAGAACATCATTTGAATCTGGTGATTTAACTGAATTAAAACTTAGACCGACAGATCCTCAAGGATGAAATACATATGTTGGAACTGATCCAGAAAATCCAAAATTTAAAGGTGTTACTGTAGAAGGTTCTAAAGCACAAGCAACATATGGAATATATATGAACGCTATAAACACAAATTTATGGAATCCTAATCCTTCTCCAGAAGGTGAATTAAATTCAAGAATTTTGACTTCGTCAATTATGCGTCAATATTTAATGACAACAATTCAAAAATCTTGAATGTCAAAATATTACTCATCTGCATTTGATAAAAAAGGAGAAAGACATATTTCTGCAACTACAGTAAATACATTTACACCAACAAATTTTGCATTTGCTGGTGAAACTGATTATGTAGAATATTTGGCTGCAGCGATAGGAAGTAATGAAGATAGACAAATAAATATTAATACTCCAGAAGCCAAAGAACTATTTGAATTATTAAAACCAGGTGGTGATTTTTACTCATACCATAAAAATGTAGTTGAAAACGAAGCAGGTGGTGAAGTTCCTGAAGGTTATAAAATTATACGTGGTATTACTGATGAAAATGAGTTTGAAGTAGAAAATGAAAAATACTTAGATTCAGTAAGAAAAGAATTTAATGAACTAGCTGGTTCAAAGTCTGTCAGACTAAATCATTTAACTAACGGAGCTCGTTCTAATACAGAAAATATTTATACACAAAACATGATTGATATTTTTAATAGAACTGCAAAAGAAGACGGAATTGATATTACTATTGTTCAAGACCAAACTAATGATGAATCTGAATTCAAATCAAAACGAAGTAATGCGGCTTTTGACTTATTAGTATTGGGTTGATCACCAGATTTCTCTGATCCAGTTTCATATTTAAATACTCATAAATTAAATGGAGATCTTGCAAACTACTATGGTTTACACAGAATAATAGATGCAAGGCAAACTTCAAACATCTTAAATAAATGAAAAGAAAAACGTGAAGAACTTAAGTATTCTGATTTACAAGGTATGTTAAATACTTCATATGTAGCTAAAGACGATAAAACAAAAGATCAATTTACAAGTTTTATTAAAGATATTGCACAGTATACTGAATTAGTAGAAAATGCTAGTGAAGAATCAAATTTAGATGATAGGTTTAAAGGTTTTGCAACTGCAGAGAAATTAATGTTAATTGATAAATCATTTATGATTCCAATATATGATCCATTTGTATTACCTTCAGTTAAAATGTCATTTGTATTACCGTTTAGTTATTCAACTGTTGGATATGGTTCTTCACAATACTTACATAGAGGTTGGAAAATACTTCCTAGTATGCCAACACTGTATGATAATGGAGCAATTACAAGATCTAAAAAAGCATATTTGAGTTATGATAGATCTAAATATTCAGGATTAAAATTAGCAACTTTGGATAAAGATTTCAAATATGTTGAATAATTTAAATAAAAACTAAAACGACTAGGTCGTTTTTTTTTTTTTTTCAAAAGCATTAGGTAACTAAAAATATTTATAAGAAATTCCATTAAATAATAAATAATATAAAAAAATTTACTATAAAATATATTTATTAATAATCACAGGAGATAGAAAAAATGAAGCACTGTAATTTGTGTCAAACACCAATTAAAGAATATCAATTACAAAAAAGAATATCTCATAATCAAAATGCTAACGTTGTTGGTGGTAGAAGTATGACGGGTATGTTTATGGGTATGGCTTTTGGATTAGGTAGAAATAGTATTAAAGATAGCCATTTGGGATGTTATAAATGATTTTGAAAGTTCCAAGTTTGATTTGTTATTTCAAGTTCTTTGATTGGGGCAATAGGGTTTATACTTTTTGCTTTTGGCCCATTAATAGTTATGTACTCTTCAAGGGATATTAATAATTTTGGCCCATATAGCATAATAACTTATCTTGTATCAGGTTTAGCACTTATGGTTTTTGCATGAATACTATTATTTGCTGGTAGTTTATTTTCCAAATCAAAAACCAAAGATGGAAAGCACATGGATGATTTCATTGATGAAGAAATGTTCAGGATTTACAAAAGTAGAGTTAAACAAGCAGACGAAAATCTTGCTAATGGATCACCAATTGCAGATATAAGTAAATCAGTATATTTACAAGAACTTAAATTTGATGATGAAAAAAAATCTTATACCGTTTCAAAAATGGATGAATCAAATATGATGAGTGGTACACAAAAAGTACAAAGTGAATTAGAAGTAGCTCAAGCTAAAATTAAAGAACAAGAAGAATTGTTAAAAAAACTACAAAATGAAAACAAATAATATGAATTAAATATAAAAACAAAGAGCAAATGCTCTTTGTTTTTATACCAAAATATTGATATAATTAATTATGTAAACATTTATATAGGAGAAATAAAGATGTCAAAAATTATTAGTATTATCGCATCAGAAGTTCTAGATTCACGTGGTTTCCCAACTGTTCAAGTTGATGTAACTACAGAGTTTGGTGGTTTTGGTTCAGCTAAAGTTCCTTCAGGAGCTTCAACAGGAATCAGAGAGGCACTTGAACTTAGAGATGGTGATGCAAAACGTTTCAATGGAAAAGGTGTACTTAAAGCCGTTGAAAACGTAAACACAAAAATTGCTAAATTGGTTGTTGGTATGGAAGTAACAAACCAAATCGCAATTGATAAAGCAATGATCAAATTAGATGGTACAGAATTCAAAAAAAACTTGGGAGCAAACGCAATCCTAGGAGTTTCATTAGCGGTAGCTAAAGCAGCAGCTAGTGAATTAGAAATGCCTCTATACAGATACATTGGTGGAACAAACGCAAGACGTTTACCTGTTCCAATGTTAAATGTTATTAACGGTGGAGAACACGCTGACTCAGCTATTGACTTTCAAGAATTCATGATTATGCCAGTTGGAGCACCGTCATTCAAAGAATCATTAAGATGAGCTTCAGAAGTATTTCAAGCTTTAAAAAAATTATTACATGATAAAAAAGATATTACAGCTGTTGGTGACGAAGGTGGATTTGCTCCAAACTTCGAATGAGCTTATAAAGAACAAACACTTGAAGCTTTCAAAGCAAATACACCAGTTGAAGTAGCTTTAGATTTATTAGTTGAAGCTATTAAAAAAGCAGGTTACAAAACAGGACGTGATGGAATTATGATCGCTATGGACTGTGCTAACTCAGAACTATACATCAATGGTAAATACCACTTCAAAAAAATTGAAAAAATTACTGGACAAGAATGAGCATATACAACTGATGAAATGGTTGAATTCTTAGATAAATTAACAAAAAATTACCCAATTATTTCAATTGAAGATGGATTAGCAGAAGGTGATTGAGAAGGATTCCAAAAACAAGTTGCTAAAACTGGAAAAACAGTACAAATTGTTGGAGATGACTTATTTGTTACAAACCCAAAAATTACTGCAGAAGGAATTGAAAAAAATGCTGCAAACTCAGTTTTAATTAAATTAAACCAAATCGGTACTTTAACTGAAACTATTGAAACAATTCAAATGGCTCAAAAAGCTAACTGAACTGCAGTTACTTCACACCGTTCAGGTGAAACTGAAGATTCAACAATTGCTGACTTAGCAGTTGCTCTAAACACAGGACAAATTAAAACAGGTTCAATGTCAAGATCTGATAGAATCGCAAAATACAACCGTTTACTAGAAATCGAAAGAGAACTAGGTGATGCAGCTATTTACGATGGAATTAAATCTTTCTATAATATTGACTAATAATAAAATTTAAAAAATACCGTAAGGTATTTTTTATTTTTTATGAAGAATATAGACAAGTAACTAATAGTAATTAGATAGATATGTTAAGTAACAAAGATGTTTTTTTTGTTTTTGTTTTATGTTAATTGTTTTGTGAGATAAGAATATATTATAATATGAGTGTATAAAGATATATAAATAATTGAGGATTGAATAATGAAAAAGCTTAAATTATTAGCAATATCAACAATTATAGTTTCACCAGTAATATCAACAATCTCAGTATCAAATGTATAATACTCATACTATTCATCACAGTTTAACATCAATGAACTTAATAGGAATATTAAATTCAAAAGTTATCCAATTAGTTTTAGCAGCTCTTTGGAAGTCGAAAAGGGTTGATCTGGTGGAGGAGAATCAAAGCAAACTAGTTGAAAACACGTTGCCAATCTAGGAACGAAGTTTGAAGGCCAAATTACAAAATATCAGTTACAGAAAGAGGAGTCACTCGTTAAAGTAATTGGTTCCCAAACAATGGAACATAAGAATGGTAAAAAAACTTCATCAAGCGGACCAATTTCAATTCTAAGAATGGTTAATCAATCAGAGTCTCCACTTGAATTGGAATATGAACTGAAGGGATCAATGAAATCAAGTGAAGGTTGAGCTAGTCAAGATACCTCTTATCATATTTCATTTAAAGTTGATGATAATATGGACTTATGAAGTTGAATATGGGTTTATGCTGGTTCATGAGGATCTGTAACATATGCAAAGACAACTGTAAAAATAGATTCAGTAGAATTTGTGATTTAGGAGAAATTATGATCAGAAAAAAAATATTAGTTCCAATAGTAGCAACTTCGTTAATTATTGCAACAGCTGGAACAGCCACAATTATAGCAACAACAAAAGTTAACGATGTTAAGGATGAATCTGTTAGCAAAATTATCACACTAGAGAATCCTATTTCAAAAGTTTATATAGGTGAACCTAGAGTTTATAAAATTCACTCAGGTATTACACCCAATATGAATATAAGTTACTTCGATAATGATGGAGAATTTAAATCTGAAGAATTATTTGAAATTGTCGTTATTGATAATGAATTATTTAAAATAGATGGTATTAAGGAAGGCACGGGAGCAATTTTGATTAAAAATAACTCAGGACAAAGCTTAGTATTTGAAATTAATGTAGAAATAAAAAAAAGATAAATTTTAAGAAGGAAAGTTAAAAAAATGACATGTATTCACGATATGAAATCAACAGGAACTAAACAAGTTCCTATGGTAGGACCAAGAGACTCTTTTCAATGCGTTAAATGTAAAGAAGAGTTTTACAAATTAAAAGATGGAACTTGAAAACCACTAAATAAATAATTTATAAAAGAGGTACAATGTATCTCTTTTTACTTATAATATAAATGCCGTTTAAATTCGGAGTTTAGCAATGCAATAAATTGATTGTATGTTTAATACAAATAAGATTCTTATATTAGCGCCTAAACTAAAAATTGATTAAGTTATAACAATGCATTTAAGTGAATGTATTTTTTTGCTTAATAATAAAAAGGAGAAAAAATGAATAAAAACATACTTAAATGCCCCAAGTGTGGTAAAGATATATTAATATCAGATCTATTTGAGCACAATACTGAAGCTTACAACAAAATTTTTCAAGTAAAGAATGAAGAGTACATTAAAAACGAAATTAAAAAGAGTAGTAGTGATTTTGAAAATAAATTTAATACTGAATTAAAATTAAAAAAATTGGAACTTGAAAATGAGTATTCAAAAAAACAAAAATCATTAGAAGATGAATTAAAATCAAAAAATGAAAAGTTAATCAATGAATTGAGAAGTGAAAAACAATCACTTGAAATTAAAATTAAATCATTGAGTGATGAAAAAGAAAGAGAATTTGAATTGAAACAAATTAAACTTGAAAATGAGTGAAGTACTAAATTTGCCAAACTTGTATCTGATAGTGAAAAGAAAATTTTTGAAATAAAAGCAGATTTAATTGAAAAACATTCAAAAGAAGTTGAAGAATTAAAAATAGCTAATGCTACAAATAAATTAATCCATGTTAAAACAAAAGGTGAAAATTTTGAAACTGAAGTTGAACTTGAATTAATCAAGGTGTTTGGAAGAGAAGACGAAATTAAAAAAATCACAATAGGTGATACTAAAGCTGACTTCTTACAAATTGTAAAAAAAGATAAAGTTGAAATTGGAAAGATTGTTTATGAAGTTAAGAATGCAGAGTGAAAAGATTCTTGATTATCAAAATTAAGTGAAGATATTGCAAAGCAAAAAGCCAAATATGGTATTTTGATTGCTGTTTCTGCAAAAGCACCATTCTACAAGCATCCTGATTTTGATAACATCTGAATATCTGATGCAACTAGTTTTTCTTTTGTTGGACAAATTATTAGACAAATTATCGATGTTGAAAGAAAGTACTATGTGCTAGAAAAAAACTTAATGAATAAGAATGGTTCAGAAAAACTTATGAGTGATCTTCAAAAGATTAGAGGTGAGTTGGTTGAGTTTATGGAAACTAAACTTCCTATGATTGTAAAAGATGTAAAAAAACAGCTAGATAACTTTGACAAAGTTAAATATTCTTTACTAAAGAACGCTAATGCAATTGAAACCGGTAATGACAAAATTAGAAGAAAAATATTTGGATCTTTAGTTAAAGAACTTGAAAAAATAAGCAAAATAGACTTAGTATTCGATGAATCAATTGAAGATTAAATTTTCATTTTATAAAAAAATATTGAACTCGAATTATAAGTTTAATCATTTGTATTGTCACACTTAATTCCATCGAGCTTAAAAGAAGTCTATGAAAAACTAAGATTTTTTTGAACTTTGTTTGCTGTGAAAAGTTGAGTGAGAGAAGGGTTGATTATATTTTGTTATATATTGCAATTACTCTTTAATAAGATAAAATATTATTGTAAATTCTAAATAATCATTAATAAATTATTATTAATATTATTTTTTTCTAATTTCAACACAACTAATGGAACTACAATGTTAAGTACCTAATCAAATTACAAAATAGAAATAAAAAAATAATGAACATTACAAGTAGCAAATCATTTGAAATATTTTGAAAATGAGATTAATTTAATATCAATGAAAACAGAATATGCGTTAATTTGTGTAGGTAATTCAAATAATCATTCTCTAGAGTTTATGTAGACTTAAATAAATGATTACTTGCTTATACATGGGTTTTCAACTAGGAGTAACAAGTGATGAATTCTTTTAATAAAGACAATGTAATAATTGAATTTAAAAATGTTTCAAAAATTTTTAAAAGCAGGAGAGGTATTTCAGATATCTCCTTTTCTGTTTATAAAGGCGATATTGTTGGATTAATTGGTAATAATGGAGCTGGTAAAACAACGTTATTAAAAACGCTATTTAATGAATACAAAATTGATCGTGGTGAGATTTTTATAAATAATATTAAAATGAAACTCGATAACTTGAAGGGTATGGCGTTTTTTCCGGATCAAAATAATTTTCCCAAACATTTTAATATAATTGAGTTTGCTAAATTTTCTGCCGAATTAAAAAATATTTCCCCTAAAGAATACAATGATACTTTAGAAAAATTAATTATCTTTTTGAACCTTCAGGATTTGCGAAAATCTAGATTTGATCAACTATCTTCAGGACAACAAAAAAGAGCACTACTATTAAGTGTGTTAATAACAAATCCCAAAATTATAACTTTTGATGAACCAACAGCAAATTTGGATGTAGACTCAAGAATTGAATTTCACAACATCATATTTACTCTTGCAAAAGAACTTGATATTTGCATAGTTATCACTAGCCACATAATTGACGAAATGGAAAATTTAATTAATAAGGCAATTTTAATTAAAAATGGAAAAATTGTATACGATGACAAATATTCAATTGAGAGAGACGGAAAACTTGAAGATCTATATAAAAAGCACATTACAATAAACCATGAAAAATCCGACTCAAAAAGTTATGATTCTTCTAAATTGAAAAACATTTTTTCAAAAAGTGAGGACAAATAATGAAATTAACTATATTTAAATATTTTTTTAAATCTACATTAAAGTCAAAAGTTTTATGAATTACATCTGTTGTAATGATAATTTTATTTGTAACTATATTATCAATATTTACTCTTGCTTTGCAAGGCGACTCAGATATGAATAATGGAACCCATTCACTAATGAGAATTATTTTATATATTATAGGGATTGTTCAAATTACAATTGTAAATTTATTAGTTTTTTCAAAATATTTTTCAAGGTCAATTACTGATGGAACGATGAGTTTAGAAAAAAGAAGCGGAATATCTAGTACTGTAGGTTTTTGACAAAGAATATTACTGTCAAAAGTATGGTCAATTGGATCATGATTTTTATTTACTCTATTTATTATTATTTTTGGAATAATATCTCCATCTCCAGTATATTCACTAATATTATTCAATTTATCAATTGGATTTATTGTGTTGGTATTATTTGACCTTATTTTGTCAGGAGTATTAGCAATATTATCTACTTTTAGTTTGAATATCCTTTTAGGAGTTTTTGGTTGTTTAATGGCTATATTTGGTATGATAACCCCTGTGATGTCAATGTTGTGAGAGATGGGTCGTTCAGGTATTGGAGATTATTCATCATCTAGACAAATTTTTCGTGATTATGAAAAATATATGATTGCTAAGGAAGTACGAGATATTGAACAAGAATATCCGGATGGATTTGTACATGAAATGCTTATTAGTTTTAAAGATTTACGTGATTCAATTAGCTTAACAACAGCAAATAGTAAAACACCTCAAAGTGATAAAAATATTTATACAATAGGTATTGCTGGATTGTTAACTGAGTTTTCTGGTGATGGTATAGAAATAAATGATGGTATCTACAAATACACAAATGATGATTATTTAAATAGTCCTTTGTTTAAATATTTGTTAGAGGTCAAGAAATTACAACCAATGGGAGACTCTCCATATAATAAATCTAATGATTTTGGCAAAAACATTTGAACAAATTCAATTTACTATACAAAAAATTCCGTAAGTGCAAATGAAAAACTTCATCTTGGTTTAGACATAAAAGGTGGATTTAATGAATTAATTAATAAATTAAATTCTGATAGCAGATCTACAAAAGAACTAATTAGATTTAATAATTTGATTGAAAGAATTATAAAGTCATCATTTATAACCTTTGATAGAGAGCCTGAAGAAACAAGTCAATGAAATAAGTGAAACTTTTTTGAAAATGCTTGAGTTAAAGATTCAACTTCTGGATTAAATTCTGAAGATAATGACTGGTTGAGTTCAATAAATATTTCTCTTGGAGGTAGAACTTATCAAACAGGTTTTATCAAAGCATTAGATGCAGCTATAAATGTTCCTTTTCCAGCAAAAAGTAATACAAAAATTGATTTAGATACTTATTATAGGTATGCAAAAGTTCAATTGTATTCTAATCCTTGAGTTATGTTTAATCAAATTATGTCAAACAACTATTTTGGGGATGACTTGGTCGGAAATAGAATAAATGAAAATGATTTTAGTAGACCATTTTCAAATCAAATAATAAAATCTGATGTTAAAGATGATGGAAACGGAAAAGATGAAATTTTTATAACATATGATGAATCAAACTTTATTTCTATAACAATAGAGGGAAAAATGTTTTATACAAGTGTAGCTATTTTATGTTGATTCATATTTTCAATTGTTATTCTGGGTATTGGATATTTGATTTTTATAAGAAAAATGAAAATATAGTTTTAGTTTATTTTAGTGAGTTAATAAAGTAAACTTTAGTTCAAAAAAATTGCAATGAAATTCGCAGTTGTTATTGAAATAAATGATATTTTTATATTAAAAAAACGAGTAATAAAATACTCGTTTTTTTAATATAAATCTAATTGATTTGCCTACAAAATTTAGTTGCTATATTTAAATATTTATACTTAATGTAAGTAAACTATTTTTAATCCATTAATCCGGCTTTGTAAAGTTTTTGGAAGTGTCCTGGTTTATTTTTTAGTTCATTAAATGTACCAGTTTGTACAACTCCACCACCATTAGCACCAAGTACTACAATTTGATCAACATTTTTGATTGTAGATAGTCTATGCGCAATAGTAACTGAAGTTCTTCCAACCATTAGTTCGCTTAATTTTTCTTGAATTTCTTTTTCAACAATATTATCTAAAGCTGATGTTGCTTCATCAAGAATTAATAATTGTGGATCTTTTAAGAACATTCTAGCAATAACTAGACGTTGCTTTTGACCACCAGATAGCATGAATCCACGTTCACCAAGAACAGTATCATAACCGTGCGATCAAGTTGATACTAAGTTATGTAGATCTGCTTTTTTACAAGCTTCAATAACTTCTTCATTAGTTGCATTAAATCTACCGTATTTAACATTGTCATAAACATTACCATATAGAATTTGTGGTTCTTGTTCAACATAACCAACATGATCTAAGTAAGTAGATAATTTAACATCTTTTAAATCCAAGTCTTTATTAATTAAAATTTGACCTTCAGTAGGGTCATAGAAACGTAACAACATTCTTGCTATTGTTGATTTACCAGAACCTGTTTCTCCAACAAAAGCATATGATTTTCCTTGTTCAAATTTAAAACTAAACTTAGGCAAAATAATGTTATCTGGTTTTTCTGGGTAAGCAAACATAACATCTTTAAAGTTAATATCTCCAAATATGTTATCAACTTCAACTCCGTCAAAGTAATGCATATCCATGATTGATGATGATTCAATTGTGTTATTAACACGTACTGAAGCAACTGATGCTTGAGCAATTCCCATTGTTAACATTACAACTTGGAATAGGGCACCAACCATTGTTCCTTGAGCCATTTGAAATGAGGCAAAGTCTGTTGTAAAGAAAGCCAGAGCTTCCTTTCCTGCATCATGATAAATGATCATTGCCATTGCAACTGTCATAAGTTGTAATAATGAAATTCCACCAAATAATATAACAACCATCATTGCTTGAACTTTAGCCATTTTTTTAGTTCATTTATAATAGTCTTTGTGTACTTCTTTGAAGCGTTCTGTTTCATATAGTTCAGTTCCAGATGATTTAACTAATCTTACGTTGTTAATTCTGTCAACTACGTTACCATTAATTTCTGTAATAACAGTACGAACTTTGGTAATAACTTTTTTAGAAACACCAAATGCAACTGTCATAAATAGAAGTATTACTAGAAATACTCCAAGAATTGATGCAGCCATTACTGATTGGAATACAAACATTAATGCCATTGATGCAGTAATTGTTAATACTGAGCTCAATATTGTAGAAGGGATTGTTGCTGCTTGATCCCCAACAATTTGAGTATCAGAAACAACCTTTGTTATTAGTTCTCCAATTTTTTTATCAGAGTAATATGAAATATCTTGTCTAATTAAAGCTTCAAGCGCTCTATTCCTTAAATCAATTTCAATACGTTTACCCATTGTTACACCAATATATTGTGTACCAAATTGAATAAACATATTACCAACAACAATTCCAACTGCAATTAGTAATGATTCTCATCATAATAATCCTCAGTATCCACTTTGTTCCATTCCACCAGCAGTTACATCAATCATAATTGCTTTAATCATTTGTTGAGTAAGTAATGGAAGCATTATTGAAACAGTAGCTGTTATTGCTGTTAAGAATAAAAATAGTAAACCTAATTTTCATTCCTTTTTATAATATTGAGCAATAATTGAGAAAAAAGTTCCTTTTTCTGCAATTCAGTTTTCTTCTTTTATTTTTAGTTTATTTATTTCTTCATCATATTTTTCTTGATTAATCGTTTGATCATTTAATTTTGAATCAAGAAGAATCTTTTCAATTTGGATGTTGGAATTTTTAAACTTAAGCTTATTTTCTCTAGCCATAAAATCTCCTTTTAGCACTTGCTATACTTATGAATTATATACTTTTAATTTTTCTTAGATAATAAACAATTTAAAATATATATGAGCTTAAACTAGTTTAATAATCACATTGGAGTTTAGTTTTTTACGATATGTAGAAATTAAATAACTTAAATAAAAAAACAAGTCAACTTATTTTTGGCACTTGAAAACAATAAAAATTAAAAGTGACTAAACAGGAATAAAATATTAATATAATTTATTGGCAGAGGTAAAAGATGCATGTAAAAGAAAAACTAAAAAATATTATCATTTTAAATCAGAATAGTATTGAGTTTTTGATTGCTGAATATTTATTAATTAATGAACCAAATAAAATTTTACCTTCAAGTAGTGAACTGTCTAAAAAGTTAAATATCCATAAATCAACACTAACTCAATTTGCTAAGAAAATTGGATATGCAGGCTATAAGGAAATGATAATTAGACTTATGGTAGAGCAAGAGTTTTATGAAACAAAAATAATTGGAGACAAAAAAGTAGTTGAAAAGAAGAAGCAACTAATAGATGAAGAAGATGACATAGAAAGCATGTCTCCATATTTAACTCGCTTTGCTCAAATGATTAAATTGGCAAACAAAGTATTTATTATTCCTAGTTATGAGGTTGATCCTAAGTCAATGAATTTATTTGCTCATGGACTGATTTCAATGAAACCAACATTTTATGCTAATAACAGAAAAATTGAACAGGGATATATTGATCAGGCAACTGATGATGATTTGTTGATATTTTTTGTTACAGGTCTTGATACAAACGAAACAAATTTATATATCAAAAGAGCTTTTAGTAAAAAATTAAATTACATTGTATTTTCTACAAAATCTCAATTGAGTAAGGTTAGAATTTTAAATCCAAATAATTATTTTGTAATGAATGATGTAATTGGGTATTCTCCTGAGGTAAGACAATTAATAAGACATCAACAAATAATAAAAATCTTAACAAATTTATTAAACCTAAGCATAAACTAGTTTATTTATTTTGAACAAAAATATAAACTAGTTTTTTTGTTTCATTTTTACCTTACTTTTGAAAAAATATAATTATCCAATTGTCAAAAACAATTAGAGAGGAGGTATATGAATAAAATAAAAATATTAGCCCCTGTTAGTGGAAAAGTTTTAGATATTACAAAATGTAGCGATAAAACGTTTGCTGAAAAAATGCTTGGAGATGGAATTATTATAATTCCGGATTCTGAAGAATACTTTTCACCATTAAATGATGCAAAAATCGAAATGATTGCTGATACCAAACATGCGTATTACTTTTCAAGTAATAATATAAATTTATTAATGCATATTGGCCTAGAAACTGTTTCATTAAATGGTAAACCTTTCGATGTGAAAGTTAAAGTAGGTCAAACAGTAAACACACACACACACATCGCTAATTTAAATCTTAAATTATTAGATGCAAAAAAAATTTCAGCAGAAACACCTATTGTTATTGATACTACTGAATTAAAAAGTTTTAAATTTTTGAATAAAAATATAAGTGATCATGTAAATCAAGGTGATTTATTATTTGAATTTGAATATGAATTTGTATCTTCAAATGAGAAAGCAAAAGCAACTGACAATTCCAATGAGAAGAGAATAAAAATTCAAAAAGAAATGGGTAAGTATGAAAAAATTGCTAATGATATTTTAAAGTTGGTTGGTAGAACAAATCAAAAATCCGTTTATAACTGCATGACTCGTTTGAGAATGAAAATAGTTGATAAAGATAAAGTTGATAGTGAAGGTTTAAAAAAATTAAATATTGTAAAAGGAATAAATTGAAACGGTGATGAAATACAAATTATCATTGGTGGAGAAGTAAATAAAATAAAGTTGGAATGCGACAAAATTTTATCAGGTAAAGAAGATTCATTTAATAAAGACCAAAGTTTACTAAGAACCAAAAAAATTCCTTTCAAAAATAAAATTTTGCCAGCAATAGCAGGTATTATTATTCCTGCATTACCAATTATTTTGGGTACAGGTTTGTTGGCTGGTTTACAAGCAACACTTGTTCAGACTGGTCTGCTTAAAAATCCTGGACAAGTTGGATATGGAACATGGGATGTATTATTTTATACTCTTGCTAAAGTTGGACTAGAATTAGTTGGATTTGTATTCTTGTATAACACAATAAAATATTTAGGTGGAGATCCTATAATGGGACTATTCCTTGCTTTATTATTAACAAGCAGACACTTACAAGTATTAGACTGAACACTATTTAAATTGTTTGATAATCCTGTGAAAGTTAAATCTTATGAGGGTACAGTAATACCTATGATTTCGGCAGGTTTCTTACTATTTTATCTAGATAGATGAGTAAAATCATGAATGCCTACATCTGTAGACATAGTAGTTAGACCAGCATCAGTTATGCTTATATCATTTATGATTATGATATTTACAATTGGTCCTGCTTTAGGGATAGTTGAACAATTACTATCTGAATTTATTCAGTTATTAGAAAAAATACCATTTGGTATTGGGGCAGGATTGTTTGCCTTCTTGTGGCAACCATTAGTATTATCTGGTACTCATGTGGCAATAGTAACTGCTCTAGGCCAAGAAATGATTAATGGGCATCCATCAACAATGTATGCTGTAACTCAATTGGCAGTAATGGCTCAAATTGGTACAGTTATTGCGGTAGGTATTAGAACCAAAAATTTACAAATAAAATCAACAGCCTTTGGTGCAATTCCCGGATCTATATTTGGAGTAACTGAACCAATTATTTATGGAATAAACCTACCAAAAGTATGACCATTTCTTCAAGCTTGTACAGCTGCTGGAATCGTCGGAATTATCGCTGGAATAATAGGTGTTGAACAAACAACAAGAACTGGTACCGGTGTACTTTCGTACATGGGTTTTGCAACAACTACTCAAACATTGTTGGCAGTGGGTTTAGGATTTGCTACTCTAGCTCTAGCCTTTGCTATTACATTTGTACTTTACAAAGACAGAAAGACTGAAAAAACTTCAATCAAAAAAGCTAATGACTTATTAATAAAAGCATTTGTTATGCAAACACAAAAAGATAGAAATTCATCAGAAGTTACTGAACTAAAAAGTAGATTAAATGATATCTATGAAAATATTAAGTCAAATGAAAACTATAAAAAATATGAAAATGCTGTCATTAAATTGCAAAGAGTAGAAATGCAAAAACAACAAATTATTGCAAAAAACGATTTGAAAAAAGAGACTTTATTTAAAAAGGCTATGAATCATTATGATAATGTTGATAAATATAATATATATGCAAATAAATATTTAAAATTAAACATTGATGAAAAAGTCGAAATATTAGACAAAGAAATTAAACTGTTAAGCTTAGAACTGGAAGCAATTAAAGAAATTTATTTGGAACAAAATATGAAAGACATGAAATTAATAGAAAACATATTGGAAAAAGTATCAAGTGAAACAAATTTGAGTAATCTAAAAGATATCAAACCATTATATCAAAATGGATTATATGCTGTTGACTTGAGCTATGAATTAATTGATAAAAAAGAATTTGAATATAAAAATAAAGACTTTGTATTAAACAAAAAACTTGGAGGTTAAAAATGAAATATAAACAATTCCCAACAGATTTCCTATGAGGCGGTTCAACTAGCGCTTACCAGTTTGAAGGTGGGTGAGATGCCGAAGGTAAAGGTCCATCTGTTCAAGATGTAAGAAAAAATATACCAAAAGGAACAACGGATTTTAAAGTTGCATCAGATCACTTTAATCATTGAAAAGAAGATGTTGCTCTTATGGCTGAAATGGGATTTAAATCATACAGATTTTCAATTTCATGATCTCGTGTTATACCAAAAGGTATTGGGGATGTAAATAAAGATGGAATTAAGTTTTACAATAATTTAATTGACGAACTATTGAAGTTTAAAATAACACCTATTATCACAATGTTTCACTTTGATCTTCCTGCTGCTCTTGATAAAGATGGCGGTTGATTAAATCCAAAAATAGTTGATGCATTTGAAAATTATGCAAAGGTGCTATTTGAAAACTTTGGAGATAGAGTGAAACACTGATTAACAATTAATGAACAAAATATAATGATGTTATTTGGTGAAATAGTGGGAATTGATTTTGGTAAAAGCGACAATAAGTTAAAGGCTAAATACCAAGTAAATCACCATATGATGCTATCTCAAGCTAAGGCAAATATCTTATGTCATAAAATGGTAAAAGAAGGTAAAATTGGGCCAGCTCCAAATATAAATCCAGCTTATCCTGCTTCTACAAAACCAATTGATAATACCGCTACATTTAATTTAAGAATAATGAGAAATTTCTTTTTTCTAGATGTTGCAGTATTTGGAAGATATCATTATTTAGTACTAAATTATCTTGAAAAACAAAACTCAATGTTTGAAATCAAAGAAGGAGAAATGGATGTTCTAAATGATAAATTAGCGAAGCCAGACTTTATAGCATTCAACTATTATGCTTCAAGTACTGTTGCTATGCCTGAGAAATCATTTAAAGAGCAAAAGCTAACAGACCAACAAGTTATTAGAAGTTTGGAAGGAATGTATCAACAAGTCCCAAATGATAATCTAACAAAAACACAATTTGGTTGAGAAATTGATCCAATTGGATTTAGAAATGTTTTAAGAGAGTTGTATGATAGATATAATTTACCTTTAATAATTACTGAAAATGGAATTGGAGGTCATGATAAGCTTATTGACGGAAAAGTTGATGATCAATATAGAATTGAATATTACAAATATCATTTAAAAGAAATGAAAGTTGCATTAAACGATGGAGTTGAGATTATGGGATACAATCCATGGAGTGCAATAGATTTAATTTCTACTCATGAAGGTTCAACAAAAAGATACGGATTTGTTTTTGTAAATAGAGATGAATTTGACTTAAAAGATATGTCAAGACATAGAAAAGAAAGTTTCTTTTGATATAAAGATGTAATTAAGACAAACGGAAAAAACTTATAATCAAAAAATAGCTATGCTATTTTTTGCTTTTTAAACATATTATTTTATTTTGGCAACATAATTTGTAGTTACTTAATAGAGCCAGTAATAAAATAAAAAATATAAATCTATTGATAAAAATATAAAACTTAACTTTGTAAAAAAATTATTAGTATAAATAAAATTATATCTTGGTGGATATGATTTTTTATTTTCATATTTATATATAATAGTATTAATTCAAACAAAGGTGGACCTATGAAAACAAAACCAACACTGCAAAATGACTTTTATGGTCATGTAAATCATGAATGATTAACTACAACTGAAATACCCACAGGATACTCATCATGAGGGTCTTTTCATATACTAGCAAAAGAAGCTAAAGACAATGTAGGACTGATTATTGATGAAATGATTACTAACAAAAATAAATATAAAGAAAATAGCAATGAAGTTAAAGTTGCAAACTTGTACAATAACTTTTTAAACTTTGATGCAAGAAATAAATTAGGGCTAGATCCTATAAAACATATTTTAGAAATTCCAAAAATGTATAAATCAGTTAAAGACTTAACTGATTTAACAATTTCATTAAGAGAAAATTTTGAGGGAACATTTTTTGGATTTGGTGTTGATCAAGATTTAAAAAATTCAAAAATGAATATCTTATACATTTCAACAATGGGATTAGGATTAGGTACTCGTGATTACTATAATGATGAATCAGAAGATGGATTAAAAATTAAAAAAGAATACTTTATTTATTTAGGTAATTTATTAAAAATGATTAATCCAACACTTGATAAAAAAATTATTGAAGCCAAAGTTCAAAAAATATATGACTTTGAACACACAATGGCTCAATCAATTAAAACTCCAGTTGAAAGTAGAGATGTAGAAAAACAATATAACCCAGTTACAATTGAAGACTTAAATAAACTTTGCCCGCTATTTGAATGAAATAAATTTTTTAAATCTTCTGGATTAGATGTAGCAAGAAAAATAATTCTTTCTGAGCCTAAGTTTTTAGAAGAGTTGAATAAAGTATTACCTACAATTGATTCAGAAGTAATAGTTGATTTAATGCAAGTCGATATTCTTTCTGGATTTTCAAATTCATTGCACGAAGAATTATGACAAATTGGATTCGATTTTGGAAAAGTATTTAGTGGAGTTAAAGAACCTAAGCCTTTACGTGAAAGAGCTATTGCAAAAGTTGAAGGTAGTTTAGGTGAAATTTTAGGGATGAAATATGTTGAAAAGCATTTTTCAGATTCAGCTAAAAAAGATGTAATTGATATGATTCATAAGATGATTGAAGTGTATAAAGTACGTATTTCTAAACTTGAATGAATGGGTGAAGAGACAAAGAAAAAAGCTTTACATAAATTGGATAATTACACATTAAAAATTGGGTATCCGGACAAATGAGAAGATTACAGTGATGTAGTTATAAAATCATACGAGGAAGGTTCAAACTTAGTTGAAAATTCATTATCACTTGCACGTCATTTTAGAAAAATTTCAATGAATGAATTGAAAACAGGTAAGGTAGATTTAAATAAATGATACATGAATCCTCAGGAAGTTAATGCTTATTACAATCCACCGGAAAATTGTATAGCATTCCCGGCAGCTATTTTGCAAGCTCCATTTTACGATTATAATGCTTCACTAGCTACAAACCTAGGTGGAATAGGCGCAGTCATTGGACATGAAATAATTCATGGATTTGATGATGAAGGTTCTAAATTTGACTCAAATGGAAATTTGAATGATTGATGAACTGTTGAAGATAGAAAACAATTTGAATTGATTACCAAAAAATTATCAGATCAATATTCAACATACAAAGTTGAAGGTCTTAATGTAAAAGGTGATTTAACACTTGGAGAAAACATTGCTGATTTAGGAGGAGTTGTTGCTACTTTACAAATACTAAAAGCTGAAAAACCAGAAGATATGGACTTATACTTTAGATCATTTGCAAATGTTGAAAAATCAATTAAAACACCCGAAGTTTCTAAATACTTAATAAACGTTGATCCTCATTCACCAAGTGAATTCCGTGTAAACGGTGTACTTGTTAATGTTGACGAATTCCAAGAATTTTATAATTTAAAAGAAGGCGATGAGATGTATAAATCACCTGAAGATAGAATTAGGATTTGATAGCATGGCAAAGTACATGGCATTAGATTTGGGTTCTAAAACAATTGGTATTGCAACTAGCCAAGGACTAATTGTTACTCCTAATAAAACAATTTATTTCACACGAGAGAATTATATTGAAGGTGTTAAAAAACTTAAAGTAGAAATTGACGAGAATAAACCTGAAATTCTAATAGTTGGATATCCATATAATATGGACGGATCAATAGGACCTAGAATTGAGATGGTAGAACACATTGTTAATTTAATTTTAGAGCACACAAAAATTACCGAAGATCAAATCAGACGTGTTGATGAAAGAATGACTACACGTATGGCAAAAGAAATCATGTCTGATTTAGGTATTAGTAAAAACAAAAGAAAAGAAAAAAAGGACACTATGGCAGCTGTACTTATTTTAGAAACATATTTACAAGAGGGGAAAAATTAATATGGAAAAACATCCACTAATAAAAGATATTTTATTTACAAGAGAAGAATTGCAAATAAAAATTAAACAAGTTGCAGATGAATTAAATAAATACTATTCAAAACAAAAAATGAAAGAACAAACATTAGTAATAATAGGAATATTAAAAAGTGTTGTTCCTTTTATGGCTGAGTTGGTACAACATTTAAAATTTGAATGTATTACTGAATACATGCTTGTTTCTTCGTACTTGGGAAAAACAAAAGCATCAGCTACACCAAAAATGTTATTAGACATCAATGTGTCAATTGAAGATAGACACGTATTGATTGTTGAAGATATTTTAGAATCTGGTGCAACTTTAAAATATGTAAAAAATTATTTAGGATTAAGAAATCCTAAGGAAATTAGAACAGTTACTTTAGTTGATCGTGTAAATAATAAAAAAAGAAATAAATCAATCAAAACCGATTTTACAGCTATTAAAATGGAAACAGATGACTTTTTAGTTGGCTTTGGTTTTGATTTAGATGAAAGATTAAGAAACCTTCCTTATCTTGGTGGTTTAGATGTTGAAAAATATCAAGATTGAAATTGAGAGAAATAAAGATTATAATTAATAATATTTGGAGAAAATACACATGAAAAATATAGCAATATTAACTAGTGGTGGAGATGCCCCAGGAATGAATGCTGCAGTTGCTGCAGTTATTAAAACGGCATTTGCTAATAATATTCAACCTTGAATAGTTCAAGATGGGTATAAAGGTTTAATAACAAATCAAATCAGTAAAGCAGATATAAAATTTGCAGATTCAATTGTTAGTAGAGGTGGAACTGTAATTGGTTCTGCTAGACTTCCAGAATTTAAAGAAGAAAAAGTTAGAGAAGTAGCTGTTAAAAATCTTAAAAAATTAAAAATTGAAGCATTAGTTGTAATTGGTGGTGACGGAAGTTATCAAGGTGCAGAAAAATTATCTAAAATGGGAATTAACTGTATCGGACTACCTGGGACAATTGACAATGATATTGTTTCATCAGATTTAACAATTGGTTTTGATACTGCCTTAAATACAGTTGTTAATTCAATTGATGCAATTAGAGATACAGCAGACTCACATAATCGTTGTATGGTTGTTGAAATAATGGGTAATGCATGTGGAGACTTAACTCTATTTGGAGCAACAGCAACTGGTGCTGAAGTTATTGCTACAAAAGAATCTCCTTTGACAAAAGAAGAAATTATTTCACAAGTAAACGAATTGAAAAAAAGAAACCACAGAAGTGTTATTGTTGCAGTTTCGGAAAAACAATTTAATGCAGAAGAATTAGCAAAAGAAATTATGCAAAAAACTGGATATGATTCAAGACATACAGTTCTAGGACATATCCAAAGAGGTGGAAAACCCACAGCAATGGAAAGATACTGAGCAACAAGATTTGGTATTTATGCTGTTGAACAATTGATTGCAGGTAAGTCAGCACTTTACATAGGTTTAGATGGAAATACATTAGTTGGTAGAGATATTGAATCAACATTAAACGCTGCTCCAAAAGACAGAACACAAGAATATGACGCTATTAGAAAGATCAATAAAGGGGTTTAAAAATGAAAAATAAAAAATTAGATTTCGAATTCTATGAACCAGAGTTCTTAGAAAAAAGAAATAAAAGAACAAAAGTAATTACGACTATTGGCCCTGTTACAAACAGTGTAGAAAAAATAAAGGCTTTATATGAAAATGGAATGAACGTATGTAGATTAAATTTTTCTCATGGTGTTCAAGAACAACATTTAAAAACTATTGAGTTTATTAGGACAGTTCAAAAAGACATTAAAAGACCCGTTTCAATTATGCTAGATACAAAAGGCCCTGAAATTCGTTTGGCTACAAATGCTGAAGGGACTTTAAAAGTAGTAGCAGGACAAGAAATTACAATTCTTTCAGACGTTACTTCATTTAACAATAAAAAATGTGGAGCAAAAGAATTTGCCGTTTCATATGATATGTCTCAGGATTTAAAACCTGGAAACCAAGTATTGGTTGATGATGGAAAATTAAGATTAGATGTTATTAAAGTAGAAAAAGAAAAAATATTTGTTAAAGCATTTAACTCACATGATATTAAAAATAATAAAAGAATTAATTTACCAGGTGTAGAGTTTTCATTACCATTCTTGGGTACTAAAGATAAAGAAGATATAATTTTTGGTGCTAAATATAAAGTTGATTACATTGCTGCTTCATTTGTAAACAGTGCAGCAAACGTTAATGAAATTAGAGATATTTTAAAATCTAATAATGGTGAGCAAATTCAAATTATTTCTAAAATTGAATCTAAGATTGGTCTAATCAATATTGATGAAATTATTGAAGCAGGTGATGGAATTATGATAGCTCGTGGAGACTTAGGTCTTGAAGTTCCTTACTATGAAGTTCCATACTGAGAAAAAAGAATTATTAGAAAATGTAGAAAAGCAAATAAAATCTGTATCGTGGCAACACAAATGCTTGAATCAATGACAGATAACCCAGCTCCAACAAGAGCTGAAGTTACTGACGTTTATTTAGCAGCTGAATTAGGAGCTGATGCAACTATGTTATCTGGGGAATCTGCTGCAGGTAAATATCCTGAAATCACAACAAACGTTATGTCAATGATTGATAAACGTGCTGAATTAGCATTTTATGGAAAAACATATTACGATCTAGCGTTAGAAATGGCGATAAGAACATCAAGTGGACCAGAAGCAGAAATTGCTGAGAACCTAACTAAAAAATCTAGAGATGGTGAATATGAATTTGCAATTGTAGCTTCACGTACAGGTGCTCTATTAAAAACTATTTCAAAATTTAGACCTAACATAACTATTTTAGGTGTTTGTGAATCAAAAGAAAACTATACAAAATTTGGTGTATGACATTCAATCTTTATGAACAGAGTTGAAAACATCGATGAAGTTTTCCGTGATGAAAAGAAATTAATTGAAATAGCTAAACATTGAGGTGCTGAAATTGGTGAAAAAGTTTTAGTTGCTAGAAAAAATAAAACATGAGAAATCTTAGTTAAATAAGATTTCTTTTTTTATTAATTATTTATCATTAACCCATATATAATTTTTTTGGTTTTGCTATAATCATTTTATATTTAGGAGAAAAATTATGAAGATTTATGACTTTACAGGTAAAGTAAAAAGAACAAAACTTATTACTACAATAGGACCATCAACTCACTCAGAAGCAAAGATTAAAGAGTTATTTGATAATGGTATGACAACTGTACGTTTGAACTTTTCACACGCTGACTTTTCAGAACATGGTGAAAGATTCGAATGAGTTAAAAACATTAGAAAAAAAATAAACAAACCAATTTCAATATTATTGGATACAAAAGGACCAGAAATTCGTGTTGGTAAATTCAAAGGCGGAAAACAAGAAATTAAAAGAGGGGCAACTGTAACTATTTACACAAACCCAGCCGACTTTACAACAAAAGAATGCGGAGAAAACGAAATTCAAATGTCATATGACATGGCTAAAGACGTTAAACCTGGAGATGTAGTTTTAATTGATGACGGTAAATTAACAATGCACGTTAAAACAGTTAAAGGACAAACAGTAGTTTGTGAAGCATTTAATACACACATGGTTAAAAATAACAAACGTGTTAACTTACCTGGTGTTCAATTTTCATTAGATTTCTTAGCTGAAAAAGATAGAAATGATATTATTTTTGGAATTGAAAATGGAATTGACTATATAGCAGCTTCATTTGTTAATACAGCAGCAAATGTAAGAGAAATCAAAGATATATTAAAAGCACACAATGGAGAACACATCCAAATTATTTCAAAAATTGAATCAGAAGTTGGAATTGACAACATCGATGAAATTATTGAAGAATCAGCAGGAATCATGATTGCACGTGGAGATCTAGGATTAGAAATTCCATTCCAAGAAGTACCTTACTGAGAGAAAAAAATCATTAGAAAATGTAGAGAAGCAGGTAAATTAGTTATCGTTGCTACTCAAATGTTAGAGTCAATGACAGATAACCCACAAGCTACAAGAGCTGAAGTTACTGACGTTTACTGAGCTACAGAATTAGGAGCTGATGCAACTATGTTATCTGGAGAATCAGCAAACGGTGATTTCCCATTCATTACTACAAAAACAATGTCAACTATTAACCAAAGAGCAGAAATTGAATTTTACAAAAAGTTATACTATGCAAAACAATTAGAAATTGCAAGAAAAACATCAAGTGGACCAAGAGCAGCTATTGCAAATAAATTAGCTGAAATGGCAACTGATGGTAAATACGAATATGCAGTTGTTGCATCTCGTACAGGTGAATTACTAAAAACAATTTCAAAATTTAGACCAAATGTAACTATTTTAGGAGTTACAGCTGAAGAAAAATTATGAACAGCATTTGGTGTATGACACTCAATCTTCATGAACGTAGTTAAAGACTTTGAAAAATTCAAAAAATCAGAATCAGAAATTATTGAGATTGCAAAAGCTTGAGGGGCAAAAAAAGGTGAAACAATCTTATTTGTACACAACGATAATATTTCAGAAATTAAAGTTAAATAATAAAATTTAAACCTTAACAGGTTTATTTTATTTTATTTTTTGGCAATCAAATATTGTTTTAACAAAATAAAAGATTAAAATTAACGAATAAATTTGTGAAGTTCATAGAGGGGCTAAAATGTTGAAAATTAATAATAATGAAATAAAATTAGTGGTTTGTGATGTTGATGGTACTTTGATTTCAAAACAAAAACCATGATTATCAAAGGAAATGAAGTTAGCAATTGAAGAACTAAAAAAAAGAAATGTTTATTTTGTTATTGACACAGGTAATGCATCATGTTTAATGGACTATCTAACAAATGATTATGGAGCTGCAAATAATGAATATACAAGATATTACATCGGTACAAATGGGGCAGATGTTCGTGACTTTATTGAAAACAAAAGTCATGTGGTTGATTCGTTTACAGTAGAAGAAACAAAAAAGATAATTGACTTTTTAACTGACAGAAAAATGAAATTCATAATTTCTTCACCTGATTCTAGACAATCATATTTTATAGATATAGATGAATTAAAAGAATCAAAGGCTGAAAGATTTATTACTAGAGATGACTTATTTTTAATTTATAAACCTGAGTATATGAAAAATAAATCAACATCTCAATTTACACTAAATAACGTTGAAAGTCATAAAGAAGACATTAAAGATCTTCAAAAATTGATTGGTGACAAAATGCACATAACATGATGAGATGAATTCAGTATTGATTTAATAGTTAAGGGAAATGATAAATTTGCAGGACTAAGTCATTTGATAAAAGTGCTAAATAAAACAAATAAAACAAATATTACAACTGATAATGTTATTTACTTTGGGGATCAACACAATGACCTACCAGTATTTAAAAACATAAAATATTCTATTGCTATGGGAAATGCTATTGACGAGATTAAAGAACTAGCTTATGAAATAACAGACAACGTTAATGAAAATGGGGTACCTAATTATTTAAACAGGTTAATGAAAATAGATAAAATATAATAAAAATTTTTATTATTCTTAGTTGAAATAAAAAAAATATTATTGTATTATTATGTTGTGGGAAACCACACAAATAGTCAAGTAAATAATAAATTTAGCAAACTCCTAATATTTCATGTGTTTATTAAATGTGTATAGGGATAACTGTAAAAAAACGGTTATCTTTTTTTTATTTCAAAAACATATTAATATAAAATTATTATTGTATATGGAGGGTATTAATATGAAAATATCTCTTTTAGATGGAAAACAACTTGAATTAAACAGTGGTATGTCAGTACTAGATATAGCTGAATCAATTGCTACTAGTTTAAAAAAAGTTTGTGTTGGTGCAAAAATTAATGGAAAAATGGTTTCACCATTTTTTAAAGTAACAAAAGATGCACAATTAGAAATAATTACAGATAAATCAGTTGAGTTTGAATATGCAAAAAAATATAGTTCAAAATTGGCAACAATGATTGCAGTAAAAAAAATGTCTAGTGATAATGAAATATCATCAATGTATAAAAAAGAAATAAATGATTTTGAATTTGGAGTTTCTTTTAAATTCAAAGAATCTATTAAACTTGAAAATTTAAAAGATATTCAAAAAGAAATTTCTAAAGTGTTAAAGGAAAGCAAATCAATTGAATTTGTTTCAGATGACGCTTCTAAGTTTGAAAAAGAATTATTGTCATTTTATGGTAATAAAGAATTTACAAAATTCATAATTAAAGAATCAAAAGAAAATGGATTTTCAGTTGCTAAATATGACAAATTCTATTTTGTTGTAACTGCACCATTAATTACAAATTTTGCAAAATTAAAACAAATTGAATTAATTAATTTAACAGGTGAATATTGATTAGGAAATGCAGATAATGCAATGCTACAAAAAATTCATGGAATCACAGGTAATTCTGATGAGATCAAGGCTATTAAAGATATGCTTAAAGACCGTGAAGAGCGGGATCACAGAACAATTGGTAAGAAACTTGATATCTTTACAATAAACCCAATTTTAGGTCATGGAATGGCTGTTTGACTTCCAAATGGAACAACAATAAAAAATGAAATTAAAAACTATTTAAAAGCTAAAGAGTTTGAATATGATTTCGTACCAATTGAAACTCCTAACTTGGGATCACGTGAGTTATACGAAACTTCAGGTCACTGAGCCCATTATCGTGATGATATGTTTAACTCAATTAAACTTCCAAATGAAAAAGAACTAAAAGAAGAATTGGTTTTAAGACCAATGGCTTGTCCACATCACATTCAAGTTTTTAAACATAAACCAAGATCTTATAAAGAACTTCCTTTGAGATACTGTGAACATGCAACACTATATCGTTATGAAGCTTCAGGTGCTCTTGTAGGATTAGAACGTGTACGTTCTATGGAATTAACAGATTCACATATATTTGCTCGTCCAGATCAAATTAAAGAAGAATTCAAAAACTGTTATGAACTTATTAAAGAGGTTTTAGAAACATTCAAAATTAAAATTGATTATCTTTCACTATCATTACGTGATCCTGAAGATAAAGAAAAATATTATGATGATGATGAAATGTGAAATAATGCAGAAAAACAATTAGAAGAAGTGTTAGATGACTTAGGAGTTGATTATAAAAAAATGGAAGGTGAAGCAGCTTTCTATGGTCCCAAATTAGACATTCAAGCTAAAACTGTTTTAGGTCATGAGATTACAGTTTCAACAATTCAATTAGATTTCCTATTACCTATGAAGTTTGATGTTAACTACTTAGATAAAAATTTGAAACCTCAACGAGCAGTTATGATTCACAGAGGACTAATTGGTACATATGAAAGATTTATTTCAATTTTATTAGAACAAACAAAAGGAGCATTACCTTTATGATGTTCACCAACACAAATTGAAATAATTCCAGTACTTGAAAGATTTAATGATGCAGCACTAAAGCTATCAAAAGAATTAAAAACCAAGCAAATAAGAACTCATGTTGATATGAGAGATGAACGCTTAAGTTATAAAGTTCGTGAAGCTCAAATGAAAAAAATACCTTACCAAGTTATCCTTGGAGAAGAAGAAATTAACGATAATGTTGTTTCTTTTAGAAAGTACGGTTCAAAATCTACTGAAAAAGTAAATAAAGATGAATTTATTAAAAAAATAGTAAAAGAAATTGAAACAAAGTATTACAATATTTAATATATTTACAAAAATTTTTAGAAGGAAAAGGTTAAGCAAATGATTAAAAAAGGAAAGTCACCAACTGAAAACAAAAAGGTGGCTAAAGCTAAAGAAATAAAAGAAAAATCATCAATTGAAAAAATTAAAGTTCCAAATGATGAGGCTCCTAAAAAAGAACGTGGAAAGACAGGAATGTACCACGACATTAAAGACCTTGCACAAAAAAAATTATCAAAACTAGAGTATGAAAATCAGTTAAAGAATATGGATTATGAAAAAGTAATGACAGGTCATGGTTACATGACAGATGGAATTATTGGAGGTTTTGCAGCTTCAATTCATAAAATGGAGTATACATTCTTTAAACAAGTATTACTTGGAGTTTTATCAGGTTTTATTATCGGGTTTGGTTATACAGCTTGTACTTATGCTGTTATGTCATTAGGCGGAGATAACGCTGCAATGATGGAAAGAATGATTATGGCAATCATATTCCCATTTTGTATTGTTCTTATTACATTCTTGGGTGGAGGTCTTTATACTTCACATGTTCTAGCAACAATTCCAACAATGAAAGGTGCAGTTAAAATTGATCACTACATAAGAGGAATTTTTGGAGTACTTTTAGGAAATATTTTAGGAACAGGTATTTTTGTTTCAATTGCAGCAATGGCTGGAATTTTAGAAGATAGTGTATTCTTAGGAAAAGCACATGACATTGGAATTCACAAACTTTATAACATTGGACATGTTATTGACGAACATAAATATACTGAAGAAATTTTATCAGATCTATTTCCAAATTTATCACAAGAAGCAAAAGATAGAATTTTACAACTTAAATCTGCACAAGACTTTGATACACCTGGTTTTGATATAACAATTAAAGATGTAGTCTTAACAATGTTATTTTGTTTAGGAAGTGGAATTTTATGTAATATAATGGTTTCATCAACATTACCACTAACAGCATCAACAAAAAATTCATCAACAACAGTTATTATTATTTGTTTACCAATCTTCTTGTTTGTTATGATGGGGTTACAACATGGACCTGCTAATACATTCTTCTTATGAATATTTGTTTGAGAATTGTTCTTAAATGCTGGTCAAGATGGATTCCACGTTAATACACAAATGGTTATAATTGGTTCATTTATATTTGCTAACGTTATTCCAACATTAATTGGTAACTGAATCGGTGGGGGAATTGTTCTTCCAGGATTACTACACTTAATTAATATAAAATATACATCAGTATATTTTGCAAAAACAAAATATGATATGGATCACCATACTGACGAATATTAATAAAAAAATCTCTAATTAAATTAGAGATTTTTTTTATTCGATTTATATCAAAGTGAAAATACTGAAATAATTAATAATGGTATTCCTATTAAATAAAATGACAATGCCAATCCTCCAACACATAAAGATATGTAGAATGTTCATGAAGGATTTTTATAAATATTTAATATATATAATAATGCAATCATTATTCCACACATAGAACCTAATAAAATAGAAACTGCTACAATTAGGTATGCAGTTTTATACATGAATCCGATATTTTCATTAATATAATGATTTGTTTGAGTTAATTGAAATATTCCAGCAGATAAAGTTATTATGTAAAAACAAATCTTTATTATTTCAAATGATCGTCCCTCATATTTTTCAACAATGAAATTGTATTCATTACTTATTGGCGTATCTGGGTTATTTTTTTTGATCCATAAGTTACCAAAGCCAATTACTACATATTGCATAATTATTGTCACAATAACAGATCCAAATGCAACTCCCATCATCAAAGACATCCCATTGCTTGCAATATCATCTTCTAAAGCAAAGTTAAAGAAAAAGTATGGTCCAGATAGATATCCAATAACAGACATGTCACCTCAAAATCCGGGATTATTAGTTCTTATCCTTTCATAGAATTCTTGAAACTCAGTATTGTAATCTCCAGAAATTTTGAATGTCATAATATTTTCAACACCAACACCATACATTATAAACATCTTAATAATGTTAATTAAAAATCATGCGCTTAGATAAGCAATGCAAAATGGAGATGCAGCTTTGTAATATGACTTAACATCTATTTTATATTTTTCTACAAAAAATATAAATACAAAAATTGATGCAAGTGGAGCAAACATGTGTGCTCATAATGTAATTATTAATTTATGTGGTTTTGAAAAAATAACATTTGCATAAGCAGATATATCTCCAACGGGTGTTTCTTCTTTAATTGAACTTACATTAAAATCAGTAAATCCAGCTCAAAATATAATCATACACATTAAGTTAAAAGCCATGAATGAAATTCAACTTTGATATCGTGGCTTTCAAATTCCTCATTTACCGTTTAGAACCACCAAAATAGGGAATATAATATTCATGGCACAAACTTGAGTTGTCCAAAATGTCAATGTTGTTAAAAACCTCCAACCGTGACTTATTGCCTGAAATCGTGGAGCAGGATCAATATTGCCCGAAATGAAAAATCAAATGAAGAATATTATATTAATAGATATTCCTATTCAAATTAAACTCAATTTGAGGTTTTTATTTTTAATTTCTATATAGTTTCTCATAAGTATTATTTTCACTAAAAATAAAAAAATAGCAATAGGTATCGAGAATACCACTAATAATAATTTATAATAATAATCAATAAGGAGGCACTATGGAAAAATTTACAATGGAATTTGATAAAAAATTAGATGAAAAACAAGTATCTAAGTCAGTTATTGAAGAAAAAATTACTAAACCTAAATTGTTTAGTAAATTTGAAAGCGACTATGCATTCACATGAAAAAAATTTATGGGTGCCTTTAAACAAATTTTACCTGTATTCAAAAAGCATTGATTTCTATCATTAGTATTTTTTGGAAGTATTTTTTTACAAGGATTTGCATTTGGTATTGTACCAATTATATCTAAAGTTTTAATTGAATCTGTTACAGCTGAATCGGGTCATGCAATGTTTCTAGGAGTTTATACTTCATGAACATCAATGGTTTGAATTGCTGTCGGGTTATTAATATTTATGGGTTTATCTGAATGAATTTTAGAATATGCTGGTCACAGATTACAAAATAGGGTTGAAGTTTATCTAAGACTTAAAACCGTTGAATCAATGATTCGTGTAGATATGAGTTGATATTCAAAAAATGTATTGGGTGAAACAATGTCAAAGGTTATGACAGATTCAACGGTTGCCGGTGATATGTTAACTAACTTTTGTATTAACTTCTTTTATACAATAATTTTTTTATTTACAGTTATTACAACAATGTTTATGCAAGATGTTTTCTTAGCAGCAATCATTACATCAGTTTTACTAGTAGTATTTATTATCTTGTTTTTAATATTTATTCTTTACAGAAGAAGTTTAATTACAGCTTTTAATCACCGTTTAAAAATTGATGGTGAAATGACTGACAGAATTATGAATATTAGACTATTAAAATCTTCTGGAACTGAAAATGAAGAAATTAAAATTTTTGAAGATAAGCATGAAAATTGAGGTAAAAGTGTTGATATAACAATTGGATACTCTGCATGGATTGCAGTTATAGCTTCTACAACCGCATTAGTAATACCTGTACTTTCAATATTCTTAGCAATTTTATATCACCATGTTGGTCATGGAATGGGTATTACTGAACTTGTTCCAATAATTACTTCGTTTACAATTTCAGCATATATGATGAGTAACTTAACTCAATTACTTCCGATGATTTTCAGGTTTGCAACAAGATTATCAAACTCAATGATGAGGCTTGAAAGAATTATTTCTATCAAATCATTAGTTCAAAATAAACCAGGTGCAATTACAGTTAAAGATACTTCTATTAATGATGAAATTGAAACTATAGAATTTAGGGATGTTGATTTTTCATATCCTGAAGATGATAAACATTTACAAATCATTGAAGGATTAAACATTAAACTAGAAAAGGGTAAATCTTATGCTTTCGTTGGTGAATCTGGAGTAGGTAAATCAACAATAACAAAAATGTTAATGAGATTTTACGATACTACAAAAGGTCAAGTTTTAATAAATGGAGTTGATATTAAAGATTATCAATTAACAAATTATTTAGACCATGTTGGTTATGTTGATCAAGAACCTCAAATTTTCTTTGGAACTATTATGGAAAACATAAGATATACAAATGTAAATGCAACTGATGAAGAAGTTTTTGCAGCGTCTAAATCAGCTAAGTTTCATGACTTTGTACTTTCAATGCCTGATGGTTATGAAACTGTTGCAGGACAACAAGGTTTTATGTTATCTGGAGGACAAAAACAACGTTTAGTTATTGCCAGAATGTTCTTAAAAAATCCATCATTAATTGTTCTTGATGAAGCTACATCAGCATTAGATAATGTTGTAGAAAAAGAAATTTTGGCTTCATTTGAAGCGCTATCAAAAGGAAGAACTACTGTGGCAATTGCTCATAGATTATCAACAATTATTAACTATGATATAATTTATGTTATTGGTAGAAATAAAAATGTAATAGAAAGTGGTTCATTTAATGAACTAATGAAACTAGAAGGACAATTTGCAAAGCTATATAGAATGGGGCAAATTTAGGGGTAATAAATATGGATTGAGAAGCAATTTCTTTTGGAATAATAACATCTACTGCGAGTGCAAAATCTAATGCTTTTAAAGCTATTGAAGCTGCAAAAAGTAAAGACTTTAATTTATCTAACTCTTTAATTGAAACAGCAAAATCAGAATTATCATCAGCTAGAAAATTCCACATGGATGTAGTTGCAAAAGAAGCAAATAAAGAAAAAGTTGAATATAGTGTTTTATATATTCACGCAGAAGATAGTTTAACAAGTGCTGAAGTAATTATTCAATTATCAGTACAAATTATTGATATTTGAAAAGATAAAAAATAATCCTAGGATTATTTTTTATTTATTTTAATGTAGGTTTACATTAGTTTAAAGGTTGTAAAAGGTGGGTTTATATAGTAAAATTAGTGTATTAAACAACTGAAAAAGAGGTATTTATGAGCAAATATGCTTTATCAATAGATATGGGAGCAACAACTGCTAAATGTGTTATTTTCAAAGGAAATGATATTATTGGTGATTTTGTTGTCGAAACAAAAACTATGAATAGTTTAGTAGTAAATATTAAAACAAGATTTGTAGCAAAATGTATTGAATTGGATATTAAACCAAAAAAATTATCATTTGTTGCATTAGCAGTGTGTGGAATAATAGATCCTGTTACTGAAAAAGTTATTTTCTCAGCTAACTTGAATATCAAAGATTACGACATTAAATCAGAATTTCAAAAGGAATTTGAAGTTAAAAATGTCTCAGTTATGAATGATGCTAAAGCAGCAGTTTATGGAGAGTGAGCATCAGCTTATAAAAGAAAACCAAATTCAATGATGATGTACACAATTGGAACTGGTATAGGTGGTGGAATTATTTTGAATAAAGCACTTATATTAGGTGACAGTTCAGGTCTACCAAGTGAACCAGGTCATGGTGGAGGTTTTCAAACTAAATACAAATGTAATTGTGGATTGGATGGTTGTTTAGAAGCTGCAGCTTCAGCTACAGCAATTGAATTACAAATAAATGAGGTTGCAAGAAAATCAACTAGTGAATTGGGTAATTTATATAAAGAGTTGGGGAGAGACCTAACAATTAAAGATATTAATCCTTTATTTAATAATAATAACAAAGAAGTAAAAGATATTTTCATTGAAGCATTGGAACCATTGGCAAAACAAATTGCAATTATTCAACATGTTTTAGATGCTGAAATATTTGTTATAGGTGGTGGTCCATCATTATTAGGTGAAGAATTAGTAAACATAATAAAAAATCATATTGATAAATATATTCTTAATGATTTTGGAAAACATCTAGATGTTCAAATCTCTAAAACGGGATTTTCAAGTGGTACACTTGGAGCATTTGAATTTGCAAAAGAGCGTTTTAAATATTAGTTAAATCTTGTCATGAAAAAGTTATTAGTATCATTGGCATTTTTAGGAACAGGAACAATAGTGGGAGCAGCAACTCTGCCAGCTATTGTTTCTTGTGTTCCAATAACTCACAATCAAATACTTCAACAACAAATTAATAAGGATTATGTATCAATTTTTAGGGAAATAGAAAATAAGTATAAAGATATGAGCGACGAAAAAATTAAATCTACATTCATGAATTTTGTATTTCCAAAAAACAAAAAAATGAATATGACTCATGGATATGATGTAATGCAATGAAATACAATTATTACATATACTGAAGATGAAAATAATGGTTTTAAAAGAGACTTGATTGAAATGAATTCATTAAAATCTAAACTTGGAAATTTGGAAGAATATGAAGCTTTAGAATATAAAAAAATTAAATCAATGAAAAACTTTATGATCTATGATGAAATATTGAGAATTATGGCAACTGACTTTAATAAGTACAATAATATATTCAGATCCTTTTCTGAAACAAGACTTGTAAATGAAGCCACAGGAAAAAATACTGAATGAAGTAGTAATACATCAACTACCTTAGATTTAAAAGAATATTATACTTACATAATTGATAGACTAGCCAATAACAATGCTTTAATACCAGAAGAAAAAACAATACAGTTTTCACGTTCTCTTCCTTTAAATCCTAATTTTGAAAAGGCATTAGCTCTAATAGTTTCATTTAAAAATGCCACTGTAGTTATTGATAAAAATAACAATAGTGATAAACCAATACCTTATAGAACTGATGGAATGATTACCTGATTAAATGGATATTGAAAAGCTTCTTTTGAACTTGGATTTTTACCTGAATCTTACAAAAGCAAATCTGGTAGTTTTAATGATGAAATTATAAGAACAAATCAAATGGAAATTTTTAGAACTGAGTTATTTAACCAAAGTGTATTACCTGTAAAATCAAAATATTACCATATAGAACATAATGTTGATATTGCTGATTACTTAGATAATTCATCAAACATTGATAATCATCCTGCACGTTGAATGAATCCTAAGGATTTAATTGATTATTACAGTGCAATAATAAACCCAATAACTATTTATGGACTTTCAAATTCACTTTTAAGAACCGTGAAACTAAAAAAAGAAATTATTAATGAACCAGGTATAAGTATGAATTTAAAATTTTCAAATTATTTAATTGAAAATATTCATTACGATCATTGGAATATGGTTTTAGATATAACTGATCCAAATAGGGGTAGCCAATTTGGTGGTGAAACTAAGTACTTAAATATAAATAATAAAGATGGTGGTAAGAGTAAAAATAGATTTTTAAATTCAAATCAAGTAGACCTTAGTGTCGATTATAAAAATGTAATAAAAGTGTAATAAAAAAAACAAGAGTAAGGAAAATAATGGCTGGTTTAGTTTTTAAGCAAAAGAAAAGAAATAAATTTCAGAAAAAAGCATCTTTGAAAAATAGGATGAAATTTTCTCGCGATGAAATTTCAAGATTAAAATCTGAAATTAGAGACATAAAAATTTCAGAAAAGTCTCGTGAGAATTTTTTTAAATCATCAATTAAAAACTTAATTTGAGAATATAGAATTGAAGAGAAAAAAATAATGCGAACTCGAGAGTTAGGTCCATTTGACAAGGAAAATGCTGTAAAACATTTAAACGAGGAAAAAGAAACATTGTTTAATGCTATGTCTGACAGTTTTGCTTCTCATATGAAAAATTATAAAAATCAGCAAGAAAAATTATCTGAAGAATTAAATAGAGAACTTATGACAATGGAGATCTACAAAGATCGTGTTAAAGAGTTATCTTATTCATGGGCAAAAACAAAGCGCTCATCATTGACAAGAAAACTGTTAAAAGATGCAAAAAATAATTATAAATTTGCCAAACAAACAACTCATTCTCGTGAAGAGTTCCTTAGAATTAAGAGATATTTTAAAAATAAAATTTATAAAATTATTACTGAATTCAAAGTAAGCAACCCTGATATTTCAAACGTAAATAGAAAAATCAGAAGAATGTCTACACATAAATTAAATAGACTAGAAACTCCAGATGATGAAAAATTATATAATTTACTTCTTGTTGTAAATGAAAATAAGTATGCTGGTGCAAAACAAATTACCGAATTAAAAACAGAACTTAGTGATTTAAAAGATCAATATACGTATATTAAGGGAAGTGTAAGTAATAGGGAAAAAATGAAGTATGCAACATTGTCTATTTCAAGTACAGCAGGAAAAGTTACAAATATTAGTTTTATATATGCTATTAGAAATGGTTATTTTGCATTAATGCCTTTAGTTCTACTTGGAGCTCTTGCAATATTTATGACTCAAATATTTTTTGATTATAATACTGGATTTATGTCTTTATTTATTGACGCAAATAATACCAATGCACACGATATAATCAATCAATTAAAAATTCCTTTTGATTTAATGTATAAGTCAACTTACGGAATGCTTGGTATATTACTATCTATATCGATAACTTATTCACTTGCGACATTTTATAAAATTAATAGAGTGTCTGCAATTGTTTCAACAATATTAGTATTCTTAATGATGTCTCCAAACTTTACACAAGATTTCTCAGTTTTAGGTACTCAAGGTATGTTTGTGGGAATAATAGTATCTGTGGTAACAACTAAACTATTTCAAATATTTTCGAGATCTAGATTATTCAATCCAATTGCCTTACGAGCTTACGAGAAAAGTTTAGCAACAGCATTTGTTAATGCAATATCAATATTTATTATCTGTATGATTTTTGCTGGTATTTCAGTTTCTATCTTATTCTTGGGAGAATATATCGGTCCTGTTAAGATTTTTGAAGAAGTAATAAGTATTACCTCTTTATATGACTTAATGCTATTGGCAGTTCAAAAACCTTTGGTTGGAATTGTTACTGGACCAATAGGTATGCCTATAGTTATTATGATGTGACAATTCTTATGATTCTTCGGAATTCATGCTTCAGGGCTACTTGCTACATTAGTTGAACCTTTACAATTACAAGCAATTAAAGAAAATATAGATGGAACGGGTGAAAATGTATTTACAAAACCATTTGTAGATATGTTTGGTCAAAATGGAGGTTCTGGAGCAACACTGGCACTTATAGTTGTAGTTCTTTTAATATCAAGAAGATTTGAATGAAAAACTATGGCGAGAATAGCAATAATTCCAGCCTTATTTGGTATTAATGAACCAATCTTATTTGGATTACCAATTATATTAAACCCAATATTCTTCATATCATTTATTCTTGCGCCAATTGCTGGAATAATGATTGGATATGTTGCAACTATAACTGGATTTATTCCATACACCACAGTAACTGTTCCATGAATTATGCCAAATATATTTGGTACGTTCTTGTCAACAGGTGGAAGTATAAACGCTATATTAGTTTGAATAGTTGGACTAACTAGTCAAATGTTTATTTATTTACCAGTTGTTCTAATTGCTAATAAAGCAATTGAAAAAGATGTTGTTCGAGAAATGATTAGAATCGAGCGTCGAGGACTAAATAGGTTTAGAAACGCATATGAAGAAGAACAAGAAACTATCAAAGATGAAAAAAATAAAGAATTGGAAAGACAATTCGATGAAAAACAAAAACTAAATGCTTAAATAGAAAGAAAAAGATGCAATGAAAAAATACAAATTCCTACTTACTTGCATGGCAGGTATGAGCACATCTATCGTAGTTAAAAAAATGTTAAACTACGCATTTGAAGAAGATTTAGATGTAAATATTAAAGTGTTTACTTTAGCTGAAGCTATAAGTGAATCTGAGGGTTACGACCTATGTTTGGTAGCACCACAAGTTGCTTATGAACTGAATAAATTACAAGATAACATGAAATGCAAAGTAATGTTAATTGATAAACAAGATTATGGTTTTATCGATGGTAAGTCAATCTTAGATAAGGCAATAGCCTTTTATGAAAAAGAATAAAAATAAATAATTTATAAAAATACATTGAAAAGGAGGTAAGTATGTTTCGAAGAGTTTCAAAATATAGCAATATAGAAAAAGCTTTAGTTGAAATAGATAATCTTTTAGAACAAAAAAAAGATTTAACAAAGAAAATTAAATCGATTAAATCTGAATTAAAAGATGCAAATGTTTCTAAATATTCATTGAAGCCAAGATTTAAAGAATTAAAAAATGAAAAAATGATAAATTTAGATAAAAACTTTAACATCAAACTTTTACGAGCAAAAGTCGAGAAAAAAGATATTAATAAAATTTACGATGACTATGAAAAAGAAAAAAAAGAAACAATAAATAGCTATAATGAAAAATACTTGAAACGTCTTGCCACTGTTGAAACAGATATTGATGAATTAAAGAAAACCATTAGCAATAATATTCATTTGAGAAAGTTTGTAATAGGAAAATATAATTTAAGTAAAAAATATTTTAATATACAACGTAGAGTTGTTTCAGACATTAAATATGAAGCTAAAATTAAATATTTTGAAGACAAATTTAATCATGAAGTAGAAGTTCTTGAACTAAAAAAGAATAAAAATATTCATTTAATTTCTGATGAAGAATATCTTGAAAGCTTTGCAAAATTAAAAAGTGAATATGAAATAAAAGAAAAATTAAATCTAGAAGAAGTTAAAGAAATTTCTAATACTTTTAAATCAAATAATAAGATGTCTATTAAATCAGATAATTTAAATAGATTAAATATAAAAATTTCAGAATCAATAAAAAAATATAAAAATTTAAAATCAAAAATAATTAGTAATTACAAAATTGAAATGAAAGAACAAAAATCAAAATTTGATTTATTAGTAGCTCAAGAAAATATTTCAAAAGAAAAGTTATTAGAATATAAATTAGATAAAAAAATGGCTGTTAAGCAAATTAAGTTTTCTAAATATTCAAGCTGCAAAATCTATAAAGATGATATTAAAGAGTTAAAGAATGAAAAAATGCAATATAAAGATTCTCTGAGATCAAATAAAGAAAAAATGATTATGAGATTTTATGTTGATGTAGAAACATTTCAAACAAGATTTAAAAGTCTTAATGCAATTAAACTTACGTTTTTAACCGTTTTTCCAATTATTTTATTAGGGGCTTTTACAACATTATTTTCAACTGTTATTTTTGGAACTGGTGATGGGTCTATAGTTGATATTTTTAGTATCACATTAAGTCATGAAGCTATTTTATGGTTATCAAGAATAAACCAATTTTTTACAGTTGTTGGGGCTGGAACAAATGGTATTATTGGTTTTTATATTGTTATAGTTATGTCATATAACGTGTCAAAAAACTATAATCAAAATGTTATTTGAGTTTCTACAATAACTTCAACAATTGCATACTTATTGTTATCGAATGATTTTTTAAGTTCACTTGTTGCTTGAGAAGCAGCGATGGGAACATCAGGAATGTTAACTGCAATTGTGCTGCCTATAGTTATTGTTAAGTTATTTTCTATGCTAGATAATGCTGAATCATTAAAATTTAAGTTACCACCATCAATTCCTGATGCAGTTGCTAAATCACTTAATGCTTTAGTTCCAATGTTTATATTATTAACATCTGTTTCTTTCTTTTCAATTGTACTTAGATTTACAACTCCTTTCTTAGATCCACTATTGGTGTATCTGCCAGGTAATTTTATTGCTCCGGGAACTAAGACTCTTGCACAATTATTAAGTTTAATGATAGCAATTCCAATGAACCTTTTATTTGAAGTTAATTTATTTTTAGGTGTGGCAATATTTATTACACTTACATCTGTAATTTGATGATGTGGGATAAACTCATCTGCAATTCTTGGTGCATTTATGTGAACTAAGTTTGGGGCAGGAGCACCAGATTCATCATTTAAAGATAGTTTCTTTGGTTCTCAACTAATGGATACCATAATCAATATTGGGGGAGCAGGTGGAACCTTTGCTCTGTTATTAATGGTTGCTTTCCTAACTAGAAGAAGTAACTGAAAAATGGTTACCAGAATTGCGTTAATCCCAGCATTGTTTGGAATTAATGAACCAATTCTATTTGGGTTACCAATTGTATTTAATCCAGTACTGTTTGCTCCATTCATATTGGCACCATTAGCAGCAGTTTGTCTTTATGTATTGGTTCAAGGATTTGGAATAATGGATATTAGTATTGATAAAAATGTAGTTGTTCCGTGAACAGCTCCACCAATCTTTGGTGCCTATTGAGCTACAGGTAGCTGAATGGGTGCTGTATTTGCAGCAATGGTAGTCGTAATGCAATCTATAATATACGCTCCATTTGTTCTATTGGATAATAATATTCATAGAATGCAACTTGATTTACAACCAGATGATAAAACATTCTCATTCAAAAAAGATGCGATGAAGATCATTGATGAACTCACGAAAACAGGTGAGTCGGCTAAGTTGGATGAATATGTTAATCCACAAGAAGAATATGTAGGATAAAAAAATAGTTCGTAAGAACTATTTTATTTTTTTAATTTCACATATTTTATTAAAGTCCATTAGTGAATCAGCTAATTCTCTTTTTGTAAATCCATATTGTGTACGGTGTCTAGTATTATAAATTGTAAAAGATTCTATTGAAGGCACATCTTCAAAGTTGTCAATAATTAACTTTTCATATAGCCTAAGTTGTAAACTCTCTTTTTCTTTATAAAACCTTGTTGTTGTTTTAAAATCAACTAAATGTCATAAATCATCGTTATCTTTATAAAGCAAATCAAAAGTACCAGTATAGTAATCATTTGCCATTGATACTTCAGAATAGTATTCAGTAATTTTGTTAATTTTAATAAATTGCTCTAATTGAGATTTTAATCAGCTATATTCTGTTTGGTGTGTCTTGTCTACAATATTGTAATAAACGTGCTTACATTTAGATTCTGTATCATATTTTATATATTCACTAATACGATCATGAACACACACTCCTTTGTCTATTGCTTGTCTTAGGATGTCTTTATCAATTTTAGTCTCAGGGAAAGGGTATAATAGGGAAACTAGAGTTGTTACACTAGGAATTTCATACGGTATTTGACTTTCTACATTTATATATTGATGTTTGTGTTTGCGAAGCTCAATTGTAGGGCTTCAGTAATATTCATTTAATTTCATATTTATATATTAATGATTTGTTACCGTTTTTTAAAAAATATATAAATATAAAAAGATATTGAGATATAATTAAATTGTTTAAAGCAAGAAGCAATCGCTCACCACTACATATAGGACGTGGTATTGAACAAGATTTAATTAATACAAAAAAGTAAGTTAATTAATTATTGTTTTTCTAAGTGTGCTGATTGCTTTAATCGCACACTTTTATTTTGGAGGAATCAACTTGAACCCTAACAACAACAATAACCGTAATCAAAAAGATGTAGAGCCATTAAATAAGGCAATTAGAGCTAGAGAAGTTTTAATAATACATGAAGATGGTTCTAAACAAGGACCAATTAACAAATTTGAAGCATTGAAATTAGCTGAAGAAAGCTCATTAGATATGTTGCAAGTTGGTCTACAACCTAATGGAGTAGCCATTGTTAAGTTCTTAGATTATGGAAAATATAAGTACGAACAAAAACGTAAACAAAAAGATCTTAAAAAGAATCAAGTACGTACTGAAAACAGAGAGATAAGATTAACTGTTGGAATCGGAGATCACGATTTAGAAGTTAAGGCTAAAAAAGCACGTGAATTTTTAAATGATGGAGATAGAGTTAAAGTATCACTTAAATTTAAAGGGCGTGAAATTGCTTATCAAGAATTTGGATTAAATACAATTAACAAATTTTTTGACAAAGTCAAAGACGTAGCTAAAGTTGAAAAAGAACCAAAATTAACAAATAGATTCCTAGATATGTATATCGTACCTAGCAAAATAAAATCAGGAGGTAAAAACAATGCCAAAAATGAAAACGAAAAAAGCACTAGCTAAGCGTGTTACAAAGAAACCTAATGGAACTTTAAAAAGAGGGCATGCATACCGCTCTCACTTAGCACAAAACAGAACAACAAAAGCAAAAAGACACCTAGAAAAATCAACTACTGTTCACCCAACAGATATGAAAAGATTGAAAGGTCTAATCTAATATAAGGAGACATAGAAGATGGCAAGAGTAAAATTTGGAAAAGTAACCAGAGCAAGAAGAAAACGTTGAATCAAACGTGCTAAAGGTTACTATGGATTAAAGAAAAATAGTTATAAAAAAGCTCATGAACAAGTACAACGTTCAATGGCCTACGCATTTGTTGGTAGAAAATTAAGAAAAAGAGATTTTAGAAAATTATGAATCGTACGTATTAATGCCGCAGTTAGACCATACGATTTAAGTTATTCAAAATTCATTAATGGTATTAAATTAGCAAATATTGACATTAACCGTAAAATGTTATCTGAATTAGCAATTCATGAACCTCAAAAATTTGAAGCAATTGTTATGATTGTTAAAAAAGCATTAGAAAACAAACCAGCTGTTAAAGTTAAACCAGTTGAAGCACCTAAAAAAGTAGTTAAAACCGTTGTTAAACCAGTTGAAGTTAAAAAAGTTGAGGCTCCAAAACCAGCTGCTAAACCAGTTGAAGTTAAAAAAGCTGTTACACCAAAACCTGTTGCTAAACCAGTTGAAGTTAAAAAAGCTGAACCTTCAAAGCCAGTTGAAACAGTTACTAAAGCTGAACAATCAGAAGCAAGTAAATTTTTAAAAGAAATGGAGAAAAAGTATGCAGAAGAATTAGCTGCAAAAACTCAATCTCCATCTGCTGCTGATATGGAAGCTAAGAAAGCAGCTGAAGCAAAAGCAAAAGAAGCTGCTAAAAAAGAAATTGAATCTAAAAAAGAGGCTGAAAAAAAATTAGCTGAAGCTAAGAAAATTCAGGAAAAAGCTAAATCAGAAACAGATGTAAAAGCAAAAGAAGCTGCTAAAAAAGCTGCTGAAAAGCTAAAAGTTGAAGCTGAAAAGGCAAAAGCTGCTGCTAAAAAAGAAGCGGAAGCTAAGAAAAATGCAGAAAAAGCTGCTGCTGAAGCTACTAAAAAAGTTGAAGCTGCTAAAAAAATCAATGTTAAAGAACTTTCAGCTGATGAAAGATCTAAATTAGATGGATCAGCATCAATTAAAGAAAAAAGAAGTGACTTACAAAAACACTCAAACACTACTAGAAAAATGGCTATAGAAAACAAACTATCAGCAAAATTACAAAAGGCAAACTTAAGAGACATGACTAAAAAAGAATTGATCATTTACATGCGTTCAATTTCTGACGAAATGTCAAAAAAATAGTTAAAATAAAAATCGGTTTATAGACCGATTTTTTCTTGTATAAATTTAAGCTTTTTATTGGCAATTTCATTTGCACGATTTTTACCTTTGTCTAATAATTCACGTAATTCTTTAGTCCCAACTAATTTAATAAACTTGGATTGAATATCAGCTAGTAATTCACCGACAACTTGACCAACCTCAAATTTTAAAACACCATAATTTTGGTTCTCAAAATGCTTGACTACTTCTTCAATTTCCATGTTTTTTAAAGAACTATAAATTGTTATTAAATTTGAAACACCAGGTTTATTTTCAGGATCGTATTTAATAAGGTTTTCAGAATCTGTAACAGCTGAATTTATTTTCTTTTTGGCTAGCTCGGGAGAATCAAGTAAGGAAATGAATGATTTTAAGTTATCAGATGATTTTGACATCTTTTTTGTAGGATCTTGTAGATCCATAATTTTAGCAGAAACAGTTGTTGTATATTCTTCTGGTATTGTAAATAAATCTTTACCATACTTGTTATTCATTCTTGTTGCAATATTTCTTGTTAGTTCAATATGTTGTTTTTGGTCTTTACCTACAGGAACGATATTTATATCGTATAAAAGAATGTCAGCAGCCATAAGTGTAGGGTAAGTTAATAATCCTGTAGGGATTGTTTCGGTACCATTACTAGATTTTTTAGCCTGCGATTTATCTTTAAACTGTGTCATTCGTGATAACTCACCAATTGTAGTATTACATCCTAATATTCATGCTAGTTGTGGATGTGCAGGTACTTCTGATTGAATAAAAATTGTAGTTTTATTTGAATCGAAACCACAAGCAAAATACAATGCTGATGCGTTACTTATTCTTTCTCTTAAGTCCTTTGCATTTCCTGGTGTTACTAATGCATGAAGGTCAGCTACAAACATATACATTTCACTTTCATCTTGTAATTCCAACATTGGTTTAATTGCTCCAATATAATTACCTAAAGTTATAGTTCCAGTTGTTGTTATTCCTGTAATTACTTTTTTCATATAAGGGTACCTCTTTTAAAAATATTATAGTCAAAAATATATATAATATATACATATTTAAAACTAATAGGATTTAGCGAGCATGTTTGACAATAAAAAAAATCAAAATGAACAACAACCAAGTAATGCTAAAAAGAGTGAATACTATGATGCGTTTGATATTAAAGAACAAAATGAATCTCATTTATATAGAAAACCGTATCAGCCTGACCCTACTGTAGCAATTCAAGACTATGAGTTTGGTAAAAGGGATAACTTAGAAATTCTTTCAGAAGTTCTTAAAAAAAATAATACCAAAAAACCAATTGACATCGATATGATCAAAACCATTGACATTAAAGACATTAAAGAAGAAAATAAATTAGTTGCATTAAAAAATAAAAGAAAAAATAGAGACAAAGTTGAATTTGTTGATGAATCAACAATTTCGGGAAGAAATATTGTAAGAATGAGATTAGAAACAAATCCATATTTTATTGTCTCTGGAGTTACAAAAGAATTTGGTAATGGCAGTGGTGTTAAAAATATTTCATTTTCAATTAAGAAAGGTGAAATGGTTGGTTTTATTGGAGACAATGGGACAGGTAAAACTACAACAATTAAACTAATATTTAATGAACTTAAAAAAGACTCAGGTTTTGTTTCTCTTGAAGGTAAACAACTAAATGAAAAAAATGCTTTAAGTAGAATTGCGTTTTTTCCTGATCAAAATAACTACCCAAAAAACTTTAATATTGTTCAATTTGCATATTACTCAGCGATGTTAAAAGGAGTTCATAAAAAAGAATTAGATAAGTATATTAATTTATATTTGGAAGCTTTAACTCTTAAGCCATATGCAAAAAACAAATTCTCAGACTTATCTGCTGGTATGCAAAAAAAAGCGTTATTACTTTCAGTGCTTGTAACCAATCCCGAAATCATAATTTTAGATGAACCAACAGCAAACCTTGATGTTTATTCTAGATTAGAATTTATGGGGGTTCTAAAGCACTTGAGTAAAGAACATAACAAAACAATTATTATTACATCTCATAATATTGATGAATTAAATAATTCTGTTAATAGGGCTATTTTATTGAAAAAACAAGATGGATATGGCCAATTAGTTTATGATGAATATTTTGACGTGAAAAATGAAGATTTGAGAAAAATTTACATTAAAGTAGTTGGCCGTGAAATTAAAGGTATTGATTATGACAAGATAAAAGAAGTTGAAGATGAAAAATATAATGCTAAATATGAAGAAGTATTTGGACGAGTTTTAGATGAAAACAAAATTAAAGGAGAAAAATAGTTATGTTTAATAATTATCCAATTTTCAAGAGAGTAGTTTTAAATCAAATTTATTCTAAAATTAATATTGTATTATTCTGCATATTTATCTTAGCCTTTGTAGGATCAACAGTTTATGGGATTATATCAGCAAACTTATCCATATTTGGATGAGTATCATTTGCTCTTCTTTTAATTTATGTGACATTTTTTAATCTTTTTTTTGTAGGTTCATCTTATAATAAGGACCTCGATTTGGGTGTCACAAATTTAGAAATAAGAAGTGGATATAAAAATGATAGTATATTTTTTCAGAGACTATTTGCTCAAAAAACGTATATTTTACCTATTGAAATACTTTTCTTCTTTATTTGGTTTTTTTTGGGTTTATTCTCAGGTGTGTCATATATCCAAATGTCAACTGTTCAATTAGTCTTTGGTATGTTAACAATATTTATCTATGAAGTACTGATTTCGAGTTTTTTATTGTTATTTGCATCGTTTAGAAATGCTATTGCAACAACATTTTTTGGTGTTATCATAGGTATCTTATTTGCTGTAATGCCTTTATTCGCAATACTTGATTCTTATGTCAATAGTAATGTTGTAATGAATGAACAAGAGTTTAGTAAAAAAACAATGCAAAAATTTGCAATATTAGATGAATTTGATCAAATAAGAAATGACCATAAAAATGAAAATGGAATTATTGATAGTCAAGTTTCAATAGTGTTTCCAAAAGATACAAAAAATTCAAAAGATAAGACTTCAAGTTTTTTTGAAATGTTTACTTTATATGATGATTATTTCTTACATGATGTAAGAGGGACAGGTACTGCGGTAATTGTTAAAAATGTAAAACAAAATTATGATATCAATAATGAAAGAGATAAGTATCCACCAGAATCTACAGCGACATTTATGTCTAGAAGTTATGTAAATGATTTAATTTATAATGGTTTGGCTGCAGAACTTATTGAAAATAAACTTCCACTTATTACATCAACAAGTGATGAACACTTTTTCAATGATTTTATTAATAATGAAAAAAATAAAACATACAAAGATAAGTATTTAAAATTAATAAAAAATAATAGTGTTTTAAATTTTATTAATGTTATTAATAATCTAGATAAAAAATTTATTTCTGACAAAGAATCAAGTTATGAAAATTCATTTTTTACTTTAGATTCAAATAAAAATAAAAGATTTACTGGTGCAACAGGATTTGATAATTTTATTTATTTTCTAAAAAACCAATCTTGAGCAACAAGTGAAATGAATGAAATAATTGATATTGTAAATCAAACAGCAAAATTTTCATATGTTAATTCTTATGAAACTTTTAATCCAAGATCTTCAATATTTGATATTGGTGGGAGTAACTCTGATAACTTAAATATAAGTGCAGCAGATACAAACTTGTGATTAACTACAAATGCTAATGACACTGAAAAAAAATGATTAGGTGTTTCTTCAGATGGAGCACGAGTATTCTTTAAAGTTTATTTTGATATTTTGAGAGAATATATAAAAAATGATGCGCCTCAATATAATATTGGAAATATTAATAGTGATGATCAACTTATAGATCCAGAAACATACTTGAAAAAAATGAGAACTAAAATGCTAATTAATCCAGGTATGATGTTTACTTCATTATTTTATAATTCTGGTTACAATAAAGTATTTCAAAATAGTCAAAATGATTTTTTTAATCCATTTGTAACATATGTATATGGTTTTGATGAAAGCATTAAAAATACAAATAATATTAATAACTATTTAAATTTAGTTCCAAACCCAAATGGTAGTGGACTTGCTGATGTTCTTATGTGAGATTTAGATAAAGATCCAATTGTAAATAAAGGTGATTTTATAAATAAAATGAAAAAATTAATTACATATAATAGTGGTTCATTAAAAGATGATCAAATTGATTTTAAATTTATAAGATTGTTAAATTCACCCAATAAATTAATTTTAAATGGATTAGTGGCATATTCAACTGATGATAAATGATTTGGAGAAAGAAACTTTAGTGTTCAATTTAAAAATGGTAGCGATGATAGTTTATCTGCAACTCATAAAAAATTAATTGACGATGATATAGAAGATTCTATAAAAAAAGATCCTACAAAAAAATTAAATGATGAAAAACCTACTAAGGCTGACATATATAAATTTGGTAAAAATGATGGTCAATTAGAATATATTGGTTCGACATTTAATGTCTGAATACCATTATCTATTTTAGTTATAAGTGCAGGTGTTTTACTTGAGTTATCTTGAGTTATCTTTAATAGAAGAATTATCAAATAAGTAATTTATGTATAAAATTAATAAAACAGAAGGTTATTAATAGAACCATATGGTTCTATTTTTTAATATTTATAATATTAAAAACTAATAAAAACTTTTTTTCATTATCGCTTTGGGAAGCAATAAAAGAAAATGGTTTGATATAATTTATAGACACTGAGGTAATTATGAACTTGAAATGCGATAAAAATAAAATTAAAAAATTATTCATTTTAATATTAATGATTTTACTTATGTCTTTTAATTTTTTATTGTTAATACCTTTATTTATTGTGTATAAAATTGTTATATTTAAACCTACAAAAAAACCATTAAAAATTTTAGCTAAATATAGTTTTTTAATCGTGTTTTCACCAGTAATTTTTATTTTGTGATGATTAATACTAATGTGTATTTCACTTTTTATTATTTCTATAAATTTAATTTTAATTATAAATTTAATATTAATTGCTTATTTATACTTTGCTTTTTTTGACAAGGTGATTATATTTATAGTTAAAAATTTTTTAACGATAGAACGATATTTCAATAGAACGATATTTAGTTTAAAAAAATGACTTGATAACAGTTATTTAATTATAGTCTCCAAAATTAATCAGAATAATAAGTTAACCATTAATAAGGTAATTGCTCCTCCAAAATTAAGTATTTAAATATCAAAAAAAACTTAAGGAGACAACATATGACGAACAAGTCAATAATCATTTCATTGGAAAATGTAACTAAAAATAATATATTAAAAAATATAAACCTATCAATATCAAAAGGCAAAACGGTTGCTATTATGGGTTACAGTGGATCAGGTAAAACGACTTTATTGAATTTGATGTCTGGATTGGATGTTCCAGATACAGGATCGATATGAGTTAATGGTACTGTCATAAATTCAATCAAAGAACCAAAACTTACAGAATTTAGATCAAAAAATATATCATATATTTTTCAGGACTATAAATTAGTGGATTATTTATCAATAACTGAAAACATATCTCTAATTCAAGATATAAATAAAATAAAAATTGATGCAAATAAATTAGCAAATATTTGTGAAAAATTAAATATAAAAAATTTATTAAATAAAAAAATAAGTCAACTTAGTGGTGGACAAAAACAAAGAGTAGCAATTGCAAGAACTCTAATTGGTAATAATGATTTAATTTTTGCTGATGAACCAACTGGCGCATTAGACATGATGACTAGAGACATCATAATAAAGGAATTGATTAGCAATTCTAGAGAGTTTAATAAAACTCTTGTAGTTGTAACACACGATCCAATGGTTGCTAAATGGATGGATGTGGTAATTTTTATTGATGAAAAAAAAGTTGAATCAATAAATGAAAAAATGGATGTTAAAGATATTGAAGCAAAAATGGAAACATTATTCAAAAATGTTTAGAACTGCGTTTCAACAAGTAAAAAGAAATTGAAAAATTTCTTTATCAACATTTTTTATAATTTTTTTAGCTTCAACATTTATATCAACATTTCTAAATATATTTATATCAACATTAGCTATGAAAGAAGAGGAATCTAGTGCTTCAGGATTTACAGTAATATATTTTGCTATGGTTTTTTTGATATCAATAATAATGGTCAAAATAACAGCAAGTACGAATTTTGAATTAAAGAGAGATCAGTACTATGATTTTAGAATATTGGGATTTAAGAATAGTCAAATTCGTAAAATAATATTCTATGAAAATATTATATTTATATTACCGTTTATAGTTCTTTCTTATATTATTTCATTTCCGTTATCAAAAATTTTTATAAATCTATTAATAAATGATCAAATTTTAAAAGAGTCATTTAAATTAGTTATTAACCCAATTCAAGTTATAATTTATATTTTAGTTGCAACTTTATTTGTATTATTTTTATTGTTTGTTTCAACTTCAAAGATTAATGTAGTAAATACAAAAAAAATTACTTCAAGAAAAAATAAAATTATTTTCATAATAGTTTCTATAGTTATTTCACTATTGTTAATGGCATCTTCTATAGGAATTTATTTATCAAATCCAGAAATAAATGGAGCAACATATTTATTTGGAGGATTGTTTTTAATATTATCAATTGCCTTTATAATTAAGCCTTTATCAAAATTAATTTTTTTCTTATTAACTATAATATTTTGTAATAGTAAAAGTACAGTGTTTAGTTTAAAGGAATTTGATTATTCAAAAGACAAACTATTAAACATTTCAATTATGTACATAATAACTGCCTTTTTTGCTTCATATTCATTTTCTTTTTTAGATTTTGGAAACCAATTTTCAAGTACATATATCGAAACTGACCCAAATCAAATTTATGCAAATGGACTTGCATTCTTGGGAAAAATAATTGTTATTGTGGTTGGTGTTTATTCGTTAGCAATGTCTATATCAAGTACATCAATTTATATAATTGAAAACATCAATACCTATAAGACACTTATGATAATGGGTTATAAGAAAAATGGTATTATTTGACATATATTTAAACAAGCAATTTTCCTATGTGTAATTACAACATTTTTTGCGTATATCCCAACTTTATTTGTAATCATTTCTGTTGATAAAAAAGTAATACTTGATTTGGTTTGACTGTGAATCACAATTCCAATATTTGTAGTAGGGACATTTTTAATTACTGCAATATTAATTTTGATTCCAAGTATTAAAAAATAAATAATATTTAAATTAATATGAATTTGAGACAATAGAAAAATATTTATACTAAGATTATTAGCTTATAAGCTCTAAGAGACATAATTTATCAATTAATTGCAATACTTTATTTTCATTTTCATTTTTGTATAGTAGAATATTTATAACATTAATTCGATTACTTAAAAATTAAATAAAAGGAGTTACACAATGAAAGAAATTAATTTTTTTGCTCTTGGTGGGCAAGATGAAAAAGGTAAAAATATATTCTGTATCGAAATAGAAAATGAAATTTATATATTTGACTGTGGTTTGAAGTACCCAGAAAAAACACAACTTGGGATTGACCAAGTAGTTCCTAACTTTACATACTTAAAAGAAAATGAGGATAAAATAAAAGGGGTGTTTTTATCAAATCCATCAATTTATAATGCTGGTGGAATAGGTAATCTTTTAAAAGAACTTCCAAATGTTACTGTTTACTGCAGTGAAATTGCAGTTGATTTATTAAGAGACAGAATCACAAAACAAAAAATTAAGCATAATGCTAGTTCATATAAAACAATTAAAAATAAGGATGCAATTAAATTTGCAAATGCTGAGATTCATGTGTTTAAAGCAACAGCCTCATTTCCAAATACATTTGGTTTTGCAGTTGTTACTGATCAAGGAACTATTGTATATATGGGTGACTATATGATTCAAGCAAATTCGGAATATTCATTTGAAGCTGATACTCTTTGAGTAAATGATTTATCAAAACAAGGTATATTAGCGTTTATTAGTGACTCTGAATATGCTGAAAGAATTGACTTTACAATGCCAAATCATAGAATCCAAAAATACATTAAAGGTCCTATGAAGGATTTATCTTCTAGATTAATTATTGGTATTTTTGAAGAAGATATTTATAAAGTTTATGAAATTATAAAAGAAGCAAAAGATGCTGGAAGAAAAGTTGGAGTCTATGGTAAGACAATGTTTAACATTGTTAATTCAAAATTAGTACAAAAAGATTTAGACTTACAGCCTGGAGATATTATTCCAACAAGCGAAATTGAAAAATATCCAAACTGTGTTGTTATTATTAACGGAACAGGGGATGCTCTTTATTCTAGACTTGAGAAAATGGCCCATGAAAGTGAAGATTTCATTTCATTTAATGAAAAAGACTTTATCATTCTTGCAACACCACCAATTGCAGGTGTTGAAAAAAGGCATGCTCAAACACTTGATGAACTAGCTAGAACTAATGCTAGAGTAATGTCTTTATCTGACAGAACTCTTTGAACAATGAGAGCTTCATTTGAAGATATTAAGCTAATGACTCATATTTTTAGACCAAAATATTTCATACCAATTAAGGGTTTATTTAAAAATTTCTTGTTAGCTGAAAAAGCAGCAATTGAAGCAGGAGTTAATGAAAAAAATACACTGCTGATAAGTAACGGACAAATTTTAAAAGCTACCAATGGAAAAATAGTATTTGGTAATAAGAAAATTAAAGCTGGAGATTCATTTGTAAATGCTATTGGGGCTGGAGGAGTTTCTTCGGTAGTTGTCAATGAAAGACACCAGTTGGCATCAAATGGTGTATTGGTAATGGGAGTTAACATTGACTTAAAGACTAAACAAATTGTTTCATTGATTGACATTCAAATGAGAGGATTAATTTATGTGTTTGAAGATTCACCAATTTTTAAACTTACACAAAAATTGGTTGCTGATGAGTTATTTGTAGCAGCTGCTGAATTTAAAAAAGATCCTAAAACTTTTAGTTTGGATGAAATTAAAAAAACATTACAATTTAAAATCGGAACAATTGTTAAACAAGAAACTGGTAAAAAACCCATAGTATTGATAGCTATTAATGAGATTGATGAATCAAAGCATTACAATCCAAAGCCGATGACAAATAATAATAAAAAATAAACCCTATAATGGTTTATTTTTTTTATCATTTATAATATATAAATATGATACTAAAAAATTTGTAGGAGAAAATGATGAATAATAACACAAGTAACATGAACAACAATGATCCAAATGACTATACAATGGCTTTTAGTGTTAATAGAACACAAAAAAAACCTGATTCAATTAAGTGAATTGTTTCATCTTTATTAATACTATTTGTCACAATAATGGCAACATTTAGATTGACTATGATAGGAAGATTTATTGATGAAATATTTTTTGCTTTTCCATTTGGATGATTTAAGTACGCAATTTATTTAATACTTTTTATTACAAGTATTTTAATATTTTGTGGATTAAAGATTAAATTTAAAAAGAGATTTTTATTTATAGTTGCAGTCGTATTTGTTTCAATTTGCTTCTTAATATCTTCAACAATTTTTTTCATAAATTCATTCATAGATTATGGTAATGAATTTAACCCAATGTATAATAAGTTTTGAGACAAAAACATATTTCAAAACTCATTTGATTTATATACAAAACATTGATTAGACAAATCATTATTTTCAAAAACAAACCCTCCAAAGAGTTTCTTTATTTCAGAAAGTGGAACATTTTGAAATGCTTGAGCTGGTGGAGGAGTTATTGGTACTTTCTTAACTGGTGTATTTTCATACCTAACAACACCAATTGCTTGAATTATTTCAATATTAACTTTTGTTCTAACAATAATTTGGATATTTTTTGGACACCCTTTATACTGATGACCTGGTAAAAAATGAGGACCAAAATTTAAAGAAAGAAAATATAAGCGTCTTAAAATTTTGTCAGTTAAATCAAAAATAAATGGTTCTTCAAAAAGAGGTGGAATAGTTAATGTACTTAATTTACGTGGAGATATTGACAACGAAGAAGTTGCATCAACATCAAATGCAAGTGATATAACAATTGAATTCCCTAGTTATACAAAAAATAAAAATAATAACTTTGACAATGATATGGATTTTGATGACTTAGGTTTTATTGCAAGTGCTTCAGCTCCTAGTTCTATTGTCTTTAATAGTGCTAAACAAATAGATAGTGGATTTTTAACTGAAAGAAGTGATTACTTTGATAATAATGACTCTGAATTTTATTCATTAAAAGATAATACTCAGAGTCTTAAAAAAACAAAAGAAATTAATGTTTATGAAAATTTAGAAAAAAAAGTAATTTCAACATCAATTTCAACACCATCAAAAAAAGTTATTACTAGTGATGAGGGATATTCAATAGATACATCTATATCTCCAATGCAAAAAAAATCAGTTGCTAAGTCTGCAAATCATCCAGGTCAAACGTCATTAGATAGTTTCTTGATGGAAGTAGAAGAAGAAAATGTTGAAATAAAAGAAATTGAAGATCAATACAAAAATAGAAATTATAGTTCTCCAATTATTAAATCAAATCCAATAAACCACATTCAACAAGAACCAAAACAAGTTGCTTCAAAGGTTGAAGTTAAACCAAAAGAACAAGAACCAATGTTTGTAAATAAATCATATATCTTACCTCCAATGAGCATTCTTGCAGAAGATAAAAATAGTGCAAATGCAATGGCTTCACAGGTTGCTGAAAATGAAATTAAAGCAGCAAATATAAATTTATTGTTACAACAATTTAAAGTTGATGCAAGAATAACTCATATCAATACTGGTCCAACAATCACTAAATTTGAAATTACCCCAGCACCTGGAACACGTGTTAACTCAATTACTAAATTAGAAAATGATTTAAAATTAACATTAGCCTCTCAAAATGTCCGTATAGAAGCTCCAATTCAAGGTAAAGCGGCTGTAGGTATAGAAGTTCCAAATACTTCACCTTTAGCTGTTCCTATGAAAGGTGTAATAGCCAATCCACCTTTAAACAAAGCAAATTCAAAGTTATTATTTGCAATTGGTAAATCAGTTACTGGAGAAGTGTTATTTGGTGAATTGGATAAAATGCCTCATTTACTTGTTGCTGGATCAACTGGATCTGGTAAATCAGTTATGATTAACGGATTAATTGCTTCAATATTGATGAGAGCAAAACCTCATGAAGTTAAATTTATTATGATTGACCCTAAAAAAGTTGAACTTGCAGCGTATGCAAATATTCCACATTTATTAACTCCAGTTATTAATGATATGTTGTTAGCAAGCAATGTTTTAAAAAAAGTTATTAATGAGATGGATAGACGTTATATGTTATTTACTCAAAATGCAGTAAAAAATATTGAAGGTTTTAATAACAAACAAAAAGATATCACAATGAAATTACCATTTATTGTTGTTATTATTGATGAGCTTGCTGACTTAATGATGACAGGAGACAGAAAAGGTGTTGAAGAGGCAATTATGCGCATAACACAAATGGCCCGAGCAGCGGGGATTCATTTGATTGTAGCAACACAAAGACCATCAGTTGATGTTCTTACTGGTGTTATCAAATCAAATATTCCTACACGTATTTCATTTGCAGTAACTTCACAGATTGACTCACGTACAATTCTTGATCAAGTAGGTGCTGAAAAACTAGTTGGTAGAGGAGACATGTTGTACATGCCACCTGGATCGTCATCATTATTACGTGCTCAAGGAGCATACATATCAGATGATGAAATTGAAAAAATAGTTGAGCATTGTGCTAAACAACAAAGACAAATGTTTGACGCTGAATATGAACAAGAAGAAATTTCAATGTCACAAGATGGAAGTTCGTCTTCACAAGGAGGAAGCTCAAATTCTGATCCAATGCTTAAAGAAATTATTAGGTTTATTGTTGATCAACAAAAAGCTTCCACTTCGTTATTACAAAGAAAATTTTCAATCGGTTATAACCGTGCAGGAAAAATAATTGATCAGCTTGAAGAAGAAGGAATTATTGGACCTCAAAATGGAGCAAAACCTAGAGAAGTTTTCTTAAAAAAAGAAGATCTTTAAAAGATATTTAATCTTAGATTAAATATCTTTTTTTATTTAAAATAGTATTGGAGATAAAATGATTGATTTAAAAAATATTTCTGAAAAGCCTGGTTGCTATTTATATTTCAATGAGGACAATAAAATAATATATATTGGTAAAGCAAAGAACTTGAAAAAGCGTGTTAGCCAGTATTTTTTAAAATCTCAAAATTACAAAACATCTAAATTAGTATCAGAAATAAGTGATATAAAAACAATGATTTGTAATAGTGAAAAAGAAGCCTTACTACTTGAAGAAACTTTAATTAAAACACATAAACCAAGATATAACATTGTTTTAAATGATGACAAATCTTATCCCTATATTTCAATTACAAAATCAGAAGACCCTCAATATGAATATCACAGAAATTATAAATCTAAAAAATATCAAAATACATTTGGTCCATTCCCAGAGGGTACAAGTGCTAGGAGAATATTGAATATTTTACAAAGTATTTATCCGCTAAAAAGATGCAAAGGCAAAACTGGTATTCCGTGTATCTATTATCATATTGATCAGTGTCTTGGTGGTTGTTTTAAAGTTGTCTCAAAAGAAATTTATGATAAACAAATAAAAAATATTAAAGAATTCTTTAAAGGCAAAACTAATAATGTAGAAAATATTTTAGTAACTAGAATGAATAAAGCGGCAAGTAATTTACAGTTTGAACAAGCTCAAAAAATAAAGGAAATGATAAATCATATTGGTTTTTTTGTTCAAAAACAAAATGTATTATTAAAAGAAAACAAAGATAGACATGTTATCAACTTCTTTGCAAATGATACACACATTGTATTTACAATATTATTTTATTTAGGTGGTAAATTTCAACATACATTTCAAGAATCGTATGAGTTAAATGGACAAGAAATCGATGAAGCATTTGAAAGCTTTATCACTCAGTTTTATTCAAAAAATATGAAACCTGATATTGTGACTATACCAACTGAACTTGTAAGTGAAACATTGGTAGAGTTATTTAGTATTAATGATAAAGTCACAATGGTAGAAAAAGAACTTTTGAAGTTAGCAAAAACAAATTCTGAAGAATTTTATAATTCAAATAAAGACTCAATAAATTACAATACACTTACAGAATTGAAACAAATTATTGGTATGAAAAAATATCCTCATACAATTGAAATTTTTGATATTGCAAACTTATCAAATGATGTAGTAATTGGAGCTATGGTTGTTTATAAAAATAATGTTCCATCAAAAAAAGACTTTAGGAAATGAAATATCGATATTGAAGAAAAAGGTGACTATAATCGCATGAAAGATATCTTATATAGAAGATATCAAAAGAAATTAATAAATAAATCTGAATTACCAGATCTTATTATTGTTGACGGTGGAATAATTCAATTAAATGCTGCAAAAGAAATTCTACGAGATTTAGAATTAGATATTTTTGTTATTGGACTCCAAAAAAACTCTAATCACAAAACAGATACAATAGTTATTTCAGAAAATATAATGATAAAATTAAACTATAAAACTAATTTGTATAAGGTATTATATTCTTTTCAAGAACGCGTTCATAATTTTGCAATTACAAATTATAGAAATAAGCATGAGAAAAAAATATTCAAATAAAAACAGTTTTATTTAGGAGAGAACATGAAAAAATTATTAAAATTATTATTCATTTCTACAATGGCTACAATTCCGTTATCAAGTTCAATAATTTTAACGGCTTGTAATTTTTCTTTGGGCGATACAGAAATTGCTATTTCGGGTGTAAATAATAATGCAATTTATATTGATGCGCAGGAAGATCCTACAAAACAAGGAGAAACAAGTTCCCCTCGTTCAAATAATAAAATAGTAGATATTAAAATTAAAAATCCTCTAAAAGGGTATGTTATTAGATGAAAAATAACAGGTAACGATATAGTTAGAGAGGCAATAGAAGGTGGAGAAGAAAAAGCTCAATTAATTGGAATTTCAGAAATAAGTAATGAGCCAGGTAGTTCTAATGTGAGTTTAAGAATTTTTTCTGATACATGAATTTCTAAGGATATTGAAAATGCAACTATTGATTTTGAATATTGAAATGAAAGCACAAAAACTTCAATAGTTCCAGACATTAAAAATAAGTCATTTAACGTTCAAGTTCATCAAGTAGAAGTGAAAAAGGCTTTAAATCCAGTTGATATTTCAAATATGAAAATTCCAAAAAATAATGTATATAACTTTGATCCAACAAATGATTTAGCTTTAGTAAACAAAGAAACATTTTTGAGTAATTATGTTGTTAATTTGATTAATAGAAAAATTACATATGATGGTACAACTCGATATGATTTTGAATTGGGAACGCACTATGATATATTTTTAAATGGTGTGAAATGAGAACAAGATCAAAAAAATGTTCAAAAAATTGTTGATAATTTTTATAATCTCGATTCTGATAGCAAAATTACAGTTTTAGTCAAATCAACTGGAAAATCAACTCCAGATAATTGAACTGTAAAAGGTGAATATAGTTACTTTATAAAACATGATGAAAATTCAAAATTGGCTCCAGCTGAACCAGGTGGTCGTAGTCCAGAAGATGAAGATAGAAACTATAAACTCGACGAACTATCAATAACAAATTATAAATATAATTTTAAGGATATGGATGACGATTATAAAGTTGATTTTCCAATTAATTATGTAAAAAATTATATAGAAGATATTGTTTCTGAATTTTCACAAAGCGAATTAAAAGCTGGTATTCACTATACTGTTATGCTAGATAATGGCGAAACTTATTATGAAAATTTTTGAGATGATAAAGAACAACAAGAAGCTATTTCGTCATTTTTTAAAAAAATAGAAGAATATGAGGTAAAAGAAGAAGTTGTTAACTTTAAAATAGAACCTATTGCCAATAAAAAGTCTTCAATTATTGTAACTGGAGAAAAAGGTTTTTCTTTTATACATAATGAAACATATGTTTCCGCGCCAAAATACCCAGGTAAATCAGCACAAGAGGATTGAATTAGTATTCCTTTTAACTTTATGTTTGAGGGGGCAAAAATAGATCTTTCTAAAATGGGTGGGCAAAATAAAGATACAACACTTTTAAAACAAGGTCTTGGTGGATTGATATTGGATCAACCAATTGTATTATCAAGTAATGCAGATATTAAATCATCAATTACTAAGGGTTTTGATGTTTTTCATGGAGAAATAACAAAACCAGAAACAATTGAAGAATTTGTTATAAATAAACCAATTGGTAATAGTAATTTTGATAATAATATTGAATTAAGAAAAAAATTTGCAGAGATAATTAAAGACAAAAATAATTGAACAATGAATTGGTGGAAACATATGGGAGAGGCTGGAACAGTAAAACCGGGAAAGATACCAGATAATTTTAAATCAAATCAAATATCTACTATTTCTTATGCTTTAACTGTTTCTGCAAAAAAGGAACTTGAATCGCTTAAAATACTGCCTCGAACTGATTCTTTCCAATTTCCTATGTGAGTTAGCATAGAAAAAAACCCAACTGAAAAGTGAGATGACTATTTTGGTCATCAACATTTTTTAGATCATTATACAAATAATTATATGGGTTTAATTGTAGGGAATACGAACGAATTTATATCTAGAGATAATGAAGTACTACCAGAAGAAGAATTAGAATATAATAGTTATGAAAATATTTTAACCCAACAAGCTTTGGGGACATTTAATAAAGGAGGTATTCCAATTACAGATCCAAACCATTATTTGACTAGTGGTGCAGACTTTTTAATGGGTCCTCATGATAAAAATAAATATTTTGATTTTACGTTACAAAAATCAGATAGATTTAATGAATTACCAGATACTAAATCATTTAAAAATATTAGAGCAATTTACGGTAATGATATTTTAAAAAAAGTTACAGAGATATGAGCTAGAATGATGTTGAGTAACTATCAGGGATCAAATATTCCTGCCAATCTTAATGCCAAGATGGAACAAAAACAAGTTAGAGTTAACTATGATAAAGATTGAACGGGAAATCCAGGTATTACTAATAATACAAAGGTTATTGAAGTAGGTGATAAACTAATTGCTGAGACTTTACCAGAAAAAGATAAGATTCAAGTAATTGATAATGCGTACTTTTTGGACTTAACTTCTGAAATAGGGTTTTCATCTCATTCAGGATCAGGGCCAATGCATGAAATTGATTTTGCAAATAACGAAGTACAAAAAAATATGTTTAATAAAATTTTATTAGATGGAAATAGTGTTCCTAAAGATATTGAATCATGAGGATTTCTTGATAAAAATAATGTTGTTGGTGCAACTAAAGAACAAGAACAAAAGTGATTAAATTACAATGTATATAATATTACAAATAACTTATTTCATAGAAACTCACTAACTATACCAAGTTTTAAAGCAGAGCAAGTTGAAATTTTTGAGCAGGGTAATACAAATGATAATGCTATGTATTTACATGTCAAAACTTGAGATGTTTATGGAAATTCATCTGAAATGTATGACAAATCGATTAGACACGTAATAATTAAAATTAATAAAAAATAACAAATTGATAGAACTTAGTTCTTTCTTTTTGTTTCAAATAAATATTTAGGTATAATAAACCAAGTTAAAAGGAAATGAAAAAATGGACAATGCAGTAATCTTAACCAAAGAAGGTCTTAAACAATTAGAAATTGAATTAGATAATTTAATTACAGTTGTAAGACCAAAAGTAATCGAAGAACTAGTTGAAGCTAGAGCACAAGGGGATTTAAGTGAAAATGCTGATTATGATGCAGCTAGAAATAGACAAGCAGAAGTAGAAGCAAGAATTAAAGAACTTGAAGCGCAAATTAGAAAAGCTTCAATTATTGATGAAAAAAAATCTACATCAAAAGAAAAACTTGTTGCAGTTGGAACAGAAGTTGAGTTGTTAAACAAAAAAAATAAAAAAACTTATACATTTTATATTGTAGGGCCAATTGAAGCAGATCCATTTCTTAATAAAATTTCAAACGAGTCACCTATTGCAGAAGCAATTTTAGGTAAAAAAGTTGGAGATGTTGTAAAAATAAAGAACATCCAACAACCATATGAAATTCAAATTAAATCTATAAAATAAACCTATGGTTTTTTTTTTTTTTATTGGAGGAATTATGTTAAATATTCAAAAATCATACAAAAATAATTGACCAACTATTTATGTTGTTTCTACACCAATTGGAAACTTAGGTGATATGTCTAAAAGATCAATCGAAATATTGAATAGTGTCGAAACTATTTATTGTGAAGATACTAGAACTAGTAAAGTACTTTTAAATAATTTTTCAATTAAAAAGCACTTAGTTTCACTGCACAAGTTTAATGAACTAAGTCTCTCTGACACTATTACTAATAGTCTAAATGCAAATAACAATATTGCAATTATATCGGATGCTGGACTCCCTGGTATGTCAGATCCTGGAATGAGGCTAATTGAGCACCTTATTTGAGATAAACAAATGAATGTAAACATTGTATGTATTGGTGGTTCTACAGCAATTAACCATACTCTGATTGCATCATCACAGTATTTCTATGAATATATATTTGTAGGCTTTTTGGATAAAAAAGAAACTAAACTAGTTGATCAATTAAAAAACGCTGTGGGAAACTCAAATGAAAGATTGATTTGCTTTTATGAATCAATACATAGAATCAAAGACACAATTAAAATAATTAATAATCACTTTCCTGAGTCTAAAGTTACAGTAGCTCGCGAGCTTACAAAAATAAATGAAGAAATTATTCGTGGATCTATAAATGAAGTCAGTGAATATATTAATTCAAGTGAATTTGTAGACAAAGGAGAGGTATGTGTTGTTTTTAAAACAAATAAACATCAGCAAGCTAAAAAATTGAGTGATAAAGAATTATTAGTAAAAGTTAATTTTCTTGTAAATCAAGGAATTAAATCAACTCAAGCTATTAAAGAAATAGTTGCAATTTATGATGTTGATAGAAATTATTTATATGACTTATGAAAAAATGAAAAATAATAAAATATTTTTCATTTTTTTGACGTTATAGATAAGGGAGGAAATTTAAATGAAAAAATTGAACATAAAGGAAAAACAAAAAGTTTATGGTGGATCAATGACTGGAAGTTTTTTAAACGGTATTGCAAGTATTATAACTTCATCATTTACAGCAATTAATAGTTTAATTGGATCTATTAGTGGAGTTGTTTTTATGTCTAATCATAAGAATGAAGATAAGGTTTCTGTTACAATCGGTGGAACTAAAATGGAATATGATAATACTCAATCAAATAAAGCATTAATTAAGCAAGAAGTATCTCACGATTTGCCGCCGCTCTTTTAAAAAAAATATAATTTAAAGCATTAATAATATAGAATATTTAAAGGTTGATTTGTTTCAACCGCACTTTAAGCATGTACACAAGAGGATTAAACCCACATGCAAGGCGAGTATAAACGGAGGACATAAAATGTTTGCTATTATTAAAACTGGCGGAAAACAACTGATGGTATCTGAAAAGGATGTTATTTACGTTGAAAAATTAGACGCTAAAGATGGGCAAAAAGTTTATTTTACAGAAGTAATTATGATTGATGATAAAATTGGTGATCCAATGATTAAATCGGCTGTCGTAGTTGGTAAAGTACTTAAACAAGGTAAAGGTAAAAAAATTAGAGTTATCAGATACCACCCTAAGAAAAATATAAATAAAGTATATGGTCATAGACAACCTTATACAAAAGTTGAAATTGAAAGTATTTCAATTAATGGTTCAGGAATTACTGTTCCAACTATTAAAGAACACATCCATGAAACACATGCAAAAACACCTGTTAAAAAAACAGCTGCTGTGAAAGCGGCCTCTGCTGTAAAAAAACCAGCAAGTGTAAAAGCAGAGCCAAAAAAAGTTGAAGCTAAAATTGCTGCAAAATCAGTAAGTGTAAAACCTGCTGCAAAACCTGCACCTGCTGTAAAAAAACCAGCAGCTAAACCGGTTGAAGTTAAAAAAGCTGCTCCAAAAAAACCAGCAGCTAAACCTGCAGTAAAAAAAGCACCAGCTAAAAAATAAAATGATTAAAACTTTAATAAAGAAATGTAACAATAATGTGATTGAATCAATTACAGTTACAGGTCATGCAAATGCAGGAAAATTTGGAAATGATTTGATTTGTGCAGGAGTAACCGCAATAATGATTGGGGCCTTGAATGCTCTTGAATTATTAGCAGACAAAAGTGTAAATTTAAAAGTTTTAGATAATGAAATGATTATTAAAGTATTAAAAAAAGAAGACCTTGAACTTCAGAGAATGTTATTATTTATTAAAATTCAATTACAAACAATCGAAGTTCAATATCCAAAGAATTTAAAAATAATGGAGGAATAAGTTATGAGATTTTTATTAGGGCTACAGTATTTTGCTTCTAAAAAAGGAGTTGGGTCTACAAGAAATGGACGTGACTCAGAATCAAAAAGATTGGGTGCAAAAAAAGCAGATGGAGAATTTGCAAATGCAGGTTCAATTATCTTTAGACAACGTGGTACAAAAATTCACCCTGGTGATAACGTAGGACGTGGTGGGGATGATACACTATTTGCACTAGTTTCAGGAATTGTTAAATATCAAAAATTTGGTAAAGGAAGAACAAAAGCTATTGTTGTTCCTCAAGAAACAAAATAATCTCAATTGAGATTATTTTTTTATATATAATTAATATTGTATCGATTATTAATTTAACGAAACACACTTAGGAATTTGAGTGCCTAGTGCTTACTTGTATAAACAAGGGGTGGTGCTCTTTAGAACTAAATGGAAGAACAACGAAAAGGAAAAGAAAAGATGTCAACAAAAGTATCTAGAGATGATCTGCAAAATGCAGGATGTCAATATGGGCACCAAACAAAAGTTTGGAATCCAAAAATGAAACCATATATTTATGGTGCTAAAAATAAAACTCACATAATTGATTTAACTAAAACAGTTGAAAAATTAGAAGAAGCAAAAAAATTTGTGTCTGAATTAGGTAAAGCAAAACAAAAAATTATTTTTGTTGGAACTAAGCCAGTTGCACAATTAGGAGTAAAAGAGGGAGCTAATAGAATCCAAAATTTTTACATTGATTCACGTTGATTAGGTGGAACACTTACAAACATGAAAACAATTTCATTGCGTATTAAAGCATTATGAGATATTGAAAATGAAATCAAAACAGGAAAAATTTCATTAAGACCTAAAAAAGAACAAATCTTAATTAGAAAAGAAAAAGATAAATTAGAAAGAGCTTTAGGTGGAATTAAGTTTATGTCTAAATTGCCAGCAGCAGTATTTGTTGTTGATCCAAAACATGACGAAATAGCTGTTAAAGAAGCTAGAAAGTTAAATATACCAGTTATTGCTATTTGTGATACAAATGTAAACCCAGATTTAGTTGATTACATTATTCCAGCAAATGATGATATTTCAGAATCAATCAATATGATAATTAACATTATTGTTGAAGCTTATGCTGAAGGTGCGGGGTTAAAAATTGCACCATCAGTGCTAAAAACAGTTGCTCCTAAAAAAGAAGAAAGAGTTAACAATTACTTGAGAGAAAGCAAACCTGATAACTCAACTACTGAAATTAAAGCAATTGAAGGAGAAAAAAAATAATGGCAGTATCACCTCAATTAATTAAACAACTTAGAGAAATTACTTCAGCTGGTATGATGGATTGTAAAAAAGCTCTTGATGCTACAAACGGTGATATAGAAAAAGCAATCGTTTGATTAAGAGAAAATGGTTTAGCTAAAGCCGCTAAAAAAGCAGATAGAGTTGCCGCTGAAGGTGTTGCTTACGCAAAATCAAACAATAAAAAAGTTGTGGTATTCGAAGTTAACTCAGAAACAGATTTTGTTTCACAAAATAAAAAATTCTTAGATATCATTGAGTCAATTGCTGATGCATTGTTAAATAATGATTTCAACACTCCAGAAGAAGCTTTAAACGTTAAAGTTAATAATGGATCAACAATTAAAGAAACTTGTCTTTCAGCAACAGCTACGATTGGTGAAAAAATTGAATTCAGAAGAGCAGCTTATGCAATGATTAAAGAAGGTCATACAGTTTCAATTTATAATCACTCTAATAAAAGAATATCTGTATTATTAGATTTTGAAGGTGTTATTTCACAAGAAGATGCTTATAACTTGGCAATGCACGTTGCTGCAATGTCTCCTAAATATTTAAGTACTGAAGATGTACCTCAAGAATTTAAGGATACAGAAATGCACATTATTAAAGAGACAACAGATTTAAATGGTAAACCAGAAAAAGTTCAAGCAGGTATTCTTGCAGGTAAATTAAGTAAAAGACTTTCAGATGTTGTTTTACTAGAACAAGGTTTTGTAATGGACGAAAAAGTCAAAGTTAAAACTTGATTATCTTCTAAAAAGGTAACTTTAAAATCTATGGTTAGATTTGAAGTTGGTGAAGGTATTGAAAAAGTTACAACTGACTTTGCAGCAGAAGTTGCAGCTCAATTAAAATAATAAGACTTATATTTTTTAAAACGACATAATATGTCGTTTTTTTATTTAGGATAGCATAAACTTCTAGTGACTTTTAAATTAATGATAAAATCTATAATAGTAAAGAGGTATATATGAATTTTCAAAGCGAAGCAATGGTAGCATTTTCTTGAGTACTAATTGTTATAGGTGTAATAGTTCTTTTGTCAACAATATTTTATGTTGTAAAAATAGTTAAATTAAATTCAAAAGTAAAAGAAGTCAATTATCCCATAATTGGATTTCTAATAACACTTATGGGAGTCATGTTTTTATTGGTAATAAGTTCACTAGCAGTTAAAGACCAAAAGTCTTCAACAATACTTTTAATAATAGGCTTTGCACTTACTTTTATATCTTTTGCAATCATGTTGATTTTGTTTAATAAAATATCTCTTGTTATAACAAATGATGAAATTTATATATTTAGTGACAAAATTAGAATTGACCAAATAGAAGCAATTATTTTAGATAATGATAGAAAAAGATTGTTTATTGCGTTTAAAAATCAAAGAAAACAATTGAAGTCAACATCGTTTATAATTGGTTCAAAATTTGAAAAAATTATACTTGAAAACGTAGAATCTATGGGAAAAGAAGTAAAAGAAATAAGCTTCGAAACATGAAAAAAAACAGCTCAAAGAGTTGATAAAATCTAGTATTTATTATAAAATATAGTAGTTAGGTAATACTTAAATTACCACAGAAAGGTTGATTAAATGCCTAATTCAACAAATAATTTAAATGATCAAATAATTGTAGATCAATTCAAACAAATCAACTCTCAAAGTATTTATTGAGGATTTCCTGTTTGTTTAATTTCAACTCACAATCCAGATAACTATGAACAAAACGTTTCAGTTTATTCATCTTTCTTCGTGTATAAAAACATTGTTTCTGTGGCAACTACATTAGAGTCGTTGACATACAAAAACTTAACAATGTCAGATAGAGCTATTTTAAATGTTCCATCGCATGCTATGGTTCCTTTAATTAAAGAGCTAAGCAAGAAAACTCATACACCAAAAGAGAAGAAAAAAATAATTGATAATTCAAGATTTAAATATGTTGAATCAGATAAGTTTAAAAACTTAATTGTGTTTAAAGATTCAGAGTTGGTTCTTGAACTTTCGGTTCTAAAAATTATAAATTATGAGAATAATAATTTTGTAACAATAAATTTTATGATTAATAAAGTTAGTGCCAATGAGAACATCATTGATAAGAACGGAATTATTAACTCTAAGAAAATCTCTCCGATTAATATTAAATTCAGAGAATATTATAAACTAGATAAAAAACCATTATAATATTATTAAATATTAGGTGGGTTTTTTTATGAAAAAATTGAAAAGAGTTCTGTTAAAACTTTCAGGTGAATCATTAAAAGGTGAGCATGAAATGTATGAAAAAGAATCAATTTATAACTATGCTGATCAAGTTATACAACTTGCTAAACAAGGTATAGAAATAGGTGTTGTTATAGGTGCTGGTAATATATGAAGAGGTAAATTAGCTGGCACACTTGAGCTAAATAAAATTGATGCTGATTTTATGGGTATGTTTGGAACAATAATGAACACAATTGCTTTTGCAGGTGTTTTGAGAAAAAGAGGATACGATAAGGTAAAAGTTTATTCTGCATTAGAAATAAAAACCCTAACATCTCCTTATAACTATATACAAGCTCGTGAAGAACTTAAAAATGGATATATAGTGTTGTTTGCTGGTGGAACAGGTTACTCACACTTTACAACAGATACAGCAGCAGCAATTCGTGCTATAGAGATTGGAGCTGATGCAATACTTATGGGAAAAAATGGAGTTAAAGGTGTTTATGATGCAGATCCTAAAACAAACCCAAACGCTAAATTCTTCAGTCATCTAACTCATACTGAATTAGTTGACAAAAACTTACAAGTTATGGATTCAACAGCGGCATCTACATGTAGAGATGCAAAAATGACAATAGTTGTATTTGATATAAATGCTAAAAATAATATTGTTAACGTAATAAACAATAAAACAGAAATGACAATAATTGAATAAGGAAATAAACATATGAATATGCAAGAAATAATTGAAATTAAAAAAATAGAAATGGCTGACGTAATTGAAATGTTCGAAGACCATTTAACAAAATTTAGAACAGGTAGAGCAAGTGGTATTATCTTAAATTCTGTTGTTGTTGATTACTATGGTACACCAACACCAATTAAACATTTAGCATCAATAACTTCACCTGAGGCACAACAATTAGTTGTAACTCCATATGATAGATCATTAGTAGCTCCAGTTGCTGCTGCAATCAATAAATCAAATTTGGGTGTTACTGTTTCTAATGAAGGTGGATTAGTTAGAGTTAAAGTTCCAGCTCTTACAACTGAAACACGTCAACAAATTGTCAAAGAGATTAAAAAAGATACTGAAAATTACAGAGTAAAAATTAGAAACTTGAGAAGAGATGCTAATTCAGAAATTAAAGCTGCAGGGCAAAACGAAGACTGAGAAAGAGATGTAATGGAAATTGTTGATAAATTAACTAAAGAATTTATTGAATCAATTGATAAAATATCTGCTGAAAAAGAAAAAGAAGTTATGTCAATCTAAAAATAAAAAAATAGCTTATTGCTATTTTTTATTTTTTGAAAGGAAAGCTTTGCGAAAAATGTATATCTAATTTATTAAATGAATAATGGTAATTTGTCATTGTTTTTTTATATATAATCTATTACATGTAGGAGAATTTATTATGAACAGAAAAGGACAAAAAGTAGTTTTAGTTGGTTGTGGTGCCGTTGGTACATCATTTATGTATGCATCAATTAACCAAGGAATAGCTTCAGAATATGTATTAATTGACGTATTCAAAGATGCAGCCGATGGTAACCAATTAGACTTAGCAGATACACTTGCAGTATTACCAAACTCATTTTCAAGTATCAAATCAGGGAATTACAGTGATTGTAAAGATGCTGATGTTGTAGTTATTACAGCAGGGAGACCACAAAAACCAGGTGAAACAAGATTGGATATGGTTGCTGATAATGCAAAAATTATGAAAACGATTGGACTTGAAATTAAAAAATCTGGATTTAAAGGGGTAACAATTATTGCTTCTAATCCAGTTGATGTATTAACAAAAGTTTACGAGGATGTAACAAAATTTGATGCAAAATCAATTATTGGTTCAGGTACAACACTTGACTCAGCTAGATTAAGAAGATTATTGGCAGAAAAATTAAATGTGCACCCAACTTCAGTAAATGCATACTTAATGGGAGAACATGGTGATTCATCAGTTGCATGTTGATCACAAGCAACAGTTATGGGTAAACCATTAGCTGAATATATTGCTGAAGGTAAAATTAAGCAACAAGAACTTGACCAAATTAGAGAAGATGCTGTACACATGGCATACAAAATTATAGAAAAAAAACGTGCTACATTCTACGGAATTGGAGTTTGTTTAGCTCGTATTTTACAAGCGGTTTTAAAAAATGAAAGATCATCATTAATGATTGGAGCTTTAGTTAACGGTGAATATGGAAATAAAGGTCTTTACACAGGAGTTCCAGCAATTGTTGGAGCAAATGGATGAGAATCAATTATTGAATGAAAATTATCAGACGAAGAACAAAAACAATTTAATGAGTCATTCTCTAAATTACGTGAATCATACAAAGCAGCAGAAGCAGCAATTAAATAATTAAATAAAAAATCAGCTTTGGCTGATTTTTTATTTTTGATTCATATCTATGTTGGCAAAGAATGTGGCATGAAAATAATGATTAAGATATAATATCTATATTATTTAAAAGGGATTTATATGGACAATTTTGCTTTATTGGTTATTTTTCCACTGTTATTGCTTGTTGGTGTAGGAGTTTTTATAACTCTGATCATTAAAGAAAAAATGGTTAAAAAAACAGTTAATTACTGTTTACAAACATTAATGTTTTGAATAATTGGAGGGTTTTTAGTTTCCAATTTACAAGATACAATTTCTAACTTATACAATATAAATATAAGTACACCCGTGATTATCATGATGTATGTATTTGGTATATTATTCTTTAATGCAATATTTAGACCAATATTCAACTTAATCATTAGGTACTGATTACACTCAGCTAAAAAGCTGTTTATTATTACTGGTTTTCTACAGATTCTTAACTTTATATTAGTTTTGATAATGTACTTTTCAGAAACAACAATTATACTATTGGTAATCAACGTTATTTTGATTGGTTGATTATTGGCTCTTTACACAATTCAACAAGTTTTCTTTGCTGAGCAACATTATTATAAAATATCAACAATATCAGTTTCATTCTTTATTAGTACAGTTTACTTGTTGGGTAACTCAATAGGTTTCTTTATTCAATCGTTGGCAAATGAATTTGGAGATGCAATTATTTATACAGCAGCTCCAATAATGGTTATTATGCTAATAGTTTCATTGATTATGACATTTAAAATAGATGAAGATGTTTCTCAATCTGGTCAGTTTGGGGAGGACGTTCTTATTGAACTAAAGCCTTATAAAAAAAAGATAGGTTATAAATTATTATGATTGTCAATAATTTTAGGATTTGTATTTGCAGTTAACAATTCAAATATATCAATGAACTTAATGATTGCTTTATTGGATAAGGATGGTTTTAATATTGAAAATATTAAATCAACATTGTCTTTATTTAAAGCATCAACATTTGTACTACCAATGATTTTAAGTTATCCAATATATAGATTATTTTTTAAAAAAATTGGTATATATTTTTCTATGATGACTTTGGCAACAATATTATTTGCAACATTTATGTTCCTAATTTTTTTCCACAGTGGAATTGTATTTTTGATTATGTTAATGCTTGGTAATGCAATGTACTTTGCAATATTTCAATCATTATTTGGTTTATCGATTAGTTGACACTTTAGGAGAAAAGCAATTATTGCATTACCGGGTTTAATTGCAACTGGATCTATTTTGGCCAAATGATTATTAGATATAATCACTTCTACTGTGCATGGAGCAACAAACTCAATTTTATTGAATACATCTAAATTGGTTGAGCACATTGAAATTAACGGAAGCTTGTCATTTAAAGAATATGAGAGTATTAATGATTTAGGTAGTTTTCTGTTATTAATAGGGGCATGTATGTTGTTAATTTGATTTGGTTTCTTTCAATTTTGGTGAAAAGATGTTATTGGTGATGAAAATGATATTTCAGAATCACAGTTTAGAATGAAAAAAATAGTTCAAAAAACTTTTATTTCAAGAGCAAGAGAGCAAGTTGCAATTGAAGAAATAAATGATGAAGTAAGTATTCATCACAGCAACTCTGATTTTGAAGATACGGATTTAAATATATATGACTAATGTAATTAATATTAATAATGGTGATCTAGTCCTTTCATTAAAAACAGATCCAGTGGAAATGATTAGTTTGAAAAAAGGAAATACTGAATTTCTCTATCAAAAAGAAGGAAGCTGAGATAAAGTTTCACCTATATTATTTCCAATTTGCGGTAAATTAAAAGATGACAGTTTCATATATGAATCAAAAATTTATAAAATGCCTAAACATGGATTTGTTCAAGGACATACTGCTGACAAATGGACTATAGAAAAATTAGAAGACAATAAAGTTTCATTTTTGCTTTCTTCAGACAAAGAATTATTCAAAATGTACCCATTTGAATTTGAATTGAGAGTTGAATTTGAATTAAAAAGTTCAAATGAATTAAGTATAAGAAATACAGTAATTAATAGATCTGAGACAAAAGATTTGTTTTACTCTTTTGGACACCATCCTGCATTTAAAACAAATAAAGATGGAGTAGTTAAATATAACAAAGTTGAAAAATTTACAAATGTATTTCCGAATGGATTTGTTGATTTAAATAGCAAAACGTATACTACAAATGAAATAAAGCTTAATGATGTTAAGTGGAGTCCTGACATTAATCCTGCTGTTATAAAAATGAATTCTACTAAGGTTGAATATAGAGATAGCAGTAGAGAAATTGATTTTATGGTTTCTGATTTTGAAACAATGTTATTATGATCAAAAGATGGAGGTACAAAGTGATTATGCTTTGAACCATGAAATGGACTTCCTGATTTTGCAAACGATGACATAATTGAGTTGTCAGATAAAAAGGGTATGGTTAAAGTTTTAAAAAATGAATCTCACAGCTCAAACTTACTTATTAGTTTAAAAACTCATAAGTAAGTTTTTTTATATTAAAATACATATATGGACTTAAATAAGCTAAGAAAATTAAATCAAGATAAAAAATCTTTTTTAAAATCAAATACAGACTTTAGTAGAAATTATAATGATTTAATTTCTTATATTGATTCTGTTATTTTTGATTACAATGTTGTAATTAAAAATCTAAATGATTATATTAAAGATCAAGGCATCGAATTGAATCAGTATATTAGAGATGAAAACTATATTAAGCTTACTACTACTAATTTATATAACTACTTTGAAGCAATTAAAAATGCCATGACGAGACTAATGTTTGTAAATAGTGATTTTATGCAACAACATATTTTTCAAGAAGTAAAAGAAATAATTAGATATACAGCTTCAAAAGTTAAATCTAACGAGTCACTACGAGATTATGAAAAGAAAAGTAAGATAACATCAAATGAGTATCACTTGCAAGTTGAGACTTTTAAATATCAATTTACAGTATTTGATAAATTGGCATATATTGCTATTCATATGAATGATAAATATAAAAGAAATGTACAAACTGATGAAAAGTATATGGCTAAATTTTATGTAGATTTCCTGCCAAACATTAAGTTTCTTTCAAAATCAAAAATATCATTTAACGAGCTGAGTGGTATAATTGAAGTACTCACAAAATCAAGTGGTTGACACTTAATCAGAAGATTAAGAAATATGCTGGAACATGATTTCATTGATCCTTCCTTAAGATATAATATCAATCCAATATCTGACTTGTTATATATTTACATTTGTAGATTGTTTATTGCAATTAACGAAACAATCGTGACAAATGAAGATATGTCAAAAGTGATTAAAAAATTAAAAGATAAAAGAGGTTAAAAATGTCTAAATGAAATGAAGTTAAATTGGATAATTTTAATGGTCCATTAGACTTGTTATTAGAAATGATTCGTGAAAAAAACATGTCAATTATGGATGTTAATTTATTAGATCTTTCAAATCAATATCTTGAATTTATAAATAAAACAAATAATTTAAATATAGAGATTGCGAGTGAATATTTAATTATGGCGGCGTATTTAATTGAAATTAAATCTAAATTGCTTATACCCAAAGAGATTGTGGAAGTTGATTCAAATTATGAAGAAGATCAAAGACAAGAATTATTACAAAGACTTATGGAATACCATAAAATTAAAGAGGTCACAAAACACTTTAAAGAATTTCAAGAAGAGGGTATGAAGTTGATTTCAAAAGAAAAATCAATTATTCAAATACAAAAAATAGATGATATGGATTTACCATTGGCTCCAGCTCATGTTGATATGGATAAGTTTTCAAAAATATTTTTAAAAATTATTGAAAAAAATAGACTTAGAACTCCTGAAGTAAATACAATTCAATCAACTGAAATTTCACCAGAAGAAATGGCAGAAAATATTAAGGCGTTTTTATCAAAGCATGATTCAAAAGTTTTTTTATTGGAAGATGTAATTTTTGAAGCAATTACAATACAATCTTTAATTGCTACCTTCCTTGCAATTTTAGATTTGGTAAGACATGATTGAGCGACAATTACACAAGATAAGGATGATCTTTACATACAATGAAAAAGTGTAAAAGAAGAGATAGGAGATTAATACGAAATGGATAAAAATAAAAAAGTTGCCTTAACCGAGGGATTATTATTTGTTAGTGGGGATGATGGTGTCACTTATGATGATTTCAAAGCTTTGGTTAAAGTTAAAAAAGATTCAGAAGTTGATGAACTAATTAAGGTTTTAAAAGATAAATATACAAAAGATAAAACTTCGGGACTAGATATACAAAAATTTGCTGGAACAAAATTTAGAATGATTACAAAAAAAGATGATTCTCAATATTACTTAGAATTAGAAAATATTAAAACAGAGGCTAAATTATCTTTTGCTTCACTTGAAACATTATCAATAATTGCTTATAGAGGTCCCATTTCACGACCAGAAATCGAAAATATTCGTGGAGTAAATACTGAAGGAATTATTCATAAGTTGCGCATTAGAAACTTAATCCAAGAATCTGGACGAAGTGAGGGGCCAGGTAGACCTGTATTATTTACAGTAACTGATGACTTTATGAAATACTTCAATATTAATTCATTAGATGAATTACCACCACTACCTAAAGATGATGATTCAAATGAAGATAAAAATATTTTTGCAAGGAAAGATTCATAATGGCAATTGAGAGATTGCAAAAAATTATTGCTGATCGCGGATTTTCTTCTAGAAGAAAAGCAGAGGAATATATAACTGCTGGACTTGTTAAAGTTGATGGAGTTACTGTTACTGAATTGGGTTCAAAGTTTGAAGATAATGTAAGAATAACAATTGAAAATAGAGTTTTAGAAATTGATAAGTCTGCTAAAAAATATATTGTTTTTTTTAAACCAAGGGGAGTAATTACAACAATGAAAGATCCTTTGGGAAGAAAATGTGTTGGGGATTATTTTAAAAAAATGGACGAACGTGTTTTCCCTGTTGGAAGATTAGATTACGATGTATCGGGTGTTTTAATTATGACAAATGATGGTGACTTTGCAAATCATGTTGCTCATCCAAGATACAATTTTCACAAAACATATCAAGCTTTAATTAAAGGTGAAGTAAAATCTTTTCAAATTAAACAATTAAAAACAGGTGTAATTATTGAAGATGATTATCTTGCTAAAGCAATTGATGCAAAAATTGCAAACTATAGTAAAGAACTTAATGAAACAATAATTACAATGGTATTAAATGAAGGTCACAAACATCATGTTAAAAATATGATAGCAGCGGCAGGAATGGAGCTTGTAAAATTGCAAAGAACAATGGTTGAAGATATTACAATTGAAGGTTTAAAACCAGGAATGTATAGAGAATTCAAAGCCCATGAGGTTAAAAAATTTTATGGTAAGATTAAATCACACAAGGAAATTAAATAATGAGATTAGCACTTTTCGGAACAGTTGGAGCAGGTAAATCATCTTTATCTGAAGCCATTTCAAAATCAACAGGTTATGAAATATTTCCTGAACCTGTAGACAACAACCCATATTTCGATGATTATTATAATGACATGAAAGCTTTTGTTTTTAAAATGCAAGTGTGAATGTTAACTGCACGTTCAAAACAGTTAACATCAGCTGAAAGTTTAAGAAATGTTATTTTTGATAGATCAATTATTGAAGATCCAATATTTGTTAAGGTATCTAGAAGATTAGGCCTAATGAATGGAACTGATTACAATACTTACAATGATTTTTTTGAAGAAGTTGTTCTTAAATCTTTAGGACAAAGAGCTAACTTTGATTTGGTTGTTTATTTACGTGTAAATACAAATAAGGCAATTGAAAGAATTCATGAAAGAGGGCGTGTTCAAGAACTTGGTACAGATAATACTTATTGAGAATTATTAAATGAAGAATACGAAGCATTTTATGAAAAACATAAGAAACAATTTAACTTTTTAGTTATTGATGCAAATTCAGATGATTTAGAATTAAAATTAAAATTAATTTTAGATAAAATGAATTCTATGAAAAAGGGGTAAAAATTATGGGAAGAGCGTTTGAAGTTAGAAAACAATCTATGATGAAAACTGGTGCAATGAAATCGGCCATTTATGGAAGAGCAGCAAAAGAAATTTATATGGCTGCAAAATCTGGACCAGATCCTGTTGCAAACTTAGCACTAAGAAGTGCGATTGATAAAGCTAAATCAAAACAAGTACCAGCTGATGTTATTTCTCGTGCAATTAAAAAAGCATCTGGAAGTGAACATGAACAATATATAGCAAACAGATATGAAGGTTATGGACCAAATGGTTCAATGATAATTGTTGATTCACTTACAACAAACGTAAATAGGGCTATTGCTGAAATTAGAGAGGCTTTTAAAAAGAACCACGGTAACATTGGAACTTCTGGAGCTGTATCATATGCATTTCAAGAATTAGCGGTATTTGGTTTTGAATCAATGGATGTTGAAGCAACACTTGAATATTTAATGGAAGTTGATGTGGATGTACAAGATGTTATTGAAGAAGAAGGTATAACTATGGTTTATGGCGACTTTAAAAGTTTTAATGCAATTAAAACAGCATTAGATAAAAAAGTAAAGGAATATAAGGTCGCTGAAATTTCAATGATTCCTAATGAAACAATCACACTAGAAGGTGAAGCAAAAATTAACTTTGATAAATTAACTGATTGACTTAATGAACTAGAAGACGTACAAGATGTTTTCCATAATGTTGAATAATCCCTCATAGGGATTATTTTATTTATAATAATAAAAAGAGGGGTAAAAAAATGACAATAATTGCTAATGTTATATTTTGAATATTTATTGCATGTATTGCATTATATATTCTTATTAGATTAATCAACGTCTCAATTTATGGTAAAACTCAACCATTTAGAATTGTTGATGAACATACCACAATTTCTGATGTTGAAATAAATGATCTAGGTAATAAATATTTAGAGCATTTGAAAACGGACTTAAAACTTGAGTATGCAACTCATGAAGAATATGTAAGTGTCTATGATCAATTAGATGAAAAAAATGAAACAATAGTAATTCCTAAATGGTATATGTCATCAGCAGGATATGAATTGGATTATGTATTTGCTTCAATTTGATTTAACACTTCACTTTATAATAAAAATAAATTTGCAAAAGTTTGAAGATCACGAGCAATTCTTATTCCATTTTATTCAGCACTAACATTTTGAATTGCATTAGCATTTTCTATTGTATTAAAAATAACAACAATGGTATTAAGTAATACTGCATTTTTAGTGGGAGAGCAGTTACTATTTGACATTTTAATGATTACATTTTCTTTAATTGGTACAATAGGTACAATGATTTATATAATGTGCATTATATATGTAAATACTTATAAAAATCTGATTGAAGCTCAATATGAAAGCTCACTTTCTTCTTTTATAACTAAAGAATGCAAAATTTATAAGGATGAAATAATAGCTGCCAGACATTATGCAATTAGCATTAGCAAAGTAGATATGAGAACATTTAAAATTAATAAAACTAAAGCAGGGGAGCTAAAATTCATGGGTCCATTTGTAATTATTTAAAATAAAAAATGAGTTTAAAACTCATTTTTTATTTTATCCTTGACCAACTCCGGCTTTTTTTCATTCTGCCATAATTGTTTTTTGTTCTCCATTTGCTAAGCGATCTTTGTATTTTTCAAAGCGCGCTTTACATTCTTCTAATTCTTCCATAGCTTCTTTTTCATTACCTCAACCATTAATTTTAACTGTCTTCTTTTGTAACTCTTTGTATTGTAAGAAGAAATTTTCTACTTCATCTTTTAAATGTTGAGGAACATCTTTTAAAGAAGTATATGAATTGAATCTTGGATCATTTGCTGGAACACCAAATAACTTAGTATCAATTTCACCAGCATCAATCATTTTGATAGAACCAAGAATTCTTACATTAACAGCAACTCCTGGGATAGTAGGATAAGTAATTAGAGAAATAACATCTAATGGATCTCCATCTCAATCCAGTGTTTGTGGCACAAAACCATATTCACCTGGATAAAAGTTTGCTCCGTATAAAACTCTGTCTAAGCTAATTTGACCTGTCATTGCGTCATATTCATATTTGTTTGAACTTCCTTTTGGAATTTCAACAATCATTTGTATTGTATTGTTTGCCATATATCTCCTTATAGGTATAACTATTATATCAAATGAGTTGTTTAAAATGATTAGAGAAAATTTAACAAAAATAGTTTGGTGTTTCAAAAATAATTATTTTTTACAATTTATGCAAATTAATTGTAAAATATTACTATAAATGGGTCTATGGGTGGGATTATGATAAGGAATATAAATATGAAACATTTTATTAAATATTGCTCGTAGTTTAATTTTTTGCATTCAAAATAATTTTGAAAGTACTTATTAAAGTCAATCAAAATAATGTAATTTGCTATTTACTTGTAGTTTTAATATTAATTAAACATATTAAGGAGAAATATGAAAAAGTTATTAGCAATGTTAGGAGCTGCTGCATTAGTAGTTTCTACAAGTACCGTGTTGGTATCATGTGGTCCAAATGAATCAAATGGAGATCAAAAAATAGTTGATGATTTAGCATTAAAAATTTCTACAAAAAATGATTGAAAAGAAATTGAATACACAACAGACAAGGGAATTGAATTTGTTATTAATGAAGTGCAAAAGCAAGTAAACGATTTACTAATTGATAATGTGATTGCAACTGTATCATGTGACAACATTATAAATGGTGATTTTAATGTTGAATTGAAAAAGTCAGATGCTAAGGCTAGAGCAAATATTAAAGGAATCAAAGTAATTCATATATTGACTGACAAAGAACAAGTAAGCTTGGTAAAAGAGAAGGTTAATGAGCATGCCTACACAAATATAGTTGTTGATAGTGAAGATGCAGCTTTAAATGAAGCTAGAAAACAAGTTGAAGATGTTATTAAAAATGTAGAAAATACATCTAACATTGAATTTGAAATTAGTAAAAAAAGTTTTTTAAAAAATTTAACAACTTTTGAAGTTTTTATTAAAAAGAGTGAATTTGAAGAGCAAACTGAAATAGAAATTGATGTTACCATTACAAAAGATCCTATTTTAATTGAACAAGAAAAAGTTAATTTAGAGTTGTCAAAGATTGAAAGTTCATACGATTTAGGACAAATCGATGAAAACAATGAACCTTCTCAAAATGATATTAATTTAAAATTAAGAACTAAAATTGAAGGAGATGTTAACTTAGAAATTGTTAAAGTAAGTGTTGAAAATGTATCAACTTGAATTATTCAAAATGGCTCATATCAATTTAATATTTCTTTAACTTCAACAGTTGAAGAAACCGCTAAGGGCGTAAAAAATGATATTATTGTCAAATTTTCATATGATGATGGCTCATTAACAGAACAACAAAAAGTTGATAATGAATTATCTAAAGTTAAAGAGAAATATCAAGTAGGTAAAATTGATATTTCAACAAGTCCAACTGAGAAGGATCTTAGTCCGTTGTTAGCTTCAAAAATTGAAGAAGATGTTGATACAAGTGTTGTTGATATAAAAGTTGAATATATTACAAGTAGAATCATTCAAAATGGTTCAATGAATTTTAAAGTCATTTTGACTTCAGTTAAAGAATCTGCAGCATTAAGTACAAAAGAAAATGTTGAATCAACTTTTTCATATGATGATGGCTCATTAACAGAACAACAAAAAGTTGATAATGAATTATCTAAAGTTAAAGAGAAATATCAAGTAGGTAAAATTGATATTTCAACAAGTCCAACTGAGAAGGATCTTAGTCCGTTGTTAGCTTCAAAAATTGAAGAAGATGTTGATACAAGTGTTGTTGATATAAAAGTTGAATATATTACAAGTAGAATCATTCAAAATGGTTCAATGAATTTTAAAGTCATTTTGACTTCAGTTAAAGAATCTGCAGCATTAAGTACAAAAGAAAATGTTGAATCAACTTTTTCATATGATGATGGTACTTTCCCAGAAAAACAAGAATCAATTTATGAAGGAAATGTACTGACTCAAATAGGTTATAGCAAAGATGAAAATGGAATTTATACAATGGAACCAATTAGAATAGATACAGTTGAAGTTCCCAAAGAACTGCCAAGTCAAATTCAAAGCTTGAAATTGGCATTTAAAGGTAATCAAAATCAAAAAATAATAAATATAGAGCAATGAAATACATCAAATATAATTGACATGTCGTCAATGTTTGAAAGTGCAATGGAGTTCAATCAAGATATTTCTAAATGAAATACTGAAAATGTGAAGAACATGTCTTCAATGTTCAAATGATCTATTAATTTTAATAATAACATTTCCTTATGAGACACATCAAAAGTTCAAAATATGTCGTCAATGTTTGAAGGTGCAATGGAATTTAATCAAAATATTTCAATGTGAGATGTAACAAAAGTAACTAATTGAGATTCCTTTTCAGAAGGTACAGATAACTGATTTAATGAATATAAACCTGTTTTTAATAAATAATGTAAATTTTTATTGATTGTATAAAAATGAATGAGCATTCAGTAGAATTTAGACAGTCAAGTTAAGTAACATCTCTGTTACTTTTTTTTGTTTTTCTAAAGGTATAGTTCCCTAAGAATTAAGTGACAGATATTTGAATTGTATTGTATATAAACTAGATAAGTCAGCACAAATGAATTGCTTATTAATAAAGTTAATCACTTGAAAATAGTTCTATTTCTTGAAACTAGTTTCAAAAAATGAGATAAAATATTATGAGATATGGGTAGTGGTCGGGTTTTCAAAAGGAGATATTTAAATGTTAAAATTATTAAGTTTAATTGGTTCTACGGCAGTTATTAGTGGATCAATTTTGCAAACACCATTTTTAAGTGATACTGAAAATTCTACAACATCTGTAGTTCATGATGATACTAATTTAGTTTCTGAAAATGATTCTTATGCTAAAACAAATATTACTGTTTTTAAACCAGTGGATATTACTGCTAATTTAAATATGGTGGCTCCAGATTCAAAATCAATTGGAGAAGAAATTCTGCTAACATTAATGATTGAAAATCCAGAAATACCAGAATTAATTGATGTATATTTATCTTACTCATCAAATCCTGATATATGAGAATTTAAAAATATTGAATTAACTAAACCAAAACCAGGTCTAATTGCAGAATTTGAAAATGCAACAATTATTGCAAAATCAAATAATCCAGATTTTATTGGAGCAATGAGAATGGGTGTAAAATTAACAAATAAGGAAAACCAAAATTTAATTCCTATTACAAATCACGTAACTAAAAGAAATTTAGGAATGTTAAAAGATAATAAACAATCTACAATAATAACTGCTTTAAAAGAAAAAAATCCAAATGTTATTTTAGAAGAAATAAATGTAACTCAAATTACATCGACTGATGCAATTATTATTCCTAAAGATGAAAGCTCAATTTATGATCCAACAATTAGTGTTGTAGTTAACTTCACTGTTCCAAATTCACCTTCAATATCTGTTGATATGAACAAACAATTGAAAATTGTTACAACAAATTATGCAGATGATTATTTTGTAATTGAAAAAAATATTGGAGTTACAACATCATCTGTTAAAAGTGTCGCTTGAACTAATGGAGATGCTGATTCAAAGGTAGACTTTGGAATTTATAATGCTTCAAATACTATTTATGATAAAAATCGTGAATATTCAGTAAGCCAACAAAAAGTTACAGGTATATCAGCTGCAAAAAAAGTTGCCACAGACATGAGAATAAATAAAAAAGGTGGTGGTGGTGGAATTGTACCCACATACTTACTTGTAAATACATATTCAGGTATTTCTCAATACAAAAATGAAAGAGGTGAAACTATTCTTCAATTTGTAAATGTTATGATTGGGCAGTCATCTAATATAAAAGATGCTACTTTCACACAGAGATGATCTGGTGATGCTACTTTCAGTATTAAATATTAAAAGATTCTAACAACTACTTTGTAGTTGTTTTTTTGTATTCACACATGGTTGTATAAAGAAGATTCGGGGGTGAGGGGATTAGATAAATAAGTCAAGTAACGGAGGTGTTACTTTTTTGTTATAATTTAATTATCAAAATTAAATTAAAATTGATAAAAGAAGACTTAGTCTTTATTACTTCAAACAGGTTTTCGTAATGAACAAAGAAATATTAAGACAAACATTTTTCATTTCAAACAGGCAGATAGCGACATTGGGTGTATGTGTTGCTTTGGCGCTTGTACTTTCATTGTTTACTTTATTATTTACTGCTGTTGCTGCCCCAATGGCAATTGAGTTAACATTTTTTACTTACCTAATAGCTTGAAAAAAGACTAATGTCTTTTATGCAATTGTAGTGTTAACAATGTCTACATGAATGAGATTACTTTATATTCCTGATGGGTTTGGAATTGCAGGAGTTTTAACGTTATATATTGCTGATTTGAGTCAATTTACTTTCTTTATAATTGGTTGATATGTATTAGGAATAATTAAATCATTAAATACTGAAAAGTCACTTGTAAAATTTATTTTGGCTTATTTATTTGCAATAATATTTACTATTATAATTATGGCAATATTTACAATTTATTTTTTGGTTCCAGTACTGCTACCTCAATTAATAGTAGAAGGTACAAATTGACAAATGTACTACTTCATAAGTGGGATAATTGGAAACACAGTTAAATATTCTGTAAATCTTGCAATCTTTATACCTATATATCTGAAAATTTCTAAATTATAAAAATTATAATTTAGAAATTTTTTTAATGTATAATTATTTTAGAAAAAGAGGTTAAAATGGAAAATCAAAACAAAAAAAATGGTATTGAAGAAAAGCAAATAGTTGCCAATGCTGAAGAACATAAAATAGAACATGAACCCGGTATGGAATCTGTTGATCATTATCATGATTACCATCATTTTACATCAGATGGACAGCATGATGATATTTCATCAGATGAATTTAAGATTAGAAATTCATTCACAATTAGAACCAAAGCTGAAATGATTTATAAAATATCAATTAGTGGAGTTATTTTATCGTTAGCATTAATTGCAACAGTGATTGATGGATATGGTTTAGAAGTTCCACTTACGGGATTATTTAATGGTGTACTGGTTCCAATTAGAATATTTGATATATCAGTTATCTTGATAGGTCTTGCGGTTACTGGTCCTTTATTTGGGGCTGTAATTGGATTTATACTTCCATGAATTCATTTCCTGCTACATGCTCATTCAATATATACACCAGTAATAGAATCTTTTGCATATTCAATAATGGTTATATACTTCTGACTAATTTTTTATGGATTATTTAAAAATTCACCATTTCATAAAGACCCAAACCACAAAAAGGATTTATGAAAAAGATGAATGCCAATGCCTTTTATAGTTATTGGTGGGATTATATTATTTACAGGAGTTACAATACTAATTCTTTATGTAAATGACTTATCAATCCCAAGTCACGATCATGATCACTTTTCTATGTTGTATCATGGCGATCACGGTCATGATCATGGTAGTGAATCATTTAAAGATTTCTTTGAAAAATCTAAATGAAATATTCTTTTATTAATCATTTTACAATTTGTTAGATTTGGAATTTGTTATTCTGCGTTTGCAGTAGTAGAAACAAGAGCCAAAAAAATAAATCATAGATATGGAAAATATAATTACTAGAGAAATCTAGTTTTTTTATTTTTAGGTTTACCACTATATATAGGTTTAATTTATAATATATATAATGTGAGGTTAAATATGTCTATTGAAACAAGAATGGTTAAATATAAACCACTACACAATGAAATAAATAAAGAAATCGAATATTGGAAAAATATTGAAAGTCAGAAAACTAAAACTAATATTATTTCAGAAAAATTGCGAGTGATAGATAAATCATTTTTTGAGCCAAAGATAAAAGCATTTGTAAAAGTCAATGAGATATTTAAACCATATTTAGATAAAGATAGAACTAGTTTACTAATTTCTGAAGAAATTAAATTTGATTTGAGAAGATACTTAAATGATTTAACAACATTTGAATCAACACATAGCAGAAATCAAAAACTTGATAAACGTTTTGAAATTATCAACAATGAAAAAAGAGTAGTAATCAAGGACGAAGAGTTACAAAGAATGTATCTTTCGATATCTGATGAAGTTATTAAATTTAATGCGGGAATTAAAAAAGCTTCTGAATTAAATAAAAAGTCTTTAGCTACTTCAAACTTGCCACCCGCAATTATTGAAGAAATGCGTGAAGAGGGTAAAGCAACATTTTCTGCTAGTGCAAAAGAAATAAGTGTTAAGTTAGAAGTTTCAATTTTATCTTTAGATAAAAAACGAAAAGAATGATTTACAAAAAGTATGAACAAAAAAACATTAATCATTGGTATAACATTGGTTTCACTTACATTTTTAATGTTGATTCTGTTTGCAGCTTTTTAAGGGGAAATATGTATGAGTAAATTAATTATTGCAGTCGATGGTACTGCTGGTAGCGGTAAAAGTTCAACAATGGAAGATGTAGCAGAAGCTTTAGACTATCTACTAATAGATTCTGGTCAAATGTATCGTGCATTTACAAAATTTTGCATTTTGAAAAATATTAATTTTGAAAGCAAAAAAGAAATAATTGAGTGTATTTCTGAATTTAATCCAACTTATAAAAATGGATTAATTCATGTAAATGGATTAGATTTTTCAAAAATGATTTTTGAAATTGACATAACTAAAAAAATTAATTTTTTAACACCTGTTAGTGAAGTTAGAGAGTTTATTACTAATAAATTAAGAGAAGTAGGAACTCAAGGTACAATAATGATTGGTAGAGATATTCAAACTGTTGTATTACCTAATGCAGATTTAAAATTATTCTTTGATACTGATTATAAAATTAGGGCGCAAAGAAGATATGCTCAAAATACAAAATTTAATGTGGCAGATAATAATTTAGAAGATATTGAAGAACAAATATTAGCTAGAGATAAAGCAGATACAAAAAGAAAGGTTGGCCCTTTACTTGCTGCAAAAGATGCTATTAGAATAGATACTTCATTACTTTCAAAAGTTGATACAACAAATAAAATTATTGAGTTAATAAAACAAAGAGAAATAGAAAAAGGAATCTAGGATGTCAAAAAAATTTGTTGTAGCTATTGTGGGAAGACCGAATGTTGGTAAGTCAACATTTTTTAATCGTGTAATTCGAGAAAGAAAATCAATTGTTGAAGACACCCCAGGAGTAACAAGAGATAGATTATATTCAAGAGCAGAATGATTAACACGTGAGTTTATGTTGATAGATACCGGTGGTATCACTTTGGCTAAGGAACTATTTGCTGAAGAAATAAAAGTACAAGCTGAAATTGCCATTAAAGAAGCTGATTTAATAGTTTTTTTATTAGACCACAAACATGGAATAGATCCAGAAGATAAGGTTATTGCAAAGTTATTGCATAAAACAAACAAACCAATTGTATTGGGTGTAAATAAATACGATAGAAAAGATACAAATAATGAAGAGTTTAACTACATGCAATTAGGGTTTGGAATGCCATCTTTAATTTCTGCAGAACATGGTATTGGTATAGGAAACTTGCTTGACCGTGTAATTGAACTATCTGAAAAAATTGAATTAAGCTACAATGATTCAGATTTTTCAATTGCAATTGTTGGTAAACCTAATGTAGGTAAATCAAGCTTAGTAAATTCAATTTTAAATGAAAATAGAATGATTGTTTCGCCAATAGCTGGAACTACTACAGATTCAGTTGATAGTAAATTCAATTATAAAGAAAATGAATATACCATTATTGACACAGCTGGTATGAGAAAGAAAGGTAAGATTTATGAAAATCTTGAAAAATACTCATACATTAGATCAATGAATTCAATTAATAAATCAGACTGTACATTGTTGGTTTTAGATATTTCTAAACCAATTTCAGATCATGATACAAATATTGGTGGATTTGCTTTTGAAGAAAAAAAACCAATCATTATTGTTGCAAATAAGTGAGACTTGATTGATGACAAAGAAAAGAATATATTAAAAAAAGAAGAAGAAATTAGAGCATATTTTAAATACTTAAAATATGCAGAAATAATTTTTGTGAGTGCAACTGAAGGGAAAAGAGTCAAAAAAATTTTTGACTTGATTGAAGTTGTTAGGGAAGCGCTTAAAAAACGAGTAAGAACTAGTGTATTGAATGAAGTTATGAACAAAGCTCAATTAATTAATCCATCACCAAAACATAATGGTGGTAGATTAAGAATTTACTATGCATCACAAGTTGAAGCAACTATTCCTACATTTGTATTATTCGTAAATGATCCAGAGTATATGCACTTCTCATACAAAAGATTTATTGAAAATCAATTGAGATTGCAATTTGATTTCAGAGGTGTACCAATAAATATAATACTAAGGGAGAAAAAATAATATGAAAAAAAACTTTACAATAATGGGAACAGGAGCTTATGGAACGGTACTAGCAAATGTTTTGGCGGATAATGGTCATAAAGTTATAATGTATGGAATTGATGAGAAACAAGTCAATGATATAGACATAAATAATGCAAATTCAACATTTTTTGGTGAACTACAAATTAATAGCAATATTAAAGCAACTTCAAATCTTGAAGCAGCTTTAGAAGAATGTGAATACATTGTTTTGGGTGTTCCAACAATGGCATTAAGATCAACAATAGAAAGTATTTCTAAAATTTTAACAAGAAAAGTGGATTTTATTAATGTGGCAAAAGGATTTGATGAGACAACAGGTAATTTATTAAGTATTACTGTTTCAAAATTGCTAGAAGAACATAATATTTTAAAATCTTACACAGGACTATTTGGTCCTTCGATTGCTCAAGAGGTTATTGAAAGAAAACCTACATGTGTAATGATTTGTAATACAAATATGAAAATTGCTGAAGAAATATCAGATATTTTTAATAATGAATATTTTTCAGCATTTCCGACAACTGCCTTAATAGCTGCAGAAGTTTCAGCTGCTGCTAAAAATACACTTGCTATTGCAGCTGCATTGTATAAAACAATTACTGATTCAGATAATGCTACAGCCTCAATTATTTCAAAGGGTAACTCTGATATTTTTGAATTAGCAGTACACTTTGGAGCTGATCCAAAAGACTTTATGAACTATGCAACAATTGGTGATTTAATTCTTACAACAATGTCGCCTAAGTCAAGAAACTATCAATTAGGTAAAAAAATAGCTGAAAGTGATAACCCTAAAGCTACATTAGAAGCTCAAACTTTGACAGTAGAAGGTGTATTAACATGCAAAGTAATGCATGACATTTATTCAAAAAGTACCATAAAATCTAAACTTTTTGATATTATGTACGAAATATTGTATAATTATAAACGACCAAGCATTGTGATGAACGACATCTTAGCAAGGTAAGGTTTTATAAATAAGATAGGGGTATATATATGACAAAAAAAGAATTAGCTGAAAGATTGGCAATGGACTGTGGAACTACAAAATCACAAGCCGAAGAAATTATTAATTTAGTATTTGATGAAATCACAGCTTCATTATCACGTGGAGAAGAAGTAGCTATTGCTGGATTTGGTAAACTTACAACACTAGAAAGAAGTGCAAGAGAAGGAATCAATCCATCAACAGGTGAAAAAATTAATATTGAAGGTAAAACAGTTGCAAAATTCAAACCATCAAAACAATTAAAAGAAGCAATTTCTAAATAATAAAAAATGGTCTCTAAGGAGATCTTTTTATTTATAATAAATCTACAAGGAATATAAATATATGTTTGAACTTTTACAAAGAGGACTGGTTAGTCACTCATCACTTTTAATTAATTATTATTCAGCAATAGGAATGAATGAAAATCAATTAGTAATTGCACTTATTGTTTTAAAACATTCAAATGGTAACAATAGAGTATTTACTCCAAAAGATTTTGGGCAATATATGTCAATTTCAGAATCAAATATTGATCAAGAGATATCAGATCTTGCTGAAAAAAATCTAATCAAAGTTAATTTTAAGACAAATGTAATATTAATTTCTCCAATGATGAAAAAAATTATTTCTCACATTGAAGCAGAAAGAACAGTATATAAAGATGACATTCAATATAAGTTTGTTCAGGAATATCTAAATATTAAATTAACAGAGCGTGAAATCGGTATATTGAATTCTTATGTTGAAAGTGGTGTATCAAGACCAAAAATGAATGACCTAATGAAGACAAGTGAATGTGATGACTTTGCATCACTAATTACAGTTTTAAAGAACGCAAAATCAGAATTGAAGAAAGTGTTCACTAAATATGATTGAAATGCTTAAAACAAGTCTAAAATTAATTCTAAATATACATTAAGACCATCAAACTCTATTTTCGTTCCATTGTTGGAAAACCAATCGTAGGGTATTTTATTTACATTAAAGTTTTGCAATTCATTTATTGTTAAACAAAAATAATCATTTGTTAAATGGAAGTAAACAATGAAAAAACCAATACCACCAAGTTCACTAATCATTTTGATTTTGGCAAGTTGGTGTTTTTTTATGTTCGACAAACTGAAGTAGGAAAGCTCTGTTTCTTTTGCTTCAAATTCAATATATCTTCCTCTGTATATACCAATGTAATCACAAAAATAATTCTTATTTAACTTAACTAAAAATTTATCTGATTCTTTTGAAATTATTTTAGAATTTATAGGCATTTTAAATATTTGACAAGAACCTTCAATGTTTAATCTTTCAATATTGTGATTTAGTATAGTTTCTAAAAACATACCTTTATTTTTTAATACCAAAATAATTCCTCCTATACTATTAACGTCACAAAATTAATTTTTTAATTCATAAGTTTTAAAAAGTGTAAAATTAATATATCAAAGAGGTAGTAAATGAATATTAAATTATCACACAAAAATATAATTGATAAAGAATTTGAAGTTGAATACAAAGGTTACAAAGTTGAAGAAGTTGACGGTTTTTTAGATGCCATCGCTGAAGATTATGCAACAATTGAGATTAATAACAAAGAAAACTTAAAAATGATTTCTACATTAGAAGAAGAGTTGGAGCGTGTTAAAGATGAATTATCTTTAGCTAGAACTAAGAATTCAGAATTAGAAAAAACTATCTCAGAACAAATCAAAGATAAACAAATGAATTCAGATATTTTTAGAAGAGTATCGATGTTGGAAAAGAAAACAAGTGAAAAAGATAAATAGGTCTATGACCTATTTTTTATTAGTATAATTAAATTATAAATGAGGAAAATAATATGAATTTTGTACAAGTTTTAAATAAGAAAAAACAAGGACTAGAGTTAACTACTGAAGAAATTAATTACTTTGCAACAGAATATGCAAAGGGGACTATTCCAGATTATCAAGCATCAGCATTATTGATGGCAATATGTATTAAGGGATTAAATGAGAGAGAAATTTTAGACCTAACACAAGCATATGTAAGCACTGGTGATAAATATATGTTAGAAAATGTAAAAGGATATAAAGTAGATAAGCATTCAACAGGTGGAGTTGGAGATAAAACTTCATTGGTTTATGGTCCTATTTGCGCAAGTTATGGGTTAAAGGTATGCAAGATGTCTGGTCGTGGACTTGCTCAAACAGGTGGAACAATAGATAAATTAGAAACGTTCCCAGGAATGACAACTGAGTTATCAGACAAAGCATTCCAAGATGTGATAAACAAAACAAATATGTCAATTATTCAACAAACATCTAATATAGTGTTAGCAGATAAAAAAATATATGCTTTGCGTGATGTTACTGGAACAGTAGATTCAATTGGTTTAATTACTGCCTCAATAATGTCTAAAAAATTAGTATTAAATAATGACGGACTTGTTATTGACTGTAAGGTTGGTAAAGGCGCGTTTATGAAAGATTTGAAAGAAGCAAAAGAACTTTCAAATTACATGATAAAAATCGGTAAAATGGCTGGAAGAGATATTGCCATAATGTTAACAAATATGAATACACCATTAGGGAAAGCAATTGGTAATGCAATCGAGGTTAAAGAAGCATACGATACATTATTAGGTAATGGACCAGATGATCTAAATGAATTGTGTGCAACTGCTGCTGCAATTAGTTTAGTTCAAGGCGGTATATTTAAAGATTTCAAAACAGCTGAAAAAGATGTTTTAACTAAACTAAAAAATGGTGACTTTGTAAAACCATTTAAAGAATTTGTTGAAGCTCAAGGTGGAGATTTTTCTGTGATTGAAAATTATGATAAAAACTTTACAACAAAAAACAAGATTGAAATCAAAGCTGATAAGGATGGATTTATAGAATATATAGATGCAAATGAAATGGGACTATTGGCAATGGAATTAGGAGCTGGACGTAAAACAAAAGAAGATACATTAGACTTGGCAGCTGGTATTTATTTAGAAAAACAAACCGGTGATGCAGTTAAAAAAGGTGATGTTTTATTCACTTTATATTCAAATAAAGTTATTGATTACAAAAGTGAAATTAGTGATAAATTATTCACAATAAATAAGACAAAACCTAACTCAAAAATAATTTTAGATATTTTACAATAGGTTTTAATTATTCAAATATAGTATAATTATATTAATGATAAATAGGAGATATAAAATGGCAGTATCAAATACAACAAGCTTAAGTGATAAAAAAGCAAAAGATGAAGGTTTAGATTTATTATTTAATGGTAAGTTATCTGTTAGTCAAATCAGTGTTTTAAAAGATGCACTGGAAAAGGGTATTAAAATAGATTACTTTAAGTTAATAGCAAATCCAAATTTTAAATTTTCAAGTATGTGTGTTCTTTTAGAAATAGCATTTGAAATAGAAGATTTTGGAATTTTTCAACATTTGGCAAATCCTAAATTAGAAGTTTACAAAATTTCTTACTTAGCGGATTTAATTAAAAGCAATGAATTAACAGAAGAATATGTGAAATTATTATCTAATCCAAAATTTACTGTTGTTCAATTGGGTGTATTAGAAGATGCAATTAAAAAGAATGTATCATTTGATTACGTCAAGAGAGCTGCCGATCCATCAATTAATGCAGCTAAGATGGCAGTGTTATTAGGTACTAAATAATAAAAAAACATCGTAAGATGTTTTTTTTATTTTACCAACTATTAATTAAGACCTCAATTATTGTATGATTAAAACAACAAGGAAATAAAAAAATAATGAATAATAAAATTCAACAATTTCTATTAGATGATAAACTTTCACAAGAACAACTACGTGTCTTAAAAGCAGCAATAGATAAAGATATTAATCCGTCATATTTTTCATTATTTGCAAATCCAGATTTTCAACCACAAAGTATGTTTATATTAACAAAATTATCATTTTTATTAGATATTGAAATATTTGGCCTTCTTGCAAATAAATATTTGACAACAAGGAAATTGCAATATATAAGTGATTTCATTTTAGAAAATAAACCTCAAATTGAGTATGTTAAATACATTACAAATTCTAGATTATCAATGAGTCAAATTTCTTTAATTCTTAGGGAATTGAAAAATGGCATTGATATTAAATTATTTGAAAAAGTTTGTGATCCAGCACTAACTATTTCTCAAATTGCAAAATCATTAAGTAAAAGATAATAATGATTAATTCAAAGTGTTTTTTATTTGTGTAGTATATTGCTAAGCACTTATTAATATATAATATTATTAAATTATTGGTGAAAAGATGATACAAAGAATAAAAGATTTTAAATTAAAATTTGATAAATCAATTAAAGAGGTTAAAAATAAAGAAGATCTAGATAAAGTTAGATCTAATTTTGTTACATCAAAAGATTCATTTTTAATTACAGCATTTTCAGAAATTAAAAAATCTACTCCTGAAGTTAAAAAAGAAATAGGTGAATTAATTAATAAAACTAAAAAGTACTTTATTGATGAGATTAATAAGTTAAGTGAAAAATTCCAAAAGGTTGAATACAATGAATTACTTAAAAAAGAAAAATGAGATGTTTCAATTGAAGGTTTACAATTTAAACCAGGAACTTCTCATCCACTTAATTTAGTAATTGATGAAATTAGACAAATATTTACTGAATTAGGATATGAAATGATTAATGGTACTGAATTTGAAACTGATGATTTTTGTTTTCAAAAGTTAAATTTACCAATTGGGCATCCGGCTCGCGACATGCAAGATACTTTTTACGTTGATGAAAGCACTGTCTTAAGAACTCATTGTACAAATATGACAGCCAGAGCATTATCACAATTAGCTAAAGCAAAAGAAACAATACCTGCAAATGTGGGAATGATAAGTTATGGAAATGTTTATAGACGTGATGATGATGATGCAACTCACTCACACCAATTTATGCAAGTTGATGGATTATTAATGGGTGAGAACATATCATTTGCTAACTTAAAATGAACGCTTGAATATGTATGTAAAAGATTGTTTGGACAAGAAACAGTAATTAGAATGAGACCTAGTTTTTTTCCTTTCACTGAACCTTCAGCAGAAGTAGATATTAACTGTGTATCATGTAATGGTATTGGTTGCAGAATTTGTAAATACTCAGGATGAATTGAGATCTTAGGATCAGGAATGATTGCAAAAGAGGTTTTTGAATTAAATGGAATAGATTCAAATAAATATCAAGCTATAGCTTATGGATGGGGTATCGAAAGGATAGCAATGCTAAAATTTGGTGTTACAAATATTAGGGACTTTTATGAAAACAATGATAAGTTCTTAAAACAATTTAAATTTTTTGGGAAATAAAAAGATGATTATTACAAGAAGATGAATTCAAGGATATATAGATATATCAAAAATCAGCAATGAAGAAATTTCTAAAGCTTTCAATAGTTTGGGTTTTGAAGTTGATGAGTTTTTAGATTACTCAAAAAAGAATTCAGGTCCAATTGTTTTAGGAAAAATTAATAAAGCAACTAAAATTGAAGGAACAAGTTTGAATCTTTGCGAAGTTCAAATTGAAAAAAATAAAGTATTAAACATAGTTTGTGGTGCCACAAATGCTAGAGAAGGAATATATGTAATTGCTGCTCTAAATGGAGCAAAAATTGCAAACGGTTTGACAATTGCAGATAGAGAGATTCGTGGAAACAAGTCTTTTGGAATGTTGTGCTCTGTTACTGAAGTTGGAATGAATACATCAATTTTAAGTGAAAAAGAAAATGATGAAATTTTTGAAATCGTCTTAAACGAAGATATGGATAAATTAATTGGTTCAAAAGATGTCTTAGATTTAATTGGATTAAATGATCAAATTTGAAATTTGGATTTAACTGTAAACAGAAGTGATGGGTATTCATCGTTCCAAATATTAAAGGAAGTAGCTAACTACTTTAACATTGGTTTGGATAATAAATTTGAGATTAAGACTGAAAATAAAGATTCGCTTATTATTCCAAAAAATGCGAAATGAATAAATGTTATATCAACACAAGATATAAAATTGAAAAAAACAAATAAAAAATATTCTTCAAACAGAAATATTTGATTAAAGCATAATGAAGTTAAAACTTCAGAATTTGAATTTGCAAATATTGCAAATGAAGTTGCAATCAGCTCTGGTCAACCAATATTGATTATTGATAAAAATAAAATTGAATCAAAATTGGAACTTAAAGTTGTGAAGACTGATAGAGGAGATTCAATTCAATTATTAGATGGTAAATCTATTGTATCAATAATTGGAAAGGGTGTTGAAAGCCACTATTTACCTAATTTTGATTCATCAGAATTAATTGCAATAACATTAAATATTTCACCAGTTTTTGCGCGTGTTCACCAAAAGGCAGTAAATCAATATGGTGTAGAAATCCAAAGATATATTAGACCTATGTCTAATTTTATATTTGAAAAAACTCACACTTATTTAAAAAAAATTTTAATTGATCTAGACTTATTTGAGTCTGCATCAAAGGTGTATTTAGTAAATTCTCCGTTACTAGTTAATAGTAAAGTTGAGGTTAGTTTAAAACAAATAAATAGATTATTAGGAAATGAATTGACTCAAGAAATGATTAAACCTTTATTTAAACATTTGGGAACTTCAATAACTGGTTCAGGAGATCAATTAATCATTGAACCAGATAAATACCGTGTGAACTTAGGTAACTTTACAAATGTAGTTCAAGAAATCGTAAGACTTTATGGATATGGAAATATTGTTTCAAAACCACCTTTAATTGAATCTCAATTTCAATCTAAAAATTTGGAACAGCAACAAATTGATGCAACATTTAATTATTTAAAATTTAATGGATTCCAGAACATTAAAACTTACTCACTGAATGAAAAACAAAAAGTTGATGAATGAAATTTATTTGATATTAAAAATCCAATTGACTTAATGATGCCATTATCTTCACAACGTGAAAGATATAAACTTTCATTATTTTCAACGATGATTGAAGCATTGGAATTTAATTATAAAAATGGAAATACAAACATGAGAGCATTTGAATTTGCTCAAGTTTACAACAAGGTGGGGTTAATCAATACACATTTATCTATTGGTATTTCGGGTAATGTTTTTGATAATAAATCATATAATTTATCTCTTAAGTCATCATTTGGATACATGAAAGGTGTTGTTGAAACAATTATGTCTCAATATAATCTAAATCCAATGTTTACATTCTTTGAACCAATGGATAATCCAGGGGATAAAATTCATCCTTATTTAAATGCAAAAATTATTCAAAGTGGAAAATTAATTGGATTCATTTTAAAGTTGGATCCTAAATATAATCAAAAGTTAAAAACAGATCCGATATTCTTAATAGAATTAAATATTTCTGCATTAGAAGAAATACAAAGTGGATCAATTAAATTGAAACCCATTTCAAAATTTCAGGCAACTACAAGAAATATTACTTACATAGCTTCTGATATCAGTTATTTGGAAGTTTTAAAAACAATGTTTAATAATGTTCCAAATTTAAAATCTACAAGTTTAGCTGACATATATGAAGGTAATAATGAAGTTGCGATTACATTAAAAATTGAATTCAATTCTGATCTGAAACAATTATCAGATGATGAAATTAATAGCTCAATGAAATTAATATTGGATAGATTTAAGAAAGAAAAGGTTGAAATAAAATAATGAAGTTTGATATTAAATCATTAGAAAAAAAAGTTGATATAAAAATTAATGATGATTTTGATTTAAAAGAAATGCCAGTTGGTAATTCATTGGTGAGCAAATTAAAAAACTTACACTTAGATGTTAATGTACATTACGAAGATACTATGAGAATGGTTATTGTTACTGGTTCAGGAACAGTTAGTGCAAAATTTAATGATGCACGTGATGGTAAAGAATTTGAAGATGAAATTGAATTTGAATGAAATGATGATTATGTATTTTATGAACCAAATTCTAACGCTGAAAGTAACATAATTATGGATGATGAATTTGATATTATTAAGAATGCTTTAGACCAATTCTTTTTAAATATTCCATTAAACTTTTCTAAGAATTATGATAATATTAATCTAATTGGTGAAAACTTTGCTTTAATAAGCGAAGATGAATACCAATCACTTCTAGAAAACAGGGTTGATCCTCGTTGAGAACAATTAGAAGAAATAAAAAAGAAACTAAAATAATAGGAGATTAAATCATGGCAGTACCATTCAGAAAGACTAGTAAGGCAGCTAAAAATAAAAGAAGAAGCCACTTAGCATTAACAACAACAGCAATAATTTCATGTACTAACTGTGGTGCCATGATCAAACCTCATAGAGTTTGCAAAGAATGCGGTTACTACAAAAATAAAGAAGTTAAAAAAATAGAAGGATAAAATCCCCATACAGGGATTTTTTTATATAAAAATTAATCACGTCAAAACAAAATTTATATTTTTAATAAATAAAAGAGCAAAACGCTCTTTTTTTTATTTTTTTAAAAAAGTTATTATTTTTATGATATTTTATGTTTTAATATATTTAAGTGGGAGAAAGTGGGAGAAAGTGGTATGTTATTAGGAACATTTGAACATTCAATCGATGATAAAGGTAGATTAAATATCCCAGCTAAGTTTAGAGCTAAGTTGGGAGAAATGATTTATGTTTCAAAAGGATTTGATGGTTGTTTAGAAATTAGAAGACCAGAAGATTTTGAAAAATGAAGTAATGAATTACTTTCTCATTCAAACACTAAAAAATCAACTCGTTTATTAAGTAGGGAAATACTTGGTAATACATCTGATGTGAATTTTGATAAAGTAGGGCGTATCAGTTTTCCATCAAATCTATTAACAATAGCGAATATTAAAAAGGAAGTATTAATTATTGGGCAAGGTAACAAACTTGAGATTTGAGATGTTAAATCTTATAGAGATTACTTAAAAGAAAATAGTGATAGCTTAGAAGCTGTTGCTGAAGAATTCGGTGGAAATCTATAATGGAACATATTTCTGTTCTATTGAAGGATTCAATTGAACTATTAAATATAAGTGAAGATAAAACATATGTTGATGCAACTATGGGTCGAGCAGGGCACTCGTCAGAGATTTTAAAAAGATTAAAATCTGGCCACTTATATTGTTTTGATCAAGATTATGAAGCTATTAACTACAGTCAAGAAAGACTGTCAAAAATTGGAAACAATTTCACAATTATTAAAGATAACTTTGTCAATTTAAAACCACAATTGGCTTTAAATGGTGTAACAAAAATAGATGGAATTCTATATGACTTAGGGGTTTCTTCACCACAGTTTGATAAAGCAGAGAGAGGGTTCTCATACAAACTGGATGCAAAACTTGATATGAGAATGGATCGAGATCAAGAATTGGATGCACACAAAGTAATAAATAAATATGCAGAAGATGAACTTGTGGATATTTTTTATAAGTATGGTGAAGAAAAATTTGCAAGGTCAATTGCAAAAAATATTGTTTCCTTAAGAAAATCAAAACCAATAAATACTACTCTTGAGTTAGTAGAAATTATTAAAAATTCAGTACCCAAAAAAGTTCTTTATGATAAGAAGCATCCTGCAAGAAAGGTGTTTCAAGCTTTAAGAATTTATGTGAATAACGAGTTGAAAGTATTTGAAAATTCACTTAATTCAGCATTAACACTGCTAAATACGGGTGGAAGAATTGTTGTAATAACCTTCCACTCTTTAGAAGAAAAAATAGTTAAATCTGTATTTAAAGATAAAACAATTGACATTAGAGATGAGTTTTTAAGAAAATTACCAGTAGTTGTTGAAAATACAAAAGAATACAAGTTGGTAATAAAAAAACCAATTATAGCAAATGAACAAGAATTGAAATTAAACAAAAGATCTAGAAGTGCCAGGTTATGGGCAATAGAAAAAAATTAGGAGTTAAAATGAACCACGAAATATATGCATCATTACAAATTGCAAAAAAAGAAATAAGATTCATAACACTTAAATACAGAAATGGTTTGGGTGCAAAATTGATGTTCAAGGATGTTGTAAAGGGAGAATGACTTGGTGAAAATGATGAAGTTTTAAACTTTAAAGAAGTTGTTAAAATCGTTAGAAAATCTATTCAATCATTTGAAAATCAATTCAGGGGAATAAAATTAGAAAAAATTAACCTAATTCTTCCAACTAAGACATTGAGAATTGAAGCAATTAGTTCTGATTTATTTTTAAATGAATTTGAAATCAGATTAATTTCTAATTCTGATGTTAATTCTTTATTTGCAAAAGTTAAATATGATGCTTCACAAAAAATGGTAAAAAGGGAAATTGTAAATATTAAGCCCTTATCATTTGTTGTTAATGGAAACAAAAAAGTTTTGACTCCACCAATTAATATGAAAGTACAGGGATTTGGAATTGAGGCACAAGTATTTAGTGTATCTAAAGATGTTTTAGATTCTCATAAAAAAGTGATATTTGAAGCAGGTAAAGATTTATTAAAAATTGAATTTGAAAATGTTGGTATTGCTAAAAAAATTGTTAAAGTTGACACACCAAACCCAACAGCAATTGTTAACTGAAGTGATTCAAAAAGAGAAGTTAGTTATGCATTCAATGATACTATAATCAACTTTGGAAGAAACAATTTTGGTATTGATACAATCATTCAAAATTTTTCAAATGAAACAGGAATTAAATTAAGCAAGGCTGCTGAATATGTATATGCAATGCTAAATTTAAGTAATAATGAAAATGCAAATGAGACTATTTACAGAAAATATATCATTGCAACAAAAACTACAGTTGAATACACTCGTGGTGAATTGAAAAAAATACTAATATCTCTATTCAAAATTGAATTAGAAAAAATTGAATTAGAAATCAAACAGGAATTTAAGGGAAAAGTAAAGAATTTTGAAGTTATATTTATAGGTGATATTCTAAAAGTCCCTGGTATAGATAGCATTTTATCTAACTCAAAATTTGATAAAATATCAGTATTCAATACAAGATCAGTTGGTCAAATCGAATATTGAACTAGTGCACATGTTGGTGTTGCAACAATGTTGCACATAAAAAACAAAAATGCTGGTTATAGTAAAACATCAACACAAACTATTATTGATGTTGCCAACAAAAAGATGAATGAGAAAAAAAATATTTTTGGAAATTTATCGTCTGTTTTTAATCAAAATAAAAATACTGTAATTAATCGTTAGGAGATAACATACTATGTACAAAATTAAAGCAAGCCGAGTTAATATCAAAGTAATTGGTGTTGGTGGAGGTGGTTGTAACTCAGTAAATAAAATGCTAGAAGAACAAATTGAAGGCGTTGATTTTATTGTGTCAAACACTGATGAGCAAGTTTTGAGTATGTCTAAATGTCAAAATAAAATAACTCTTGGACAAAAAGTAACAAGTGGTATGGGAGCTGGTGCTGAACCAGAAATTGGAAGACTTGCTGCAATTGAATCTGAAAATGAAATTAGAAATGCACTTGCAGGGGCACACTTAGTTTTTATAACAGCTGGAATGGGTGGAGGAACTGGTACTGGTGCAGCTCCAGAAATTGCAAGAATTGCAATGGAACAAGGAGCACTAGTTATAGCTATTGTAACTAAACCCTTTAACTTTGAAAATAGAATGAGAATGGCACATGCTATTAAAGGTATTGAGCAATTAAAACAATATGTTGACTCAATTATCACAATTTCTAACGAAGCATTACTAAGTGTCATTGGAAATAAACCAATTACTCATGCATTTGAACAAGTAAACAGAGTGGTTGTTCAAGGTGTTAAAACTATTACGGATTTAATTTCAGTGCCAGCATTAATTAACTTAGATTTTGCAGATATTAAAACTGTCATGAAAGAAAAAGGTGATGCATTGTTTGGTATTGGAATTGGAGCAGGAGAACAAAAAGCAATTGAAGCAGCAAATAAAGCTGTTAAATCATTACTGCTTGAAACTGAAATACGTGGATCTAAATATGCAATTGTAAATATTACTGGGGGATTAACAACATCATTAAATGATGCAAATGATGCTGTAGATATTGTTCAACAAGCTGCAGGTGAAGATATTAATATAATCTTTGGGCTTTCAATTAATGAAGAACTTAATGATGAAATTATTGTTACAGTTATAGCAACAAGAGATGATGAAGATTATATTAATAAAAGAAATAGATTACGTATCCAAAATGAATCAAAAACAATTAACAGTATTGTAAGAACAAGGGATGTCCCCTTACAAAATACACACAATCAAAATCAACAGCATTTTAATGAAAGCACAACTGATGTTTATGAAGATGAACCAACAATTAACTTTGAAAATATTTCTCAAGAAATGAACAATATTCCAGCAAATTCATTTGTTCAAACAAATGTAAATACAACTACATCAATATTCACAAATTCACCACATAATCAACAATCAAAATCTACTGGCTTCCTACAAGAAGATACAGATGATTATGATGACGATGATGATGTTCCAACTTTCTTAAGAGCTAGATAAAATGGAAAATTTAGAAACATTTGATATTGATCGAATAAATCATTTCATTCCAAAAGAATATAATGATGTAAAAAATATGGCTGTAACATTGAAAAAATTTAAAACTATTAGTATTAACTTTAGTGATTTATCGTCAAAGGATAAAATTAGAGTGTTAGATTTTATGATGGGTGTAATGTATGCATTAAATGGTACATACAACAAGATAACAAAAAATATATATGTAATTGAATTATAGGAGAAACGCTTATGGAAAATTTATTAGTTAATTTAACCATAAGTGTTTTTAATTCAAACGCAATATGTAGAAGAATATCAACTGTTAAAGAAAGGATATCAGCATTTAATTTTTTGAAAAATAAAAATGAAGATGATTTTGCTTTTAAAGTATACGCAATAGAAGAATTCATTAAATTTAATACAGTCACATCAGACGATTTAAATATAGCTGGAATGTATTATATCAACAAGGAAGTGAAATCAGATAATTGAGTTGTCTTAATTCATGGATATACACAATCTAAAGAAGAAATAGCATTAACTGGATCTTTTTATGCAAATTTAGGTTTTAATGTTGTTTCCTTTGATTTAAGAAATCATGGTGAAAGTGATGATAAATATGTATCATTTGGTGTTCAAGAACAAAAGGAATTGATTTCAGTTCTTGAATATTTGAAAAATGAACTAGGAGCAAAAAATATTGGTCTTGCAGGTTGAAGTTTAGGTGCTTTTACTACAAATCTATTTGCTTTAACTTCATATGATTTGATTTTAAAGTACAACATTATATTTGGAGTTAGTGATTCATCATTTTTTGATATGGCCCCAACATTCAAAAATGTAGCTAAATTCAATTTTCCACAAATCAACATTACAGACAGCGTTTATGAGGGTGTCATAAATACTTATAAGAATGATTTAAAAATAAATACTGATTTATTGAATTTAAATAATATCCAAAAGAAAGAACCAACATTTCCAATATTATTTTTTCATGGGAAAAAAGATATTATTTGCAATCCAGATGACAGCCAAAAAATATTTGATTTTAGAAAAGAAATAGTTAAAAGTAAAGAAGACAAATTGGTATATTTTGAAAATTCAGGACATATTCAATCACTTAAAAAAAATAAATATGATTATATAATGGAAGTTTCAAAGTTTATTAGTGATATAAAGTTTAAATAGTAATATATAATTAATGTATAAGACAAGGTTCTAATACAAAGACTTTCAGAGAGTTGACGGGTGGTGTGAGTCAATAGTCGTGTATTTGCAATTATCACTTATTACGTAAAATTTTAATACCTAATCAAGGCAAAGTAATTTGTGAATAAAGGATGGTACCGCGATAAATCGCTCCTTAATTAAGGGCGATTTTTTTATTAAAAGGAGATATATGAGTAAAAATTTTAAAGATACATTATTAATTGGTAAAACAGATTTTGATATGAAAGCTGATTTAAAGACAAAAGAGCCAAATGTTCAAAGTTTTTGAAAACAAAAAGAAATATATAAGAGAAGGTTGCAAGCTAATTCAAAAAATGATTCTTTCATTCTTCATGATGGTCCACCATATGCAAATGGTGATATTCATGCAGGTCACGCTTTAAATAAAATTCTTAAAGATATTATTGTTCGTTGAAAAATGAATATGGGATATAGTTCAGAATTCATTATGGGATGAGACACTCATGGTTTGCCAATTGAAACTGCAATTCAAAAAACTGGGGTAAATAGAAAAGAAATTGATCCTGTTGAATTTAGAAAATTGTGTGAGAAATATGCATTAGAACAAGTTTCAAAACAAAAAAGTCAATTTGAAAGATTGGGTATTTTTACTGATTACGATAAGGTTTATATAACTTTAAAACAAGAATTTGAAAATTACGAGTTAAAATTATTTGCTGAAAGCGTTAAGAAGGGGTTGGTCTATCGTGGTTATAGACCAGTATATTGATCTCCAACAAGTGAATCAGCATTGGCCGAAGCAGAGATTGAATACCATGACATTAGAAGTGCATCAATATTTGTTGCAATGAATTTAATTTCTGGGGATTATAAGGATTCAAATATTGTAATTTGAACAACAACACCTTGAACTATTCCTTCAAATCAATTGGTTGCAATTGCAAAAGAAGTTGAATATGTTTCTATCCTAAATAAGGATACAAATCAAAAATATATTGTTGCTAAAAGTTTATCAAATGCTTTAATTCAAAAATGAGATTTCAAAGATGTCGAGATATCAGATGTTGACTCTTCAAAATTAGTCAATTCAGATTATAAACATGCTTGATTTGAAAGTAAGGTTGGTAAGGTAGTTTGAGGGCACCATGTTACAGATAACTCAGGTACTGGATTGGTACATGTTGCTGGTGGATTTGGTGAAGATGACTTTATCATTGTTAAAGAGCACGGAATCGACCCCTTTGTACCAATTGATAATTCAGGAAAGTTCACAAAAGAAATTAATGATGATAGGTTAATTGGTATGTTTTATGAAGATGCTAATAAATTAGTTGGAATGGAATTAAAAGAAAAAGGAAACCTATTAAAATTAGAATTCATTAAACATTCATATCCACATGACTGAAGAACAAAAAAACCTGTGATGTATAGAGCCACTCATCAATGATTCATTAATATTGAAAAAGCCAAGAAACAGATTGATAGTGCTATTGTAAAAAATGTAATTACAAAACCAGAATGATCAAAGGAAAGATTAAGAAATATTATTAAAGAGCGTGCTGATTGAACTATTTCAAGACAACGTATTTGAGGAGTGCCAATTATTGCTTTTTTTGATAAAGATGAAAAACCAGTTTTAGATTACAAAACAATTACTCATGCAATTTCAATAATTGAAAAATTGGGAACTAATTCTTGGTTTTCAGAACCTGCTGATACTTTCTTACCTAAGGATTTACAAGGAAAAGGATATACAAAAGAAAAAGATATTCTTGATGTTTGATTTGATTCAGGATCTTCAAACATTGTTATGAGGGAGGTGTTTGGTCTAAAAGCTCCCTTTGATGTATATCTTGAAGGAAATGATCAATATAGAGGTTGATTTAATTCATCAATGATTAATTCTGTAATTTATGACGGTAAACCTGCTTATAAACAATTAATAACTCATGGTATGACAAATGATGAGAAGGGTAAAAAAATGTCTAAATCATTGGGCAATGGAGTTGATCCAATCAAGATATGCGATACAATGGGAGCCGATATTTTGAGACTTTGAGTTTCATCAACTAACTATACTGATGATCAAAAACTTGGTGATAACATATTAAAACAAGTTTCCGAATCTTATAGAAAAATTAGAAATACAATTAGATTTTTATTATCAAACTTAAGTGATTTTAATGAAAAAACAGATTACCAAACATCTTTAGAAGAAGTAGATAAATATGCTTTATCAAACTTATCAAAAACAAAAAAATTAATAATTGAAGCATATGATAACTATTCATTTAATAACGTGTATAAACAAATTAATAATTATGTAATTAATGATCTATCATCATTTTATTTAGATTTTATTAAAGATATTCTTTATATTGATGGACAAAATTCAACTAGAAGAAGACAAGTACAAACTGTTTTATTTGAGCAATTATGAATGTTAATCGATATATTAAAACCATTAATTCCACACACAATTGAAGAGGTTTATACAAATATTAATATTGAAAATAAAGTAGATTCAATTCATTTAGTTGATATGAGAAAACAAAATTTTGAGCAAAAAGACGAATTCATGAAAAAATGAAATGTATTTATTGAATTCAGAGATAGCGTGAATTTAGCATTAGAAAATGCAAGACAAATTGGGTTAATAAAAAAAGGATTTGAAGCTATTGTTAATGTTGAGCTTTCTGATAAATTTAATTTTGTAAAAGAAATTAAGAATATACATCAAATATTAATAGTTAACAGTATTAAATTTGATAGTAAAAAGGTTGATGAATTAAAAATATTTATTTCTAAAAAAGAGGGTAAAAAATGTGAACGTTGTTGAGCGTTGTATGACGAATTAACTTCTGATTCAATTTGCAGTAGATGTGATGTTGTTGTAAAAGGAATGTAACTTATGAGTGAGCTGAAAATATATTTTAAAAATAAATACTATCGTTCAAAATTTAAATTAATTCTGATATTGCCAATAATAATTTTTTTAATTTTATTTGATTTAATAACAAAGACGATTGTTCAAAATACAATGTCAATAGATGAAACAAAGGTCGCCATTGAATGACTATTTAATTTTCACTATATTTTAAATAAAGGTGGAGCTGGTGGATTTATGGATGATAAACCAGGGTTAATAATTGCGGGCGCAACAATTACAACTATATTTTTAATAGTTGCATTTATTATAGTTAACGAAACAAAATTTCTTATTCCAATTTCCATAGTTATAGCTGGATCCGCTGGAAATTTAATTGGTAGAATTTGAGGGCCAGAAGGAGCTGTAGTTGACTTTTTGGAACCTGGAACATTTTTAAAAAAAATAGTTTTTTGAGCTCCAAATGGAATATTCAATATAGCTGATTTGTTGGTTAATATTGGAATAATAATAATGTTTATCGTTTTATTTATTTATATTGCAATTTCTATTTATGAATTACAAATAAAAAGAAATCAAGATTTATTTGAACATTATATTGAAAGAGAAGTTAAACTATTTAAAGCAAGAAGAGATTTTGAAAATTCAAAAGGATATATATTTAAACCTGAAATATCATGATCAGTATATAAAGAAAATATTAAAAAAATTAAAAGGGACTTTGTTAATTTCAAAAAACAAAATAAGCATGCAAGTAGTTAAACACATTTATGAAGGAAAGCCAGTAAGGTTGGATAAATTTTTAGTAGAATTTTTAAAAGAAGAATTCGATTTTTCAAGGTCTTTAATTCAAAAAATGATAGATAACGACCAAGTAAAAGTTAATGGAGAGCTTAAGACTGCTAATTTTAAAATTTCGGAAGGATCAATTGTTGAAATTTCTATCGAACCTCCAAGAGATAGTGAATTGCTTCCAAAGGATATAAAGTTTGAAATAGTTTATCAAGATAAAGATATAATTGTTATCAACAAACCAAATAATTTAGTTGTTCATCCTGCACCAGGAAATTATGAGGATACTTTAGTAAATGGAATGTTATTTCATATTAAAGATCTTTCATCAATTGGTGGAGAAAAAAGACCAGGTATCATTCACCGTTTAGACAAACAAACTACTGGTTTAATGGTTGTAGCTAAAACAGATGCAGCTCACATAAAACTAAGTAAGGATTTTAAAGAAAGGAAAGTATTTAAAGAATATATTGCTTTAGTTCATAAAGAAATCGAAATACCACAGGGACGTATAGAAGCTCCAATTGGTAGATCACTTGGAGATAGAAAAAAAATGACTGTAACTGCCAAAAATTCTAAACCGGCAATTACTTTATTTGAGGTGTTGAAACCACTACATAAAATGACTTTAATTAAATGCCAAATATTGACAGGTAGAACGCATCAAATTAGAGTACATATGGAATATATTGGTCATCCAGTGGTAGGCGATCCAGTTTATGGTTATGCAAAAGATAAGGACGCTGAATTTGGACAATACTTACACTCATACAAATTGAAATTTGATCATCCAATTACAAATAAAGAAATAGAATTTGAATGTGAATTACCGAAAGAATTTATTAAAAAGATAGAAGAGAACAGTTAGTTATTGTAAAATTAATATGATAGCTCAAAGGGGATAAAAATGTTAGATAATTTAAATGAATTATTAGATAAAATATCTAATTACTTATTATCAAAAAAATATAAGAAAACCTCTTCAGGCGGTGATTTGTACTTTGTAAATAAAAAAGAGACCCCATCAATTGTAAGAATTGCTATTGATGAATTTGATGTAAATAGAGAACAATTAGATTTAGAAATTAAAAGTCTTACAAAAGATGAAATTTCTCCATCAATTATTGAAATACTATTAACATACAAAAAAGGACTCGAGCTTTCAAACGTTATTATTGTGGATTCGTTTGCAGCAGCTAATAAAGTTCTTTCAAAACAGTTTAAAAATTTTAAAGTAGAAAAAAATGTTGTTGAAAAAGAAGAAGAAGCAAAACATATTAGTGCAGAAGAATTAATTGCTAACTTACAAAATCCTTCAAAATCAAGTGATGAAAAATTAAAAAAAGTAATCAATAGTTTTGAAAATCCAACAATTTATACAAAGCTGTTTGCAGGAGTATTTGTGCTTGTGCCAGTTATGGTTTTTATAGTGGCATTATTTATTTTTTCGTCAAATAGTTTTTTTAGTAAGTATGGTAATACCGAAATAAATAATTTATTTTTTGGAGCACTTGATTATAAATTGACTGTTGTGGCTAATCAATGATGAAGAATTCTTACTTATGGTTTAGCTCCAGATTATCAAGTAAATTCGATGACAACAATTATTCAATTAGTGTTATTTGGATGAATTACTTATATTATGGTTAAGTATGCCTCTTCAATGTTGGGTATTTTAAAAGCGGCTGGAACATTTGCATTAGCTTATGTTATTACAGGTTTTGCTTTAGCTTTCGTTGCTCAGACTAGTTCAATTTCAGGTCAAATAATTCCATTAGCAATCATTACAGGTCTTGTAAGTGCAGTGGTTGTAAATCCAACGAAAAAAACATCTGGAATGTTTTTGACTTTGTTTACAAAAAGAAGACTAGTATTACCGTATATAGCGTTAGTGTTATATTTACTTTTTTTCTCAAAAAATGTACCAAATGATTTTCTTTATATTGGTATGGGATTTGGTATGGGATTTTTAGCTTCAATAATTGTTAACTTCGATTACAATGACAAAAAAAATAATAAGGACAAAGCATGAGTTGCTCCATTGGTTATTGTTGTATCTGTTGTAGTTGTTATGATGATTCTTGTATTTATCAATAAGTATAATCCTGCTATAAATAGCAATACAATATATACACTAGCTCTGCAGGTTAAAATGGGATTAATCTCTCTTGATAAGGCAAATGATATACTTTTAAATAATTTAAAATGAGAAATAAAAATAGAAATTATTGATGATTTAATTAGAATAGTAAATATTAGATAGGTGATTTAATGCAACAAAAAATAAATTGAGATACATATTTTCTAGCAATGGTTGAATTGATTTCAATGCGTTCAAGTGATCCCAATACCAAAGTTGGATCTGTAATAGTAAATGAAAACAAACAAGTTATATCAACTGGTTATAACTCATTGGCACGTGGTCTAAACGATAATAACTATCCTTGAACAAATGACCTATCAAAAGGTATAGAAAATACCAAGTATGCTTATATTGTTCATTCTGAATCAAATGCAATTGTTTCTTCTAAACAAGATTTAAGTGGATACACACTTTATACTTCACTTTTTCCTTGCAATGAATGTGCAAAATTAATTATTCAAGCTGGAATCTCTAAGGTTATTTATTCATCAGATAAATATAAAGATACAGAGTTGGCAAAAGCAAGCAAAAAAATGCTGAGAGAAGGTAAGGTTGAACTAATTCAAAAAACAGCTGTTACTGTCGAAATCAAATAAAAAAACTTCATTAGTTGTCATTGAAATGCAACTTTATGAAGTTTTTTGTTTCTTCTTTAAATTCGTTTTTATATTTTCTAACCAATGCTTTCACTTCATTAGAAGCTCCAAGCGGTAAATCTATCTGGTATTTTCTTGCTAATAAACTAACTTCAGTTAAGAAAGTATATCTTGCAATAATTGAAGCCGCAGCAACAGAAGGGAATTCTGATTCAGCTTTAGTTTGGAACTTTAAATCCGCTTTAACAACTTCTTTCTCATCTTTTAAATATTCAAAATATTTTTCTTTATTTACAAATTGATCTAAAACAATTTGCTTATTTTTAGGAAAATCATTGCTAGCTAATGCATACAAGAAACCATTGTTATGCGCTAATGCTTTTAATACATGGGTATTTTTATATTTATTGTATAAATCGTTATATTCACCATTGTGCATAATGTAAACAACATATTTAATTCTATCTTTTATTTGAAAGTACAAACTAACAATTTTTTCATCAGTCATTTTTTTTGAGTCATCTAATTGTGCATAAACATCGGGATATTGTTCTACAAATTGTGGACTAATATAAGCACAACAAGTTACTAGTGGACCAAAAAAATCACCAACACCAACTTCATCGGCACCAATTACGTCTTTATCAAAAAGTTTTGTTTCAACTCGAACTTCTTTTTTAATATCTTCACTTAATTCTATCTTTCCAAAGAATTGACCGGCAATCTTGTGACATTCAGGACCTTGAAATAATATTGTTTCATTTTTAAAAATACTTATTGTAATGCCTTTATCCAATTTTAAGAAAAAGTGAATATTGTCATTAGGCGAATCAGTTAAAAATGCTTGATATTGTCTCAATATTGCATTTCTGATGCCACTCTCAACTTTTTTAAATGTATAACTATTTTTCATTGTTTTATTTAATACCTTTTACAATTATTATATATTAATGACTTACAATATTAGTGGGAGAGATGTTGATTATGATTAAAAGTGGAATTGATATTATTCAAGTGAATAGAGTTAGCTTAGAAGATAGCTTTGTTAGAAAAGTTTTACATGAAGAAGAAATAAACATGCTGAATTTAAAAATTAGTGTTGATGAAAAAAAACAATTTTTAGCAGGTCGTTGAGCGGCAAAAGAAGCAATATTCAAAGCTCAAAATCATACAATTGGATATAACAAATTTAATATAAAATTAATTGATGGTCAATTAAAAGTTGAAAGCGAATTGAAAGTCAACATATCGTTATCAATATCACATGAAAAGGAATATGCTGTTGCTTTGGCATTGGTTGAATAATATGAAAGAATATTTGAAAGTATTAAAAGAAGTTTTAGAACAAGGAAGCATGCAAGTGGACAGAACCGGAATTGGAACAATTTCAAAATTTGGAATGCAATCTAGATATGATTTACGAGAAGGATTCCCAATGGTTACAACTAAGAAGCTATTTTTTAAAGCGGTTGTTCATGAAATAATTTGATTCATAAGTGGAAGTACGAATATAAAATACTTAGTTGATAATGGAGTTAGGATTTGAAATGAATGACCATATGCTAATTTTAAAAAGTCCAAAGAATTCAAGAATGAAACTATTGAACAATTTGTAGAAAAGATTAAATCTGATGATGCATTTGCAGCCATTTGAGGTGAATTAGGACCTGTTTATGGTAAGCAATGAAGAAATTTTGGTGGAGTTGATCAATTAAAAAATGTAGTTAATCAAATAAAGACAAATCCATCATCAAGAAGATTAATTGTCTCATCATGAAATCCAACTGAAATTGAAGATATGTTATTACCACCTTGTCATTCTCTTTATCAATTTAAAGTTGATGGTAATTTTTTGGATTTACAACTTTATCAAAGAAGTGCAGATTTATTTTTGGGTGTTCCATTTAATATTGCTAGTTATGCTCTGTTACTTACAATGGTTGCAAATGAGTGTAAGTTAACTCCTAGATTTTTTATTCATACTTTAGGGGATGCTCATATCTATAATAATTTAGTGGATCAAGTTAAATTACAACTCACAAGAAAACCAATGAAACTTTGTGAAATTTCAATTAATATGACGGGAAAATCAATATTTGATGTTAAATATGAAGATGTTAAATTAATCGATTATATTTCACATCCCGCAATAAAAGGTGAGGTGGCAGTTTAATGATTAGTCTAATTTGGGCGCAAACTAATGATGGTGTAATCGGTAAGGATAATAAGTTACCTTGAAATATTAAAGAAGACCTAAAGCATTTCAAAAATTATACAAAAGGAAAAGATGTTCTAATGGGTAAAAATACGTGAGAATCATTACCTTTAAAACCTTTGCCTAATAGAAAAAATATTATTGTATCTACAAAATTAAATCTTGATAAATCAATTCAAGCAATCGTTGAAACAGATTTAACCAAAGTTTTATACCAATATAAAAATTCTGACAAAGAATTAGTAGTAATTGGTGGAGGTAAAATATATCAACAAGCATTAGATTTGGCAGATAAGCTAATTATTAGTATAATCAAAGAGAAATACATTGGAGACACATATGCTCCAACTGTTGATTTTGCAAAGTTCAATGAAATCAGTAAAACTGAATTTGATGAGTTCACGGTTTATGAATATGTAAAAAAGGAAATTTAAAAAATGGAAAATCAAAAAGTAGAGATGCTTGAAAACATCGAAGTTAAGACAAAAGAAAAAAAAGATATTTTTGACGAAGGCAGAAAAGACCAAAATTATAGAGCTGATATAACAAAAGGTGAAATATCAGCACATTGGTTTTTCTTTTGAAGAATGTTTGGTAAAGCCAAAAAAATGAATAAGAGAATTAAAATTGATATTAACCACTATACAGAAGAATATAGATATAGATGAATGCAAAAGATATCTAAAAAGGTTCTTAAAGTGGCAAAAATAAGATTGCATGTTTTTGGGCAAGAAAATTGATTAGATAAAGGAGTAGTATTGGCTCCAAATCATCAATCTAATCTTGATCCATTAGTGCTATTTGTTTTAAATGATTGATCAAAGACTCAACCAGTAGCGTTTATGGCAAAAAAAGAAATGTGGGATAGTGATAAAACAGCACGATTTGTTAATTTAATTGATTGTGTTTCATTAGATAGAAATTCTCCAAGAAGTGCACTTGATGCTATGAACCAAGCTAAAACATTGATTACAAAATACAGAAGATCATTTGTTATATTTCCTGAGGGAACAAGAAGTGGAACTGAAAAAATGGCAGAATTTCAAGCCGCATCCATGAAAATTGGACAAATGGCTTATTGTCCAATTATTCCTGTAACGATTATTGATTCATACAAATTGAACAGAAAAGATAGACCGAAAGTTATTAATGTTAAAGTTGTGTTTGGAAAACCTATATTGCCAGAAAAGTTTATGTCTATTAAAACGGATATGCTAACTAGAAACGTTCAAAAAGAAGTTCAATTTAATTATGATAAATATAAAGATTTTGACTTAAAAACAAATAAACCAGTTGCCTATAACAAAAAGACAAAAGTAAAATACTACTCTTAAGGTAGTATTTTTTTTGATTTTTTAAAACAATAAGTACAATTATTTTGAAAGCAAAATTAAGTTAAATTAAGTTAATATTATTGATTTAATAAGTAAGTTAAAACACTAATAAGTGAATTTTTTTATTTTTTAAAAACTTTTTTTTGTAAAAAACCCTTAAATACTAAACTTTTTAAATGTTTAATTTTTAGTTTATTTTTTGTTTAAAAAATAAAAATAGGTGATATATAATAAATATGTCTAGTTGAAATACCTGTTTAATGTTTAGCCCTATCAAAAAACATTACTTAACAATTTTCAATTAATACTTAATAGCTAGACAAACTTGATCAACGCTCTGCCCGAGCGTTTTTTTATTTCCTAATTGCTATATGAAATGTAAACTTACAAAAAAATCATAAATATATATTTATCTAAAATTAAAATGTGTATATAATATTTAAGACTAATCAATTTAGTTGTAAATTATAAATCACAATTCGGATGGGTAGTGAAGTGGCTAAACACGGGTGGCTGTAACCCATCTCCTAACGGTTCGGGGGTTCGAATCCCTCTCCATCCACCATATTGGGCTATCGCCAAGCGGTAAGGCATCACACTTTGACTGTGACATGCGTCGGTTCGAATCCAGCTAGCCCAGCCAATTTTTTATTATTAATGTCTCGTTAGCTCAGTTGGTAGAGCAACTGGCTTTTAACCAGTGGGTCACAAGTTCAAATCTTGTACGGGACACCATTTTTTTATTCCCCGGGTGGCGGAATAGGTAGACGCAGCGGACTTAAAATCCGCCGGTTGTAATATACCGTGCCGGTTCAATTCCGGCCTCGGGGACCATTTGAAATTAAAACACAAACAGAAATGTTTGTGTTTTTTTATTTACCAAATTATTCTATTTCTGGATCTGGTTCGGTTACTGAAGCCTCACTAATTTTTTTATAAAGAGTAGAAGAAAGGTATGAATCTCCTCAAAGTTCCGCTGTACTAGTTGCAGTTTCAGCGCCAAACATTAAATCTCTAACATAAGTTTCAATACTTGAAACAAATTCATCTTCGTCATTACTTAAACTCTTGAAGTCTCAATTTGTAGTACCAATAAATCTTCCATGTCTAAAATGTAAGAAAGTAGGTGTACCAGTCATTATTCCATCTAAGTAATTAGCATTTATTTTTTTGTCAATTTCTTTTTTTGGTAAAGGCTTACTACTATCGTCTTTTTCTACAAATAATTCTCTTAGTTGATCTCTAATTAGATCCTTTAAAGAAACTAACCATTTTTCATCAAATAAATTTTCATATTTCTCTGATTTATATTCCTTAAAAGTAACCTTTTCAACAATTTCACCAAATCCAGTCAATCTTTTTTCATCTTCATTATCAGATGGTGATACATGCAAACGGTCGTTATATGTATTGGTTGTAATTTGGTTAATCATTTCTTCAAATGAATCATAATTTTTTGCAGAAGAATTATTATACTTTTCATATTCATATGTAAAATTTTTACAATGAGTACAATCTTCGGCACTTATCAAAATAATCATTGATTCATTATTGTCTAAGGCTCTTTTTATTTCTTTGTAGTTATCTAAATTTGCACATGAAACAACCATAATAGTAGTTGTCGCAGTTATTGTTAAAGCTCCAAAGACGCTTATTAATTTTTTCATGAAAACCTCATTAGTTATTGAATATATTATAATATAAATACTACAAGAGCTACTAATGAAATTAATAATGGGATAACAAATCAAAAAACTAATATTTGCATATTTTTCAAAAATGAGAACTTTTTTTAATTTTAAAGTAGTGTTTCTCTACAAAAGAGGCTTTAAAAGTGGTAAAATTATATTATATTATTAAGGAGATATTATGGAAGAATTATTATTGAAAGGCGATGCTGAATATTTATGATCAACTAGACATGGTGTTAAACCATCAGTTAAATGTGAAGCAACAAATTGTAAATTTCCTCAAGATACAATCAAAAAAGCAAATTATGGAAATAAAACAGATAAACATTGAATTATTGAAAGAATAAAAGGTGCTAAAAATAACAATAGAGAAAATATTAGAGCAATACATTATGGATGTAAATCTATTTAAAATAGGCTGAGGCTTATTTTTTTATTAAAAGTATTTAAAGAACATAAACAAATTATAAAACTTTGATATGATATATTTACATAAATAAATAAGTTTAGGGGGCAATATGCGCGAAGGTGTTATTTTAAGATGTGTTGATTGTAAAAACGAAAATTACATCACTAAAAACGATAAGAGAAAAGAAAAAATAGAAGTTAAAAAATTCTGTTCAAAATGCAACGGTCACATCACTCACAAACAAAAAAAATAATTTTAAAAACACCCATTGTAATAGGGGTGTTTTTCTTTATTTCATATATAATTTAAATATATTTTTAGGAGCAAAAATGAAATCAAAAAACAATAAAACTAGCTCTCCAATAGAAGATAGTAAAAAAACTGTTATTAAATCTGAAGAATTAAGGGTAGATTCAAAAGTTTCTTTTGGTGGTATAAAAGTTAGATTGTTTTCAGCAATGATACTAGTAATTGTTTTGTTGATTTATTTATTTTCAGCTTTAGCTTATTCATTTTTTGCAGATAATATTACAAGTCCGTCATGATTAGACATCTTTGCTAGTGTTCATTTGTTAGTTTCATTTTTAATAGTAGGGGCAGCTGCTTTTGAACTATCTCGTGCATTTGGATTTAGAAAGTTGTTTCAACATTCAACATATATTTTTCTTGCTTGTATAATTTTTTATTTGCCAATAACAGTTGAAAATTCAAACTTTCCAGGTTGAATTTACTTATCATGACCAAATACACTAGCTGTGTATATTCCATTTATTTGAATTATGTCTGTTTTAATTTTTGTTTTGATCTCAATTATATTATTCTTAAAAAATGAAAATTTATTTTTTAAAGACGTTTTCTTATTTACAGGATATATGATTATAGTTATTTTGGGAGTAAAGGGAATCACAACAATTGCATTAACTCCAGTTAATACAATTGACTTCTTTATTGCAGGCGGTCAATCTGTTGCAACTATTATTTGAATTTGAATAATGGTTATAGCAACAGATACATTTGCTTATTTTGTAGGTATCAAATGAGGAAAAAATAAATTAGCTCCAATTATTTCACCTAAGAAGTCAATTGAAGGAGCTATTGGTGGTTGGTTAGGAGCATTTATATTGGGTGTGACATATGCTTCAATACTAATTTTTGCAATTCCAAATAATTTATTGTTTATTCCTTTTAAAGGTTATGTTGATACAGCAGACCTTTGGGTTAAAATTCTAATTATAATTATTTTTTCAATCATCATTCCAATATTAAGTATTGTGGGTGATTTATTATTTTCTTTTTTAAAGAGACAAAAGAATATTAAAGATTATTCAAATTTGATTCCAGGGCATGGTGGTTTATTAGATAGACTTGATTCAATCTTATTTACAACATTTGTTATGGAAATAATTATTTTAATATTAAAATAAAAATAAAAATTGGTGAGGTTTAATCGTGAATAGTAAAGTAACTCATTTGTTTGAAAAACTAAATATAGAATTTAATTCAGAGCAATCTAAATTATTGGAAGGCGCTGACTTTTTTAAAACACGTCAAATTGAAGAAGAAAAAAATAGAATTCGTATTTTTCTTTCTGTAAAAGAAACATTACCAGTTTCTCTTATTGAATTTTTAGAAAAAGAATTAGAAAATAACAAAAGACAAATACCAATTAAAATTAATATTAAGCCTAATATAATTAAGTATGAAACTGATATTTTGTGGGACTATATTGATTATTTAATTAAACACAAATCAAAGCTCAAAGCAGGAGTTATCCGTTTAATTTCAAAAGAAAAGTTTGAATTTAATAAAGAAACTAAACAAATTACATTTTTAGTTTCAAATAAAACTCAAGTTGAAGAACTGACAAAAGAGACATCATATTTTGAAAAGCGACTTTTAAAGTATGGTTTTTCAAATGTAGACGTTGAATTTAAAATAGAAGAAAGTGATATTGACGCCCGACAAAGATTGGAAAAGCAACAAAAAGAATTTGTTTCTAAAATTTCAAAAAGCAAATATAACCCAGAAACATTTAAAAATAAAATTGGTAAACCGAGTTATAAGTCAATTTCTGAAATAGAAGAAGGCGCAAAAAATATTATTTTAAATGGTGAGGTTTTAAAAAAAGAATCACGTGTATCTAAAACAGGAAATAATTTTTATATATTTTCAATAGGAGATGACACATCAGCTATTAAATGCATAAACTTCACAAGATCAAATACCCCAACGGCGTTTGATGATAATGCTGACGGTGTGATTGAAAAAGAAGACTTAATTAAAGTAGGCGATTGAATTTCTATTCGTGGTAATTATGAATATTCTCAATTTGATAAATCATTTCAAATGATTGTATCTGATTATCAAAAAATCCCTAAAGTCGAAATTAAATCTTTTGATGAAGCAACTATTAAACGTGTTGAGTTGCATACTCATACTAAAATGTCAGTAATGGATGGTGTTTCTTCTATTGAAGAGTATTTAGATCAAGCTAAAGATTGAGGTTGAAATGCAATAGCCATAACAGATCACCAAAATATTCAAGCCTATCCCGCAGCATTCAATCATTTAAATAAAATTAATAAGGGATCAAAAAATCCCTTAAAACTAATTTATGGTTGTGAATTGTCTGTTGTTGATGATAAATACTGATATGTAAAAAATCCTAAAAACCAATCAGTTCGTAATTCAAGAATTGTTATTTTTGACTTAGAAACAACTGGTCTATCTCCTGAAAGGGATGAAATTATTGAATTTGGAGCAGTTGTGTATGATCCGTCAGATGAAAAGCCTTCAAAAGATATTTCAATATTAATTAAACCAAGAAAAAAAATATCTCAGTTCACTTCTGATTTGACAAATATTACAAATGACATGTTAGAAGATAAACAGAGTATTGAAGTAGAATTCAAAAAAATACATGAAATCATTGGTGATTCAATTTTAATTGCCCACAATGCTAAATTTGATATTGGTTTTTTAAATTCATGAGCGATTAAGTTAGGCTATAAACCATTTGAAAATACTGTAATTGATACGCTTGCAATTGCAAGGGCTATTAAACCTAAAATAAAGAATCATAGACTTGGTACGGTCTGTAAAACATTCGGTATTTTATACGATGATCACATTGCCCACCGTGCAGATTATGATGCACGTGTTTTAAGCGATCTATATGACCATTTAATTCATGAAGCCAAGAAAAAGATTAAATTAGAAGTAATAAATGATTGGGAAAACTTACGAGAGCTTCCTGGATCAATTTTGAACATTTCAAAGCCAAGACCAGCACACGTTAATGTTATTGCTAAAAACCAATCTGGTTTAAAAGTTTTATTTAAAATGATATCACATACTCATGTAGAAGGATTTTTAGGATCACCAAAAATAACTGAGACAAAATTATTTGAATTTAAAAAAATGGGAAACATTTTAATAGGTGCAGGTTGTTTAAATTCTCCAGTATTTGAAGCAGCTCGTACTAAGTCAAATTTTGAATTAGAAGAAGAAATAAAAAAATATGATTATATTGAAGTTCAACCGTTATCTGTATATTCAAAGCTAATTCAATTAGGTGATTTAAAAGTAGAAGATTTACAAGAAATTCAAAGATTGATTATAAACATAGCAATTAAAAATAATATTCATGTTGTTGCAACGTCAGATGCTCATTATGTAAAAGAATCACAAAAACAAATTAGAGATATTTATATTGAAACTAAAGGATTGGCTGGAGTAGCTCATCCATTATTTGATTATAAAAATAGAATCAAAACAAATCCAGATCAACACTTAAGAAGTACAACTCAAATGTTAGAAGAATTTTCTTGGTTAAATGATGAAGAATTAATCAATAATATTGTTGTTAAAAACACTAATACGATTGCAGACATGATTGATTTTGATGTTAAACCATTAAAGAAAGGTTTATTTACACCAAAAATTGATAACGTAGATAAACTCTTGACAGATGAATGTTACATGACTGCAAGGGCTATGTATGGTGAAAATTTACCTAAAATTGTAAGTGATAGAATTGAAAAAGAATTACAATCAATTATTAAACATGGATTTGCAATTGTCTATTGAGTGTCACACTTGCTTGTAAAACAATCTTTGACTGATTCATATCTAGTAGGTTCTCGTGGATCTGTTGGTTCATCATTTGCTGCGACTATGTCAAACATTACAGAGGTTAATCCATTACGTGCTCACTATAGATGTCCAAACTGTAAATATTCTGATTTTGAAACTGATCCATCGATTAAGTGTGGTTATGACTTACCATTGGCAAAATGTCCAAATTGTGGAGAACAATTAGTAGGTGATGGGCACGATATCCCATTTGAAACTTTCTTGGGATTTAATGGTGATAAAGTTCCTGATATTGATTTAAACTTTTCAGGTGATTATCAATCAACCGCTCATAATTTTACAAAAAAAATATTTGGTGAAAATAATGTATTCAGAGCCGGAACTATTTCTACAGTTGCAGACAAAACTGCTTATGGTTATGTAAAAGGATATTTAGAAAAAAAAGAAATATCAATGAGTTCAGCTCAAATCGATAGATTGGCAGTTGAAGCAGCTGGTGTAAAAAGAACAACAGGGCAACATCCAGGTGGAATTATTGTTTTACCAAAAGAATATGACATAGAAGATTTTAGTCCAGTAAATTATCCAGCAGATGATTCATCTTCATCTTGATTAACAACTCATTTTGACTTTCACGCTATTCATGATAATTTATTAAAACTTGATATACTAGGTCACGATGATCCTACGGCATTAAAAATGTTGTATGACATTACTGGAGTTGATCCACAAGCAATACCAACAAATAGTGCTGATGTATATACATTATTTTGAAGTCAAGAAGCCTTACCAGGAGTATCACCAGAAAAATTAAATGGTGAAGTTAATGGTGCACTTGGTCTTCCAGAATTTGGTACTGGATTTGTTAGAAAAATGTTAAATGAGACTAAACCAAAGTCTTTTTCAGATTTAGTTCAAATTTCAGGATTGTCTCATGGAACTGATGTATATGTTGGAAATGCACAAGATTTGATTAATTCTGGAAAGGCTACAATTTCTTCTGTAATTGGTTGTAGAGATGATATTATGGTTTATCTAATGTCAATGGGTTTAGATCCTTCACTTTCCTTTACAATTATGGAATCTGTAAGAAAGGGTAAAGGTCTAACAAATGAATGAATTGCTGAAATGAAAAGTCATGGTGTTCCTACTTGATATATTGAATCTTGTATAAAAATTAAATATATGTTTCCTAAAGCTCATGCAACAGCTTATGTATTAATGGCATATCGTGTTGCTTGATATAAAATAAATTATCCAATTGAATATTATGCAACTTGATTTACGACTCGAGCAAAATCTTTTGATTTAGAAACTGCGTTTAAGGGTGAAGAATTTGCTAGAAAAAAATATGCAGAGATAATTGAAAAACAAGCTAATAAAACTTCAACACAACGTGAAGATTGATTAATTAATACCCTTGAAGTAATGTTTGAGATGTATGCTCGTGGTATAGAAATTAAAAATATTGATTTTAATATCTCTACAGCGGATAAATTTGTTATTAAGGAAGCTGAAGATGGCAAGCGTTATATTTATCCACCGTTTACAGCAATTGACTCACTTGGTGAAGCAGTTGCACGTAAAATAGTCGAAGCACGTGATGAACAATCTTTCACTTCACTTAAAGATTTAGAAAATCGTACAAATATCAATAAAACCCATTTACAATTATTAAAAGATTACAAGATTATTGACTCATTGAAAGATGAAGAACAAATAACTTTTGGATTTTAGGAGACCGATGAAATTACACAGCATTTTAAATGAACTAAAGATTGATATAACTGATCAGTTTAAAAATGAAAAAGTAAATGTTTATGAAATAAACATTTACAACGAATTTGAATCTGATATTATTCAAGTATTATTGGAAAATAAGGATGGAAGTCCAATTCACTTTGATGATTTGATTAAATATAATGAATTGGTTTCAAATTTGTTAGATTCGAAATATGATTCAATCGAAGAAGAATATATGCTAGAAGTATCTTCAGCAGGAGCTGAAAGAGAAATTAAATCAGAAGATGTTTTAAAAGAACTTGTTGGTAAATATTTCTTTGTTCAAACAAAAATTCCATTTGAAAATGATCTTAATGAATTCAGCGCTGAGTTAAAAGAAATAAATAATGATAAATACTTATTTACTTTTTTTATAAAAGGTAGACCTAAAAAAGTTGAACTTAAATATTCTGATATTGAGTTTATTAGATTTTCAGTTAAATTATAAAATTCCTCTGGGAATTTTTTATTTTATGTAGTAAATACAAATGTTTTAAATGCATAAAAAATTAATTTAAATTTAATTATTTATCAAAATCTACTCAATAAAATATAAAAAAATTTCCAAATAAAATTCTATAATGATAAAATAAATTTGTATAAATAAGCAAAAATACCAATATTTATTAGTTTAAGAAAGTAAAGAACAAATAAGGAAAGGAGTTAGAACTTAAATGAAAACACTATTAGCGATAATGTATTTATCTGGAAACACAGGCGCACCAGTAAATGCAATGAATAATATTGAAATAAATAAATTTGTTTATAATGAAATAATTAATTTAAACAACATTCAATTAACAAAATCTGAAATTAATTTATATTATCTAAATGACTTAGAAGAAGTAACACAAGATATTATAAAAGAAGAAATTTTGGCTGAAGTATTTTTTAATAACCCAGATGAAGGAGTATTATCTGATGTTTTTGATTCAGCGATTATAGATAATCCTGATGGATGAAAATGAATGGGCTATTCATGGATCATGCCTAAATTAAATGAACCACCAAAAACATATAATATTAAATTAAGTCCATCATCTTCAGAATCAAGAGAAAAATTTAAAGGTATGTTAAAATTCCAAGTTGTATTAGAAAATACTGGTGAAGAAGGCACAAAACCACCAGTTGATGAAGAAATAGACATTGAACTTTCAACACATAATATAATTATTAAAAAAGATGAAACAGTTGAAGTATTAATTGAAAATTATGATGATTTAAAAAATATTGAATTAACTACAAATAAAAGTGAATTAGTAAGCTATTCAGTTAATAGCAAAGGATTGATTACAATTAAAGGTAAAGAACTTGGAAAGGGTATTTTAAGCATTTCAGCAGATAATGCTAAAAAAGAGGAAAAAATATATTTTGATGTTGTTGATAAAGAAGCAGAACAAGCACAAAAAGTGAGTGACATAATTTCAAAAACACAAGATTTAGGAACAATATCAGAAACAACATTGAAAAATGACAGTGAATTACTTCAAAAAATAATTGATAAAAATTCTTTAACTTTTAGTGACGCTGATTTAATCCGACAAAATACAATAATTAAAAATAAAAAATACAATAGTCTAGTTTTAGTAGCTAAAGAAAATCAAAAGGAATTGGAAGGAAGTATTGAAGTAATATTTAAAACAAAACTTGATAACTTAAATGTAAATCAAATTTCTAAAAAAGTTAGGGTTGAAGCATATGCCACTACATATTGAGACTCTACTGAGATGGTTTTTCAATATAAACCAGTTTTAGGTGTTAATGAGTTTAAAGAGTCTTATGAATATATAAATTTAAACACCAAAGGTTATGCCTGGGATAACAAAAATGGTAATATTCATGGTAATGAAACAAATGGTAAATCATTTAGTAATAAAATATCAACTAGTTCTATTGGTAAGGAATGAAGTGGTGAACAAGACATTTGAAGCACTTCATATTCAAATGTCAATTGAATGAAAACTTTAGGAGTATACCAACATAGAGTCGTGAATAATATTATAGAAATTAAATTAAAAGTTTCAGCTGGTGCTTTTGCTTCTGGTTGAAATGCATACTGAGCAAAATCTGAAGCTAAAATCTGAGCAGATAGTTTAGAATTTATAGCAAAAAATAAATAATGAATTGAGGAATAATAAAATATGAAAATAATGCTTACATTTTTTATTTCATTTTCTTCATTTTTTGTTTCATTTTTACCAATTGCTAATACTTTAAGCAAAAATGAAACAAAAAATATAATCATTAAAGCAAAACCAATTAATAATAATGGTTTTATAAATTACCAAAATTATTTAGGTTTATTTTTATATTTAATGCTGGATGAAAAATCAAAAAATAATATAGATTTAGTCGGAGACTCATTAGAAAAAAAATATATTCAGTTTTATCAAGAAGCTTGTAAAGATAATTGCTTTGACGAAGAGGCAGCTATGGAATGATTTGATATAGATTTTTTTAAATCAAGCCTAATGATGATATTTTTTTTAAATAGTTATTCATATGGTTTAAAAAACTTAGAAGAAGCATCTGCCCAAATTTTTAGTAGATGAATTTTTGAAGGTATGAAAAAAACAAAGACAAAACATTGAGAAATTTTAAATATTTGATTTTTAGATTTTGTTCCTTATATTTTTAAAAACAAAAAAAAGATAGTTGATGGAAATAATTTAAATAGTCCAGAAAAAATAAAAGAAAAAAGAATTGAAATTAAAAAAATAATTATAAATAACTTTGAAGCAAATAAGAATAAATATCCAAAAATAAATTTAGAACAAAAAACTGAAAAAATCTTTATTAGATCAAATTCAAATGTAATAGAAAACTCTGAATTTATTGAAAATTCTAGCACTTTTAATAATTTAATTGGAATGGCGTTACATAGTTCAAATACATGACAGTGGTCTAAAAAGAATTATAAAGAGGAGTTTTTAAATTTTAATTATAAACACTATGAATATTTAAATATTGATTCGTTGAATAACATTAGATTTAATATAAACAATTATTTTTTTGAAGAACTTGAATATAATAATGAGCAAATAATAATTTTTGATAATTATAACAATCAAATAAAAAATAAATATAATTTCTATGAGTTAATGAATATCTGAAACAGTTCCAATCCTAAATCAAAATTTGATCAGACTAATATTTCAAAAGCGTTAAAAGATATTTTAAATAATAATAATAATAATTTATTAGAAGAATGAAATAAATTTAAAAAATATTCTTCTTTACTCCAAATGGGGCAAGATACAACTTATGACAATATAATTTTTGCTTTTTATTATATTTCTGAAATGGTTTCGCTAATGGAAATTATGGCTCAAGAAAATAATTTATTTTGACCTATTAATTTTATAAAAAGAATTTCTATATATAAAAGTGATGATTCTTCAAGTTCACTTGGTACTTGATTATCATCAAACTGAACAATGGAAATACATGGAAAAGGTACTAAAACAATACTTACAGAAACAAAAATTAATAATAATAATCCTTTTTTAGGTGATGACAAATGATATTCATTTGATCTTACACAATTAATTATTCATGAATCAGGCCACTTTTTCAATGATTTATTTACTTGACACAATCCAAATTTGGATAAGTGATATAACTATGATAATGAAGATAATATTTATTTAGAAAATGATAAAAAACTAAAACAGTTTGGTTATTGAGGAAGTGAAAAAGAAGTAATTGAAGATTTTAATGTTGAAGATGTTATTGTTAAAAAAGAAGAAAAAATTGACTTAAGTGATTTAAATATTAAAACTTATTTTGATAATTCTAATCATAATAATAAGTTTAACTTTTTTCAAAAGATTTATAATGAAATTGATAGAAAAATAAAACATGACAATTTAAATAAAGAATTTGATAATGTTTATGAATTGATAGATGTTTATTGAAAAGATGGTAGTGGAAAAGAAAAGCTTATTAATGAAGAGTTCTTTCAAAATTTTAAATGAACAGATAACGAGTTTAAATTACTTGCTAAAACAAAATCTGATTTTGTATTTAATCAACAATCATTTGAAATAAATATACAAAATTATAAAAAATATGAAGAAAGATTAAACTTATCTGAAGTTGATTTGTTTGATTTAGGAAATAATCCATTGGTAATTAACCAAAATACTTCTTTTGAAGAAATTAATGAAAATGTAAAAAATAAATTTATTGAAACACTTTATAAAGAGGAAAATATTGCAGTTAATAAAGAAGATTTTGATATTAGTATTTATACTGACAATGAATATAAAAATGAATTGCAAAGTAATTTATCAAATATAAACAAATTTGAATCGTACATGTATTTAAAAGTAATAGGCAAATCTGATAAATTATATGGTTCGTTAAACACTAAATTTAAATTTAATTATGAAGAAAGTACAGCTGATTCTAAAATTAATTTAGATTTTATAATACTTATTTTCATTATTGGATCAACTGTTTTAATTATTACAATTAGTATAATTGTAATAATTAAAAAGAAAAAAAATAAATAATTTTATAAGTTATTTACAAAGTATTCAATACAGTCTTAAATCAATATTTTTAAAAATTATAAAATTCCTCTGGGAATTTTTTATTTTGTGACGTTAATGTAAATGAGGTGACTATGAAATATTCGTTTATAAATCAAAATGGAACTGAAGATTGTGCTCATGCAGTAATTACAATGGTAGTTAATACACTACATAACAAAAATTACTTACTTGATGAAATTAAACTAAATAATAAGCTTCCAGTTAGTACACTTAGTTTTTTGGATATTGAAAATACACTATTTAAATATAATATTTCATTTGAAACATACTCATCTACATTTAAAGAATTGGTTGAATTCAATCCAAGCGAACCTGTTGTATTGAATGTAATGACAAAAGAGGGAGATAATCATTTTATAGTTGTTTATAAATTTTCAAAAAGCAAGTGCCTAGTTGGGGATCCAAATTCAAAAGAATTAACTTGAGAATCTAACTCTTTAATTGAAGAAAAGTATTTAGGTTTTTTTGGAATATGTAAAAAAGACTCAAATATTGAGATAAATAACAGCGATTTAACAAAGTGAATGTTGTATTTAAAAAAGCACTGAAAAATGTGTTTAATTATTTTTTTTGCATCGATAATAGTTAACTTATTAGTACTAATCAGTAGTGTGTTTACAAAGATATATTTAGAGAATGCTACTAACATTCAATGATCATTTTTGACGATATTTTTTTTAATGTTTGGAATAATATACTCTCTAAATATTTTTGGAAATTTTGTAATTAATAAGATGATAAGAAAAATAACAGCAATAATGTGTCGAGATATGTTTGTGGATTTCAAGAAATCATTATTATCTTTAGATGTAGAAACATTTAGTTCAATAACAAAAGATGAATGAATTAAAAAAATTTCTGATATTTCTGAAGTTGCAAACAGACTATTGTTTATAACAATGGATTTACCAATTAGGTTGATAATGATGATTGTTGCTTTGGCTATTTTTAATGGTTTTTCTAATATTTTTTTGGTAATAATTTTCTTAGAAAGTTTTGCTTACATTTTTATATCTACAGTATCAAGTAAAATGATAAAAAAGATGAATTTAAAAATAGAAAAACAACAAATTGAGTTTTCTTACCATTTTAGAGATATGCTTGATGGTTTTGAACAAGTCAAAACAAAGTATCTTACAAATTATATTTCTAATAAAATTGACGGGAATTTTTCACGATTAGAAAAAACAAATTTTCAGTTATATATCGCAAACGAAAAGTTAGGAATATTTTATTCCTTAATTAATAAGATTTTCTATATATTCACATTTTTTATTGGAGCAATATTTATTGATAAAGAAAAAATAAGTGCATTTGACTTACTATTTTTAACGTCAATATCTTCGTATATATTTGTTTTTATAAACTTAATCACAAATCAAATATCAAATTACTCAAAATTTAAAATAGCTACAAAAAATTTAGATTTTATATTCGATTATAGAGAATTAAATGTTAAACCAGAGGCAGATACTATAAAAAATATTAAGATTGAAAACCTATCAAAATATATTGGATCTAATGAATTATTTTCTGATTTAAATTTTGAATTTAAATGTAATACATTTATATCTGGGAAAAGTGGTTCTGGAAAAACCTCATTACTTAAGGTTATTGCTGGAGTATTTAAAAATTATAGTGGGAAAATATTATTAAATGGAATTAACCTGAGAGATTTAAGTGATAATTATTTTAAAGATATAAAGTATTTAAGCCAATATGATTATTTATTTCATGGAACTGTTTGAGAAAATATACAACAATTTAGAAATAAAATTGATTTGGAATTGTTTGATAAATTGGGATTAAGTAAAATTTTAAATGATCATAATATTTCTCTAAATAAGGAAGTAATTGATAATGGTAGTAATTTTTCAAAAGGTCAAAGGCAAATAATTAATTTCATTAGCTTATTTTTTACTGATTGTGAATTATACATACTTGATGAACCACTAAGCAACGTTGACAAGAAAACTGCAAAGTATTTAATCAAAAACTTAATGAGATTTAAGAAAGATAGAATGTTTATTATGTGCGATCACGATGAGTCTTATAAGGAATATTTTGAGGAGGTTATTTCAATTGAAAAATAAATTTAAATTAATAGTTATCTTTTTTTTAACAACTTTTTCATTCTCAATTTTTGGATTGGTTGTAAAAATCCCTATATACAAAACAGTTCAATTTAGCTCAATCAAACTAGAAAATACATACCGAAATTTCATTACATTTAATGGAATCGATAATAAAAATGTAAACAAATTAATACTAAATCAAAGTGGCAATGAGTTCATTATTTTAAAAAATCAAATGAAATTCAATGACAAAAATATTGCAGAAATTAAAAATATAGATAATAAATTTAACCCAAACATTCAAACATCTGCTGTTGTTATGTTAAATAGCGAACGAATTATGTATTATTTAATTAACAAAACATTTAGTAGGAAATAAAATGATAAATTTTTTTAATAAACATCAAAATGAAGAACTCATTGGAGAATATGGTAATTTATTTAATAAATTATTTATACACACAAAAAACATTTTAAATATTGATTACGATTTAGAATTGTCTGTAACATTTATATCTAATGAAGAATCAGTAACAATAAATAAAAAATATAGAAATAAAAACAATGTAGGAGATGTTATATCATTTCCAATTGAAATGGATGATTTTATATATGAACAAACTGGTTATAGAGAAATTGGTGATTTATTTATTGCATATGATGAAGCAATAAATAAAGCCAAATTATATAATCATGATTTAGATGTTGAAATGTCATGACTATTTGTTCATGGATTTTTACACTTGCTTGGATATGACCATGAGTTAGGAGATGAAGAAGAACAAGAGATGTTCCAATTAACTGATTTAATTTTATCTAAAATTAATATCAAGTATAATATTATTAATGTAATTGGAGAAAAGTAATGGCTAAAAGAAGTTCAAGAAACCAAAAAGCAGTAGCAATTAGATTCAAGAATAAATTTACAAATGCATTTCGTGGACTAGTTATTGCTTTTAAAGAAGAAACAACATTATTGCTTTACTTGGTAATAACAATTTTAGCAATTGCTGTTGGAATTTTTTTAACAACTGGGGGCTATTTTACATCAATTCATTGAGCAATTTTGTCTCTGACTATTGGTGTTGTAGTAGGATTTGAACTTATTAACACAGCAATTGAAAACTTTGTTGATTTGCTTTCATTTGAGTACAACATTAAGGCAAAGAAAATTAAAGATATTTGTGCTGCAGCAAGTATTTTGAATTCTATTGCAGCTTTTTTAGTAGGATGTTTCTTATTTATTGAACCAATAATAAATCAAGTTACAGCATGAATTTAATATGATAAAAGCGGGTTTCGTTGGAGTAATTGGTAGAACTAATGTTGGAAAATCATCTTTAGTTAATTCAATTATTGGAAGAAAAGTTTCTATAGTAACAAGTAAAGTTCAAACCACAAGAGATAGAATTTGTGGTATTTATAACGACAATTTATCACAAATTGTTTTTATAGATACTCCAGGTATTCATACACATAAGTCAGGAAATAAACTTGGAACATTCATGAATACAACTGCTATGAAAGCAACTAAGGATGTTGAGGTAATCTTATTATTAGCCCCAGCTAATGAAAGAATTGGAGATAATGATAAGTTCCTAGTTCAAAAATTAAAGGATTCTCAAATTCCTGTTATCTTAGTGATTACTAAATCAGATACTATTGGTAAAGAGGAAATGTTTGCAAAAATTATGGATTGAAATAGTCAAGGAATTAATTTTTTAGACATCGTACCAACATCATCAAAAAGAGGTATGAATATTAAAAAGTTAGTTGAAATTATTCAAGGATTATTGCCAGAAACTGGTTACAGATACTTTGATGAAGATGCAGTTTCAGATAAAGGTAACTCATTTTTGATTAAAGAGATGATTCGAGAAAAAATCCTTTTGAGAACTGGAGAGGAAATTCCTCATTCTACAGCAATTATGATTGAAAAATATAAGGACAAAAAAAATATCGTTGAAATATCAGCAATTGTATTAGTTGAAAGAGAAAGTCAAAAACCAATAATTATTGGTAAAGGTGGCTCTAAATTAAAACAAATTGCAACTGACGCACGTATTGAGTTGGAAGTTGAATTTGGAAAGAAGGTTTTTATTGAAATTTTTGTGAAGGTTGCAAATGATTGAAGAAAGTCAATTGACTATATAAGACGATTAGGATATAGCGATCACGAATAACATGAACATAATTAATGGATTTGTCTTAAATAATTTTACGATTGAAGACAATAAGAGTTTAATATCTGTTTTTTCAAAAGAAAATGGACTTATAAACCTATACGCTATGGGATTACAAAGCGAAAGATCAAAGAATAAGTATTCTGCTTTAAAATTTTCAAAATCAGAATTTGAGATTTTTCAAACAAAAGATCCTGAAAAAATGAGTAAGCTAAAAACTGGAAAATTAAATATATCAATTGACATTTCAACAATATCTTATGAAGATTATTTATACATAACTACAATATTTCAAGTAGTGGAAAAAACATCTAACTTTGGGGAAGTTAATCAAAAAAAATATAAATTTATAGATGATGTTTTTTTGGCATTTGTTGAAGATCCAAAAAACAGGTTTGTTATATTTTTATACTTTATGTTGAATTACTTAGAATATGTAGGTAGAAAGTGAAATTTAGTAACCTGTATTAAATGTAGAAAAAGAGTAAATAAATTTATTGACTTTGATTATGTTAATAAACAATTTATTTGTTTGGGATGCCAAAATCAGTCATCATTTGAAACAGATATGGAATTGTTCATTAAAACACTAGAATATTTTAGCCATGTAAAAGTAGGAAAAATAATAAAAGAAGAGTATGATTCAAAAACTCTTGTAAAAATCAATAGAGTATTAATGGATGAATACAAAAATGAAGTAGGTTTAATTACGACCAGCATAATTGAATTATCAAAGGGACGCTTTGTTTAATGATAAAATTTAAAAGAGGGAAATAAAATGAATACTGGTGAATTAGAGTTCGTCGAACTTATAGGAATTATATTATCAGTTGTTGGAGCCTTTGCAGGTCTTGTGTCATTAATTTTTGGTTACACTATTTTTGTAAGCACCCAAAAAAATTATTATGAAAAATTCTTAAAATTTTTGAGAATTAAAGAAATTAAAATAAAAAGAATAGCAAACAAGTCAGGTATTTCTAATCCAGAGTTTGTAAGTTACCTAATGAAGGATTTACAATTTTTTGGAGAAGATTTTTTTGTTGACTTTTCAAGTGATGGCTATTTAAAATATCATCAATTTAGAACTATAAAATTGATTTACAGACATTTAAAGAAAAGGTTAATAATTTCTCAAAAAGTATTTTTGAAGGGAGTCAAGAATGGTGAAGAAAATATAATTATTAGAACTCAGATATTTGGTAAATTTAACAACTTAAATAAAAAATATTTTAACTCAAAATTAATTAATGAAAAATTATCAGAAGAGAATTTAAATGTATATGTAACTGTTAACTTTAAATATGATTTATTGAAAAAGAAATTAATTAATTTAAGTGAAGATAAACCTTCTAGTTTATTTGAAATGGGTGATGACTCAGACTTTAAAAAAAGCATTTACTTTATTTTTTCAAGTAGAAATCAAATTGAGGAAGATTTGGATAAACAAGATGAATGAGAGAAGCAATATTTTTTTATTGGAGCGTCGTATAGAAATAAAAACCAAAATTCAGAAAAATCACTTGAAAATCGAGAAAATATTTTAGAAAAAGAACATAAAGAATAATTTTAATTTATAGCTGTTTATACCTATGATGGTATTATGAACTTATTAATTATAGAAAATAATGATAACAGTAAGTATTAAATAAAAAATGAAAAAGAACCTTATATTAGGTTTTTTTCATACTATTTATGAATCAATAATGCCTTCATAATATTTAAATTATGAATAGGGATTTCTACCACTTCACTAATATGTCTAACAATATCTTCTCTCATTTTCTCATCATTTGCCGACATATTATTACCTAATGGTTTCGAAGCTAAATTGTTATTGTATTTACGTTTATAAGATTTAGTAATTTCTCATTGTCTATAAAATTTAGTTGATTTACTTTCAATGCTGAATTTAATGTCATCCATTATTTTTGAATTGTTTAATAATGATTCTATTCTTACTGGTGTAAAGAATTTGAATCCATCACTTTTATCACCAACAACTTCATAAGTTTTATTGAATGCGATGGATTCAGAAATGAAATTATTTATATCTTTACCTTTAGTTTTTCCTAGTTTTAATTTAATTTCCTTTTCAATAGGTAGTTCTTTATAATTAAGAGTAACTGAAAGCGTATTAACAAAATAGTAAATTGGAGTTTCTCCTTTGCTACTAGTTTTAATATATCTAACTATCTCTTCAATATCTGCATCACAATAATAAGTTAAATTTTCGTTTAGTTCAAATCAAAATACACCACCACCAAATTTTTTTAATTCATATTGTTGTAGTTTTATATCAGGGTAGTGGAGTTCAATATATTTTTCTATAAATTTTCCGACATTTTGTAAAACAATTTGTGTGTTGTGTTTTGTGGTTCTTTTGAATTTTTTAAATGATCCTATAGAGACAAAAAATAAGATTACTGAAAATATAACACTAAAAACAAATCTCGGCATATACATTTCAAAATCAAATGATGCATTAATTGCAAGAATTACAGTAATTACACAACCAATTGAAGTAAAAATAAAAAATAAATAATGCCTTTTATTTTTCTTAGATTCATCTTCTAAGTTTGTCTTAATGAAATCGTCTATATATTGATTGAATTGTTCGTTTGCCATAAAGACCTCTTAACTTATATATTATTAAATTCCTAAACCAAGGTCAATTTTAATGTCTTGTTTTTGTGCTTTGGTTGCCACAAATAGAACTTTAGTTTGTAGTTGCATCTTTTCAGCTACAACATTATTTGGTCACACAATTATTTGTTGATTGTAAGCTGTTACGTTTGAATTATAAATTCTTCTTGATGCTGCAATATTATCTTCAACATCTCTGATAGCTTCTTGTAACTTAAGAATATTTGAGTTTGATTTTAAATCTGGATAGTTTTCCATCGCAACATTTACTTTTCTTTGAATAGAATCAAATTCAGAATTTATTTCTGACTTTTCTGTAACTGAAGCACCAGATGATGCTTTAGATCTTAATTCTGTAATTTTACCTAATAAGTCACTTTCAAATTTAATTGCTGATTTAACTGAATCAATAAGTTTTGTAAGTGTATCAGCTCTACGAGCTAATTGAATATCGATTCCTGATTCTGATTCATCGACTTTCATTCCCATTTTTCTAATTTTATTCTTTCTACCAACGTGCAAAAAGATTAGTCAAATACCCAATGTAAATATGGGGCAAATAACTCAGTATGCAAATTTTCCACCACCTGTAGCTCCAACAGGTTGAGGTTGTGTATATGATTTGTCCATTTTGATATCTCCTTATATAATAAATTATACATAACAATTTATTAAAAAAATGATATGCATAATTTAAGTAAATAAGACTTAGATAATAAAAATGAAATTAAAAGATTTAAGAGTAACTTTAAATTGATTTTCAGAAATTCAATTTTGGTACACCTATATTGGCGTTATACTATTCCCAATATTAGCACACTTATAGTATGTTGACTTTTATATAATATATTAATAATATAACAATGATCGAAATTCAGGAGATCTTTTTTTATGGCCAAAATCGACATGGACAAATTAATAAATCATTTAAAGTCTGCTGGGTTTATTTTTCAAGGTTCAGAAATATATGGTGGCTTAGCAAACTCTTGAGACTATGGTCCCTTAGGTGTTGAATTGAAAAATAATTTAAAAGCAATGTGATGAAATCATTTTGTACGTTCAAAAAAAATGAATGTAGGGTTAGATTCATCAATAATTTTAAATAGCAATGTTTGAAAAGCTTCTGGTCACTTAGGTAACTTTTCTGATCCACTAATCGATTGTAAAGAATGTAAATCTAGATTTAGGGCTGATAAAATTGTTGAGGAACAGTTAAAAATTTCAGTTGATGGTTTAAAATCAACAGAACTTGAAAAATTAATTATTGAAAAAGATATTAAGTGTCCAAAATGTGGGAAAGTAAATTTTACAAGTATTAGACAATTTATGCTGATGTTTGAAACTAATGTTGGAGTTGTGAAAAATGAAAATTCAACTGTCTATTTAAGACCAGAAACAGCACAAGGAGTTTTTATTAATTATAAAAATGTACAAAGATCAATGAGAAAAAAGTTACCATTTGGAATTGGACAAATAGGTAAAAGTTTCAGAAATGAAATAACACCAGGTAACTTTATTTTTAGAACGCGTGAATTTGAACAAATGGAAATGGAATTTTTCTTTGATCCAAAAGATAAATTTGATTGATTTGAATACTGATTAAATGAAGTTAAAATTTTTTTGTCAACTAAATTGGGTATCAGTGAAGGTGAATTCATTTTAAGAGAACATGAAAAGGATGAATTGTCTCACTACTCAAACAGAACTGTTGATATTGAATATATGTTTCCTTTTGGAAAGGGTGAATTATGAGGTATTGCTCATAGATCTGACTTTGATTTAAATGCTCACCAAGCAGTAAGTAAACAAGACTTAAGTTATTTTAGACCAGAAGATAATACAAAGGTAGTACCTTATGTTATTGAACCTAGTGTAGGGGTTGAAAGATTAATATTGGCTTTACTGTGTAGTTCATTTAAAGAAAGAGTGAGTGAAACTGATGATAGAACATTAATGCAATTGCCTTTTGAACTTTCCCCTTATAAGATTGCTATTTTGCCTTTACAAAAACAACAAGCTGAATTAGCAGAAAAAATTCAAGATCAACTATCGGGTTTTGTTTCAACAACATATGATGTTGCTGGTCAAATTGGTAAAAGGTATAGAAGACAAGACAGTACTGGAACACCATTTTGTGTGACTGTTGACTTTGATAGTGAGAATGACAATTCAGTAACAATAAGAAATAGGGATACAATGAAACAAGAAAGAATCAAAATTGATGAAATCTTAAGTTACATTCAAAAGAATAAATAGGAGAGTAAATGTCAATGAATAAATCTAGTAGTGAAATAAATGAACAAATTAAAGATGCCATTGACATTTCTGATGTAATCGGAAGCTACATTACAGTACACAAAGCTGGAAAAGACTATAAAGCTGTATGCCCATTTCATGATGATTCAAATCCATCTCTTTCAATTTCTACTTCAAAAAAGATTTTTAATTGCTTTCCTTGTGGAACTAAAGGAGACTCAATAACTTTTGTTATGTTGTATGAAAAATTAAGTTATCCACAAGCTGTTCAAAGAATGATTGAAAAATTCAATATTTCTGTTGAAGGCTTTAAAATAACTGAAGAAAGTAAAAGTTCTAAAAAGGCAAAAGTTCTATACAAAATTAACAAAATAGCCGCTGATAATTATTTTGTTAATTTATTTAGTGATAACGGAAAAGCAGCTCAAAAATATTTAAAAACTAGGGGAATTGAAACTGACCTTATTAATAAATTTGAAATAGGATATGTTTCTGAAAATGACAATAACTTGATTGAAGTATTACGTAAAAACTTTTCGCTAGATGAAATTAGAGAGTCAAACTTATTTATAGAATCGGGATCAAAATTTATTCCGTTCTTTAGAGAAAGAATAGTTTTTCCAATAAAAGATGTTGAAGGCAATGTTCTAGGTTTTTCCGGAAGAATATTTGATAAAGGAAAAGATAAAGAAAAAATTAAATATCTAAATTCAAAAGATAATCAAATCTTTAAAAAATCAGAAATTACCTATAACCTTAATAATTCTAAGAATGTCATTAGCAAAAAAGATGAAGCAATAATTGTTGAAGGTTATATGGATGTTATTGCATTAGATAGGGTTGGTATTCAAAATACAGTAGCAATTATGGGTGTAGCTTTTACCAGTGGACATGTTGAATTAATTTCTAAGTTTACTAAAAATATTACTTTTATGCTTGATTCTGATAATGCAGGAATGAATGCAATGCTATCAATAATATCTGATTTAGAAAGTAAAAGTAAAAATTATGGTGGATTAAAATTAAGGTTTGTTCACATAAATGATTCAAAAGATCCTGATGATTTTGTAACTAAATTTGGAAAGGATGAAACAATAAAATTAATTGAAAATAAGAAAACTTCATCAATGTTTACGATGGATTACTTTGAATCAATTAATGATTTAAATACAGCCGATGGTAAAGTTGCTTTTAAAAATGCAATGTTTGTATCTGTCTCTAAAGTAAATAATTTAACTGACAGAAAACTATTGTTGCAAGAAATTGCATTTAAGATTTCAATTGATATTGAAACACTGGTTCAGGATTTTGAGAACCAATATAGTAGAACTGCACCAAAACATTTGGAAAAGTCAGAATTTTCTGAAGCGTTTAATCCTCCAGAACTATTTGAACCACAAAAATATTCTGGTTTTGAAATACAAGAGGTCTTTCAAAACCCAATGGACTATGTTTCAAAAACAAGTGTAACAATTCAAGACTTATTAAAAAATCTGGATTGAACAGCAGCATATTTAAAATCACAAGAATTGCTAATAGCGGCAATGATTAGAAATCCTGCATTAGGATATGAAAAAATTAAAAAAGCACAAGTATTGTTTTTTACAAAGCATCATACAGATATTATTAAAACAATATTAAAAATTTATAAAAATTCAAATTACAATGATGATGATTTGGATTTAATAATCTCAAAAGTAAAAGAATATAAAAAAGAATACTTGATTCCAATAATTGAAGGTATTTATAGTGGAATTGATATTTTTTTCAAAAAAGAAAAGATAGTTAAAAAATTAAAAATTAGTTCAAAAGTCATAGATGATTCTATAAGTACTTTAGAATTGCGACGAATTAATAAAGATATATTCACGTATCAAGATACGTTGGTAAATGCCAAATCAAAGCAAGAGGCTACAACATTATTAGAGAACGTTAATTTGTTACTTAAAAAACGTGAGAAACACATTAAAAAAATGAAAGGTTAGGACAAAAATATGGCAGTAAAAGCACCCATAAAAAAAGTAGTTTATGAAAACTGAGAAGATTTCAAAAAGAAAACTTTAAAAAAAGCAGTTAAACAAAATAACTCAATAGAGCAGCAAGAATTACAGGAGGTTATCGCAAAACAATTTGCATCAGTTGATGATGCAGACGTAGATAATTTCTTTGGAGAATTAAATGAAAAAGGTATTGAGTTTAGTGATTTAGAAATAGATGAAGATGATTTTGGTATTGACCAATTGCAAGATCAAATAAAAAAGAACAGAGATGATATTGATGAGGCTAGAATTAAAAAGAAAAATGCTAGTTCAACAACTTTTAGAGTTGGTGAAATTTCAAACGAAACAAAAATTCAAGATGTTATAAAGTCTTACTTCAACCAAATTGGTAATGCAAAAATATTAACTAAAGATCAAGAAGTTGAATATGCAATTATGCTTGAATCTGATGATCCTGATGAAGTTAAAGAGGGAAGGGACAATTTAATTGGTTACAATCTTAAATTGGTTATTTCTATTGCTAGAAAACACTTAAACAGAGGATTAGAATTTACGGATTTAATTGAAGAAGGTAATATTGGACTAATTAAAGCTGTAGATAAATTTGATTATAAAAAAGGTTTTAAATTTTCAACATATGCTACATGATGAATTAGACAAGCTATTACAAGAGCAATTGCTGATCAAGCTAGAACTATTAGAATACCAGTTCATATGGTAGAAACAATTAATAAAATAACAAGAATTGAAAGACAACTAACTCAAGATTTGGGTAGAGAACCTACAGCTGAAGAGATTGCTGAAAAATATGGTAAAGATATAACACCTCAAAAAATTATAGAAATCAAAAAACTTGGTATAGAACCAGTTTCTTTAGAAAAACCATTCGGGGATGAAGATGATACACACTTTGGTGACTTTGTTGAAGATAAAGACATTATTTCTCCAGGGGAATATACTGAAAAAGAAGCTTTAAGAGAAGTGATTGATGAAGTGTTTGCTGAAATATTACAACCTCGTGAGGAGAAAGTTATTAGAATGCGTTTTGGAATCTTGCCAACTAAATTAAGTACAATTGTTTATCTTGCAAAAGAATGTGAAGATGAAACTTATGATAAGTTAATGCAAGCAATTTCTGATTTAGATATTCATTTGAATACTCCAATTGAAAAGGTTCAATTATACAAACATAAAGTAATTCAATTCCACTTATCTAAATACGATAACCCAAAAACATTAGAAGATGTTGGTAGAGAATTAAAAGTAACTCGTGAACGTATTAGACAAATAGAGGCTAAAACAATTAGAAAATTTAAACCAAACTCATCATTTCCAAAAACTAAAGTCCTAAAAGACTTCTTTAAAGGATAAAATGTTAATAACTCCAAGATTACTTGCAATTTGCAAAATGATAAAGGATGAAGAGTCTGTGGCAGATATCGGTACAGATCATGCATATGTTCCGATTTATTTAAAAAAAGATATAAATAATAATATTAAAAATTTGTATGCATCAGATATTTCAAAAGGGCCTTTAGATGCTGCAAAAACAAATGTTAAAGCATTCGGTTTTGAAAAAGAAATACAATTAATTTTAGGTGATGGTATTAAGTGAATTAATGATTATAAAGCAAAAATTAATACATGTATCATAGCTGGACTTGGATCAAATACAATTTTGAACATATTAGAAGATGATTCAGATAATATTGATTGTTACATTATTTCATGTAATACAGCTGTTGCTCCAATTAGAAAATGAGCAAAATCTAAAAGATATAAAATTGAAGAAGAAGTGTTAATCAGTGATAATGACATAATTTATGAAATTATTAAAATAAATAAAAATGGTGGAGTGAAAATTAAAAATAAAGCAGATATTATTTTTGGTCCTATTTTAAGAAAACAAAAACCAAGTAAAATATATTTTGAAAAATGACTTTTGGAAGAGCAACGTCAAAATGATTTACTAGTTAAAATACCTAATACTGAAAAAAAGTATAAAGAAATATTGAGGTATAGAAATATTTTAAAAAAAGAAGTAAATAAGGTTTTGTTCAATGAATTCAAAAAAAATAAATAATCATGAATTAATTAAGAAATTGGAAAGTATATTTCCAATTTCTTTAGCATCTGATTGAGATAAACCTGGTAAACAAATTCAAGAATTAGATAATGAAATTATTCTAACTGACTCAGTGGTTGTGTGTTTAGATGTAACAGCCAAAGTGGTACAATTTGCAATAAATCACAATTCAAATTTAATAGTGAGCAGACATCCATTTATGTTTAATGAATGAGAAATTGAGATGTCAAATGTAACTAAGAAGTCATTATATGAGAAAATGATAGAGCACAAAATTCAAGTATATTCAATTCACACTAATTATGATGCATCTGAAAATAGATTCTTTATTAGGGAAGGTTTAGCACAAATATTTGAAAATTTTAAGGTAAAAACTTCAAAATTTAATAGCGAAACATTAGAAATAAAGTTGGACTCAGAACTCAAAAAAGGTGAAATAATTAGATTACTTAAGAGCTTATTTAAAACCTCAAACCCTCAATTTAGTTCTAACACTGACTTAAATGAAAAAATAAATTCTTTTTACTTTTGTTCTGGTTCAGGAGCTGATGTGCTAATTGAATCTAATCTAAAAGATATCATGTTTGTGACAGGCGAAATTAAATGAAATCAATGAATTTATATAAATGAAAATAATATCAGTGCAGTTGCCCTGGGGCATTATATGGAAAATACATTTGTAAAATATATTGCCAATTTAATCAAGGAAAATTTTGTAAACATAAATGCATACAAGTTTAATATTAATAATATGTATGAACAATTAAAAGGATAATAATGAATAAAAAAGTTGCAATATTTGGTGGTAGTTTTGATCCGTTTCATAGTGATCATTTGGGAATAATTAACGAATGTATTAATTCGTTAAACTTTGATTCTGTTTGAGTTGTGCCTACACATCTTTCTCCTTTCAAAACAAAAGTACATTGTACTGATGAGCAAAGAATTGCAATGATTAAAATAGGTATTAATAATTTATCAAATGTTGAAATTAATACTTATGAAATTGATGGAGGTGAAATAGGTACTTTTAAAACTGTATCTTATTTTAAAAATGAATATCCAGATATTGATTTCAAATTTATTATGGGTTCAGATCAGATACAAAACTTTAATAAGTGGTCTAATTCTGACAAATTAAGGGAAATAATTGATTTCATTGTTTTTGAGCGTGAAAATACAACTGATAAGAAAACTATTGATATTAATAATTGAGAATTACATCAGTTTAAAAATAGTAACTTGAGTTCAACAAAAATAAGATCGCTAGTTCAAATTGAAGATCAAATCCCTGAATTAAATAAATATGCAATAGAAAATTTATTATTTTTAGAAGATAGATTGATTTTGTCTAAAAAAAGATTTGATCATTCAATAAATGTTGGTTTAATGGCTAAAAAGCTTGCTGAAAAATTTGATGTTGAAAATATTAATAAGGCTTGAATTTCTGGTACGTTACATGATGTTGCAAAAGAAATGGATTATTTTGAAATGGAAATGTTAATTAATCAGACAAATAAAAAACTATTAGAAGAACCCAAGCCTGTTTGGCATGGTTTTGCTGGAGCCAAGTTATTAGAAACAAAATGAATGATTAAAGACAAAGATATACTTAATGCTGTATTTAATCATACAGTTGGTTCAGAACATATGACCAAATTGGATAAAATTGTTTTTTGCGCAGATAAAATTTCTATTGAAAGAAATTATGATGGTGTAGAAGAAATTAGAAAACTTATTTTTTCAAATCTAGATGAAGGTTTTAAAGAAATATTAAAAAGGCAATATGAATTTGCAATTAAAAAAAATGGTATTAATAATGTGGGAGTTATGTTAAAAAAAACATACAAAAAATATATTGATTAAATGTATTTGTAATTACCAATTGTTAAATAATCATTTGTCCCTAAATTTAAAAACTTAATCATCTTTTTGGCAAACACATAAATGTATCATCCATTTTTATAATATGAAGTTGCTTTTTGTACGGGCATAGATGAATATGTTGCAATCACTTTGTTATTTTTATCACAAACAACAACATCAACAGCGTCAGTAAATAGAAATGTATTAAACGCTTTTGCATTAGTTATTCTAAAACCAATTTGCTCTTCAAACTTTTCATTTCTTGTAATGTTACTAAACTTTTGATCAAAAAATTTTAAACAAATGATATGAACGTCAACAATGTTTTCATTATGTATTAAATAACCAGTCTCTAAAACATCGTCTCTAGATATATTTAACGAATCTAATAATTTATTTTGTTTATTGTTCATGATAGTACCTTCAAGTTATAATTATTATAGTAAAAAGGAAGTATAAAAAATGAAAAGATTAGCAATATTTTTATATGACAGTTTCGAAGATACTGAAGCTGTTGGAACAATTGATGTTATTAGAAGAGGAGCAAAAATGTTTCCAAATCATATTTTGGGAATTGATGTTATTTCAATTCAAAACAAAGATGTAGTTACTGGTTCATGAAATAATAAGTTGGTAGTTGATAAACACTTATCTGATATCAACTTTGAGGACTATGATGGACTTATATTGCCAGGTGGTCCGGCAGTAGTTGAATTATTAAAATCAAACCCTTTGGAACATGAATTCAAAAAAGCATACGATAATAATAAACTTATTGCAGCAATCTGTGCTGCTCCTCAACTCTTAGGAAAGTGAGGAATGTTAGATAATATAAAAGTTGTTAACTATCCTGGTACAGATAAATTTTTAAATGAATCAATCTTACAAAATAAAAGTGGATCAATAAGGGACGGTAATATTATTACAGGTAGTTCAATTGGTGGTACTATTGATTTTGCATTGAATATTGTTGAGTATTTTGTTGGCGAATCTAAAATTAATGAATTAAAAAAAATATTATTTATATAATTATATGTATATAATACAAATGTATATGGAGATATAAAAATGAGTCAAGATCAATTCTTAGATAAGTGAGGTAGTGATTTCAACGTTGAAAACACAGAAAAATCATTTAAATTAGTTAGAAAAGAAACTGGAAAAGCTGTTATATGAGTAACAAGTAAAAACCATAACGTTGGTATGGCAGGATTGCCAAACATTGAAATCGTAGCCGATTTCATTGATCTATGTAGAGAAGTTATCAAGCCTTGATAATAACTGCAAAGATTATAAATTATAAACCAAAGAAGGCGTAAGCCTTCTTTCATTTTTGGAGGAATAAAAAAATGATAGATGGAAAAGAATTATTAGATGCGCTAGATGTTCTACGCATGGAAAAGAAAATAGACAAAGAAATAATATTTGAGGGAATTAAAGAAGGTTTTCAAAGAGCTTATGAAAAACATTTTGACCCTGAAGCAATAGTTAGAGTTGATATTGATCAAAATATGGGTCAAATAAAAGTATTTAAAGAAATGAATGTAGTTAAAAAAATAGAAGATGAATGATTGGACATTTTATTAGATGAAGCTAAAGCTAAATATGGAAGCAATGTTACAATTGGTGACACTGTTTATGAACCTGTTGAGTTTAATGAAAAATTTTCAAAAACTGCATCATTACAAGTTGCACAAATTATTAAACAAAAAATTAGAGAAGCAGAAAAGGATGTTGTTTTTAAAGAATTTGAACCATTAAACCAAACAATAGTTGGAGGAGTGGTTAAAGATATTACAGATACAATGTTCTTTATTGAAGTTAACGGTGTTGTATTACCTTTATGAATTAAGAAAATAATACCTGGAGAAGTTATTAATGAAGGGGATAGAATTTCATTATTTATTGAAGAAGTAAGTAAAGAAAATAAACACTCACAAGTTCAAGGCTCAAGAGTTCATCCAAAATTCCTTGAAAAATTAATGGAATTTGAGGTTCCAGAAATTCAAGAGGGAATTGTTGAAATTAAAGCATGTTCACGTGAACCAGGTATTAGAGCTAAAGTTGCTGTATTTTCACACGACTCAAATGTCGATCCTGTAGGGGCCTGTGTTGGTAATATGGGTTCAAGAATTAAAGTTGTAACTGAAGAATTAAAGGATGAAAAAATAGATGTTATCTTATGAAAAGAAAACAAGGAAGAATTCATTATTAATGCGTTATCTCCAGTGAAAACTATAAGTATTGAAGTTAATGAAGAAGCAAATGAAGCTACTGTTATTGTACCAACTGAACAAATTTCATTGGCAATTGGTAAAAGGGGTATGGCAGCAAGATTAGTTGCTAACTTAGTAGGAATGAAAATCAACATACTATCATTTGATCAAGCAAATGAACAAAGTCTAAAAATTCACTGAAATGGTAATTTATCTGAAGATGAGTTAGTTTCTAAATCGTTTTTAAATAATAGAAGAAATGGAAGATAAAAGAATAATATTAAGGAAAGAAGTTTCAACTAATCAAATGCTACCAAAGGTAGAATTGATAAGAATTGTGAAAAATAAGGCTGGAGAAATATTTATTGATCCAACTGGTAAAGCAAATGGACGTGGGGTTTATTTAAAAGCATCATTTGATTCTTTATCTAAAGTGAAAAAAACTAGACAATTAGAAAGATCACTTAAAACAAAATTATCTGAAGAAATTTATATTTTAATTGAAAATGAAATTAAGGAAAATTGAGGTTAATGAATAGTTTAATTAACGCATTTGGTTTGGCATATTCTTCAGGTAAGTATGCAATAGGTGACAAATTACTTGAACAAATAAAATCTAAAAAAATATATTTGGTTATTGTCTTTACAGGAATTGGATCTTCAACTTTAAAAAGACTTGAAGATAAATGCAAATTTTATGAAATAAAACTTATTCAAAGTATGTTGACTATTGAACAAATCCAAAGTCAATTTGCTGGCAAAAAAGTTGCAGCAATAGGCTTTAATGATTTAAACATAACAAAATTAATTGAAAAAAATATAAACCAAAATTAGCAAAAATGGGAGAGAATGGTATGGCAAAAAATAATAATTCAAAAGCAAAAGTAAATCATAGTAAGGTTGCGTCTAAACAAAAATCAAAACAACAATCTAACACTTTGAAATCACAACTTAAAGAGAAAGTTACAACTGGTATAGTTGATGGGGTTTTTAAATTTACAGAAAATCTATCAATTGCTGATTTTTCACAAAAAATAAATAAAACACCAGCTGAAGTTGTTAAATACTTTTTTATGCAGGGTAAAATAATGAATCAAAATGCACTTTTAACTGAGGAGCAGATGGGTGAGTTATGTCTTGAATATGGTTATGACTTTAAAAAAGAAACTCAAGTTACAACTGCAAATCTTTTAGATACTTTTGAAGAAGAAATTGATCCTGCCAAGTTAAAGCCAAGACCACCAATAGTAACAATCATGGGACACGTAGATCACGGTAAAACTACTTTGCTAGATTCAATTAGAAAGGGACATGCAAATGTTGTTGAAGGTGAATTTGGAGGTATAACACAACATATTGGTGCTTATCAAGTTGAGCACAATGGACAAATAATTTCATTTATTGACACCCCAGGTCATGAGGCATTTTCAGAAATGCGTTCACGTGGAAGTAGTGTTACTGACATAGTTATTTTGGTTGTAGCAGCTGATGACGGAATTATGCCTCAAACACAAGAAGCTATTGACCATGCAAAAGCTGCAAAAGTACCAATTATTGTTTTTGTAAATAAAATGGATAAATCTGGAGCAAACCCAGAAAAAATCAAATCTGAGTTAATGGCTTATGAATTAATTGCTGAAGAATTTGGAGGAGATACTCCATTTGTGGAGGGAAGCGCCAGAACATCTATGGGGTTAGATACATTATTAGAAACAATTTTATTAATTTCTGAATTAAATGAATATAAAGCAGATCCTACTTCTTATGCCCGTGGAGTTGTTCTTGAAGCAAAATTGGATAAATCGAGAGGTCCTATAGCAACTGTTTTAGTTCAATCAGGAACTTTGCACTCTAGAGATACTATAGTTGCTGGTGGTTCTTTTGGAACAGTTAGATACTTAGAAGATGAAAATAAAAAACAAATAAAAGAAGCTCTACCTTCAAAATCTGTAGTTGTTTTTGGTTTAAATAAAGTTCCAAGAGCTGGTGATAAATTTATGGTTTTAGCAAATGATAAACTAGCAAGAGAAGTATCTGAAGCTCAAGAACTTAGAATCAACGAAGAAGCTAGAATGAAATCTCAACAGTTCAGTTTAGATTCAATTAAAAATCAAATTGAATCTGGTGAATTAAAGACATTAAATATAATTATTAAATCTGACACACAAGGAACAGTTGAAGCAATTAAAGGTTCGCTGCAAAAACTAGATTTTGAAAAAGTTAAGGTAAATATTGTTAGAGCAACAGTGGGTGCCATTTCAAATACAGATGTAACTTTGGCAGCAGCATCTGAAGCTATTATTTATGGATTTAACGTTAGACCAACTGCTCAAGTTCGTACAAAAGCTGAAGAAGATGGTGTTTCAATTAGATTGCATAACATTATTTATAAATTAATTGAGGAAATTGAAGAACTTGCAGATGGGTTATTGGAACCAGAATATGAAGAAATTACTTTAGGTGAAGCTGAAGTGAGGGCAACATTTAAACATACCGACATTGGTACAATTGCTGGATGTAGAATTACAAGTGGATCAATTCCGCGCTCTGGAAAAATTCATCTATTGCGTGATGGAATTGTAATTTTTACGGGTGAACTTTCGTCTTTAAAAAACAAAAAAGATGATATTAAAGATGCACGTGAAGGAACTGAATGTGGACTTACAATTAAAAACTTTAATGATATTAAAGAAGGTGACACAATTGAGTCATTTAAATTAGAAGTGGTAAAAAAATAATGTCAGTACAAACAGAACGCTTACAAGCTGAAATTATGAAATATCTTGGTTTAATGTTAAATAGAGAATTTCCTAATTCAAAATATATGGATAAGATTTCAATACATGAAGTTAGACTTACTACTGATAAAAGAATTGCTAAAGTTTATTATTCTATTTGACTTCAAGATGTAAACATAAAAAATGTTGAAGAAGAAATTAAAAAACATTCTAGATACTTACGCGGTTTATTAGCAAAGAAAATTAATACTAGAGTTATGCCTGAATTGTCATTTGAATATGATACAGCATTAGAGACAGCAAATAGAATAGAAGATATTATTAAAGCAAATAAGCAAGGAAAATAATTTTATGTATAGATATTTCATTAATAAAACAGATGGTGATAAATTTATAATTAATGACAATGATATTCATCATATTAAAAATGTTGTTAAATTAAATGTTGGTGAAAAAATAGAATGTGTTTTTCAAAATAATGCATTTTTATGCGAAATACTAGAGATTCACAATAATTATATAAGTGCTAAAAATGTTCATCTTATAAGTTCGGGAGAAAATTTAGTTAAGAAAACTTTGTTGATGGGAATGATTCGAGAACAAAAGTGAGACTATCTGATTCAAAAAGCAGTTGAATTAGGTGTTGATGAAATAGTTCCTGTTGTTTTTAAAAGAAATATTGTGAAGATTGAACCTAAAAAGGAATCTTCAAAATTAATTAGATGACAGTCAATTATTGATTCGGCAGCCAAACAATCAAAACGATTAACTATTCCTCAAATAAAACCTATTCTTAGAAATATAAAAGATTTTAGATTATATAGATCTGATATTAATGTTGTAGCATGAGAAGAAGAAAGGTCATTATCATTAAAACATATGATTGGTGAAAATATGTTTACATCAATTTCTTTTGTTGTTGGTCCAGAAGGTGGAATAGAGGATATTGAAATTAAAGAACTTAAAGGTTTAGGTTTTGAAGTTATACATTTGGGTAGAAATATATTACGAGCTGAAACGGCTCCATTGTATATTCTTAGTTCATTAATTTTTGAGGAGAGATAATTTCATCTTTCCTATTTTCTTTATATATAATATAAATAATAAATAATAAATATATGGAGTAAATGATGAAAAAAAACATATTTACCAAAGCATTTTTTATTTTAGTAATTCTGATTTCTCTATTGATTGGAATTATTTTTTCTTGTATTGAAATTGCAAATAATACTAAGTTAGATTCAACGTTTAATGGAAAATACGTTGCATCAGTTAAGGTTGATAAGAATAAAGAAGATGATACTCCAAAAGAGCTTTATGCAAAAGAAGCAGCAGATATTTTGGAAAAAAGATTAAATCCAATGGGTATTAATGATATTTCAATTGAAATATCTGGTTATGATTATTTAAAGGTTCACGGTTCAAAATCAAACTTTACTGATAAGAATGCTTTTAAATCAGAAATCCAGAAGACAGGAAGTATTTTTTTATTAACTGATGATACTATGGGTGGTTTAAAAGATATGTCAATATCTGGTACTCGTACTTCATCTTTTGAAAAGAAAACTTTGAATGATTACATCATAAGTGCAAAAGCAGGTACGTATTCAACAGGTGGTACAAAAAATCCAATTATAGATTTTGAAGTTAATAGTGAAAATTTTGAATTTCCAACTTCAGAAGATCCAGCAGCTGATACATCATTAAAAATTCAAATGCTATCTGATCCAGATGCATTTTTTGAGTCAATAAGATCAATGTATAAAACAATTGATGATAAAAAAAGTTCAAAAATTTACTATGACAGAGTGATATTGCCAATAAGAGACATGGTGAGAACATCTGGTCAAAATAGTGTGTTTGCAAAATCTATTGAAGACTTATTTACAGGAACTTATATAAATAAACAAAATCAAAAACTTACTAGATCACTAATAAAAAGAGACGGTACATCTTTTTTTACTTATCAAGTTTTTGATGAAGAAGTTCGTCAAACATGAGAATTTATTAATTCTACATCTAAATATGTTTATAACTCAAATGCTGCATCAGAAGAATTTACAGATTCTGATGGGACATACAAATTAGAATTAGTAGGTTGAGATAAAAATAGTATTGGTTATATTGAAGAAGTATTTAATGAATTAGTTAATAAACTTTATGTTGACTGATATACTAAATCAAAAGATTTACTTGAAGATGATTTTATTAATAAGGTCGATAACCAAATAGTATTTTCTGGAAACATATATAATGGACCTCAGTCATCAGGAGCTATGCCATCAGGTACAGGATTTATTGATGGCTCAAATATGAAATTGTTTGTTGATTCATTTGCAAAATCAAGAGTTGGAGCAACAATATTTCAGGCATCAGGTACAGGTTATATTTTCAACGTTGATAACATTGAAGATGTAAATGCTTTAATTAATAATGCATTGTTTATAGTATTGGCAGTTGCATTAATTATTCTTACTCTTTTATTCATGACATATATTTTGTTTGCTTACAGAATTTTAGGTGCCTTTATACTAATGACAGTATTGGCAGTGATGTCTGCAACTCTTGCAATAGCTACTTCATGGTTAGGCTTAACTTTTGGTATTGAAACTTTAATTGCATTATTTATAATTTTTGCAATTAATTGTCAGTTGTCAATTACACTGATTGATTCAATGAAAAAATCTGTTTACAAAATGAAACGTGATTTTAAATCTTCTCTTGTTTTAAGTATTAAGGAAAATGTAGGTGTAATAGTTGATATATTAGTTGCATTATTAATACCTAGTTTTTGCTTATTTTGATTATCTACTGCTGCATTGAAAACTTTTTCAATTTTAATTACATTTGGTGTTGTATTTTCGTTAATTGGTCAATTAGTGGTTATATTCATATTATTTAGACTAATTATTGGCACACAAATTTTCAATAATATTCCGTTCTTATTTGCTGCAAACCTTTCAGGTAACTCAAACTTAGAAATGATTTATTTATACAAAATTGATATGATAAATAAAAAAATTTATAAAGCAGAGAAAAACAATGATTCTCAAAAATTAGAATTGCTAAAAATAAAATTAAGCGCTCAACAAGAAAAATTAAACAAACTTTATATTAATCAACAAGAAAAAATATCAGAACAAGAGTCAAAATACATTGTTCACTTGAAAAAGCAAAAAGGAATTTTAGAAAATAAACTTTCAAAATTGAAAAATGATAAAAGAAAGTTAAAACTGGAATTAAAAATTATTGATATAGATAAAACCTTGGATCAAATGGGAATAGAGATTGAGGTAAATTCAAACGTTGTAGTTGAAACTTTTGACAGATATGAACTTTCAAGATTCAAATCTAGAAGTGGATTTATTGCAAAAATACTATTTGTAGGTTTGATTTCAATTTCAGCATTATCTGTTGGTTTAGGATTTGGAGTTGGAATTAATTATGATTCAACAATGGGTGGACGTGTTGAATATACAATTTATGGTCAAAATGTTCGTGACGGTATTAAAGTTGTTGAAGAAATTTCAAAAGATGCAGAAGCAAGTGAGTCATTAAAATCATTTGCAAAAGACATATCTTCTAGAGTAATTGAAAATGATGATTTAAATAATGCAGAATTATATGCTGAATTTATTTCTATTGGATTTTCTCAATATGAGAAAGACATAATTAATTTTGTGTCTTCAGAAGGGCAAAATTCAGCGTTAAAGGGATTTTCATTATCGGGTGTTACAGTTGAGACAGCTTTTGGTGATGATTTTCAATATTCAACAGGAGAATCTGAGTTAAAACCGTGAGTTTTAATTAAGGCTAAAAATATTAATTCAAGGCAATCTAATAAATTTAAAAGTGTTTTATATCAGTTAGGTGTTTATGAAAATTCAGAAAACTCATTAGAGTATGGAATGATTTCAAAACGTATATTTTCAAAAACCACAACAAATACAATTGTAAGAACAGCTATAGCATTCGGCGCTTCATTATTAATTTTGGGAATTTATATATTAATTAGATATGGTTGAACTTATTTTGTTGCATTAGCAATGGGTTCTGTATTATTAGTTGGATTAATTATAGTTTTTGTAATTGGTAGTCATCTGTTGGTAGGAACTACATTAGTAATCTCTCTATGAGCTTTATTCTTATTGTTTATTACATTCTCATTAATTTACTTTGGAAAAATAAAGGAAAAACTTTCATCAAAAGATAGCAAGTCAATGAATGAATACTTTAATACTGAAATTGATGTTTTAATGAGTTTAAGAAATTTCAGAAAAAACACAAGAAAAGACATTCAAGAACTGAAATCAAAAAGTAGAATTGAATTAAAAGAAAGAAAATTAAAATTCAAAACATCAAAATCAAAAGAAAGAAAATTAAACTTAAATAAAGATGAAGCAAAATCAAATATTGTCCTTTGAACATCTGAAGTTAAATTGGCAAATAAAGAAACAAAATTGAAATTTAAAATTGAAATTAATGAATTAAAATCTACAAGAAAGTCTGAGTTTAAGGTATTAAAAAAAGAGGGTAATGAAAAAGTTATAGTTGCTTCTAAAGAAAATAATTACATTCTTTCTGTTGTGCTTAGTGTATTTAAAGAAAATTTAAACAAATTTATTTTCATTTTGGGTATTTACGCAATAACATTTATAATATTTATGATATTTATTCCAACTATTTTCTCAATGGGTATGACTTTATTGATTGGATCAATATTGGGTTGAATAATAATTTCATTTATATGTTTACCAGTTTGGTTGACAATAGAACAAGTTAGATTAAGAAAAAATTTAACAAGAAAAAAATTTATATCTGAATTAAAAGTATCAAATGAAGAACAAATCATTGAAGGAATCAATGACTAGGAGAATTATGGATTTAAGAAAATATGTTATTGATGTTGAAGACTTTCCCAAAAAAGGGATTACATTCAAAGATATAACTCCAATTTTAAATAATGCAGAGGCATTTAAGTTTACAATTGATGAAATTGTAAAGTATGCAAAAGAAAAAGAAGCTAATGTAATTGTTGGTTCAGAGGCTAGAGGATTTATTTTTGCAGCTCCTGCTGCTTACGCGGCTGGAATGAGATTTATTCCAGCAAGAAAACCTGGTAAATTACCGAGACCTTCATTTAACCAATCTTATGAGTTAGAATATAACGAATCAAATCTATCAATCCATAGGGATGATATTAAACCATCAGACAGAGTGCTAATAGTTGATGATTTATTAGCAACAGGCGGAACTGTTAAAGCTCAAGTTGAGCTAATTAAGATGACTGGAGCAACAACTGTTGGAGCGGTATTTTTAATAGATTTAGTAGATCTACACAGTAAAGATGTTTTTAATGGTATTGATTACAAAAGTATATTAAAATATTAATAAATACTAATTTCTTATAAAGAAATATAAATAGGGGATAATAATGGCATTTTACAAAGATTTACCTGACGATAAATTAATTACTTCAAATAAAAGTGGACAAAGTAATGTTAAAAAATTACTTTCTGGAACAGACTTTCAATACAAACAAATTGAAACTCTAGCTGAATTAATGTTTGTTTGTAAACAATATATTAATGATAAAAAACAACTTCGACAAATTGAAGTTGCTTATTACTTTGCAGAAAAAAAACACTCACACCAAAAAAGAAAGAGTGGAGAACCCTTTATTTATCATCCACTTTCAACTGCTTACTTTTTAGCTCAATGAAAAATGGGGGCATCGACAATTATTTGTGGACTACTTCACGATACTATTGAAGACACTGAGACAACATTTGAAGAAATAGATGATATTTTTGGTAATGATATTGCATCAATTACTGAAGCAGTTACAAAGGTTTCATATTTTACAAAAGAAAATAGAGATGAAATTAAAGGTGAATATTTAAAGAAACTTTTCGTTTCAATGGTTCAAGATATTAGGGTTATTATCGTTAAAATCGCTGACCGTATGCATAATATATTAACTTTACAATTCCAGTCACCAGAAAAACAGAAAAAAATTGCTAATGAAACATTGGACATTTATGTTCCTCTTGCTGCTAGAATGGGAATTAAAATAGCAAAAACTATTTTAGAGGATAATTGTTTTAGAGTTGTTAATCCATTAGGTTATGAAAAAATAACTGAAAGAATGAGAGTTTATAATACAAATTTCGAAAAGTCTATTCAAGAAATTGTTAATAATATTCAAGAAAAAATTTTCTCAGATAAAACACTTAGAAATACAGTTATTTTCGGACGTACAAAAACAATTTCATCAATTTATAAAAAAGTTTATAACTTAAATAAAGAGTTCGATGAAATTAATGATATTTTAGCTGTTCGTGTTATTACAGAAAATAAATATGATTGTTATAAAATTCTTGCAATGGTACATGAGATGTATATTCCAATTATGAATCGTTTTAAGGACTATATTGCTAATCCAAAGAATAATATGTATCAGTCAATTCATACAAACGTTGTTAATAAAGACGGTAATGTTTTTGAAGTTCAAATGAGAACTTTTGAAATGAATGACTATGCTGAGTTTGGAGCTGCTGCTCACTGACGTTATAAGGCGGGTGATTCAATTAAAGAAAATGTTTCTGAAAAACAAAAAAAATCTGATGAAAAAATCGATATGTTTTCAAGACTTTTAATGTTAGAACAAACTGCTACTCAAGAAATTGGTAAGTTTGATGTTTTCTTTTCAGAAGAAGAACAAGCTGCTAATGTAATTAAGAGTAAAAAAAATAAAGGTAAAAATGAACTTGAAGACATTGTTAAATCAGACTTCTTATCAAGTTCAATATTTGTTATTACACCAAGTCAAAAAGTTTATACTTTACCATATGGATCATCTGCAATTGATTTAGCTTATAAAATAGGTCCAGAAATAGGTAACCGTTTATCAAAGGCTAAAGCAAATGGAGTTTATGTCCCAATATTTTCTCCATTACAATCAGGTGATGTTGTTGACGTTATTACTAATGAAACAGCAAGACCGTCTAAAAGATGAATTAAATTCATTAAGACAATTAATGCAAGACAAGAAATTGAAGCAGCTGTATCAGTTGACGAAGACAAGGAACGTGAAAAACAACACTTGGAAAACTTGAAAACAATTAGACAAGCAAAAAGTCAAATTGATGCCTACATTGCTAACAATAAACTTCAAGATAAAATTTGTGGTATGGAAGAACTTTTAACTAGATGTCAACAAATTGGTTATGAGTCAATTTATGACTTTATTCTTGATGTTGGTATTGGAAGTTATACAGTTGAAACAGCCATAAAAATGGTTTATCTAAAAGATTCAGATATTAGTTCGTTTTCTAACTTGAAAATTAAAAAGAATATATCTGAGCTTTCAAGAAAACAAGAAATGCTTATTGAATACAATGATATTGAAGTAGCAGGTATTAGAAGTTTAAAATATGAGTTGGCTGAATGTTGTTTACCAATTCCTCCAGAAGATATTATTGCTGTTAGAACACCTGAGAAAAAAATCTTTATTCATAAAGATGACTGTAGAAAAGTTGCTCAGCAATTTTCTAAAGAGTCTACAACACTTAAAAAATCAGATGCAAAATGAATTCTTGATGCTACATATGATAAGTTCTATTACTCTAAATTATTTATTCTTGCAGATGATAGAAAGGGTATTTTCTTGGATATTACTCAATTACTGCAAAGGGTAGATGTTCGTTCAATTAATTTAAAAGTTAGAATTGAAACTGAAACATTTGGTGGTGAAATAGTGGTTGCTGTAAATTCAGTTCATGAATTAGATGAACTAATTAACAAACTAGCGCAAATACCAAGTGTTAATTCATGTGAACGTATAATTGGAGCAGTGTCTACATAATTAATAGAACCATTGAAACATTCAAGGTTCTTTTTTTTATTGTAATGGTATACTAGCCAGCTTTTTTGTTAGTATAATACAAGTATAAGAGAGAGGTGGTAAATATGAGTATTCCTTCCGATAGTTTGCTTAGTCAGATGTTAGTAATAAATAAGATAACTGATTTATCACTTTGTTTTTTAATTGTCTAATAAATAAATAAAATGATAAATTGGTTTTCATAAATATAAGGAGAATAATATGTATGAAAATCAAGAAAAAAGAAAATGTCAAAAAAAATAATTTTGACTTATCAAATTATGTAAACATAGAAAATCAAGAATTATTACAAAAATTCAACATAGAAACATATGGACTTAATGATGATCAAGTAAAAGTTCATAAAGAAACATATGGTGAAAATAAGTTAAAACAAAGTAAATTTAATTTTCCATTAGCATTCATCAAATCTTTTTTAAGCCCATTCAATCTAATTCTAATAGTTATTGATACATTTAGTTTTTATGAATTTTTTAATGGTGGAGATGGATTTGATTTATTTGGAGCTTTATTAGTTTTAGCCATGATTTTAATTAGTGGAACAATTTATTTTGTTCAAGAAATGAGATCTTATTTTGTAATTAAAAAAATGTTAGCAGATAATAAAAAAACTTCAAAAGTAATTAGAAATATCAGCGATAAATACAGTGCAATTGATAATGCAAATTCAATTAAATTAATTAAAAAAGCTGAAGAAATTGACAATGATGAATTAGTTTCAGGAGATTTAGTTTATCTTTCAAATGGAGACTTAATCCCAGCAGATTTAAGAATTCTTTGATCAAATACCTTATATATTAATCAATCTTCTTTAACAGGAGAATCATTTCCTGTTCAAAAAAAAGATACTAATGAAAATGAATCATATTTAGAATATGAAAATATTTGTTATATGGGAACAGAGGTTCTCTCTGGTAGTGCTATTGGACTTGTTATTTCAACTGGACAAAACACATACTTTTCATTAATTGATAATAAAGTAAAAGAAAAAAGACCTAAAAGCTCTTTTGACAAAGGTATTAAAAGGATTACATTTTTTTTAATAGCATTCATGTTGGCTGTAATTCCAATTGTATTTTTAATCTTTGGTTTAAGACCAGGGGGCGATTGAGGAGCAGGTATATTTTTTACTGTTGCAATTGCAGTAGGATTGACTCCAGAAATGCTACCAATTATTGTGACATCAAATCTTACAAGAGGTTATGGAAAAATAAAAGATCAAGATGTTTTAGTTAAAAATTTAAATGCTGTCCAAAATATTGGAGCAATTGATATTTTGTGTACAGATAAAACTGGAACTATAACAAGTGGAGAAATTAGTTTAGATAAAGTAATGGACGTAAAAGGCGCAAAATCTGAGACTTTAGAACATTTTCTTTACTTAAATAGTTACTTTCAATCAGGATTTCATAATCCAATTGATGAAGCAGTTTTGGCTGCTAGTCATATTAAAAAACCAAATGTTGAAGATTTTTCAAAAGAATGAGAAGTCCCATTTGATTTCAAAAGAAAAATTTTATCAATAATTTTAACAACCAAAGGTGATAAAGAAATTTTTTCAAAAGGTGCTGTTGAAGAAATTTTAAAAATTTGTAACAGAATTAAAATTGATGGAAAAATTGAAAAATTAACAGAAGAACATAAAGAAAGAATAATTTCAAAAACTCATAAATTAAATCTAGATGGTTATAGAGTTATTGGGATAGCTCACAACTTATTAGATGACGAAGACATTGAAGAAAACTTAGTATTTCACGGTTTTGCAACATTCTTTGACGAACCAAAAAAGACTTCAAAAAAAATTATTAAGGCGTTACTGCAAAAAGGAATTAGTACAAAAGTTTTAACAGGCGATAATGAAGTTATCACAAGAGCAATTTGTAAAACAGTTGATTTCAAAATTACAGAATTATATACTGGAAAACAAATTGAACAAATGAATGAAATGCAACTAGCTAAAGCTGTTAAAGAAGCTAATGTGTTTGTTAAACTTAGCCCAATCCATAAATCCACAATTATTAAAGCTCTAAAAAATCAAGGACATGTTGTTGGGTTCATGGGAGATGGAATAAATGACGCACCAGTTTTAAGACAATCTGATATAGCAATTTCATTTAAAGACGCTTCAAATATTGCTAAAGATGCAGCTGATATGATTTTGCTAAGTGATTCATTAATGGCAATTGATACTGCTGTAACTGAAGGAAGAATATGTCTTGCAAATATGTTGAAATACATTAAAGTGACAGTCGCTTCAAATTTTGGTAATGTATTAAGTGTTATTGTTGCTTTATTCTTAACAGCTGCAGAGCCAATGATGCCTTTACATTTATTGCTTCAAAATTTATTGTATGACATAGTGATGTTTGCTTTTATCTTTGATAAAGTCGATAAAAAGTTTTTAGAAAAACCAAGGCCTTTTACAACAAAAAATATTATATGATTTGCATTAATCAATGGTCCAGTAAGTTCTATATTTGATATTTCAACATTCTTAGTACTAATTTATGGATATCATATTGTACCTTCTGGTTTAGCACCTATTCCAGAAAATCATCCAGGTGTCCCACAATTTAATGCATCATGATTTGTAATTGGATTGATGACACAAACAGCAGTTATGCAAATGTACAGAACTGAAAAAATACCATTTATACAATCACAAGGATCTTGGCAAGTAAATGCATCAACTGTATTTGTATGTTCAATGGCACTAGTGATTCCATATTCACCAATGAATAAAGTAGTACAAATGGACACACCACCATTAACATTTATACCAATAGCTTTAGGATTTGTATTATCTTATTTATTATTAGCGCAAGTTGTAAAAATGGGATATATTAAAATATTTAAAGAATGATTATAGGAGATATTAATTATGACTAAATGTTTTGTATTTGCCATGGAAGAAGAAGCTAAAGCAACTATTGAAGATTTTGATTTTGTAGAAGTTATAAAAAAACCGTTTAATTTTTATAAAAATGAGAATGATTATTTATTAATCACTACAATAGGTATTATGAACGCGGCAGCTGCAGTAATGTGAGCAAATGAAAATTATAATATTGATGAATATTATAATTTAGGTTTAGTTGGATCAATAGGAAAAAAAATCAAAGTATTGGATATTGTTGTTATTGATAAAGTTTACACAGCAAATGCTGATGCAACAGGTTTTGGTTATAAACTAGGTCAAATTCCAGGAATGCCTGAATATCATGAATCTAATAAATTAAAATTTAAACATGATTATGAAATTGTTGACCTATGTAGTTCTAATATGTTTATTAATTCAGTAGGATTATTTCAAAAAAATATGGAAATCATATCTAAAAATATTAAGGTATTTGATATGGAACTATCAGGAGTTTATTCAACGTTATATAAATTAAATAAGGTCAAGTATTCTATAAAAATCGTAAGTGATGTTTTATCCTTAGGTAATAATGAATTGCAATTTGATGAAATATTAAAAGAAGGATCTAAAAAGATTTCTGAAGTAGTTAAAAAAATAGTTAGTGTTAGTCACTAACTATTTTTATTATTAATATTTCAAGTAAAATGAGTGCATATATTTAGTAAAAATCATATTGGTTGTAATTGGTTGTAATTGGTTGTAATTGGTTTGATGTGGTATTATATAAGTGAGGAGATCTATGATTAAAGAACAGAGATATGATGTTATAAAGGAATTCTTAAAAGGCAAAGGTATAGTATTAGTTGAAAAAATTTCGATTGAATTAACTATTCCTTTAACAACTTTAAGACGTGATTTAAACGGAATGGATAAGCTGGGAATAATTAATAAACATCACGGGGGAGTAGAACTTGTTGAGTCATTTATAATCCCAGAAGAATTCTTTGATCATAAGGTTGCAATCAATATAAAAGAAAAATTAGAAATAGCAAAAAAAGCAATAAGTAAAATCAAAAGGAACGAATCAATTTTTATTGATGCGGGGTCTAACGGTTATTATATTGCCAAGTTATTAAAACCGAATCTTGAACTAACTATAGTTACAAACTCAATTTATAACATTCAAGAGTTATCAAAAAATGGCCACAAAAATATATATTTACTTGGTGGAAAATTTAAAGTCGTTACAGGTGCAATTGTAGGTTATGAAGCAATTGAAGCTTTGAAAAACTATAATTTTGATAAAGCATTTATAGGTGTCAACGCAGTTGACAAAAATAATGATATTTATACAACAAGTTCGGAACATGCACAAATTAAGATAGAAATTATCAAGCACTCACAAAAGGCTTATGGACTAGCTGATTCAAGTAAATTAAACTCAAAATCATTTTATAAATTTGCAAACACACGTGAACTTGAATTAATTTCATAGGAAGAAAAATGATATACACAATTACATTAAATCCAGCACTAGATCACATCATAGAAACAAATGGTTTTAATATTGGTGAAACAAATTATTACCAAAAAGACTATGAAGTAGTTGGTGGAAAAGGGATAAACGTATCTATAATTTTAAATAATTTAAATGCAGACGTAATGTCAATCGGGTTATTAGGAAAAGACAACATGCATCCTTTTATGGACGTGTTCAACTCAATGAAAGTGCAAAATAATTTTTTACATTTTGAAGGTAAAACAAGAACTAACTTTAAAATAAAAAATTTGACAGCAAAACAGGAAACTGAAATCAATGGACTAGGTTGTCCAATTGATGAAAAACTTTTGAATGATCTTAAACAATATTTAAAATCAAACTTAAAAGAAGGTGATATTGTAATTGCTGCAGGAAGCATTCCAAATGGAGTTTCAACATCAGTTTACAAAGAAATTGGTGAAATATGTAATGATTCAAAAGTGATTTATATTTTAGATACTTCAAAACAACAAATGGTTGAAGCATTAGAATCAAAACCATTTTTGATTAAACCAAATATTGAAGAAATTTGTGAAATTTTAAAAAAACCATATAAAAAATATAGTTTTGATGAAGTTTTTGAAATGATTAAAGAACTTAGAAAATTAGGTGCTAGAAACATTTTATTAAGTAAAGGAAAAGATGGAAGCATATATTTCCAAGAGAATGGAAGCATATATCAAGCAGGAATCGCAACAGGGAAATTAGTAAATTCAGTTGGATCAGGTGATAGTATGGTTGCTGGGTTTGCGTATGGTCTTTATAAAGGATTAGATATTGTAAATACTTTACAATATGGTGCTGCCGCAGGTGGAGCAACAGCCTTTACAAGATGATTGGCAAGTAAAAACGAAATAGAAAACTTAGTAACAACAATTAAGGTTACTAAAAAATAGGAGATAACTTATATGAATTTAAAAGAATTTTTCAATTCAAAAGTTTCATTTTTTAATTCGGATTTAAAAACAAAAAATGAAGTAATAGATTTCTTATCACAGCAATTAGCTGATAATAAATTTGTTAAAGATATAGATGAATTTAAAAAAACAATTCTTAAGCGTGAGTCTCAAGACTCAACAGGTATAGGGGATGCAATTGCAATTCCTCATGCCATTACAGATGCTGTTGATAAATCATGTATTGCATTTATGAGTTTAAAAAATCCAATTGATTGAAACTCAATTGATGGAAAACCAGTAGACTTAGTATTTATGATTGCTACAAATGATGTAGCAGGAGATGAACACTTAACAGCTATTTCAAATTTATCAATTATACTGATGAATAGTGAAAAACAAAAAGGTATTAAAAAAGCAAAAAACTTTAAAGAATTTATTAAAAACTTTGAAGAAGAAACAACTAAAAAAGAAGTTGTGGCAAGTAATGATGGGCACTTTGATGTTGTAGGAATTACAGCTTGTCCAACAGGTATTGCTCACACTTATCTGGCCGCTGAAAAATTAAACGAATATGCAAAATCATTAGGTATGACAGTTAAAATTGAAACTCAGGGACGTAGAGGGACTGAAGACAGATTAACTCAAGATGATATTGATAATGCCAAAGTTATAATTTTAGCTCATGATAAAACCATTACTGGAATGGGGCGTTTCAATGGTAAACAAGCGATTGATACTTCTACTAAAGACGCTATCTTTAATGGAACAACTCTGATTCAAGAGTTCAGTGCAAAAGCAAAAGCAATTAAAGCTTCATCAAATGAAACTGGTGAAGATGATGGTGATTTCTCACTTAAAAAATTCAAAGATATTAAAGGGAATTTACTTGGTGGAGTTTCTAGAATGTTACCGTTTGTTGTAGCGGGGGGGATAATATTAGGACTAGGATTCTTAATTGATTCACTTGCTGGAGCCACAGGAGGTAGTTTAGGAGTTACAAATGAATTTGCTGGAATGCTATCAGCAATTGGTAAAACTGCAATGTTTATGATGGTTCCAATTCTTGGAGGATATATTGCTTATTCAATTGTTGGTCCGCAAGGGTTAATGCCAGGTATTATTGCTGGAATGATATCTGATGGATCAGGTGGATTTTTATGAGGTAAATATGATGGCGAAGCTAATGCATGAGGAGCATTGTGGTCAAGGATTCTTCCGGGTAACATACCAACAACTTCAGGCTTTATTGGAGCTATGGTTGGTGGATATATTGCTGCATTTATTGTTTATGGATTAACAATAGGTATGCGAAATATGTCAAAATCCTTTCAAGGAGTTAGAGATATTGTATTTATTCCTTTCTTATCATTGGTTGGAATTGCTATTGCAATGTTTGCATTAAGTATTCCACTTGGATATACAATGCAAGGACTACAAGATGGACTTAAATGATTAGTTGAAAATAAATTAATTATTATTGCTGCAGGTATTGTGGGATTAATGATGTGTGTAGATATGGGTGGACCAATCAACAAAATTGCATATGTAACAGGTACATTAACTGTTGCTGGCGATATTTCAGTAATAGTAGATGGTAATAATCAAGCAACTGTAATTATGGCAGCAGCAATGGCTGCTGGAATGATTCCTCCGCTTGGTGTTGCATTATGTTCAGTTCTATTCAAAAGTGTTTGAACTCAAAAAGAAAGAGATGCCGCAAAAGCAAACTGATTAATGGGAGCATTCTTTATTACTGAAGGTGCTATTCCATTTATGGTAACTGATCCAAAAAGAATTTCAATATCAGCTATGGCCGGTGGACTGATTTCAGGATTAATAGTTGGAGGATTAAATATTGGACTAAATGCACCTCATGGTGGTGTGGTTGTATTCCCTCTGCTAAAATCATTTCTATTTGATGGAAACTTAGGTATTGCTATGGGAATTTTATTCTACATATTTGCGATTGTTATTGGAGTTCTTGTAATGACATTTATCTTAGGATTTTGAAAATTAGCAGATATTAAAAATGGTAAATTGACTGTTGATTCAGGAATTACAAAAAAAGTTAAGCTTGCTAAATAATAGACGTATAAAATAAAATGATTAGATAATACTAATCATTTTATTTTTAGAACTTACGTTGTACAAGAAAAATGTTAAGTAATTAATAGCATTTAAACGTAATTTATTATTTTAAGTTCAAATGTTAATTTAATAAATCTTTTTGTCTATAAGACTAGGTATAGTTTGTTAAGCGGTAAAATAAGGAGTTACTTTTTATAAATCTTGTTACTTAAAATTTATATTTGCAAAAAGATTTACATGTTATTTTTTTTAAAATCAAAGTGAAATTCACTTTAAATTATTAAAAAAATTTATATATATTGTGTTGAAATAAACACATAAAGTTATGTTATAGTATTGAAATAATTAAATGAATTAAGTTTTTATAAATTCATAGGGAAATTTATGTATTGATTGTTTTTTAAAAACTCAATAAGAAAATCCAAAGAAAAGATCATTCAAATTTTTTCTTTGGGTTTTTTAGTTTGCCTATTTTTTATTTGTTTGTTTACGGTTTTAACTACTAATTTAAAAGTTAGTAATGCATATGAAGATTTTAAAGTTACAAGTAATTTACGAGATGTAGTTATGAAAAGAGAAAGTTCTTCTCGTCTAATAAATCCAACTAAAGATAACAAAACTAAATTGCCTGAAAGTCAGGATTTATATGAACAATATTTATTAAATAAAATGGCTTATCAAAATGAATTTGAATGAACTAAAACGGAAGAATGAACAATTAATAATATTACAAATCAGCAAAAAAGGTTGAAGTTGAAAGTTATTTCGAAATTTGATTCAGTAGGGGATAATAGCGTAGACAGATTGGTAATTAGTGAAGGAGAAAGCTTTTCAGCTGATTTTGAAAAGGTTAAAAGACAAGTAGTTGTTAATCCTACTTTTGCAAAAAATAACAAATTAGAAATTGGAAGCATCATAAGATTACAGCCTGATGAATATGGTACTAGTCTTTTAGTAGAAGAAAATCAAAGCGTCAAGCAAGACATAGAACAAGTTTCTTCATTTGATGAATTATTACAAAACAGCAAGTATTATGATTTAAATTGATATGAAGTAATTGGTTTTGGTAGTTCAATTGATTTTGCATATCCTACATTTGATAGCTTGTCTTTGTATCCAAAATCAAAACAAGAAGCATTAGTCTACGTTCATCCAATTAATTTAGGTTTTCAGGATTACAAATTTGACATAGATTTTGATGGTAATTCTAATCCAAGAACAATGAAGTTATTTAATTCAACAGCTGCTGCAATTTCTTTGACATCTGACTTTGATCGAAATTCATATTATTCTATTAAATTTGATGATCCCTTAATTAGAACAACAGACAAAGATCTTGATTTGAATTTTAAAAAATTAGCAAACCTTACAAACAATATAAAATATTTTTATAACAATGATGACAAGACATATCAAAATTATGATCGAGTTAATAATGTTAAAGTAGTAATTGTGTCTTTTAATTTTATGATGTCAATGTTAATGTTGGTTATTTTGTCACTAGCATTATTCATTTTTTATCTAGTCTCAAAAAGAGAAATTGAAAATGAATTGACAGAAATTGGTCATTTAAAGTCAATGGGTTATAAAAATAACAAAATCGTTTTTAATTATTTAGCAATGATAAGTTTTTCTACAACAGGTGGGTTTGTTGTTTCAATGTTGATTTTTCTTTTTTTGGAAAATGTTTTTTTAAACTCATTAACAAATATTTTTAACTTTAGTTTTGGTTTTACAAATACATTTATGATTTTAAAAATTATCTCATTTGTTTTGGTAATAATTTTCTTTTTCTATTTAACTTATATAATTTGCATTATTAATTTTAATAAACCTTTGACTAACTTAAATTTTGGAATCAAAAAAACAAGAATCTCATTCATAGCAATTCAATATAAAAAAATATTTGCAAAACGTAGTTTTGATAAGAAACTGAGATCAGCTTTATTTGTGACATCAATTTCAAAAATAATTGGCATTGCGTTTGCAATGTTATTGTGTTCAACATTAATGTCTGCTGTTTTATTTATCCCACAACAAATAAAAAATAATTATAATAATATTTTTTCTAACATTCATTATAAAAATAAAGTTGTTTACAGTCCTCCGGTTGCCAATAATCCATTAAGTTTCTTAAAAACATATAATCCAGATTTTAAGGATGCAAAATGAGGATTTAATTTTGAGAACAAAATAACTCAACAATATATAGGTTCAAAAACCAAACAAGATGTGAGTACTGCTTATCCTTTGGATTCAAATAATGAAATTGATTGATATAAAGTCACAAATGATTTGATAGAAGATAATATTCATACTGACTTTTACTCATTTGATATTGCTCCAAAACACAACACCGCTTGGGCTGAGTTTAGTTGATTAAATTGAAAGAATTTATCTACTGATTTTTTATTAAATTTGGATAATGCAGAAATTGATGATTCAGGAATTATAGGTGCAGCAGGGTCAGGGCAAACTATGCAAAATATTTATTTTCAGTGAAACGATTATGCTACTCTATCTGACAATTTAAAACAATTCAAAAAACAAAATCCTAATAAACAAATGTTAATTAAATACAATAACATAATGTTAAATTTTTATAAAAAATATGTTGATTCTATTCCATTAACTTACAATAAAAAAGTTTTGAATGAAAATAAATTTGATAATGTTCAATTGAATAAAGTCATAAAAAAAGGGTTGGCAATTAGAAATAAAGACTATGAAAAATTTTGAAAATTAGATAATAACTATAATAAATTTTATGAAATAAAAAATAGTGAGCAGCCAGATTTTAACTTTTGAAAAGAAGATGAGTTAGTTAATGTTAAAAATATAAAATCAAGTTCATTAAGTAATTGATCAGAAGATGAAATAAAGCATTTGAATAATAATTTAACCATTTGATTTTTATCAGTCTTTGAATGAAGACTCGGTGTTGCAATAATTTTATTGAGTTATACAAACTCACCATATTATGTTCAACAAAAAATAATTGATTCTCTCAATGAAGGAACCAATTTCACAATCAGCAATAGTATTGTTCCATACAATAAAAATTTTGATGAGTTGGGGACTAGTTTTAAAGTTAGCAAAAATGGACTAAATTTTGAAATAAATGGTGTTGAACCAAATTCAACTTTAAATATTTTAATGAATAAAGATTACGAGTTATTAAATAGAAAATTATTTGTAGACAATCATAAAACATACGATATAGTAATTAACGAATCTTTGGCAAACAAAATGAACTTGGATATTGATTCATTAGCTGATTTTGAAGTCTTTAATTCAAAATTAAAACAATTGGTGAATAATGAATTTAAAGAAATTGATTTAGTAAATGATATTAAAATGGGATGAAGAAACAATCCTTATAAAGACTTTAGAACCCAATCAAGTCGAAGCTACTATTCAAATCCTAAAAATAAAAATGAAGCAAGAAACTTTTCAGATACAAATGTATTAGGAATACCTGAAGAATTTTCTTCTGCAAGTTTTGGTGGAAAAGACCTAGCAATCACAAATGGAAGTGCTCTAGGGGCTTCAAAACAGCCCCCGGTTCACAAAAAAGTTACTGAAAATGAACTTATTATTTCAAACGAAAAAGGATTTTTAGATAAAAAATTTAGAGTTGTTGGTATTGAACAAAGCTATGGAAAACCACAAGCTTGAATTTCGAATGAAAATGCAAATGAGATTATAGAGTATGACAAAGTTCAAAAATTTAACTTTGAAAATTTTTTTATTCCTGAATGAGCATTTGTTGATGAATTATATGAATTTGATAATTTTGCTGATGAAGAGTTACAAAGTTTTTTACAGTCCAATCCGTCTTATGAGGAATTTATTGTAAATGTTAATAATAATGAAAAGTGGAGTAATATTAATAAACTATTCAATAATTTATATCCAGTATTTAATTATAAATTATCGTCTAATTCAAGAATAGATGATCTGGAACTTGGCCTTTCTTCAACACAGAAATTTGGAGATTATAGTGAATTTGGTACTCGAGGATCATATGAATTGATAACTCCACCAAATTGTGAGGACCAGAATTCTGAAGAGTGTCAACCAATTGTAAACAAAGATAGTTATTATGAAGGATTCTCATCTCCAACTTTAAATACTGTGTCTCCTGTGTATTTAGCTTCTAATATTATTGACTCACTAATTATTAAATTAAACTTCATTATTTTTATATTTATAATTATTTTATTTGCAATTACTTTTATAATTCTTCTTCTTTCAACCACTTTAATAGTTCAAGAAAATACTGAATTTATGAAAATGATGAAAACAATGGGATATTCAAACTTTTATTTAATTAAACAAATTTTTAGTTTGTATAACTCTTGAATTTTATTTATGTTTGGAATAGGTTTAGGTTTAGGAATATTTACAATTTCTTCAATAAACAATCAGATTTCTAGTTCAACTGATTATGTTTTTTATACAAATATTCATTGAATGTATCCCATTTTAATTTTTATTGGATTATTAGTTTTATACTTAATAACGTTTATTATTAGTTGAGCAAATGTTAAAAAAATAATTAAATAAAAAAAGTATTTATATTTACTTGGAATAAATTGATTAACAATTATTTCATCAATATTAATACTTTTTTATTTTCTTTTTTATAATGGATAGAAAATAATTTGGCCAACAAAACAATTTACATAATTTCAATTTTAGTAGTTAAAATAATAGGTGTTAATTTAATGTAAAATAATATCAATGGAGAAATTTATGGACTTAAAAAAACCACGTGGTACTGAAGATTTATTTGGTGCTAAAGCAAAAGAATATATTGCTATTTCAACAATAATAAGAGATGTTATGTCTAAGTATAACTTTGATGAAATAATAACACCTGTTTTTGAATCTGCAGATTTATTCAAAAGGGGAGTTGGTGATTTAACTGATATTGTGCAAAAAGAAATGTATGAATTTTTGGATAGAAAAGGTAGATCTCTTGCTTTAAGACCAGAAGGGACAGCGCCAGTGATTAGATCTGTTATCGAAAATAAACTTGTTCAACCCGAGAACTTACCATTGAAATTATTTTATATTGGTAAATATTACAGATATGAAAGACCACAAATTGGGAGAAATCGTGAATTTAATCAATGTGGTGTTGAAGTATTTGGTAAAAAATCACCTGAAGCTGATGCTGAAATTATTACACTAGCAATTACAATATTAAGAAGTTTTGGATTTAAAACAAATGATTTATCAATTGATTTAAATTATTTAATTTCTGGAAAAGAAAAACTAGAATATATTTCAGAACTTAAGAAGTCATTATTGCTAATTAGTAATTTATGTGATGACTGCAAAAATAGAATCGATACAAATATTTTGCGTGTTTTAGATTGTAAAGTTGATCAAGATAAACTAAAGAGTGTACCAACAATGAATGATTTTATGAGTCAAGAGGATAAAGACTGATTAAAAGTATTAGTTAAATTGTTAAATTTAATTGATATCAAAACTGTATTAAATCCAAAATTAGTTAGAGGTCTTGATTATTATACAGGAATGGTATTTGAAATTAAGTCAACACACAAAACTTTAGCATCGCAATCAACACTTTGTGGTGGTGGAAGATACGATAAATTATTAAAACAATTAGGTGGACCAGATGTTAGTGGTTTAGGATTTGGAATGGGAATTGAAAGAGTCTTATTAGATTTAGATTCCATGAACATTAAATTATCACCGCCAAAAGAACTAGACGCTTATATTATTGGGTTAACTCCAAAAGCAAAACAGTTTTCTACTATGTTATTGATGATGTTAAGAAGTGATGGTTTAATTGCTGATTTTGATTTTCAAGATCGCAATATAAAATCAGCATTTAAGCAATCAGAAAAGTTAAATGCAAGAAATATAATCATCATTGGTGATAATGAACTAAAAGAAAATGTTGTTGTAATTAAAAATCAACAGACTAAAAGAGAAACTAAAGTAGTCTACAACGAAATAGTTAAAACAATACGAGGTAAATAAAATGAGAAGAACTCATACATGTGGTGAACTTAATTCTAAATCAATAAACAAAAATGTTGTTTTACAAGGTTGAGTTGCTAAGGTTAGAAAAATGGGTGGTATGAACTTTGTTGACTTACGTGACCAATATGGAATTACTCAATTAATAATCAAAGATTCAGTTGAAATTAAAAATGAATATGTAATTGAAGTTGAAGGTAAAGTGATCAAAAGAAAATCTATCAATGAAAAAATCTCAACTGGTGAAATCGAAATTGAAGTGACTAAATTAACAGTTATAAATAAGTCATTGTTAACACCATTTGAAATTAAAGATGATGTTCAAACAAGTGATGACACAAGAATGAAGTATAGATACTTAGATATTCGTAGACCAATAATAGCTAAAAATTTAATAGCTAGATCAAAAATGAATAATGTAATTAGAAATTATTTTACTAAAAATAATTTTATAGAAATTGAAACACCAATTTTTGGTAAATCAACTCCTGAAGGCGCAAGAGATTTTTTAGTTCCATCGCGTATTAATAAACATCATTTCTATGCATTGCCACAATCACCGCAACTATATAAACAATTATTTATGGTTGGTGGTATTGATAGATACTTTCAAATTGCAAAGTGTTTTAGAGATGAAGATTTAAGAATTGATAGACAACCCGAATTTACACAACTTGATATGGAAATGGCATTTGCTAAAAAAGAAGATGTAATGGCGATCATTGAGTCTTTAATGGTAGAAATTTTAAAAGAGATAAAAGATGTTTCTATTACAAAACCATTTAAGCAAATAACTTGAGATGAAGCAATTGACAAATATGGAATTGATAAACCCGATCTACGATTTGGCCTAGAAATAAAAACACTAAATAAAATATTTAGCGAGACAGAAATTCCATTGTTTACAAATTTGGATAAGAAATCAATTAGAGCAATTTGTGTAGAAAAACTTATTGGTAAAAAAGAATTAGAAAGATTATCAGAAACTTCAAAACAAAATGGAATTAATATTTTAGGTTTTGCAAAATTTGAATCTAACAATTGAAGTGGTTCAATTGGTGGAAAATTAAGTAATCAAGAAAAATTAAGTTTGATCAACGAATTTAATATTAAAAAACCTTCTACATTATTATTTGTAGTAGATGAATATTACAAAGCTTCTAAAGTAATGGGTGCTTTAAGAAATGAGGCAGCAAGAATTTATGAATTAGCTGATTCAAATAAATTTGAATTGCTATGAGTAATCGACTTTCCATTATATGAATTTTCAGAAGAAGAAAATAGATTTGTAGCTGCACATCATCCATTTACAATGCCACAAGAAGAATTTTTAGATTCCTTTGATAGTGACATGCTAAATGCTAAAGCAGCAGCTTATGACATAGTTATGAATGGATTTGAAATTGGAGGAGGTAGTCAAAGAATTACCGATAACCAGTTGCAAGCAAGAATGTTTAAATCAGTTGGGTTAACTGATTTGCAAGTTCAAAACAATTTTGGGTGATTTGTGAATGCCTACAATTACGGAGCCCCATATCATGCAGGACTAGCTTTAGGGTTAGATAGAATAATTATGATATTAACTGGAGCTGAAAACATTAGGGATGTTATAGCATTCCCAAAAAATAGTAGTGGAATAGATATGATGAACGATGCACCATCAAAAGTTGATGAAAAACAATTATTGGAATTACAAATTAAGTTAAAATAAATAAAAAAGGACAAAAATGAATACAACAAACAATAACACAAAAAAAACTTTATATACAGTTGCGTATGTATTTGCAATTTTAGGAACTATTTTTATGGGATTTTTTATAATTCCACTAATATGATGTATACCAATGACAATTAGTATTAAGAAAGCAATGGACCAAATTGATACACCTTCAGAAAAACCACATATAGCATTAGGTATATTTACATTGATATTTCTTTCACTAGTTACTGGAATATGTTTATTAGTTGCAGATTCAATACAAACTAATGTTAAAGTTGATGAAGTTGAAGTAGTAGAATAGATTTTTTATTATATTAAAAACTATTTATATATAATAAGTGGAGTAATTACAAATTACTGCAGGGGGAAAAATGAGAAATAGTGTTAAATTAGTTATTGCGTTATTAGTTATCGCAGTAATTTACTTTGGTTACTCATCATGAATTGATACTGTAGCCATTTATAACATTAATGGTAACGAATTGGGTTCAACGGGATTCAATAATATTTTGAGAGAAATTTGAGAACTAAATTTTGAAAATAAGTCTGCTTATGATTATTTAGCAAAAGATCCTGAGCTTCTAGCTTTAATGGGCTCATTAAATATTATCGAGAATGGTGGTTTAAGTGAAGCTTCAAAAGCAAACTTAGATTTCATTATTGCTTTAGTTGATTTTGGTAATAAAGCAACAGCCACAGAAGGTAATGATAAACTTACTTATTTATTTGAAGGATTTATGGCGCCAAATTCATTGGCAAAAAAATTATTAGATCCATTTAAATTAATATTAGTTGGGGGTGTATTTGCATTATTTGTACCATTAACAATTAAAGTATTTCTTGGAACTGTTTCAGGTATTAAAGTTTACTTACGTGGTAGACAAGCAAATCTACTTTTTAACTATGAAAAATCAATTGCATATGCAACTGATTTACAAGCAAAAATTGCCGCAAACGATTTAGCTGCTGTTAAGGCTTCATATGGAGCATATGCAGGTTTATCTTTTAAACCAAAATTTTTAGATAACATGATGGATGAGTTAATTGTTCTAATTGTTAAAGAAAAAAATGTATCACATTTAGCAGACCCAGCACAAACTGTTGTCGATGGACTAAAAACAATGTATTCAAAAGAAAGACAAAGAGCAATTACTGGTCGTGGAGATGAAATGTTTTTTGACTTCAAACGTGGGTATGAATATTCATCACTTGGTTCAAGTAAAGTTGCTGAGTATTATAAAGCAATGCCAGATTCAGAAAGAACTTCTAATCTTGGTTGAAAAATGATAAGTTTAGAAATGATTAGATTTGGATTATTTTTAGCTATAACATTCTTACCAGCTTTTGCAATTTTTGGAGTAATTACTGCAGCACTAAATGGTGTTGCTAGTGATTTATCAGATTCTTTAAGTGTATTGATTGTTTCAACAATTGCTTTAGGAACATGAATAATTTCTGCAGTTGTTTGTCATTATATTTATATAATGAGAAAACCAATTTATAGAGATATGAAAAAAGAAATAGCAAAACCACTAAGAATTTATTACATATTATACTTTTTAATGTTTATGACATTGGCAGTTTCAATGGTTGGAATTGCTTCTGTTGGTGCAATTACTGAACCAGGATCAGGTACAAAAATTTGATCATGGTTTGCAGCTATTGCTTCATTAGTATTATCATCATCATTAATCTTATATGTAATTGCAACATTAATTGATGCAAATAAAGTTTCTGATGGTATGTCAAAGAAAGCTTTACTTAATGGTATTGTAATTCCATTGATTGCTTGAGTAGTTGGGGTTATGACAACACTTGCAATAATATTATTGAATGGTTTTGTGTCAGAGGAAAATTTAGCAGATTACGAAAATATAATTGCAATTGTTTCAATTATAAATTTTGTGACATTAGTAGTATTTTGGATTTATATTGCATTATCAGGTTTTATTTTAAATAATGTTGTTTACAATAAAAAAAGACATGTGATGACTAAAAAAGCTTTAGCTGACAAAGCTTTAGAAGTTGAAATTGAAGATTAATAGGAAAACGAACTAAAGTTCGTTTTTTCTTTTAAAGTTAAATTTAAAATACATAATCACATATGAGGTAGTAGGAGTTTTAATTTAACTAAATATATCCATATGAATCATAAGAAGTGGTTAACAGTCTATCTAAACAATAAACTATATTTAGATACTGTTAAAATTAGTGACTTACAGTTATGAAAATATAATAAAAAAATAATCAACATATGATTATTTTTTTATTTTAGAATTATATTTATCCACACACTTTTCAATTCCAAATATAAAGTTTCCAAATTCTAATAACTCTGTAGCTGAGTTTGTATATTTTATTTCAGTAATCTTTTTCTTTTTAGCTAAAGACTTAATGTAATATAAATAACTTTTTATTGGTACTCTGAAGTTAAGGAAAGTTTCTTTTTCATTTGTAAAGTTTTTGTCAACGGTATCTAGATAATGATCTTTACCAATGTGTTTTCTGACTTCTTTACCAAGCTTTTCTCAATATTTTAAACACTCATCATTGAATTTAGATGTTAACTCATTATTTTTAATGCCTTCATTATCTTTTATAAATTTACATAAATTATTAAAGTAAATTGTAATTCCTAGGCAAGTGTTATAGGCACCAATTCAGTTTCTTAACTTATTTAATGCTGGAAGTATGTCTTTCATTTGCTTATATTTTTGATTAAAGAAATTTTTGTAATTCATAATTTGTCTTTCAAATTCAATCAAATCTTCATGTTTATTAGGAACAAGGATAATAAATTCAGAAATAGAACCCTTAAATCTACTTGTAAATTTATTTAATCTTTTGACTTCTTTTTGAACAAAACTTAACCAAAACGTATCAAATCTTTTCAAAATTTTTATATCTTCTTCTGTGATTTTTGTAGTCTTGAAATAGTTAATCATTTTACTCCTTAGGTTTATATATAATTATAATTATTATATGGAGATAAAATGACAACAACAGACATATTATTAATTTGTTTTTTTTCTATTTGATTTAGTATCCTAATTATTTTTGGGACTCTTGCATTTTTCAAGCAAATAATAATTGAAAAAATCCGAAAGGAAAAAGAAACTTATTCGAATAATATAGTAATTTTAAAACCTATAGAATTAGATTTTAAATTACCAGAAGGTGAAATTTGTTATATAAATTTAAAAAATCATCCTGGAAAGATACTTAAAACCAAATCACATATTGTTACATCTGGTGATAAGTGATATATGAAGAATGTATTAAAATATGTTAAGTCAAAAAATATTGAAGCTGACATCTATTTTACAAATAAGAATATAGTAATTATTAGTAAAAAGGATAATTACAAATTAAAAATCGAAGAGGGTACAATTGTTAAACCTGGTGTAAAATATGTAAATCATGGTTTAATTCACGAATTAGTTATTAAACTTGATGAAACATTATATTTTCTTATTCAAGTTAAAGACAATAGTGTTTTTAAAACATACGAGGCAATATTAAATAAATAAGAGGCTGATATGACATCACAGATTATAAACATTATATTGATATTCATCATTTTTAGTTTTTTGATGTTTAATCTATTTAAATTTATCAAAAACAAATTAAGAATAAATAAATTTCAAACTGAAAAAAAGTTTTTTAATAAAAATTTATATATAACTTTATTAATTTTATTTTTTGCAGCTCTATTACTGGAAATGATTCAGTTGATCATGTTCATTGCATTTATCTTTATTAATGCAAAATGAATTGAATGAACTTCAATGGCGTTTCAACTTGTCTCTCTTTCGTACTTTATTGTATTATTGTTAATCTCAAATAAGATGATTAGAGGCATTTTTGTGTTAGTGTTTGAAAATAATCTAATATTTATTGAAAATGTTGTACCAATTGATTCAATTCATGTTATTACAAATAATTTGAAAAGAACTACAATGACAATTTCTTTTGTTGAAGGAGAAATTATTGAAGTTATACAATTTAAATATCATTGAAAATTAAAAGATTTATTTAAGGAAGTTTGTGGGGAAAAGTATCATGATTAAAAAAGCAATATTTGTAAAATCTGCTGCTGCAGCAAATGGATGAATTCAGGATAATATTCCTGAAGTTTGTTTTATGGGAAGAAGTAATGTTGGTAAATCTAGTTTTATTAATTCAATTACAAGACAAAATAAATTAGCAAAAACATCTCAAACACCAGGTAAAACACAGTTGTTAAATTTTTTTGATATAAACGATAATGAATTTAGAATTGTTGATTGTCCGGGTTATGGATATTCAAGATTATCGCATTCAAAACAATATGATATGCAAGAAATGATTGAAGAATATATTGAAGGACGTGAAAATCTAAAATTTGTTTGTCAACTAATTGATCTAAGACATGAACCAACAAAAGATGATATTGCTATGAACAAATATTTGCGAGGAAAACAAATTCCTGTTTTAATAGTTGCAACTAAATTAGACAAACTTAAGAAAAATGATGTTCAAAAATTTCAAAAAAGAATATGCGAAATTTTAAAAACAGACCCAAATCAACTTATTGCTGTATCTTCAGATTCAAAACAAAACATCGATAAAATATATGACCTATTTATTGAATGATTTGGCAAATAATATATAATTTATATTAATTATTAGGAGAAAATAATGGAACCATACCCTTCGAGTCTTACACCAGAAGATGTAGTTAAAAAATATAAATCAAATCCTGATAAAGGTTTATCACAAGATGAGCTTGCAGTTAATATTGAGCGTTTTGGTAAAAATCAAATTAAGCAAAAAAAACCAAAATCACCTTGAGTAATTTTCTTTCATACTTTAATAGAACCAATTCAACTTATATTAGTTTTTGCGGCATTTGTATCTTTAGTAGCACCAATTATGAGTGCTGCAAATGGTCATGTTGACTATACAGAATTTATTGATTTCATTGTTATTATTGCAATTGTTTTCATTGATGGGACAATGCAAACAATACAAGGTATTAAGGCTGAAAAATCTGTTGAAGCTCTTAATTCACTAACTAAACCAAAATGTTTAGTTATTCGTGACGGTAATCAATTAGAGATAGAATCTTCAGAACTTACAATTGGAGATATTGTGATATTAGAAGCTGGAAGATATATTCCAGCTGACTTAAGAATTTTAGATTCATCAAATTTGATGATTGATGAATCTAATTTAACAGGGGAGTCAGTACCTGTTGAAAAAAATCATTTTGCTTTAGCTTCCAATTCTAAGATACTTGGGGAACTTTCAAATATTGCTTTTATGTCTACATTTATCACAAATGGTAGAGCAACTGGTATTGTTGTGAAAATTGGTGATGAGACAGAAATTGGTAAAATTTCAAAAATGATTTCTGAAACTAAAAAAGAAAAAACAATGCTTGAACAAAAAATAAATAAATTTTCTATAGTTGTCGCAGGAGCTTCAATTATAGTGGGTATTTTATTCTTTGTTACATTAATGATTGTTTCACCAGACTCAGGTAACAATGAGGGGTTAGAGTGGTTAAGTCACTTAATGGTTGCATTAACTTTAGCTATTGGATTAATTCCTGAATGTCTTGGTGCTGCTGTTTCTATTGCATTAAGCATTAGTACAAAAAGAATGGTTAAAAATAACATGATTGTTAAAAAACTTAGCGTAGTTGAAGCGTTAGGTGGTGTTAACGTAATTTGTACAGATAAAACCGGAACCCTTACTCAAAACAAGATGACTTGTGAAAAAATAATTTACAAGGGTCAAATAATAAATTCAGATGATTGATTGACTAGAATCAATGAGTCAGAACAAGCTATTAGAATGACACAAGGTATTATTTTGTGTAATGATTCGGTTATTCAAAATGGTGAAAAAATTGGTGATCCAACAGAATTAGCATTTGTTGAATATGCACATTTGATGGGTCATAACGAAGTTGAAGTTAGAAATAAGTACAAAAGGTTATCAGAGATTCCATTTGATTCATCACGTAAAAGAATGACTACAGTAAATAAAATTGGCAATGAAAAATTTGCATTCACTAAAGGTGGGGTTGAACAAGTTTTAGAAATTTGTACTCACATTTATGAAGACAACAAAATCAAACCAATTACCAAAAATGATATTGAAACAATAATGACTATGACACGTGAGCTAAGTAAAAAAACATTACGTGTTATGGCTTTTGCCTCAAAAGTAGTCTCAACAATTGATACAAATGGATTAGAACAAGGTTTTGTTTTTCAAGGTGCTATTGGAATGAAAGATCCAGTTAGAAAAGCTGCAGTTGAAACTGTTGCCCTTGCTTACAAAAAAGGTGTGAAAGTTGTAATGATTACAGGAGATCACCCAGAAACAGCTCTAGCAATTGCTCAAGAACTAGGATTAGCTAATTCAGAAAAACAAGTTATGACCTCTGTTGAATTGGAATCAATGAGTGACTTTGAGTTATTAGAAGTTATTGATCACATTCGTGTATTTGCACGTGTTAATCCAGAACACAAAGTTAAAATCGTTTCTTTATTACAAAGAAAGGGATATATAACTTCTATGACTGGAGACGGTGTAAATGATGCTCCGTCACTTGCAGCAGCAAATGTTGGAGTTGCAATGGGAATAACTGGAACAGATGTAGCAAAACAAGCTGCTGATGCTATTTTAACTGACGATAACTTATTTACTATTATTAATGGTATTAAAGAAGGACGTGGAGTTTACAAACGTATTCAAAAAGCTATTGCTTTTGTTATGGGTGTGAATATTTCAAATATTATTGCGATGGGATTAATTATATTAATTTCAAGTATGTCTCCATTAGAAGCTATTAATATTTTATGAATTAACTTAGTTATTGAAACAATGCTTGCAACAACTATCGGTATGGGGTTGACTGAAGAAACAGACCAAAAAATACAATTGAAAAATAAGAGTTCATTATTTGAGGGTATTTGAGGAATGTTTATAAGAATTATAATAATTAATACAATTACGGTAGTTTCAGCATTTTATATAGCTGGAGTTGTTGCTAAAGATGTTCAAGATCCTGAATTATTTAATAAATTTAGAACAACTGCAATGTTCTTTGTGGCAATGACTTCACCAGCATTGTTTGTAAATACAATGAGAATCACTACATGAAATGGTGCTAATAAATTTGGTTATACTTCAAATACTCCATTAATGATATCTTCAGCTTTAGCGTTGTTATTGAACTTAATGATTATTTTGACGCCTGGAGTTAGTTCAACAATGTTTGGATTAATTGGAATTTCAGATTATCAATCACATCCAATGATTATTTTAGTAATGATTGGTTTGGCATTTTTACCAATGTTAATAATGCTAGTTTCAGATTGTGTTTTATATATAATTCAAAAACACTTCCCAAATAGGTGAGATAGAAACCAAAGATTATCTAAATTAATAATTGAAGATGAAAAAGAATCCACAGAAATACAAATTTAAAAAGTCGTTGAGACTTTTTTTATTTTAGAAATTAGGTATTGTTTTTTTTTTTTTTTTGTAATCATAATAAAAATAGGAGAATTATTTTTATGCCAAAATTAAGAACAAGCGAATTAATAAGTATATGAGAAAACAGATTTGATTCTGTTGATTCTAAAGGATTATGTCCAAATTGTAAAAATAAAAATTGATTAATTGAATTTGATGAATATTCTTTAAATATTAGTGATCCTAATCATTTTTGAGTTGTTAAAGATATTGATGGTGTTGAAAATAATAGTGAGGTCAACATGTCAAATATGTGACCTGCACATAAAAAATGTATTGCAATTATTAAATAGATTAGTTATTAGATAAATAATTGAAGTTGCAAGTTTTTTTTGACTAATAAATTAAAAAATAGTTATTTATATAATTATTATATAATTATTATATAAATGTTTAATAGGAGTAAGGTAATTTATCTTTTCAGAGAATCAACGGTCGGTGTGAGTTGATATGATAACTACTTGAAGGTTGATTAAATAAAAATTTAATAAGTATTGAGTGGATCTATAAAAAGGTCAATTAGGATGGTACCGCGGAGAAATTCGTTCCTTTAATTAGGAACGTTTTTTTTATTTTCAAAAGGGAGAATTATATGAATAACAAATACAATCACAAAGATGTTGAAGCAAATAAATATCAAAAATGAATTGACTTAGGTTTATTCAAAGCTGATATGGATAAATCAAAAGAACCATTTTCTTTAATAATGCCACCACCAAATGTTACAGGTAAATTACATTTAGGACATTCTCTAGATAATTCAATTCAAGATTTATTAATTAGGTTTAAAAAACTAAATGGATTTGCAACAGTTTGAGTTCCAGGGATGGACCATGCTGGAATTGCTACACAAGTTGTTGTTGATAAACATTTAAAAGAGCAAGGAATTGATAAAAATAAGTTAAGTAAAGAAGAATTCTTAGATCATATTTGAGAATGAAAAAAAGTTTATGAAAAAAACATTAGAAACCAATGATCAAAATTTGGTTTAGCTTTGGATTATAATTTAGAACAATTTACATTCTCAGAACACCTACAAGATTACATGAAAGATGTATTTGTAAAAATGTACAATAGTGGATTAATTTATGAAGATGAAACTTTAGTTAATTGAGATCCTATTTTAGGAACTGCGATTTCTAATATTGAAGTTATCCACAGTGATGTAAAAGGTAAAATGTATTACTTTAAATACTTCTTTGAAGATTCAAAAGAATTTTTAGAAGTGGCTACAACAAGACCTGAAACAATGTTTGGAGATATATGTTTAGTGGTTAATCCAAAAGACAAAAGATATTCTAAATTCATTGGTAAAAATGTAATTAACCCAGCAAATAACCAAATAATTCCAATCATAGCTGACAAATATGTTGACATTGAATTTGGAACAGGTGTTATGAAATGTACACCAGCTCATGATAGAAATGACTTTGATCTAGGTAAAAAACATAACTTACCAATCATCAATGTTATGAACTATGACGCTACTATGAATGACAAGTGTGGACAGTGAAATGGATTTGATCGTTTTGATGCTAGAAAAGGGCTTGTAGAGTCTTTAAAAGCTAATGACACATTAATTAGAATTGAAGAAATTGAGCACCAAGTTGGTTTAAGTGAAAGATCAAAAACTATTGTTGAACCAATGTTATCTAAGCAGTGATTCGTTAAAATGGAAAGTCTTGCAAATAATGTTATTAAAATGCAAGAATCACAAGATCCAATTAGGTTTTACCCAAATAGATTTGATGCAACTTTAAAAGGTTGAATGGAAAACATTCATGATTGAACAATATCAAGACAATTAGTTTGAGGGCACCAATTACCAGTTTGATATAACAAAAAAAATAAAGATCAAGTTCATGTTAGTGTAGATGGACCAACTGATCCAGAAAATTGAAAACGTTCAGATGATGTTCTAGATACTTGAGCATCATCATCACTATGACCAATGGTTTGCTTAGGATATGATCCAAACAAATCAGAAGAAGATCAAAGTGATTTATACAAACAATTTTGACCTGTTTCAACAATGATTACAGGATATGATATCTTGTTCTTTTGGGTTGCTAGAATGATGTTTACAACACAATATATAAATAATGATAAGAAGGCATTTAATGACGTCCTAATGCATGGATTAGTACGTGATGAACAAGGTCGTAAAATGTCAAAATCATTGGGAAATGGTATTGATCCATTAATTGTTATTGAAGAATACGGGGCTGATACATTACGTCATTCACTTGTAGTTAATTCTTCTCCAGGTATGGATATTAAGTTTTCAGTTGAAAAAATTAGAAGCTCGTGAAACTTGGCAAACAAAATTTGAAATGCTTCAAGATATGTAGTTATGAAAACTGAAAATATGAACGCATCAATTGAAGAATCAAATTTAATTAAAAACATTAACAAGATTAATGAACAATGAAATGTTGCAAATAAATGAATTTTATATCGTACAAATGCAACCTTAATTGAACTTAAAAAACAAATTGATAAATATGAATTTGCTATTGCAGGTAAGGTTTTAGATAATTTTATTTGAAATGAATATTGTTCATGGTATATTGAACTATCAAAAGCAAATATTGAAAGTGATAATTTGCTTGTAAGAACAATTACTCAACAAACTTTATTATTGGTATTGAAAAAACTATTAATAATGATTCATCCTTTTATGCCATTTATTTCAGAAGAAATATATAAAGTGATTGGTGATAAAGAATCAATATTGAGAGAAGAGTGGATGTTTAAATTTGAAGTTAAAATTTCAGATGATGAAATTGAAGATATTGAAAATGTTTTTGAATTAATTGAAAAAATTAGATCATTTAGATTAAATAATGAAATTAAAAATGTTATTCAATTAAAATTTACTACAGATATAAAAAATAATTATGATTCAATCAACTCATATTTATTAAAAATGGTTAACTCGTCTATTACATATGCTAAAGATGCAAGCGCAATGAAAAACATTAGCACAATAGCTTTAACAAACTTATTTATTTACATTAAGAATTCAGACTTTATTAATACAGAAGAAGTTATGAAAAAATTGAATGAAGATATTATAAAAGTAGAAAGTGAACTAGTTCGCTTAGAAAAAATGTTATCAAATGAAAGTTTTATTTTAAAAGCTTCTAAAGACAAAATTGATGCTGAAAAATTAAAACAAATAAAATACAAAGAGCAATATGATAATTTGCTTCTAAAATTGAATCAGATAAAAAAATAATCAGTAAAATGATTATTTTTTTAATTTTTTGTGACGTTGTAATAAGTGAGGTAAAAAAACTTGAAATGAATTAAATTTTTAACTTGCTTATTATTGCCAATCGGAATTGCAGTTTCAATCTATGAAATTGATTTTTCTGATATATTTGGAGACAGACAAAAAAATATTCAAAGAGATATTGATATCTCGCCAGAGAATCATGAAGAGGAAAAAGAAAAAACAATAAAATTTTTAGTAGCATATGGTATTGATGTAGTGAACACAAGTATCATTCCACCAAAAGAAGTAATTTTTCAAGAGAGTTTTGTAACAGCAAAAGATGTTGTTGATTTTTATGATGAATATAACATTACGAAAAATTTTTATTTTGATAAAAGACAAAATATAGATATTGAATCTGAAGAAGAAATTACCATAAAGCTTATTCCATTAAAACAAGAAAATGTTAAATTACTAAATAGATTTGATCATAATAAGGTAAATATTGATTATTTTTTAAATGCAGGTTTATCTTTAGAAGAATCAATTAAACTTGAATCACTTTGTTGGGATGTGGAAGTGAAAGATATTTATGAGATTAAATACAAAGTTTTTAGTTTCATAAATACAAGCTACCGAAAAGAATTTTTAGATTATGCAATTGAAAAAATGATTTATTAAAAATAAATTTGCAATTGCAATTTTATTTTTAATAATACAATCAATATTATTTTGGAAAGCAATGTGAGTTTTGTTTATAATCGTTTTTTTAACTTATATTTTTATAAATATAAGTTTTTGAAGATATACAAAATGATTAGTGTTAATTTGAATATTATATTGTTCATATTTGTTTATTAATGAATTCTTATTTTTTTTCGTTAGTTTTCCGTCATTATTTCAAGTTACAAAAAAAGGAAATGGATTTTATATTTTAAAATTTTTGAATCAAAAATTTTTATTAGATAATGCAGCGGGGGAGTATGACCTATCGGTAGGGGAGTTTGTTAAAGCGGTAGGGGAGTTTAAAAAGATCAATGTTTATGGGCATTTTTGAGATTTTAACTTTAATGAGTATTTATTAAAAGACTCAGTGAAGTTTGAAATTTCAAACATTACAAATTTGCAAAGTGAGTATAAAGGTCTGCAATTTTTTATTAAAAATAAGTTTGAAAGTTCAAATAATTTATTAAATTTTACATATGGACAAAAAACAGATTTTTTGGATATAAAGCAAAATTTAATTGATATGGAAATAACTTACATTGCAAAAATTAAGTGATTAAATATTTTTGTTTTATTTTGAGTTGTTAGACTAATTTTTGATAAATTAAATTTTTCAAAAAAATATTTATCCTCATTTGAATGAATTTTTATTTTTGTTTTAAATTACTTAAATTTTTTTGAGGGGTTAATTTTAAAAATTCTTATTTATCAGTCAATCAAAATTTGGAGTAAAAAATGAGATGTAAGATTTAGAAAAATTACTAAATTTTACATATTCATTTTAATAACAACATTGTTCAGTCCTATGTTTATAGTTACTGATACTTTCTATTTCATATTGATTGGAAACTTTTTAATAGTTAGTTCAAATTATAAGAATGGTTATAAAAAATATATTTATATGTATTTTTATTCAATAATTACTTTTGCCCCAATACAAATATATTTTTATTACAAGATTCAATGACTTGGACCAGTATTTTCATTCATATTAATTCCATATTTTTGTCTATTGTATTTTGTTTCGATAATATCAATTTTTATTCCGCTTGGCAGTAATTCGTTTGATATATTTCTAATTGTTTTAAATATTATAGTAACTCTTTTAAAATATTTAACTCTAGTTACATGGATAGGACACTACAATGTTTTAATTGCAATTATTTACTACTCAATACTTTTAATAATTTTGAAAAAAGAAGAACTATTTAAAGTTAATGTAAATTTTATTTATTTAATAGTATTTGTTCTTTCAATTATGATGATGCAACTTTCAAATTTTATTTTTGGATTGGAAACAAATACTTACTTAATAAGATCAGGATATGTAAATAATATTGTACAAATAGAAAAACGAAAAGCAAGAGTACTTAACGCAGGTACAGAGTTTGGAGTTTCAAATAAAAATGAAATTAATTCCTTTTTGGACTACAAAGGAATTAAAAAAATTGAATGAGTTTATATTCAAAATGAATTAGCACATAATTCAAAACAATTACAGACACTGACTCAAAATAAGAAAATAAACAATTTATTAACTAAAACAAATTTTGAAAGTTTTACAGGAAATAAAATAATTAATTTCCCCAATGCTAAAACAAAAGGAGATAAGGGCGGAGTCGTAATTATAAATAACAATATAGCTGTTTTTAGTGATATTAGTTTAAGTTTTCAACAATATATCCTAAACAACAAAATGTACCAATTTAAAGATATAAAGACCATTGTTATAAATAAGTCTGGCGATAAATGAACAACTAAGGGTTTTATTGACAGGTTTAAATCAAAAACAATTATAGTGAACGGTACCAAGGAAGAAAAATGAGATAATAAAGTAATTTGAAATTCAAAAGACTATATAAAAATTTAATAAAAAAAATAGTTCTTAAACTATTTTGACATTAATCTAGATTTTTCTCTAGCAGCTTTGTTTGCTTTTCAAATACCTTTTGAAACAGCCTTGTCCACCAAACTAACTGCAGCATTTACTAAGTCAGTAGCTGTAGTTGCTTTTTCTGATTTAGCTACTAAAGCTTTTTTAATTGCTGTTTTAACTTGTGATCTAAAGTGCTTATTTTCAACGCGCGATTTCTCGTTAGTAATAATTCTTTTTTCGTTTGATTTAATATTTGCCATGTGTTCTCCCTGGAATATGTTTCAAAAATAATTATATCTTATAGATTAATATAAAACTATAACAATTCAAAAAAAATGTAAAATATTTACAAAGGACCTTATATGTTTTTAATTAGAAGTTATAATGAATCAATTAGCAAAAAACAAATCCAACAGTTAGTAAAGAAGATGGAAAGCTCAGATAGTGAGGTCTATTATTTTGACTATGAGGATTCAACTATAGATGATATTGAAGAATCAGCAAACACATTTTCATTATTTTCTGATAAAAAAATAATAGTTATAAAGAACGTCACAATTTTGACTTCAACTAAAAAAACAGATATAGACTTTAATAGATGGATAGATTTATTTAAAAATCAATCTGTAGAATTTATTATTTCAACTGAAGGAGATAAATTTAGTTCAAATAAATTAACTAAATATTTGTTGGATAATTCTAGAAAGCTTGAAATTGATAAGCCAAAGAGAAATGAACTTATTAACCAAATAAATTTAAAACTGACAAAAAATAGCATGAAATTTACTAATGATGATCTAAATTACTTTGTTGAATATATTGGTGAGAATGCTATTATGTTGAACAATGAATTAAACAAATTCATTGTTGGTAAAATAGATTTTAATAAAAAAAATATTGATGAATTATGTATAAAAGACCGTGAAAATAATATGTTTGAAATATCTAATGCACTGGTTTCGAATGATAAAGAAAAATGAATATCAATATTCAATAATTTTATAGGGAATGAAGGAAGTTTGATGTCAATTGTAGCATTATTATCGTCAAGTCTAGTTGCAACACGTAATGTGATGTACTTGAAGAGCCTTAAAATCGACAATGCAGAAATTGCAAAGTCTTTGGAAATGAACCCTTATAGAGTAAGTTCTATAGTCAGTTTGAAAAACAAAAATTTCGAGTTGTTAAATGATAAAATAAAGTTGTTGTTTAAAATACAAAACAATATTTTATCTGGTAACTATGATGGAGAAATAATTCCAGCCATCTCGTTATTGAAGATGATAAATTTCGGGGGATAAAATGAACGAAAAATTATATAAACAATTAGTCAACTTAAACTATGCTGTTTTTTCCAATGACGATATGCTTACAAAAATTTTAAATGATGTAAAATTCAAAGACAGTGTATTGCAGACAATTAATGGACTAATGTTTTTAGAAAAGAAGAATTCAGTAAATTTAAAGGGTATACAATTTGGTAATTCTGTTGGACGTGCTTTGGTTAAACTAATTAATGAAAAAGTTGCGTTTAGTATTTCAAATTTAAATGTTGATAAAATTGAGGAAGAAATAATTTTCTTTTCTAATTTTATTTCAAATACATATGGTATTTCAAAAGACATAATTTTGGATAGTGGCATTGACATTAAAGAAGGGGATTTTGTTAGTTTTGTAAAAAACTACAAAGAAAATGAAGCTACTGCAAGTAATAATACAACAATTCAAGATGAAGCAACTATCCAAATTAATGCAGGATCTGCAGAAAACATAAAGGTAAATAATGTTGGTGCAAATCAGCAAGGCACACAAAATATTTTTGGTGGTCAATCAAATATGGGGCAGCTATTTCAAAACCCAATGAATAGTGAAAGATTTTATCCATTTAAAACTAAACCAAAAGAAATGAGATGAATTAAATTTGCTTTTGCAGCTTCAATTTTAATTATTGGAATCTTGTTTATAGTTATTTACGCAATACTTGGAGCTGAACAAATTAAAATTTCTTCAGATGATAGTTACAGAGGAATTTTTGATAATCTGGAGCCTAAACACATAATTCTTGGTGCTGATGATACAATGAAACAAAAATATGTTGACTTCTTAAAAGGGAATTGAATTTTATCTCCGTATACATTGATTTCTAAGGACCCTAGTCTAAGTACTGGAGTTAATACTTTTTCAATAATGATGAATATTTTTATGATTTTAATTCTTTTTTCTTCGGTATATCCTATGCTGAAACAACCAAAACTTTATAAAGATCAATATCATGTAAATGGGGGAACATTGTTTCTTTTTGGGTTTGTAATCTTTATATTTATAATGCCTGTTTTCTTTAATCAAAGCGGTGGAATAACTTCAATGATTTATCAACTTGGATTTAAAGAATCTAATACAGATGTAATTGTAAAGGACTTCTTAAAATGAATCATTAAATCGAGTTATTTAGATGAAAATAAAACTCAATTTGAGACATTTGTTTCTGCAATAGGTGAGCAAATGGATTTATTGACATTGAAAGTTCTTTCTATAATTACAATTGTATTTGCTTTCATTTTCCTTGCAATGTATGTTGCAATTATCCTTATAAATCCAAAACTTGATAGGGAAAAATATAGATTATTCATTATTGAAGTTCAAAAAAAAGCGATGGCTCAAATGCAAGGTCAATCATATGACATTGATCCATCATTGTTTGAAAGTGATGAAGAAATGGCTGTTTGAGAAAAGAAAAAAAACAGAGATAACAAATAATGTCCTTTTATCAAAAAAACGAATATAACCTATCGACACATAGTTATTACAGAATTAAACAACGTTTAAATTTAAATGTAAGTGATCTGGAATTGCGTGGAAAAGTAAATGAAATAATTTCAAGATCAACTTATAGTTGAGAAACAAAAAAAGATTTGTATATTCAGTCAAATATTAATGAAATATATTTTGTAATAGATAAGGCTTCAAAATTAATAGTAACTGCTACAAAAATTTCTTACTCAAAGCAATTAGAAATATTAGAAAATGAAAAATAATCCTTGCGGATTATTTTTTATTTGTAGGTTTTTTTGCTGTTGTACTTTTCTTAGTTTGTGGTGCTTTGGTTGTTGTACTTTTTTTAACACTAGTAGTTTTTTTTGCTGTTGTACTTTTCTTAGTTTGTGGTGCTTTGGTTGTCGCCTTTATATATTTAGATAAGGCTAATTCAACTGCATCTGTGATCATTTGAGAAACTTCAGCTGTTGAATAAACTGCTTCATGGATATCTTCTTGGTTTTCGTCTTCTTCCACTTTATCTTTTAAAACAGGTTTAGGTTTAGGTTTAGAAAATTCTTCTTCAGTTATAGTAGTAGGAGTAGGTTTTGAATTTTTTCTTACAGCCATTGTGACAGGAGTATCTTTAATATCGTCAGCAACTGCATTTTTTGGTTCTGGAGTAGATTCACCTAAAGCTTTACTTCTCAAGCGAGCCATTCTGTCTGAAATATTTTCTTCAGAAACCAAAGGTCCATGTTCCATATCATCATCGTTAATTCCAGTCTCTTCACGCTGTTTAGCATTTGTTGCTTTTGCTTTTGCGAGTAGGGCAGATATAGTCCCTTCTTTCATTCCACGTTTTTGTTTTTCTTGTTCTATAACTTTATCATCCTCAGTTTGGTTACCATGCAAACGACGTATCTTATAACTAATAGCATCTTCTTGGGCCTTTAATTTAGTTGTAACACCAGTATCAGGACATACATGGATCTTTAAATGAATTGTACAAAATCTAGGTGAAAAACCAGCCATAAAACTCCTTAATAAGTGATATATATTAATAATATTTTATAGTAAATATAAATAATAAGATAATAAAAGATAATCACAAAATAAAAAAAGTGTATAGTTAACTATACATTTTTTAAACTAAACACAGTATTACATTCGTTACAATTAATATTCAATTTTGATTTTGATCTAATAATTTTTCCACACTCACATACGTATTTATAATTTTTTTGTTTAACCTTTTCAATCGTAATAGAATCTTCATGAATAATTTTTAAGGCTGCCTTATTAAAATCTAATTTATTTTTTATTATAAAAATTAATTCATCGCTTGGAGAAGTAGAACATCCCCCACCGTTTTTACTTATATTATTTTCAACATTAAGTAATCCCAAATTTTTCGCTGTAATTTTAAAATTTTTATTATGTCTACCATTTGAAGGTTCAGTATCTTTAATATTATTTTCAAAATTATATTGATGAGACATTTCATGAACAAGTGTAGAAATTATATTTATATAATTTCCATCTAATCTTTTAGTAAGTATAGTTATTTGTGATCCACCATCCAATCATCCACCATATGGTTCAAAATAAGCATAGGCATTAATTCTTCGATGTTTTGATGTTTCAACCCCTATTTTTAATTGTTTCAATGAAGATTTAAACAAAATTTTATTTAATTGATAATGTACAGAAGTTAATTCTGTAATTATTTCATCAATATTTATATTCATTAACTTCTCCTTTTGTTGTCGTTAAACTCTCCCTTCTGGAATTTTGAAACTTTTTCTTCCTCTTCAAGCTTAATTTTTAGATTTGCTCCAGTTAATAACTTATCTTGATGTAATTTTTCATTAATTCCATCAACAATTTTTTCAACTGAACTAAACTTTAAATCTAATTTATTTAAATCTAACTGATGTTTTACATTATATTCTTTTGCAGTATTTGAAGCACGAACACCTACTAATCTAACCAAAGACCCATCTCATAGCTTATAAAAATTATTTTTTGATACTGCAAATATATCTTCTAGTGTGTGAATTGGTTTATCAAGTGTTTGCTGCATTGAGACTCGTTTTTTAGTTAATTTAGCTTCTTGATATCTCAAAACAACAGTTATTGTTTTAGCTCCTAAGTTTCTTTGCAATAGACGTTCTCTGACTGCAAAAGACATATCATAAATGAATTGTTCAATTTCTCCCAAATTTTGTGTAGGTTGATTAAATGTAACTTCAGATCCAAGGCTTTTCAAACCTGAAAAATTAATATCCAAAACATCAGTGTCCATACCGTTTGCTCTATTTCATAAAATCAAACCGGGTTTATTTAAAATATCTATTAAAAAGTTTTTGTCAACTTTTGCTAAATCCCCTATTGTATTTATGTTATTTTTTTCTAGAAGCAAAGCAGTCTTAGTCCCTACACCAAACATTTTGCCCACATGTAAAGGTCACAATTTATTTTCAATTTCAAAAGGTAATATTCTAAAATATCCATTTGGCTTATTTCTATCGCAAGCAACTTTGGCAAGTATTTTATTAGTGCTAATTCCAATTGAACAAGTTATATTAAAATTCTCTTGAACACTATTTAATATATGCTGAGCCATCTTACTGACTGATCCATATTTTTTATATTCATTTGTAACGTCCATATAGCACTCATCAATAGAGGCTAATTCAATTCTTTTTGAATAGTTTTCATAAAAAAATTTAAATACAGCTTTTGAAGCTTTTGAATATAAACTATAATTTGGCTTTACTAATAATAATTCAGGACATATTTCAATTGCTTTAAAAGCTGATAAACCTGCCTTCACACCAAATTTTCGTGCAGAGTAACTAGCAGCAGTAATAATCGAGTACTTTTCACTATATGCTACTGCAAGCGGTTTATTTTTGTATGATGGATTTTCAATAATGTGGCAACTTGCAAAAAAAGCATCAAAATCAATCAAAAAAATTATCTTTTCACTATTAGACTTCTTTGTAAAATTCAACTTTTTCACCGTTGACAACTTTCTTTACTTCGCCTTCAATTGTTTGGAGTTCTAATGAAACTTCACTAATTAGTTTTTCAACTTCCTTATAGTGATTTATTGAATCGTTTAATTCTATTTTTGGATTTTCGATTAGCTTAATTAAATCCTTAATTTTTTCGATTTTTAAATTTAATTTATCCATATTATTTTACCTCCTCAATTTTTATTGAAACTTCGCCGTCGCTCATTTTTATTTTGATTTCTTTTAATTTTTTAAGTTGATCCACAGTTTTTATTGTTTTATTACTATAAGCATCCATTATAAGTGCAAACCCTTTATTTAAAGGCCCATATGGGCTCAATAACTCTACCTCACGACTAATTGCTCAAAATTGCTGCTTAATGTTATTTAATTTAGTAATTAAGGCACTAGATGTAGTTTCTTTGATGTTATTTAATTTAATTTTATATTCATTAAGTTTATGTATAAGACCATTAGATGACCTTTCTATTAATGAATTAAGAAAATCAAACATTGCATTCATATCTATAGAAGCAGAAACTGCTGCCATTGTAGGAGTTGAAACTCGTAAATCAGCAACATAATCTGCCAATGTTATATCTGATTCATGACCAACACAAGATATTATTGGAATTTTAGAATTATGAATTGCTTCAATAACTTCAACTTCATTAAATGATCATAAGTCTTCATAACTTCCCCCACCACGGCCAACTAACAATACGTCAACTTTAATTTTGGAATTATTTGCTTCAACTATTTTTTTTGCAATATCTTGTTTAGCATCATCTCCTTGAACTAGAACTGGAAATAAATATATATTTGCAATTGGAAAACGTTTTTTTATTGTAGATAGTATGTCTTGTATTGCTGCCCCAGTTTCAGATGTTATAACTCCAATAGATGTTGGAACTTGTGGAATGGGTTTTTTATATTTAGAATCAAAGTAACCTTTTGCTTGATATTCTTGGTATCTTTCTTCATATAACTTATCTAATGTTCCAGAGCCTTCATAAATAACATTATTCACTGTAAACGTTAATTTATTAAATGGAGGATAATATGATAAAGAGCCGTTTGCTATTATTTCTGAACCTTCTTTCAAAGTTTGTAAAACATGTTTTGAAACATTTGATTTTCAAATGGCACAGTCAATCTTTCCGCCGGGGTCTTTAAGCGAAAAATAAATGTGTGAATTTGCTTTAATTACTAAGTTTGAAATTTCACCTTTTATTTTTAAACTTTTAAAAATAAAAGAGTCATCAATAAAACTTTTCAAACTATTTCCAAATTCAGTAACTGTTATTACATTTTGTTCTATCATTCTAATTTCCTCCCACTATTTTTAACGTCACAAAAATTTAAAATGAATCTAATATTGGGTTTAAAAATTTTGGATCAATTGATGGAGCATAAACTCTAGATAAGTCTAAAGAAGCATCTATTACAACAGCTTTAATATTTTTAATTTCTATTATTTCATGAACACCACAAATAAGTATTGACTTATGAATTGGCGAAATTCTTTCTCATGACCATTTTAAATCTAACTTTGGTTTAATTTTTTCTATATAAGAATAAATATTTTCAATTAAAGAAATTAAAATTTTACTTTCATTTTCATCAAGACTGACTTGAAATCCGTCTAATACTTCTTGGATTGATTCAATCTGTGTTTTTGACAATAAAAAAAATCGATAGATTATTTGTATAAATTTATCACGAGTTTCTCTTCTGTTTTTCATAATCTTCGATATCCTTATTAATTTTTTTTAGATCTTATTCTTTTGTAACTTTAAATTTGTACCATCCATTTTCTTCATCAAGTTTAAAATCAAAAAAATTAGTATATATAATAACTCCATTTTTGCCTTGATCTTGTTCCAATTTTTCCAATAAATTTCCAATAAATTCAACAACTTTTATTTTATTTCCAGGTATTTCTTCTGTAACAAGAGTAATAAAATCGGCAATACTCGAAGGGTTACCTTTTGTAAAAAATCTCATTTTTTCTTTATCAGTTGATTCATTGAAAATTACATTTGATGAGTTTAATTGGTTGAACAATTTTCAACCTGATTCTGACTGATTTTTAACTTTTGAAATTGTTTGGAGTATCAAAGAAGAATAAATTTGCATTGCTGCGCTTTCTTTTAAAACTTTACCTGATTCGGAGTTATCGCCCTTGTATTTATTAAAAGCATTTGATAAATATGTTAGAACTTTAATTGAATCTTTATTATTTTCTGATGAAAAATCAGTATTTGTGCTCCCTAAAAAAAATGTTTCTTTTTTGTCTGAATTTTTTAACCAATTAAAAGAGTAACCTTGTTGTACATCGAATTTAACAAACGTTTCTTTTTTTTCTTCGGAGTCATCAACAAATTTAACAGAAAAAACTTCTCCAGGAGTAATTTTCTCTGTTGATAAATCAGGCAAATGATTAGTTAATCATTTTCTAGAAGCCTGAATATCTTCAACTTTAGTAAATGAATTTGAAATTTCATAAACTATTGGAGATGTATTTTCGTCTACAAATGTTTGAAATTCACCGTTGTCATAATAACCAAAATCACCAGCTGATAATTTTAATGTTCTATTTTCAACTGCATTATTAATTGAACCAATTGGGTCCTTTTCGTCAAAATAAAAAAACTTAGGTTTTGTATCATTAAAACAAGAAACTAAAGTAACAGATGGTCCAATTGTAATTGTTGATATTGCAAGTATTGTTAGTAATTTTTTCATGTTCTCTCCAAATATCATTTATATTATACTAAATACTTTAGTAAACTCACCACTATATAGCATTTCAATTTCTTCTTTATACGGTGCTTTCTTTTTTTCATTAACTCAAGGGGTTTCCAATATTATTGGAATGTCTAAAAATCGTTTGTCGTGAGTTATTTTATGTAAGGTATCAAATCCAATAAAACCATAACCAATATTTTGGTGTCTATCTTTTTTTGATCCCAATGGATTTTTAGAATCGTTTAAATGAATACATCATAGTTTATCTAAACCAACTAATAAATCAAATTCTTTTATAACTTCTTCATATTTTCCAACCAAATCATATCCAGCATCATTCATGTGACATGTATCAAAACAAACCCCAACACGGCTGTTATCCTTTAAGTTTTCAAATATAAATTTAAAGTCTTCAAATCTTGTGCAAATTTCTGTTCCCTTACCACTCATTGTTTCAAGTGAAATTCTAACTTTTGATCCCTTTGTTCGGTCTAAAACAATATCTAGTCCCTTAACAAATTGACTAATTGCAAAATTTTTATCAGCTCCAACACTAGCTCCAGGATGCAAAACAACATTTGTTATTCCGATCGCTTCAGCTGCTTTAATCTCTTTAACCATTAAATCAATTGAGTAATTAAAAGTTACTTCTTTAACTGTGTTTGCCATGTTTATTAAATACCCTGCATGAATAACTAATTTCTCTAACTCAAAATTATTTACTTTACAAAGTTCCCTAAATTGTGGAATATCCAAGTCTTCAGGGTTTGCTTTAAATGCGTTTTGAGGCGGACCGGTAAATATCATAAAAGTATTTGCTTTGTAATTAATAGATTCCTTTAAGCTACCCATTAAATAATTATTTGCCTTGTTCATTGATACATGTGAACCTAAATAAATTTTTGACATTATTCACCTTTTATGAAATTTTTAATAAATTTCACATCTTCTTTTATTAATCTTTTCATTTCATCATCAGTTGTATATGGAATACTATTTCTTACAAAAATTGTTGGTTTTACAATAATTTTTCATTCATAAATTTCTCTGTTGAAATTTTCTAAGTGAGTTTCAAAAACAAATGATTCTCCATCATTTATTGAATTGTAAAATGCATAACCGTTAAAAGTTTCGTCTGTATGTGAAACATAAACTTCTGCTCCATATACTCCATATTTTAAAGGTAACTTATTAGAATACTTTAAGTTTGCAGTTGGATAGCCAAGAGTTCGCGCTCTTTGTGAACCTTTGGCAACCCTTCCTGAAATCAAAAACTCAACTTTAGTTAGCTTTTTAAATCTTTTAAAATCTGATTTAGATAAAGAGTCATTTACTTTCTTAATGTAATTTTCGCCACTAGGTGTATTTACAAATGTAAATTTATTTGGTTGAAATTCTGATAATCATTGTTCATTAAAAACATGCTCTAACTGAAAATTTTTAGTCATAATAATATTATTAATTTTCAAAAAACTATTTAAATTATCAGCAATAGATTTTGAATCTAATCTTATTACTTGATGCAAAAAATAAAAAAATATTTCATCAACTTTATACTTACTTGCCTTTTGAATTAAGTTTTGATCAACTAAAAAACCTGTCATGTCTTCACTAATGATGGGAACAAAAATAACTGACTTTTTTTTCTTTGATTTTGCAGTTTTAATTAATTGTTTAACTAATGAATCTTCCTGATCTGATCAGTTAAATCAATCACCAACTGCAATCACTGATTCTTCTCTTCAAAGCATTATTTTTGTTAGTGGACTGAATTGAGTTACATTAATTTTTTTCATTGTCTAGTTCTCCTAGTTTTTTTCTCAACATCATTTTTTTAAATTCATGAGCCATTATGTCGGATTTAATTTTTGTTAGTGGTTCACTATATTTTGGGTCAGTTCCTCTTTTAGAAACTAATTGCATATAAATAATAAAACCAAAAAGTGGCAACAAGAATCATCATCTTAGTCCCTTTCTTTTTTTCTTTTCTAATCTTAGTTCTTCTTTGAGTAAAATTTTCAAATTACTATCAATGACTTCTATTGCATTTTTTGCTTCATCATCTGTCATTTTCATTATTTCATCATGCATAATTTAATCCTCAAATGTATATATTTTTTATTATACTATTTCATTATATAATACTAATATATAAATGAGGTAAATATGATATTAGGAACGATAATAGCGTCAATAATTGGTTATTTATTAGGTAGTATTCTATTTGGTAAATTGTTAGTTAGAATAATCGCTAAACAAGATTTAAGTAAAGTTGGTTCAGGAAATTTGGGGGCAACTAATGCATCTAGAGTTATTGGTAAGGCATGAGGATTTGCAGTGTTCTTATTAGATTATTTAAAAATAATAGTTACTGCTTTTATTGCACTAGCATTATGTGCAATTCCAAATGACTTTTTCAGAGATACTTTTATCTTTATACCTGCAACATTTTGTTTTATAGGTCATATATATCCTGTTTTTAATAAATTTAAAGGTGGTAAAGGGGTTAGTTCAATTAGCGCCTTACTATTTGTTTATAACTGAATGTTTTCGTTATTGTTTATGGCAATATGATGGTTGACGTTATTTATTGTTAATAAAATTAGTGTTTCTGGCTTTGTTGCGATTATTGCTTTGGGTATACTTACATGAATACCTGCTTTAAGTATGTTAGACGCCCAAAAGGCTTATAGTTTTAATGCAGATGAGTTACATCAGCTAAACAATACAAATGTTGCTTTGTTTAATGTATTTAATTCATTAAAGGTAAGTTTAGGTTCAGAAAACTTTGACATATTTATAATAAATAATACAATATTTTGTATTACTGGTTTAATAGTAATTATAAAACACAAAGATAATATAAAACGACTATTTTTAGGAACTGAGCCATCATTTTTGAATTGAAGACAGAAGATTAAAGAAAAAAAAGATATTGATCCAGAAGGTAAATAAAAAAACACGAATTCGTGTTTTTTTATTTACCTGCATTTCTTTTGAAAGCACTCATTGTTCTTTTTATATCAGTTTCAGAAGGTTTTCTACCCATACTTTGGTACATTGCCCTAATTTGTTGTTCGTTAATTGGCGGATTATCTCTTAATTGCTTTTTAAAAATACTTCTTGTAATGAAGAATCCAACAATACCACCGAATATAACCATTAATATTGCTATTAATAATACCCCTCACCATGCCATCATATTTTAATTCTCCTAATAATAATTATACTTTAAATAAATTCTCATTGATTTGATTATTTTTTGTCATTAGTCTTAACTACTTTAATACTTTTCAGTTGTTGTTCAAATCCTGCTTTAAAATTTTCAATAAATTCTTGCCTCAATTCTTTTTGCTCTTTAGATTCTTCAACAGTTAAACCCTTTTCTTTTTTTATCTTTGCAAGTTCATTTATTCTTGCTATTTTAGCTGAATCCATTTCCATTAGACTTTACCACCCATTGATGTGTCAACTAATTTTAATGCATATAAACCAGCTCCTATTAAAACATTATCTGCTGGAATTGTTGAAAATACCATTTTTAATGAGTCAGTAAAATTTTGTAACACATGTTTCGCTATTGTTCTTTCAAGAATCTTAATGATTATTTGTCCAAGTTCTGCAACTGGACCTCCAATAATAATAACTTCTGGATCCAATGCCATTATCATAGTCGACATATGTCTGGCTATGGCATTTAATGATTTTGAAAGTAAATCATAAATCTCGATTGGTGCATTAGAATCAAAGTAGGCTTTTTTTATCTCTGAAATTTCAGTAATTGGACCTTCAAAATATTTTTTAATTACTGAGTTTTCAGATTCCATAGACTCATTAAATAATTTAATTATTCCTTTTTTAGAAGAAAGTGCTTCTACACAATTTGGAAGACCACATTCGCATCTATATTTATCTTGTCAATTAGTACCACCATGACCAAACTCACCTGCATATCCGTTTTTACCTGCATAAAGTTTTCCATCCAAAACCAATGCGCCTCCGATACCAACTCCAACGTAGTAAAATAAAATATTTGAATATTGTTTACCCTCACCTATTCAAAATTCTGATAATGCCATTGCATTAGCGTCATTTATTACAACAACTGGTTTTTTAAATAAATCTTCACCTTCTGATTTAAGATCATAATTAATCCAGTTCATATTTGCTGAATTTCTAACAATACCTCTTTCATGATCAACGAATCCAGATACAACTATTGAAACTTTTTGGATATCATCTTCAATTGTTAAACCCATTCATTCAAACTTATCAGTAACAGCATCATAGATATTTTGTCAAAACTTTCTCTTTTCAATTTTAACCTCAAAAATAGAGGATAATTTTCCACTTGAATCAACCATTCCAATTCTAGCTTTTTCATTACTAATTTTTATAGCAAGAACCATATGCTTACCTCTCGTTAATCTTTAATATGATTATATCAAATAAAGTCATTATCTTGGTAGTGACTTGTGATATTGATATAGTTTAAATATATTGAAGATAAAGATAAATTGAATTGTTCATTTGATTTTGCAACAATTCAACCTATGTCGGCAATGTATATTACAAAATCATTATTTGCTTTAATTTTATATTTTTTATAACTCATTTCACTTCTTTCAAATTTACTTAAATAATCATAATTAACTATATTTTTTAAAATATAGTTCTCAAGATTAACTGTCTTTGTTCTATGAAGATTAGTTTTTTTAGAAACATATATATGAATATTTACCTTAACAGTAGATTCAACTGAAATTCCAAATAATGTATCTAGTACAATTGAATGACCATCATTAAGTTGAAATGTAAATTGTTTAATTCTTTTTTCAGGATTAAATTCACGTAAAAAAGATGGATCAATATTTTTTAAAATTGAAAAATCTCTTGAAAAACCAGGAGTGTCAAATACTTCCTTGTTTTCAATTGATAATGGAATTATCTTTTCTGTTGTATTTGGAATATAAGATTCAACAATCTGATTATTATTGTATAACTCTTTTAACATTGAATTTATCATAGTTGATTTACCGCTATTAGAAACTCCTATAAAATATTGGTTCTTATTACATTCTTGAATTACCAATATTAGTTCTGCAATAAGCTTTTTAGAACTATTATTCATAATTAAAAACATTGGCTCTTTAAAACCCAAATTTTTGATGTATTCTACAAAAAAATCTGTTATTTTTTCTAGATTTGATATGTCTCTAAATAAATCTACCTTATTTATTATAAAAACTGTTTCAACATTGTTTTTATTTAATTTTTCCAATATTTCAAAATTTATACTTGTATGTAGATTGAATAAATCAATTAGATAATAGATTCTTGAATTACTAGCATTTTCAATAACTGAATCAATAATTTTATTAATCTCATTTGTATCGATTATTTTTTGCGTGTACTGACCATAGTTTTTTAGTTTGAAGCAAGAAAGACAATACTTATTGTTTTCATTTAGTATATAACCATTTTTATTTTCATTAGTAGTTTGTAGTGACACTCCACATCCCAAGCAAGAGTTATAGTATTTCATATTTTTCACCTAGCTCACCTTCTGTATAAAAACCTTCGTGTAAAATGTTCTTTTGCTCAAGATTTTTTAAAATAATATTCTCAACTCAGTTAGTAATTTTATTACCCTCTGCAGAACGTTTTAATGGAGTTACTAATATTGATTTAATATAACTTCTATTGGCAAATAATATATCTGTAATTACCTGATCACCAATCATAATTATTTCATCCTTATTTAGATTAAATTTTTTATGAATGTATGTCATTTTAGAAATTAATGGTTTTTTACAATCTCAAAAATAATGCTCAACTTCAGCTTTTTTTGCAAAGTTTTCCACCCTACTTCTAATATTGTTTGAAAATAATACAAATTCAATCTCAGATAACTTTACTGATTTAATAAATTCCAATGCTTCTTTAGAAGGCATTCTTTCAGATAAAGAAATTAATGTATTATCTAAATCACAAATTATAAGTTTTATTCCACTACTTTTTAATGAGGCAATATTTATTTTAGAAACATTTTCAACATATAATGATGGTTTAAAGTAGTTTAAGAATATAGAATTTTTTTTATTTTTTGCCATTTTGCCCTTGGTTCTCTATAAGTAGTTGTTTGAAAAACTTCAATATTTCAGCTACCATGAATACATCGTTATAGCAATGATCCCTTGCCTCTTTTAAATATTTACCCAATTCAACAAACTCGTCTACATTAATATTACCATGGTCTATTGAATAGTATTTATACGCATTTATACATATTTCATAAATACTAGACGTTTCAGGTTTTAGTTTATCTGTCTTACCATAATAGTTCATTATTTTTTTTGATGACTGTAGGTCAATCATTTTATCTTTTGTCGTTGCATCAAAAATTGAACCATCTTTTTTCAAATTATTAAATTTGGCTAATTTTAATAATTTGTAAATATCAAACATATTAATTGATTTATCTTTATTAAAAAAAGCAAGACCTTGTGAAATCTTTGGACTAACATCTTTCAATAACCATGAAGTAATTAGTTTTTTCTCAGCACTAGTATCAGCACAAATAATTGTCCTAATATTCTTACGCTTGCAAACATTTAAAAAACTATTTACTAAAGACTTATGTGCTTTTTCAAAATCGTATTTTTTTTCTTTATAGTTTCTTAAAATGTCCATATGCTTTATTGCAGTTTGGTTGTTTCTGTAAATTAGATCCTTAAAATTTCTTATAATTGAAAATTGTAGTAAAAATACCTTGTCCTCATTTCTTTTGATATCTAATGTATCTTCAAATTCATTGTTTTTTGGTTTGTGAGATACATTTAAAAACTCACAATCCAATATTAAGGCTGGAAATTTAATATTTGTAAGTTCTTGATTAATTGATGTGATGTCAACATCCATAAACTGATGTTGATTTATAGCTTTTCGTAACATATAGAAATAATATTATAATTTTGACAATAAATTAACCCCTTTTTCAGTAATTGTTCTGCCTTTTGTTGTTTTTGTAATTAAACCGAGCTTTATTAAGATAGGTTCTACGTTGACAATTAATGTTCTTACTGGTATTCCAGTTATTTGAAATATTGATTCGACGCCTTGCGGTTTGCCGTTTTTTAAACTGTGTAAATAGTCAATGTCAATTTGATTTAGGCCAAATTCTACAATACCAATTTTTTTAAGTATCTCTGTAATGTTTTTCACAGTTAGATTTTTGTTTTCCAAAATGTAATAGTCGTTTACTCGTTTTATTAAATTGATGGCTATTCTAGGATTATTTTTACAGTGAGTAGATAATAATTTTGCACATTCATCATTTAAATCAATTTTAATTTTTTTAGAAGCTAGTTTAATTATTTGTTCCATTTCTTCTGTTGTATATTCTTTTAAATAAAATTGTATTGGAAATCTATTTAACAAAGGTGGCGGGATTTTATGAATTTCTGTTGTAGAAGCTATTAAAGTAAATTTGGGTATTTTTATTGTTATCACTTTAGAATTGTACTCTTTACCAACCATAACATTAATTACATTGTCTTCTAACGCTGGATAAAGTACTTCCAATATTGAAACATCAACAGCATGTATTTCGTCAATAAATAAAATATCATTTTCTTTCATTGTTGTTAAAGGAGAAATTAAATCAGATGGCTTATTTAAAGTTGTGCCATTTATGAAAGTTATTTTTTTCTCCATTTCATTTGCAATTAAAAATGAAAGACTGGTTTTGCCACAACCTGTTGTACCAAAAAATAAAACATGATCTAATGCTGTGGATTGCTTTTTAGCAGATTCAATGAATACTTGTAAATTATTAATTATTTGCTTTTGACCAATAAAGTCTACAAACTTTTTGGGTCTAAATATATTATTAAGTTTCATTTAATGAGATATTTATAATTATATTTTTAATATATTCATCTATTGAATTTATTTTGTCTACTTTTTGAATGGCTGTATAAATTTGATTTGTCTGATATCCTAATTTTTTTAAAGTTTCTATTACTTTTTTGTCCTTTGTTGTTTTCTTAATATTGAAAAAATATTTATTTAATTCATCAATTAATAGTTCAACTGTCATAAGCTTTAATGGTGTTTTATCTAAAAAAGAATTTATGTTGTATTTTTTGACATCCTCTTTTAGATCTTCGTAACTATAACTAGAGAGTAATTGTTTAACAATCGTCTCTCCTATTCCGGATAATTTATGGAGATATCTAATTAAATCTATTATTTGTTTGTCATTTGAAAAATAATTTATATCTGTATAATCACTTTTTAACTGATATAAAAAGAATTTTTTATTTTTTGTCTCTTTATCAAAGCAAATACCTTTATACCCAATTTGGTTTAGTTCTAAGAAAATTTCATTGTCAATGATTTCAATTTTGTCTGCTTTTATGTAATACATGTTTATCCTCCATGTTATTAACGTCATTAAAAGTTAAAATTGTTTTATTTTTTTAAAATTTTCTTCAACTGAGTCTTCACCATTTAAGTAAATTATTTTTGCTTGTGTTTGAGATTTTATAACTTCCAATTCGGCCATATGACAAAGATGTGTTCCACCTTTTGTTACATCTGTTTCATTAAAGTAGTTTTTAGCTCAGATTAAAAAGTCTAAACCGTTTTCTCCATAATTTGGATTTCTCTCTATACGTTTTACTAATCGCTCAATTCTTTTATCCTCATTTAAAGATAAATATATAATTATGTCTTTATCCATTAAGTGCGTTTTGTTTCAAGAAAAAATACTTCCAGACACTACTCAGTTATCTCTGTCAATATATAAATCTTTTAAAAAAATTTGTTCTCGTTCTTTGATACTGTTTGGAACATTATTTTTTGCATCCTTTCAATAATATTTATCAGTATCAATAAAGTTAATCCCTAATTGGTTTGAAATATATTTTCCAAGTGTAGTTTTCCCAGAGCCAGATGCTCCGATTATTTGAATTTTCATATAAATATAATAACAAATAAAAAAATACCCAAATAGGTATTTTAAATGTTATTTTTTAGCTTTTTTCTTTTCTATAGCTTCTTGCTTTTCAATTGAATCTTTCAATTGTTTTGCTGCTTTAAATTTAACAAGTGTAATATTTGGTATTTCAATTTCCTCACCAGTTTTTGGATTAATTCCTTTGTGTGCTTTAATTTTATTTAAAGTGAAACTACCAAATCCTGCAATTTGAACCTCATTGCCTGATATTAAACTTAACTTAATTTCGGCAAAGATTAAGTTTAAAACTTTGTTAACAACTTTTTCATCAACGTCTGTTATTTTTTCCATAACTCTGTAAACAATTTCTTTTTTATCAATAACAATACCTAAAGTATTTTGTTCTATTTTTGAAAGTTTAAGTTCTGAAGTGATACCAAATTTTTTCAATCTGAATTGTTTTAAAATAGCTGCGTCACGTCTTGTAACTGGATCTGTGTCGATTGAATATCTTTCACGTAAATCCATTGGATTATTTGTACCACCTTGGTTAATTTCATTCATTATTCTTTCTTTGTTTTCTACAGAAAGTTTAACTCCATCAGGTAACATATCTTTAGAACCGTCACCTTTTTTAACTGCACCCATTTGTCTTGATTGCATAATTAAATCTTGTTTACTTGTATTTGCTTCTAACACTTTTGGTCTATCTGGTGTTCTACCAACGTTAGCTTTTGGGGCAACTCCATCACCGTTTAACCCTTCCATTGGTTTTCTTTTATCTTTTTTATCTCTTGAATTGTACATAATTGCTCCTGTATGTATAAATTAATTATATCAAATGTAATATAAAAAAAATATTTTTTTCATTTAAACCCCATTTTGTGTACTTTTTTTAGAGAAAAAAGATAAAAAAAACAACTTATTGACTAAGTTGCTAATTTTTATTTAAATTTTCTATTAATTTTTTGTTCATAGATTCTCATTTCTTTTTTATTTAAGAAATATTCTCTTTTTCTAGCTTCAGCTTTGTTACCAGCTGCTGCTTTTTGAAAACGTTTTAACGCTCTTTCAATAGTTTCGCCTTCGCGTACTACTATACCTGCCATTTAAATTTCACCGACCTTTTAATTTACGTTAAATATATAATACCATAAACAATTTAAACCCTATCTATATTTTTTCATTTGTGTTTTGAAAAAGTAAAAAGATTATTTTAATGACATTAAAAAAACAACTCATAAAAGTTGTTTGTAAATTATTTTATATTTAATATTTCTTTCAATTTTGTTGATGCTTTTAGCTTCACAACAGTTGTTTCAGGAATTTCAATTCTTTCACCAGTTAAAGGATTCATACCAATTTTTGCTGCTCGTTTTTCTAATAAGAAGTTTGCAAAATCATCTAATCAAACACCTTCACCTTGAATTAAAGCTAATCTAATTTCTTCAAACATATAAGTTACAAATGTTTTTGAGCGAGTTTTTGGTAATGCAAAAGTTGAAGCAACTTTTTCAGTTAACTCAATTTTTCCAATTCTCGGACGACCTTCTTTTGTAACTTTTTTTTGTTTTAGATCTCAAACAACATTATCACCATCAACTACATTTTCAATTGGAGTTTGTTCAATTTGTTTTGCAACTTCAGCTCTTTTGATTGTTGGCGCTTCATTGTTTGCCAATTGTAATACAGTTGAGTAAATTTTCATAAAATTAACTCTTCTTCTTTGAATGTTTCTTTCTTGATCTGTAATTTCATATATTCTTGAACCAATAAAATTTTGTTCAACTATACATTGTTCTAAACTTACATTTTCTTTTTTAATATTTATTTCTAGGATTCTCAAAACATTACCTGGATTTTGAGAAATTTCATCTAGCAAAATGTCAGTAAACATATTTGATTCTATTGTGTCATCAATTTTGAAATTATCAGCTATAACGTCAAATTCAATAACAATTTTTTCATTATTTGTCATCTTTGTTTCTCTCTTTACAAAATTAATTATATATTTGTTTTTTAAATTTAATACCCTGATTTTGAATCTTTACCTTCCATGATCATTACGCCACGGCTAGTACCAATTCTATTTGCACCCAATTCAATCATTTTTATTGCATCATCTTTATTTGATACTCCACCTGCAGCTTTAACTAAAGCACGAGTTCCTACAGTGTCTTTCATCAGTTTGACAACCTCAAAAGTTGCTCCTCCTGTTGAAAATCCAGTTGAGGTTTTGACAAATTCAGCCTTAGCTTCAACACATAGCTCGCATGTTTTGATTATTTCTTCTTTTGTTAATAAAACTGTTTCAAAGATCACCTTTAAAATAGTTTTACCAATTGCAGTTTTAACTGCTTTAATGTCATTTAAAACAACATCCCAGTTTCCTGATTTAATTTCTCCAATATTTGCAACCATATCAATTTCAGTAGCGCCTTTTGAAATCGCATCTTTAGCTTCAAAAGCTTTTGATTCACTTGTTGTTGCTCCTAATGGAAATCCAACTACTGTTGTTATTCCTACGTTTGAATCTTTCAAAACTTGTTTTGCCAAAGCAATTCTACCTGGATTAACACAAACTGTTGCAAAATCATATTTTTTTGCCTCTTCACATAAAGCAATAATCTCTTTATCTGTTGCCTTTGCAGCCAACAAAGTGTGATCAATATATTTATTTAAATTCATAGTTTACTCCTTTTATTGGTCATCTTCGACCATATTTAGTACTCTAATTATCTCACAACTTAGAGATAAGATATTGTCCCTAAGTTTAAAATCATTATTTAGAATCATCTTTATAAACAAATCAAGTATATATTTAAACCCACTTTCTTCATTCTTTTTAAACAGTATTTTATTTTCATTTGTTAATCTGTTATATATTTTTATATCTTCAAGCATAGTTAGTGCCCCAAAGCTTAATGTAGCATCTTCAGAAAGTATTTCTGAACCAATAACTCCAGTTGCAGATTTAGAACACATAATATTTGTTAACGTTCCGTTTTCGTGTTTTATGATTACAGCATCGTTTACATTAGTATTATTTAATAATTTTTGTCCAAATGATTTAACTTCTTCTGCTGCACCAAATAAAGCAATTGCTAAAGCAACAGGATAAATTAGCATATCATAAGTTGATCCCTTACCCAATATTTCGTCAAATGGTCCTTTATAGATACCATTTTTAACATCAGGCATTCTACTTGAATATTGATTCATTGATAAGTTTGCGCAAAATGCATTATGCTTGTTATTAAATTCAATTAACTCACCAAATTGAGGTAAATGAATTGTTTTCATTGCTTCCATTAAAATAACATTATTCATTTTTGCAATTTGAGCTAACTCAATTGACTCTTCATAAGTAAATGTAATTGGTTTTTCAACTAAAACATGTTTTTGTTGGGCTAAAAAGTATTTTGCCTGCTCATAATGTAAACCATTTGGTGAAGCAATATAAACTGCGTCTATATTTTCTATCATATCTTGAAAGCTAGTCACTACTGTAGTTTTAAACATTTTGTTCTTTTCTACAAACAATTTACCTTTATTTTTATCCCTAGTATAGAGACAAGTAAATTTAATAATTTTAGATTTTACTGCTTCTTGAAGAAATTCTTCAGTAATTCAGCTTGTTCCAATTGTTCCAAATCTAATCATTTTTATCCTCACTATCTTTTAAATTTTCTTCTTCACTGTTAAATATATTTTCAGCAGTTGCAGTATCAGCTGAATACTGTTGTGCAATAACCAAATCATTTTCTCTTGCTTTGACTTCAAATTTTGTCGCGACTATTGAAAATTCATTAAATCTTGCAAGGTATTCAAATACGCTAGCAGAAAACGACATTAAAGCAATTGATACCAAACTTAATATCCATCAAATTAAATATTTGTCTTTGTCTACACTTTTTACAATTGATAATCAAATAATTACAATTAAAAAAGATAACACAACAAGTGAAACAGTAAGAATATATCATTTTTTATCCTTATTATTTAGTTTGTAGTTTGATTTTTTGTGTAGTGAAAATCTTAATGTGAAAAAAAATATAAACAAACATGCAGAAATTAATAGTATAACAATATCTGTAATTATTATATTTTCAGCCGGAATTAAATCTTTTGAAAAAGGTCCCAAATAAAACAAGAAGACTGCAAGTATTAGTAAAAAATAACCAATTGAAAAGGCATATTTTGTATAAATATATTGTCTTGGATTCAGATTATTATTTTGTAAATTCAACTTTTCCATTTGCGATTGTTTTTTGGACTTCTAATTTGTCATTAACAAATACTAAGTCTGCCTTTTTCCCTATTGTAATGCTTCCAGTTTTGTCAAAAATACCTAAGTGTTTTGCAGCATTAATAGAAGTCATTTTTATTAATATTGATAAATCATTTGTAGTTAAACCAATTGCTGATGCCATCGTTCTAACGTTGTGATCATAGGTAGCACCAGCAGCAGCTAATGTTTTTCCATCACTTAAAGTAACTTTCATTCCCTTTTTAATAACAGCTAAAGGACCTAAGAAATAGTCTCCATCAGGTAACCCTTTTGCATTCATTGAGTCTGTAATAATAATCAAACGGTTTGGACCTATATTGTTGTAAGCCATTTTTAGTGTTTCTGGATGAACATGAATTCCGTCAGTTATTAGCTCACACATAACACGTTTGTCGTTCATAGCGCCAACTACTAATCCTGGATTATAATGGTCAACACCTGTCATAGCATTAAATAAGTGTGTAACATTATTTGAGCCTTTATTTATAAACTCTTTAAATTGCATTGCATTAACTGTTGTATGACCGGTTGAAGGAATTACTCCTTGTTTTGATAGGTGTTCAGTAAAATTGCCAACAGAGTTTTCAGGAGCATATACAACTACTTTAATATTATTACCTGATAACTTATTATAAGCATCAAATACTTTTGGATCTGGATTTTGTAGCAAAGTAGGCTCATGTGCTCCTTTTTTTTCTTTTGAAATAAAAGGTCCTTCCATGTACATACCATAACAAGTTGCACCATTTGGAGTTTGGTTTTTCATAAACTCACTAAAAATTGGAAATGACTTATTAATTTGCTCATTTGACATTGTTACAGTTGAATGTAAATAAGAAGTTACACCCTCTTTAGTTACTTTTTTTCTATAATTATCAAATTTATCTAACTCAAAATCATTGTGGTCTATACCATATCCACCATGTCCATGCATATCGATAAATCCCGGCAAAACAAATTGTCCGTTTGCATCAATAACCTCATCTCCATTTAATACTGATTCAGAAATATTTTTAATTAAACTATTTTCTATTTCAATGGAACCATTTTTTATAATTTTATCTTCTAAGACAATATTTGCATTTTTTATAATCATAAGAACTCCTTTAATTAATTATACTATTTTATTAATTTAGATAACGTTGTATTACGTTTCTCTGTTTTCTTTGAACAAGCATTTAAAAAATCATTTTTATCTGCAAAAATAATCAACTCACTTTTTGCTCGAGTAATGGCTGTATAAATTGTTTCTTTTGAAATTCTGTTTCTTGTATTTCAATTACTTGGATCTAATACAAATATTATTTTGTTATATTCACCACCTTGAACTTTGTGCACACTTGTAGCGTAAGCAAGTGTCAGTTCTTTCAGAGATTCACCCTTAATTTCAATTTCTCTGTCTTTAGATTTAATTTTAACTACTTGTTTTTTAGAAGACCCAATATTATCAATATCAATTACATATGAAATGTCTCCATTATATAATTCAATTTCATAATCATTTTTTGTAAACATTGTTTTATCGTTCAATTTGAATCTTGATTTTATTTCTGATTTTGATGTATTTATTTCTTGTAAATGTTTGTTAATGGCATTAATTCCTCGATCTTTTTCTTTTCCATAGAAAGGAGAAATAACTTGAATATGTTCAATACTTTTTTGTAAATCAGAAGGCAATCCTTTGTAATATTCAGCTGTTAACATTTTATAAAAATTTTGATTGTCAATATCTGATATAAATTTTAAATCTACAGTATCAACTAAGTCATTAATTTCAACACTTGAATTTGAGATTTTATTAGCTAGCTCAACAATTGATGCACCCTTAACTCGATTATTTTCTACTAATGTAGTTGTAACAATTTTATTAGATTCAATTAAATCACTAAATACATTACCAATACCAATTGAAGGTAGTTGGTTTACGTCTCCAAGTATGACAATTCTTTTAACCCCTTTTGACTTGTTAAGCAGATATTGGAACAGTGCCGCATATGCCATTACAGCCTCATCAATGATTAGTAGATCGGCATCTATACCAGCATTAGATATTTCATATTCAGCTTCCTCATTGTTAATAACTAAGTAACTGTGAAAAGTTTTAGCATTTAAACTAAACATATCTCTAATTCTTGATGCTGCCCTACCTGTCGGACATAAAATTGCATAATCTTTTATTCCCAATAATTCATCTGCCGATTTAACTATTGCATCAATTAAAGTTGATTTTCCAGTTCCTGGTCCACCATTAATTATTGAAACAGGATTATCCAAAAAACTTTTAATTGCTTTTCTTTGTTCGGTATTTAAACTAAATTTATTTGATTTGTTATAAAAATCAAAAAATTGAGAAACATCTTTTTCATTTTGTTTTTGAATTGATTGATTGTTTATTTGATTAATACTTTCAGCTATAGTTTGCTCGTGTCTAAAACTTTCAGGTGTATAAATTTTTTTATCATTAAAGATCAATACTTTATTTTTCTTTGCATACTCAATAAAAGCACTTAAAATTTCTTGAGTATTTTTACCAGTTGCCGTATTTGCAAGATCCAATGCTTTTTCGAGATTAACATAACTATGACCCGATTCCTCAAGATATTTTTTTATACTAAATCAACCATATCAACTCAATGCTATATTATCGACCTTATTATTGTTATAAGCCAAATAGATATTCATTGCGTCATCAAATGGAAAATAATTGACTTTTACTAAATCAATAAAGTTATCTTCTTTGAATTTTTTGGTAATAAGTTCACTATCTTGCATATATTTTTTAGCATAAATCGCTAGTACATTTTGATTTAACTTGTTTATTGAAAAAAACTCAATTACTTCTTGAAGTTTATAATGTTCCTTAACTTTTTGAATAACTATTTCTGTTTTATCAGCTGAAAGTTTTATTTTAGAACGAAATTCATTTTCATTATCAATGATTGTTTTAATTGGATCTTTGAAATGGCTTAAAATTTTATTTGCATCTGTCTTTGTAATTGAAGGAAATAGTTTAGAGCTAAATAATTCAACATAGTCTTCTTCTTCAAGTTTGTTTTCAATATAAACTTCGCTAACTTTAAAAATTTTATTATTATTTTTTGGAGAGCTTTCAAAAACACCCTTCCATTTATAGATTAACCCGTCTTTAAAATCAAAAGGAAAAAAAACTAAACAAGTAGCTGTTTTATTTTTTTCACCTGTTAGACCAACAGTTAACATGGTCCATTTTTCTTCTTTTCTTATTATTGTTTTAACTCGTGCTTTAAATTCTGTTTGGTTCATAATTTAATTTTATAGTGTTAAATAAAAAAATACCCAAAGGTATTTTTTATTAATCTAATAAATCGTCTAAATCCAACATTAATTCTTCAGTTTTAATTTCATCAATATTTTTACCATTGACCATCATCGAACTTATATTAGCTGTTAGCATTACTGTACTATCATCCTTTTCTTGTGGTGATGGAGGTATGTCACCATTATCAATTATAAATGTTCTTTTTAACGCAGCAAACTGAACTCCACTTTCGTCAATGCTAATAATTTTTGACTCTAATGACTGTGATTTGAATTGCTTTAAATCTAACGTTGTAACAACATCAGAACTATCTAAAATTGCAATTTTTTCACCATTTTTTACATTGAATGCATAACTTGCAAAATCAGGTTTAGAAACTGAAACTGGAAATGATCTAACACCACGTTTTGGTCTAGACATTACTGGAATTAAAGTTTGTTTAATACGTTTAATTCCACCTCTTTCTGTAATGATAAATAATTCGTCGTTCTTGTCAAATACTCTACCAGCTACAACGTCTTCATTTTTTGAAACCGTAGATTTAACACCTTTTGAACTAGGTGATGATGATGGAATTTCATTGATATCATATTTAACTGTAAATCCTGTTTTAGTTAACATAACAACATATTCTGTTTGTGATGTAACTAGTGATGCTGAAACAACTTCGTCGTCAGCTCCTAAATTTATAATTTTGAAAGCTCTGTTAAATGTTTTTGTTTCAAGATTTTCAACTGGAACACGCTTAATCATTCCCTTTTTAGAGGCAATCAATATTTCTTGTTTTGCATTTTCAAAGTATTTAACAACAAATACAGCAAGAATATGGTTTTCTCCAGAAAACGGTGCAATTTTATTTATGTGCATTCCAATATCTTTTCATTTTGATTCTGAAATTTTATATGCTGGTAGTAAATAGTATGTACCATCAGAACATACAAGTATTAAATTATCTAATGAAGATACTTCAACTGTTGAAATCCACATATCATGTGGCTTTCTTGCAAAAGATTCTTGAGTAAGTTTATTCTGAGCAATATATTTCTGATCTAGAGACTTAATATATCCATCTTTAGATATTCAAATTTTGTAATCTTTTTTTACAATTGTTTCTTTAAAATCAATTTCAATGTTTTCAATTTCATCAATAACTTCAGTTCTTCTTTCAACACCATAATCTTTTCTTATTACTGTCAACAATTCAATTAACTCTTGGTCAAGAACTAATTTATCGCTAATAATATCTTTATAATGTTTTATTGTATTTTCTAATTCTTTTGCTTCAGCTGTTAATTTGTGAACATCAGTAGAAGAAAGTCTATATAGACGTAAATCTACAATAGCAATAGCTTGAACTTCTGAGAATTTTAATTTTGAAATTAATTTTTCAATTGCATCAGATCTGTTTGTAGATTTTCTAATTATTTCAATAACTTGATCTAATATTGAAACTGCTTTTACTAAACCTTTTACAATTTCTAAACGTTTTTCTGCTTTAACTAAATCAAATTTAGTTTTTCTTAAGAATACTTCTCCTAAGTGATTAATATAAGCTTTTAAAATATCAATCATACCCAATAATTGAGGTCTTTTATCTACAATAACAACATTGTTATAGTTATAACCTACTTGTAATGGAGTATTTTTTAATAACCACTTTCTTGCAATCTCAACATTTGCATCTTTATTTAATTCAATAACAATTCTTAAACCATTACGATCAGTTTCGTCGCGAATATCTTTGATTTCCATTTGAGGGTTATCTTCAATAGCTTCACCAATTTTTTTAACTAAATCTTGTTTAACTATTTCATATGGAATTTCAGTAATAATAATGTTTCCATCTTCAATATGTGTTTTAGATTGAATAACTACTCTTCCACGACCAGTTGCCAGAGCCTCAAGAATTCCTTCTTTACCCATAACAACTCCACCAGTTGGGAAGTCAGGACCTTTAATTATTTTAGAAATTTTATCAAGTGAAGAATGTGGTCTTTCAATTAATCTAATTGTTGCATCTAAAATTTCATTAAAGTTATGTGGCGGTATATTTGTCGCATAACCAGCAGCAATTCCTGTTGAACCATTTACTAATATATTTGGAAAATATGCAGGTAAAACAGTTGGTTCAGTTTCTGAATCATCAAAATTTGGTGCTCATTGAACAGAATTCTTTTTAAGGTCTCTTAATAATAACTCTGCTGTCTTAGATAAACGTACTTCAGTATAACGCATCGCAGCAGCACTATCACCGTCAATTGAACCATTATTACCATGCATATCTGACAAAGGTACATTTAGTTTTCAATATTGTGACATACGCACTAGAGCTTCATAAATTGATGTATCACCATGTGGATGGTACTTACCAATTACTTCTCCAACAACTCTGGCAGACTTTTTATATGCCTTATCGTGGAATAATTGTATTTCATTCATTGTATAAAGAATACGTCTTTGAACTGGTTTTAAACCATCCCTAACATCTGGTAATGCACGCTCTTGAATAATATATTTTGCATAACGACCAAAACGATCACCCATTAGTTCGTCAAGAGCATAATCAATAATGTTTTCTTCAGGTATAACAACCTCTTCTGGTTTTTTAGTCTTCGGCGCCATTGTTGCTTTCTCCTTCATCTGTGATTAATACTTCATCTGTTTCATCGATCGGTTCGAATTCAATATTGTCTTCAAGTGTAAATTTAACATTCTCTTCAATTCATTCTTTTCTTTTTTCTGCTTTATCACCCATTAGAGTTCTAAAAGCGTTTTCTGCAAGAAGAGCATCGTTAATTGTTACTCTAATTAATTTTCTTGTTAATGGATCCATTGTTGTTTCCCAAAGTTGATCAGCATTCATTTCTCCTAATCCTTTGTAACGTTGAATTTCTATTTTGTTTTTATTTTTTCTAACATAATCTGCTAATTCATCTTCAGTTCATAAGTAAAAGAAATTTTTAGAACCTGAAGGAGTTACTTTAAATAATGGAGGTAAAGCAATATAAATTTTTTTCTCTGTTATTAGTTCTTTCATATATCTAAAGAAGAATGTTAATAATAGTGTTTGAATATGAGCTCCATCCGTATCAGCATCGGTCATGATAATTATTTTTCCATAATTTGCATCAGAAATATCAAAGTCTTGACCTAATCCAGCACCAATTGAATTAATTATTGCTGTAATTTCTTCATTTTTTAATAAGTCTGCAATCTTTGTCTTTTCGGCATTAATAACCTTACCACGTAAAGGTAAAATAGCTTGAAATTTTCTATCACGTCCAGATTTAGCTGAACCTCCAGCTGAATCCCCTTCGACTAAAAATAACTCATTTAATAACTTATTTCTACCTTGAGCAACTGTCAGTTTACCCAACATTGATTTTGATTTACCTTTTGTTTTTTGATCACGAATAGCTTGTCTTGCTTTTCTAGCTTCTTCTTTTGCTCTACGAGCTAAAACAGCTTTTTCAACAATCTTTTTACCTACTGGTCTATTTTCAGTTAATCATCACTCTAAACGATCAGTTACAACTTTTTCTACAACATATCTTGCTTCAGAAGTTCCAAGTTTTCCTTTTGTTTGACCTTCATATTGTATTAATTTTTCTGGAACTTTAACTGTAACAACAGCAATCATACCTTCTTTTAAATCATTTGAATCAAATCTTTTATCTTTATCTTTAAGGATTCCCTCTTTTTTTGCAAAATCATTTAGTGACTTTACAATTCCTGTTTTAAATCCAGTAACGTGTGTTCCACCTTCACTTGTTTTTACATTGTTAGCAAAAGATAGTAATGTTTCAGAATATTCTTCAGTATAAGCCATTACTATTTCAACATCAATTTCTTGTTCTTTTCCCTTAATTATTATTGGAGAAGTAACTTCTTTTGCGTCACCACGTAGTTCTTTAATAAACTCAACTAGTCCATCTTCAAAAACATATTCAATACTTTTATCTTTTCTTTTATCTTCAATTGATATTTTTAAACCCGAGTTTAAAAGAGCTGACTCTTTTAATCTTTCAGAAATTGTGTGAAATGAAAAAACTGTCTCACTAAATATTTTTTTATCTGGCAAAAAATTAATTGTTGTACCTGTTTTTAATGAATTTCCTACAACTTTTAAGTCACTACTTAATTTACCACCATCTTTAAATGATATTTCGTGTTTTTTACCATCACGATAAACTGTAACGTCAAAAGTTTTAGATAAAGCGTTAACAACTGATGATCCAACTCCGTGAAGTCCACCAGATGTTTTATAGCCATCTCCACCAAATTTACCACCAGCATGTAAAACTGAAAAAATAACTTCTGGAGTTGACTTTTTCATTTGCTTATTATATCCAACTGGAACTCCACGTCCATTATCAATTACAGTTATAGAGTTATTTTTCTCAATAATAACTCTAATTTCTGTACAGTATCCAGCTAGTGCCTCATCAATTGAGTTATCTACAATTTCTCAAACTAAGTGATGAAGTCCTCGCCCATCGGTTGAACCGATGTACATACCTGGTCTTTTTCTAACGGCATCTAATCCTTCTAGAACTTGAATCGAATCATCTGAATATGTCGATTTCTTTTTTGCTTCTGCTGCCATTTCTTGTTTCCTTTTATACCAATATATATAACACAAAAAAAATAGACATTTAATTTTTTTATTTTTAAATGTCTATTTTTGAATTTTTTTCATTTGAATTGCTATTATTTTCATTAATAATAAGTTAATTAATCAAGCCCAACTAAGTATCTAACTGATCTTGCAAAGTTTAAAATATCAGCATTAATGTTTTTTGTAACAAAATCAATAACTCTTTCTTCAGAAGTTGCAAATGCATTTTTGACAATTGAAATTTCACCTTGATAATTTGATGTCTCTGCAGTTCTACAAACAACTACACCTTCTTCTTTAACAACAAGACCATGGAATGTAATGTGGTTTCTTTTTCTTGAACTATCTAATAATGAATCAACAAATTCATTATCAAACATTTCAACTGCTCCAGCTTCATTTTCACATTCATCATCAACAAAAAACTTAGTATTAAATTCTTCATTATTTGTTTGAAAAAATTCTTCTCTTGCAGATCCAGTAATAACACTAACACCTTTATATTTTTTAACTAGTGGTTGGTTTTTTCAAATTAAATTATAAATATTAATTACCTTTTTAGATTTTGTTTCCAAACCTTTTTTTCTATTTGCTGCAATAACTCTCATTGGCACACGTTTTAAAATCACTGACTGTGATTGAAACACTAATTCATGACCTTTATAGTCAAAAGTAGCTGTATTTTTATCAAATGGTAATGAAAACAAATCTTGGTCTTCATAAAAGCTAAAAGCATCTCATTTTTTTGTATTATTAAATATTAGTTTTGAATGAACAATATTTAAACTTTTAAATGTTAAACCTTCATATTTAAGTATTTTATTAAATGATTTTTTATAAATATTTTCTAAATCAAGTGAGTTAATATATTTTCTAATTTTTGCTGTAGTTCTAACTAAGTTGAAAGATAATATAATTAACATTCCAGCAACTAATAATGTTGCAACACATGTAATTGGAAGTATCACATGTCAAATATCTTTCATTTCTTGAACGATTACTACGAATGGTAAAATTGAAATCAAACCACAGAATATAATTGATAAAGTTATAATAAGAGTGATCATAACTCTCGAACCCCTAACCAATTTTCTTAATTCAGAAAAGTCTACAGATGATTCTAGTTGTCTTTTAATAAATTCTAAACTCATAATTTCCTTTGTTGTAAATATAATAATATTTTACAACTTATTTTTTAATAATTTGCTTAATTTTTGAAGCAATTAAATCAGCTCCAGTAGAATTAAACTCGTAAAATGGGATTATTATATCCGCATGCTGAATTGATGGCTTAACAAAAGTTTGATGCATTGGTTTTACTGTTAACAAATATTGAGTAATAACATCATCCATTTGTCTACCGCGTTCAGAAATATCTCTTGATAAACGTCTAATAAAACGTATGTCACCTTCTGTCTGAATGTATAATTTGATATCGGCAAGATCACGTAATTCTTTAAAGTGAAGTGCAAGAATACCGTCAACAATTAAAACTTTAGTTGGTTTTATTTTAATTGTCATCTTATCTCTATCGTGATTTTCAAAATTATAAACTGGTACATCAATTGATTTACCATTTTCAAGATCTTTAATATCAGAAATCAACTTTATAATATCCACAGCTTTTGGATGATCAAAATTGAATATCTTTCTTTCTTCAAGAGTTAAGTGTGACAAAGGAAGATAATAAGAATCCATTGAGATAAAAGCAACATTTTCAGAATCAATTGAATTTGCAATTGAATTTGAAATTGTACTTTTTCCAGAACCCGAACCTCCTGCAATTAAAATAACCTTCATTTTCACCCCGCACATTACAAACAATTATATTACAAGACATACAATAAAGGTATAATATATTCATATTTTAAGGAGAAAAAAATATGTCAAAAATATTATTTTTGAATGGTAGCCCCATTCCTACAAATAACTCAAAATCATTTGCGCTTGTAACTAAATTTATTGAAGAATATAAATTGATAAATCCAAATGATGAAATTATTAAAAGAGATTTAAATGAAATTAAATTAACTAACTTGAATTCATCAAATATGGCAAACTTCTTTGACCAATCTGATGAATTTATTAATGAATTACTAAGTGTTGATAAAATTATTATTAACGTTCCTATGATTAATTTTGGATTACCTACTATTGTAAAACAATGATTTGATTTAGTTTGTGTTGCTAATAAAACGTTTACATATAAATATGTAAAAGAAACACGCGAAACTGGATTAGTTAAAAATATAAAAAATGCTATGATTATTAATACTATGGGTGGAACTACTGAAAAATATAATTTTGCAAATGTTGCAACTACTGTTAAAGATCTATTTGCATTTTTAGGAATTAAAAATACAAATATTATTCAAGTACAAGGGATGAAAATGGACCCAAGGTCTAGTCAATCAACTGAAGACTTATTGAAAGAATTTGATTCACAAATCAAGGCTGAAGCTAAAAAATTTTAGTAAAAAAAGTACTCATTATTTTGAGTACTTTTTTTATTTTAAATAACCTTTTCTTATAAAAGTAATTTCTTAAAAATCATATGGAAAATTATTTTTCAAGAAACTTTTCCATCCTGGATTTGGTGAATGATTTGGATAAATCTTGTGAAATTCATTTTGAGCACTTAAATAAGTGTCACCTTTTAAATAACCATTTCTAACCATAAACATAAATACAAGAGATGCACTGCGATTTATTCCCCACATACAGTGAACATAGATCTTCTTATTTGCGATATTATTTTCAATTTCTTGCAACGACTTTAATATCAAGTCCTTGTCTAAACTATACGGATAGTCTTCAAAATTAATATAAGTAACAGAGTCGGTTTGATTAAAAAGAGTTCCACTAGGTCCTTTATATAACTCTTCTGCACATGATATTCTTAATTCAGTATCTATAGGAGCTGAATTTCTATCTCCTAAATATAAGTTATCTATTATTTTTTTCATTCCCATACTAAAATTCCTCAATTAATTTAATAATTTTTACAGACATTGACTCAAGAATATCTCTAGTCATGTTATCAACAATTGTCATTCTTCCTATCTTATTATTAATTTCTACTGAATATATTCCATTTTTAAAATTTAAATCATTTGCTAATTTGAAAGTTCCATCTGAATTACTTACAAACTGAGCTTCAAAATAGTAACCCATTAAATTGTTAAACGCTTCAAAATTGTTTGAGTTAATATACTCCCGAGCTTTAGTTGAAGAAGTATGCATTTCTCTTTCAAAAACTATAACATTCTCCTTTCCCAACTTCTTAATTAATGATTCTAAATTTCCTTGTGCTTTGTATCCAAATTTGATGTCTGATCCAACAATCACTTTCTTAACTTTTAAAATGTTAACAATATAGTCTAAAAAGTCGTTATAAGATGTTGACTTGGTGTAATCATTTACTTGCATTTCAAATATAAAATCAATATTAAATTCTGAGTTGATTTTTTCATATTTAGTTTCATTAGAAAACAACTTAAATGTATTTTTGCCTATTTTTTCTTCAAAAGTAAATACTGATGAACTATAGTTAAATTCATCTGCAATTTCTTTTGTTTTTAATAGAATGCTTTTATGAATTGAATGTAACCCATCAAAAAAACCAATACACATTACATTTGAGTTGATTTTAAAGTTAAATTTCTCATCTTTATTAAATATAATTTTGTGCAAATTATTCACCATGTAATTCCACCTTTTGTGCAATTGTCATATTATCTTTGTCTGTCTCTCATAATCCACGCTTGCACTTGTATATACCTTTAGCAACACGAACATAAATAGCTTGAATTTCATTATTTGTATTACTTAGAAATATAGTTTCTTCTTTTGCATTTATTTTGATTGATTTACCATGATAAATTTCTTTTAAATTTTTGTGTTCATAAATTGGATATTCACTCAAAATAAGTCCCTGATAAATTGTAAATATATTTTCCAATTTAAGTTTATCTAAATCAGTGGCCTCTTCGATACCAAAAGCTCCAGATTTAGTACGGTGTAAATATGTTACATATCCTATTGTTTTCAATTCCTTTGCAATATCTAGTGCTAAAGATCTAATATAAGTTCCTTTAGAGCAACTTGCAACTAATGTAATTTCGTTTGTTTCTGTATTAAAAGATTTTAACATCAAACTATAAATGGAAACTTCTCTAGAATTGATATTTGGTGCTTCTCTTCCACCATCACGAGCATATTCATATAAACGTTTGCCATCTACTTTAATTGCACTATATAAAGGTGGAAATTGCTGATACATATAACCATTGTATTTTTTAATTACCTTATTTAAATCTGATTTAAAAATCTTAAAGGGTTTTTGCTTTTCTATTATTGGTCCTTCTGAATCCAATGTTTCGGTTGTTTCAAAAAGTTTAATTGTGAATTCATATTCCTTTTTAGCAGAAAGGAAAAATTCAGATACTTTTGTCGCTTGATTTACTAATACAACCATTAATCCACTTGCAAGTGGATCTAAAGTTCCAGAATGCCCAACTTTATCTAAATTGAATTTTTTCTTAACTTTTTGTACCAAATCATTTGATGTTATACCTGTAGGTTTATTTATTAAAAAATAACCTGAGCGTGTTTTCATATAGTAATTATCTTACAAACAAATAAAAAAAGATATATGAATATATCCTTTTGTCATTATTTACGCTTTGCTTTTGCTAATTTTTGTTTTAATTGTTTTCTATATTTTACTGTGGCAATTTGTTTAATCTTTTCAATTTCACTTGTGTTGTCATGTAAGTTTCTAATAATAATATCCCTATCTTGGTTTTTATTTACTTCGTAGCTAAACATACCTTTAACTGCTGTTGTTGAAATAATATTAATTCTGATATCAGGATCAATTAAAAACAGTTCTTTTTCAATTGGTGTTCACTCCATTACTGGCATTGTGATCATTAACATGTCAGTGTGAATATAGTTACCATTAACATGGTTAATTCCATTTCAGTGTAAGACATCATTTGAATAACCTAATTCCAATAATTTAGTATTAATTTCTTTTGATTTATTTGTATTAATAACAAATGTTGAAATTTTGAATTTTGGGAATGAAAGGTTTGTTGCAAAACCAGAAGATAAAATCAATACTAGTGAAGCAAACAGTGATGGACCTAAAATAAATCTAACTTTAATTCCAAATAAAGCTCCAGATGAAAGACCTTTCCCATCAAAGCCGTTTAAACAAGCTCCAATTACAATTTGTTCATAGACTTGCTCTTTTATTGTAGAATCAAAAATTCCTTCACTATCTTTGAATTTTTCTAATACCCTTTGAACCAAAGTTTCTTTGTTTCCTACAATGTTAGTTTCACCATTTAAAAATGAAGATAATAAATCATTTAATTGTACAGAGTTACCGTTCTCAATTATGTTTGGATCCCCATTAACGTAAGCTCTAATTAAATTTTCTAGTAGTTCATTATTTGCAGCATACTCTCAGGAATTGGTACTTCCATTCATTATCATGTCAATTTTAATGTCAGCACCTATATTTGCTATTGGCATTACTGCGGTATTCAATATAATTACCACAAATAAAATACATAAGTTGATGTTTTTATTTAAAGCTCCAACAGGTTTGTGAAACTTAGTACTTAAATATACTGATACAAAATCCAGACCACCTGTAGATGATCCTAACTTATAAACTATTGAATATGAAAATCCCAAAAATAATCCAGCAATTAAACCAAATATAAATAACCAATGGGCATTATTTCAAGAAGCACCATTATTATTTAATAATTGATAGTTAACAATAACATGAAAATCTGTTGGATTTATATAAGGTAGATTTTGTATAATCTGGTCAAATCCAATTTGAAGACCAATGTATACAACTGTTAGTATTGTAAATTTCTTACCTAGCTTAATAAATCCAAATATAATTAATGGAATATTAATTGCAAAATAGTAAACAAAGTAAAGTGATGATTGTAGTTTTATACTATCAGAAGTTAAAATTGATAAGAAACGTGCAAAAGCTCCCACCCCTGCTGGATATAATCCTGTTTTACCTGTAATTGAAATAAAGTAATCAAATGTAATTGTTACTAGAAGTGCACATAATGCAACTTTTAATACATCAAAAAATAATTGGTATCTTAAATAGTGCCTCATTAATAATGTTTTTTCACGTTTAGATAAAATTTGAGATTGATATATTTCTAATCCTTCGCTATCAATAGTAATTGAATCATCATTGATACCCATGTCTTTATTTGAATTAGCTCGACGTAAACGTTTATTTAAATGCTTTATTTCAGTCTTATCAATTACATCATTGTGTTCATAAGTTTCTGGCTCATCTGATAAAACAAAAATTTCTTCTGTTAATGATTCTTTATTCGCCTCTTCAACTATTAAATTTTTGTTTTTATCTTTTAAATCCATAAAATTATCCTTTAAATTTTTCTGCATTTTCACGTGCAGTGTTAGCCATAGCTAAATTTATGTTTGAGTCTTTATTTTTATTTTTCTGTCTAGTTAATATTAACTCTCTTAATACATCGGAATCATAGGCACTTTTACCAGACTTCTCAGCTTCTTTTATAATATTTGCCTCAATAATATCCTGTGGATCAGTTCATGAGTTTTGTTTCATATTATCATTTTTTAGCCTAGCATTCTTAAGAATATTATTAATATCATTTTTACTTACAGATTTAGTAGTATATACGTTTTCAGATAACTTAACTTTTGGCATTTCCACTAGCTTACTTTTCTTAGAGATTTCTTCTTCAAATGATTTTTTAAGTTTCAAATATCTATCTAAAAAATATCTATCTTTCAAAAAGTTGTCTATTGTTTGTTCAGTAACTTCAGGTTCTCCAATTAGCATTAAGTCAACAAAAGCATCAATTACCAACGTTTTCATTAATTCATCTTTTTCTTCTTGTCTCATAAATTACCTTAAGCTTTATTAATATCAATGTTTATTTTAATTGATCCTACTTTTTGTTGGTCATAGTCGTCTCTTAATATATCTACAAGGACAAATGACTTATCAACTTTTTGTAGACTGTTTATTTTAATTGTTGTATTAATTTGATTTTGTGTTTCTATATCAATGTCTAAAGTAAGTCCATTATCTAGTACTACTTTTATAAAAATAACAATTTTTTTAAATGGAGATTTTACTTTTTCTAAATAGAAATTAAGGTATTTAATAAATTCATTTTTTAATAAAGCCTTAGCTATTTTAAAATCTTGTAATAACTCATGATTTTTAATATTAGTTAAATAAAAACTTGGTTGTGTTAATAAAGAAACAACTAAACTCTTGTCAGAAATAATAACTCCATTGAATGAATAATAATCCTTATTCTCACATTTAATTGCAATTTGCTTTGCAATATACTTACAGTAATCTTCAATTGATAATCTTTTTTTATGTGGATTTGATCTTGTTGACTTATTCAATAAAATATTTGATGGAGAAATCTCCATTGAATCTAAATATCTTTTTTTATTTTCTCAAAATTTTGATGTTGAATACATCTCTGATTTTGATTCTGCAATGACATTGTTTTCACGTGATCAGTCCATTAGTACAAAATCTACAGCAATTGGATTCAATCTTTTTGCGTCAGTTATAAATAAGGAAGGACCCATACCTGAAATAAAATAATGTGCATTTTTATGAAACTTTTTAATTCAAGCAACGTCATAGAAGTAAAATAAATCATTAACCACTTCTAATTCCATTTCATTTAAGTCGTTAAAATCAATATCTACATCTAAAACAAGTAAATTAATTAACTTAATAATTACATATTTCATCTTATTTGTTGCTTCAATAATTCTAATATTATGCAAAGGATCATTTTCCCAAGATAACATTGCGTTTGAATAAATAACCTTTAATGCCATAAAATCAATTGAAGATTTTCGTGCAATTTGTGCCAGAACTCCAGCTTCTGTGTCTATGACATCAATACTAAAACCAAATTTAGATATCATATCTTTGAACTGATCTGAATTGTAAATAAGTGTATCTGCCGTACCAATTACACCTTCATTCATTCCCAATTTAAAATTCTTAATTTTAGTTATGAAGTCATGTGTAAACGTATAATTTTCTGGTTCATCCAACATTTGACCATATTTCACATCTTCAAATACTGTTAAATCAGAGTCACGATATATAAAGTTTGACCCAAAAACTACGTCACCAGTTTTAAAATTTTCGTTTGTTGATAGAGCAATATCAACGTTTAATAATAACATTAGCTTTGGAAACTTTTCAGTAATATAAGTTAACGCCATTGCAGCATTTGCCTTACCAACACCAGTGGTAATTAAAAGGTATTTAATACCTTTATATGAAGCTTGCTGAATAACAACGTTTTTTCATCAATATTTTTTTTCCAATTTAAAGCCATCAAATACCTTTTCATTTAACTCAAAATACGTTGTTGAAATTATACCAATCATACTATCCCTTAATCTCTATTTATAAATAATTATACTTAATAAATAGTGTTTATTATTAACCATTAGCATTAAAAAAAATAAAAAAATGGTCATAACCATTTTAAATATCATTTTTAATAATTGAAATTGTCAATGAGAACTCGTTCACAACAGTTCCATTAATAAATTCACCAATATGTTGTCCCTTTTTAGTTGCAGCTGAAACCATCAATTTCATTTCATGCTCCTCAACTAAACCAATTAATGAACCAACTGTTACTAATTCTATTAAGTGATTTTTTTGTGAAAATATAGGATCATTTTCAATAAGAACTCCGTATTCCAAAAAACTCAATCAACCATAACCAGTTACTTTAGCATCAATTATTTTGTACTCTCTAACAATTTTGTTAATAATTTTAGATATTTCTTCACCAGTATTTAAATACACTATAAGATCTAAACCCTTTTCTCTCAGTTCCATACGTTCGCCTATCCTTCGTTATCAAATAAATCTTTACGACGTTTGATATATCTTTCCTTTTTAATTTTTGCAATACTTTCTTTAATGTGTTTTCTTCTTGTGTCTTTTTTTAGTTTTTCAATTTCAGCTTTTCTTTTTGCTTTATATCCAGGTTTCACTCTTCCACCTTTAAATTTGTTAATAATTTTAGCCTCTTCAATTTCAAATTTAGTATTTGTTTTTTTAGTAAACTGTTTTTTTTCTCTAATTTTAATATCAACTATTTGACCATCAGACACTTTCATATTACTGAACTCAATGTTCATAGATTTTAATTTATCTACTAAGCTTTGGTTTTGTGAGTTAAATAGTACATAACTTTCACCTTGATATTTATTTCTACCTGTTCTACCACTTCTGTGAATGTAATACTCTAATTCGTTTGGTAAGTCAACTGAAATAACATGACTAACTCCGTCAATATCAATCCCACGTGCTGCAATATCAGTTGCAACAATGTATTTAAATTCCATATTTTGAATTCTTTTTTGCATATTAGTTCGTTGTCTTGGATCTAAACCAGCATGTAATTCACCTATGTTTTCAATGCCATACTCTTTTAATCAACTAATAACGGTTGGTACATATTGTTTTGTATTTACAAAAATTAAACAAACATATGGGTTGATTTGGTTCAAAAGAATTTTAAATATTAATTTATTTTCCTTATTTCTTGTTCAAATTAAAATATTTTTAATATTTGTATTCATCGGATTTTCTTTTACAATGTTAATAAGTTTAGCTTCACTAAAGTATTTTTGTAAAAAAGGTTTTAAATCTTCTTTCATTGTTGCTGAAAATAACGATACTTTTGCATTATTATTTATCTTTGAAATTAAAAAGTCTACGTCTTCAATAAATCCTAAATCAAAAATCATATCACATTCATCAATTACAACTGATTTTGCAGTAGTAATTTTCAAATGTCTATCATCATATAATCTCCTTAATCTAGTTGGAGTACCCACAACAATTGTTGGTTGAATTTTTAAATTATTGATTTGACTTGATAGATCCTCACCACCAATTAATAATTGAGCTTTTATTGCAGGATTAAATTTACAAATTTGTTTTATATTGGCAAAAATTTGACGTGCAAGTTCACGAGTTGGAGTAACAATAACACATTGAATTTTATCTAGATTGTCTAAATCTATGTTATTAAAAATAGGTAAAAGAAAAGAATGAGTCTTACCAGTACCTGTTTGAGATTGCGCAATTACTGATTCATTTTTATTTAATATTGGTATAACTTTTTGTTGAATTAAAGTTGGATTTTCAAATTTTAATTCTGTTAAAGAATCATTAATAAAATCTTTAAATCCGTAATCTGCAAATATCATTTGGCCTCCTATATTTTATCTAAGTAATCTTCACCCTTTTCTACTTCAACTTTAGAAAGGCTTAGATAATCTCATTGTCTTAATACTTCATATACCGCAACAGTTACTGTGTTTGATATATTTAAACTTCTTCCAGTGTCTACCATTGGCAATCTGAAACAATTTTCCTTGTTAGATTTTAGTATATTTTTATCTATACCTGTTGATTCGCGTCCAAACATTAAAAATACTTCGTCCTGAATTAAATCAAAATTAAAATCTGAAATTGGTTTCTTGCCATATCGAGTTAGGCAAAATATTTTTGGGTCTTTATTTTTAGATATAAAGTCTTCTCAATTATCATATCTAACATATTCACAACCCTCAAAGTTATTTGCAGAACTTCTGGCAAAATTTCTTTTATCAAATATAAAACCAAATGGTTCAATCAAATGCAGTTTAGCATCAGTTAATGCACATGTTCTCATAATTGAGCCAACATTATTATGGATTTCTGGCTCGAATAAAATAACGTTTATTTTTCTACTCATTTTCTTGTTCCTCTAAAAATGATAATAATTTTTTAACAGCATTTTTTCTGTGACTATTCTTATTTTTGAAATCAAATCCCAACTCTGCAAAAGTTTTACCACCTCCACCAATTGGCTCAAAAATTTGATCATATCCAAATCCTATTTCACCTCTTGGTTCTTTAGAAATTAATCCTTCAATAGTTCCAACAAAAGTTTTTTCAATTCCTTTAATTGGATCGCAATAAGCTACACAAGTTCTCATTGTAGCTTTATTAGCTATTTTTTCTAGTTTATTTTCTTTGATCTTATCTAAAATTTTAATACATAGCTCGAAATCAGAAAAACCCTCACCAGCCCACCTTGCTGAGTAAACACCAGGAAAGTTATCTAGTGTTTCAATAAAAAGCCCAGAATCATCTGAAATTGCTATTTCGTTTGTCAGTTTAGCAAATGTTCTTGCTTTAATTAAAGCATTTTCTTTTAATGTGCTTCCTGTTTCTAAAATATCCAATGAATCATCAAAATCCTTAACTGATTTAACATTATAGTCATTCATTAAGTCTTTAAAATTTTTTATCTTACCTTCGTTAGTTGTTGCTATTCAAATTGTTTTAGATTTCATGAATTGATTATACTTTATAATTTGAGTGAGGATTAAAAGATGAGTGGTTTTACAAATAAGGTTATATATAAAAAAGACATCGTACATAAAACATCACAAGATATCACTTCAGTTTATTTAGATAAAACTAACGAATACTTATTTTTAAATGAACTTAAAAAAATTAATACAGATATCCTAGTAAAACCAATTAATGTAATTTTTGATGGTAATACATTAATATCAACTTTTCCTTTTATCAAGTCACACATTGACTTGACTGATACAAAAATCAATAAGTTAATTGTTGAATTAGTGGCTGAGGGTATCGTTGAATTAAGAAAAATAAAGATTGAAGGTTTAAAAAAATTTAGCCATATAAACTACTTAGAATGATTTTTAAAAAATATTAAAAATCCAATTCATAAAATAAATATGGACATTACATCCTTTTCTATTTTAGATAAACAAGATTATGTCTTATCTCACAATGATCTAGTTCCTGGAAATATATTGTTTAATGGTGTTAACGATGTTAAATTAATTGACTATGACTTTACTAAATACAATAACCGTTATTTTGATATTGCAAGTTTTATAACTGAAACATTAAACGATGATAGTACATTAGTTAATTATTTCATTAAAGTTTGCAAAGAAAAAAAGCTATTTGATAATTTTGAAATATTAAATTTAGAAATAAAATATCAAGATATTTTATGATCACTTTGAGCTAATTATATGTTTGACATTACTGGTACAACATTGTTTAAAGATATTTGTATTGATAAATATAATCGTTTTTTAAACAGAACTACATATAAATAAAAAAATAAATATCTTAAAATATTTATTTTTTCTTAGACTTTTCTTTTAACCTTTTTGCCTCTTCTTCTTTATTTAGTTTTTCTTTTAAAATTTCTTCTTCTTTCAATTTGTTTTGAACTTTACTATTTAATATATCTAATATTTTTTGGTTTTGTTCTTGTTTAAGTTGATACTTATAGTCAAGCATCTCCTTTTGTTTTATAAGCTTTATTTCTTTTTTTGTAAGAGAATTTGGATCAACTTCTCTTTTCTTTTCTATAGACTCTAAATGGTCCTCAGCTTTGTATTCAAGGTTTACAATATATCATGAAAGCATAGTTCCTATTAATGTTCCAACTGCTCCAGATGCTAATGAAATCAAAAATCTAAATATTATTTCTTTTCCACCGGTCCCACTTAGAAATTTTCCTGTAAAGAAAAATGAAATGTAAATAGAAAAAAAAGCAAATGAGAACAAAAATATATCTGCTTTACAAATTTTAAAATAATAAAAAGTTCAAGCAGATACAGCTGCAAATAGAAAAACTATAAATGAAGATATAAGTTTAAACAATGTGCCACTTCCAGCTATAAGAACCTCAATTGAAAAATCAAAATCGTATCCAAATAAAACTCACATTATTCCACCTGGTAAAATAACTCCGATAAATATTGCAAGTACCATCCATCCAAAATCGGTTATTAATTGTCTATCTCTTAATTCTGTTGTATTAATTTCTTTAACTTTTCTTCTTTTCAAATTCATAGGTATACCTTTTTAAAATTATATAAAAAAAACAACCTAAAGGTTGCTTTTGTTTTCTTTTGGAGCGGGTGAAGGGAATCGAACCCTCACAGTCAGCTTGGAAGGCTGAAGTTCTACCATTAAACTACACCCGCATATAAATAAATATATACAAATATTTATATATGTAAATATTTATTTGTAAAATTATTTTCTAATTTCTAATTTTTTAATAATTTCTTTATAACGTTTTACATCACATTTTAATAAGTAGTTTAATAATCTTCTTCTTTGCGCTACTTTTTTTAGTAAGCTTCTTCTTGATGTAATGTCTTTTTTGTTTTCTTTTAAATGTTCAGCTAAGTTAGCGATATGTCCAGTAAGAATTGCAATTTGCACTTCTGTCTTTCCAGTATCTTTTTGGTTACTACCAAATTTTTTAACTAGTGATTCTTTTTGATTTTTTGAAACCATGTTTACCCCTTTTGCGTGATTGATAATCTCGATCTATACAAAGCAAAATTCTCAAAGGGTGAATGTTTACAACGCATAAATACAATTAAAATTATATACCAAAATAACTATCATTTGTTACTAGTTATTTATTAATTTGCTTACAAAAACCAATAGTTAGTAACTTTGGTTTTTTTACATATTGTTAATAACACTAATACCTATTAAATTAAATGAATTTGATAACACCTGATAAATAGTTGAAACAAGGTTAAGTCTTTGATTCATTAGTTCTTTGTCTTCAATATCAAAAATTTTTGTTTCTGTATAATATGAATGAAATTTTCTTGATAATGTTTGAATATACTCACAAATAACATTTGGCAATCTTGAATCAGCTGCATATGCAACCTCTTTTTGAAACGAATCAATCAGTATTAATAATTCCTTTTCTTTTTGCTCAATCAATAGTTCTGCACTTGATGGATTGAATTTTCAACCCTCCTCTTTAGCTTTCTCTAAAATTTTGTAACTTCTTGCCGTAGCGTACTGTGCATAATAGACTGGGTTAGTTGAGTTTTTTTGAACAGCTATATCTAAGTCAAAATCCATGTGTGACGATGGAGTTTTACTTAACAACATATAACGTACAGAGTCTTTACCAACCATTTCAATTAAGTCAATTAATCAAATTGCAGTACCCTTGCGTTTAGACATTTTAAACTCTTCACCGTTTTTCATTAGTCTAACCATTTGAATCATATCAATATCCAATGCATTAAAATCATGTCCAAGTAATGCAAGTCCTGATCTAATACGCAAAATATATCCATGATGATCACCACCTCAGTAGTTTACATATTTGTCAGATTTTGATCTTTTAAATCTAACATTATGACAAGCTAAATCAGGAGTAATATAAGTGTAATCTCCATTTGATTTTTTTAGAACCCTATCTTTGTCATCACCAAATTCAGTTGTTTTTAATCAAAGAGCTCCATCTTGTTCAAATGTTTTCCCTTTTTTCTTATATATATCTAAAGTCTTTTCAATTTCATTATTTTTGTACATATCTGCTTCGCTTGTATACAAATCAATTCCAACTCCAAAATTAATTAATTGTTGTTTAATAGCGGCCATAAATAATGTAATTGATTCTGTTTTAAATAATTCATGAATTTTTTCATCGTTAATTTTGTTATCAGTTCCAATATTAAATTTAATATACTTATCACCAAATTTTTCGACAAGTGATTGAGCAACTTCAATATACATATCTCCACCATACATCTCTTCAGGTTTATTTACTGGTGATTTTAGTAATTGTTTGTAGTGAAAAAATAATGTACACGCAGAAATGTTAATTTGATTTCCAGCATCATTTGTATAATATTCAGTTTCAACGTCGTATCCAGCGAATTTTAGTATTCTTGCAACTGAATCACCTATTGCTCCATTACGAGCGTGACCAACATGTAAATAGCCTGTAGGATTTGCAGAAACTAATTCCAAGTTATACTTAAAATTACGTTTTTTAAATGAACCATATTTATTTCCCATTGAATAAACTTCTGAAATAATTTCCTCATTTAAACTTGAATTTAAAAACATATTAATAAAACCAGGTCCAGCAATTTCTACTTTGCTAAAAATTTTTTCCTTTTTCAACTCATCAACAATTAAAGTTGCTAACATCCTAGGATTACTATTGTTAATTTTTGAATTTACCATTGCAAAATTTGTTGAAAAATCTCCATTAGAAGAATCTCTTGTTTTTTCAATAATAATTGATCCATTTAATTTATTATTTTTCATTATTTTCATTAATGCTATTTCTATTTTTTCAATATATACACTCATAAATATCCTGTTTGTTTTATAAATATTATTTTATAGTTTTTTTAATAATTAAAGTAAGTTAATTTAATACAAAAAAAAGTCAGTATACTGACTAATTTCTTGTTTCACCCTTTTTCTCTTCTGCTTTTTTAAATGTTGGAAGTTCTGTAATGTATTCTGATATTTTTTTACCAAAAACAATTTCATATACTTCTTCATATTTTTTTGCAAATTTAATGCTTAGTTTTTCTTTAACAACATCAGGAATCTCATCTAAATCTTTTTCATTTTGTGAAGGTATGATTATAGTTTTTAATCCCGATCTTTGTGCTGCAATTGATTTTTCTTTTAGACCACCAATTGGAAGAACAAGTCCTCTAAGTGTTACTTCACCTGTCATACCTATTTCTCTTGATACTTTTTGGTTAGTTAAAGAAGATATAATTGCTGTTGTTATTGCAATACCTGCACTAGGTCCGTCTTTTGGAACAGCCCCTTCAGGAACATGAATATGTATATCATTTTGTTGAAATACTTCTTCAGGAATTTCAAATCTCTTGTAGTTTGCCTTTACAAAGTTATAAGCAATAGTTGCAGATTCCTTCATAACATCACCTAATTTACCAGTTAAGACTAATCCACCCTTACCTGGGAAGTGAGTAACCTCAATTGGAAGAATATCTCCTCCAAATTGTGTATAAGCTAAACCTGTAACAACACCAGCTTCTGATTTTTCAGATTGCTTGCTGTGTTCAAAGACACGTTTTTTTAATAATTCATTCACAACTTCTGGAGTTACTGTTAATTGAGTTAATTCATTTTTCAATTTTTTTACAATGAATTTTCTTGCAATATTACCAATAATTCTTTCTAATTGTCTTACTCCAGCTTCTCTTGTGTAGTATTTAATTATTTCCTCAATGGCTTCTGTTTTAAATACTAATTCTTTTTTATCTATATTAAATTCTTTTAATATTTTTGGAACTAAGTGATTTTTTGCAATTTGAATTTTTTCAATTTCTGTATAACTTGATAACTGAATTATTTCCATCCTGTCGTATAAAGCTTCTGGAATATCTCCTGGGTAATTTGCTGTTGCAATAAATGCCACATTTGAAAGGTCATATTCTTCTTCAATGAAATGATCTGAAAATTGTGAGTTTTGTTCTGGATCCAATACCTCTAACATAGCTGCTGTTGGGTCACCTTTTTGATCTGAACCCATTTTGTCAATTTCATCCAATAAGAATAAAGGATTTAAGACTTTAGCTTTTTTCATACCACGAATAATTCTACCTGGCATAGCTGCTACATAAGTTTTTCTGTGTCCTCTAATTTCAGCGTCATCACGAACACCACCCAATGATACTTTTACATATTCTCTATTCATTGCTTTGGCAATTGATTTTGCTAAAGACGTTTTTCCAACACCAGGTGGACCAACTAAGGTAATAATTTGCCCTTTTGTACTGTTTGTATTTTTTCTAACTGCAAGATACTCGATAATTCTTTCTTTAACTTTTTCAAGACCAAAATGATCACCATCTAAAACTTTTTGTGCATTTTCTAAATCAAAGTTATCATCTGATCTTTCATATCAAGGAATATCCATCATTCAATCAATATAATTTCTAAGTACTCCTGCTTCTTGTGACGAAGCATGCATACCCTCTAATTTTGATATTTCTTTTAATAATCTCTTTTTAATGTGTTCTGGGAATGGCTCAGTTTCTAACCTTTTTTTATAAGCATCAAGCTCATTTCCTTCTCCATCAATTTCTCCAAGTTCTTCTTTAATGACTTTTAACTTTTCTCTTAGGTAATATTCTCTTTGTTGTTCATCAACATTATTTTTTATTTTTTTAGTTATACTTGAGTCAATATCAGAAGCGCTTTTTTTCTCGCTTAGTATATTTGTGATTATTTCCATTCTTTTAACTGGATCAAATTCTTCTAATAACTCTTGTCTTTTTGAAACACCAATGAATGCAATTACCTGGGCAATTGAGTCCACCAATACATTTGGATCAGAAGCAATAATTTCGTCTTCCAATAATGAGTCAAAGTTTTCAGGAAAATCTGCAACACCGATTCCTGCATTTTTAATTACATTAAAAATATTCATAGCCACTTTTTTATCAGGACCTGTTGTTGGTACAACTTCATATTCAGCATACAAAATACCTGATTCATCATAGTCCATATTTTTAATTTTAATTCTATCTTGAGCTTCAACTAAGATAGATTGAGTGTTATCTTTTCATACTTTTTTCACTGAAAAGTTTGCAACAACACCAACTTTATAGACTCCATCAAGTTTGGGTTCATCTTCTAAAGGATTATGTTGTGAAATAATAATAATTTTGTTGTTATGTTTGTTTGTAGATTCACTTAAAACAGCTAAAGATTTTTCTCTACCTATTTCTATTGAATGTTTGACCTTTGGAAACAAGAATGTTCCTCTAGTTATCAATACTGGTAATTTGTTCATATGTACCTCCTAAATTACTTTTTAATTTTATCATATTATTTAGCACTTGTGTTATTTAAGTGCTAATGAAAATAAATTATTTAATCTACTTTCATTAACGTCTTTAAAAATAAAAATAATGGATCTTATCCATTATTTTTATATAAAAAGTCAACAATTTTTTCTTTCATTATTTGTTCTCTAATTTGGTCTTTAGTTATAAACTTATCTAATGCGTAGTCAACTTCCATTCCAAAATTTGCTGCAAATTTTTTAAGTTCAATATCTATTTCCATTTCAGAAATTTCAAATTTTTCTTTATTTCTAATTTCATCAGTTATTAAGAAACTTGATAATCTAGCTACAGCATCAGGTGTTAATTCTGATCTAATTGCTTCTCTAGATAATCCTGTTTGTTTCATGTAATCTTTCATTGTAATTTGTTGACGTAAAACATTACCTTCAAATTCTCTGTAAAGGTCATCAATTGTTGATTCAATTGATGATTTTGGTAACTCAATTGTTGAATTTTTTTTGATTAATTCAATTACTTCGTTTACAAAAATATTTTTATTTTGTGTTTCTTTTTGATCCACTATTTTTGAAGAAACATAAGCTTCTAATTCAGCCATGTTTGTTACACCTTTAATGTTAAGATCTAATGCTAATTCATCGTCTTTTTTAGGCAAAATCTTTTCTTTAATTTCTTTAATAACCAACTCAAAAGTAGCTGCCTTACCTGCAAGTTTTGCATCGTAATCTTTAGGGAATTTTACATTGACAGATGTTTTTCCAATTTTTTTACCAATCATTCCATCTTCAAATTCTGGTATAAACTGACCTGATCCAATAACTAATTTATAGTTTTCAGCTTTACCACCGGCAAATTGAACACCATCTACAAATCCTTCAAAGTCAAATATAACTTCATCACCTTTTGCAATTGAAGCAGTTGCTGGTTTAGTTTTTTCCAGAGCCATTCTTGTTCTTTCACCTTCAATTGAAGCATCAATTTCAGCTTTAGTTGCCTTTGCTTCTTCTTTAACCAATTTGCTTGATTTTAAACCTGTATATTTACCAATTTTAATTGCTGGTTTTAAATCAAAAATAAATTCAAGAACAAATTCATTATCTGAAATTTTTATTGGCTTTGGTACAGGCGAACTTCATGGCTCAACATTAACTTTATTTTCTCTAGCAAACTCAAATAGAGAAGCAATTGAAGCCCCCATGGCCTCTCTTAAATATCTATCACTTGTAACATTTTTTTCAATTTCAGCAGCTGGTGCCTTACCTTTTCTAAATCCGGGAACAACAACAGAATTTCTAACCTTGTTTTTTCCGCGTTCCACAAATTCTTTTCATTCTTTTCCATCAATAGTAACAGTCCAAACTCCTTGTCCTGTTAATAATTCTTTTCTTTCATTAAATTTCATAACTTCTCCTTAATATTTAAAATGATTATATTCTATTTAATCATTATTATTTTTATTTAATGATATATCCATTATTGTAATTGTGTTTTGTGCCTCAATTAATTGAGCGTCAATTTCTACAATCATTTTTTGTTCTTCAATAGTTTTATCCTCATTATTAAAATTTCTTAATCTAGACTTATTCTTACTTGCAAATCCTGATTTTTTTCCAATTAATTTATTTAACTTGATTTCATTTTCAATTGAACTTATTTTTTCATATTCTTTTATAGATTTATTATTTAAAGCATTTCTACGTTTTTCTTCTTTTCTTTCTTCTTTAGCAATCTGTTCTTTACGCTTTTGAATTATTTTGTTATTTTTTTCATTCAATTTTTGTAATTGTTTTTTGTATTCAACCTCTTGTTTTAACTCTTTTAAAGCTTCTTTTTTTGCTTCAATTTCATTTAACTTAGGCTTTGAGATTGTAGGCTTAATCATAGGTATTTTATCTTTTGAATCAACTTTAGGTGTTCCAACAATTGACTGTTTTCTTGAAACATCATGGGCTAATTGATATTTAGATGAGTCACCTTCATGAATTACAACGATATTTTGTCTTTCGTTAATACCAAATGAATTATTCTTTTCAAAAAATAACGTGTCTAGGGTTTCATTATCGTCAGGTCCTTTCAAACTTTTTTTAAAAGCTTCTGTATAAAATTCATGTGTATACGTTGTTGGATGAGCATAAGTATAAAAGTCATCCAAATTAACAGTCGCTAATCTATCAATTGTATCTTCTGTATTTTCTGCTAAATCTTTATTACCTTTTTTTCTTTTTTTACCTTTAGTCTCCTTGTTAACTAATGTTTCAAATTCTTCAATTTTTTTCTTATTTATTATTGTCTCTTTTCTTTGTTTTGAATCTTCATCATTTCCATAAAGAAATTCAAGCAAATGTGGATCTGGAGCTTGACTAATTTCAGTACTTCTCTCAGTCATGTTAATATTTCCATTTTCATCAACATTTTTTTTATGATATTCATCTGCACTTTTTGTTAAAAATGGAGAACGCATTGCATTTAATGTACTATTTTCAACAATATCTGTATTAGAAGTATTTATTTCTTTTCTTTCCACATTTGTATTTGCAGCTAAACCACTACGCTCAAGTAAAGAAATTCTAAAGTCCATTGGATCAGTAAGTTTTTTTTCAATGCCTAATCTTTGATCTCAATTATCAATTGGAGATTGATTAAAAGCTTCTGCTTTTTTAATTCTAGCTTTTGTTATTCCGTAATATACATTTCAAAAATTACTGAACTTTGTATTAAATTGGTGTTCTCACAATTTAATTAACTCACGCTTATAAACATTACTGTCTTCCAAAAGTTCAATTTTTGAATAAGAAGATATAAGTAATTTGAAATCATAATCACTACTTAAGTTATAGTCAAAAATTAAATCCAAGGATTCCTTACAGTATTTTTGTTGTTTGTATAATTCATTGGGAACAAGTCTGTCAATGCTGACAATTTCTTTGCCACTTTTATACTGTTTAATTGAACTTATCATAATATATTAATTATAATTTATTTTTAAAACAAAAAAAGTAAATAAACTATGTTGTTTATTTACTTTACTAAATTTTAGTATTTATTTTTTAATATAAGCAAATGCTACGTTTTTAGGTGTTAAATTTGTTAAAGTTTTAACTGATTTGTTAACTGAAGCTATAATTGCAGACTCTGATAAAGTTATTGCATCTTCTGTTTTAGAAAGAAACATGTTAATTGTTATATAGATACTTCTATCAGATGAAATAAATACTCTGATATCAAAATCTTTAACTGATTTTAAAATAAATCTATTTATTTGTTCCTTTAAAATTCCCGCAACTACACCTTCAGCAATATTAATTGAACCTTTTTCTGATTGTTTTACATTTAAATACATTTAATTACCTCTTAGTTTGCACGACCAGAATATTTTCCATCGGCTGTACTTACAATTATTTTTTCACCCTCTTTAATAAATAAAGGTACATGTAATTGTAGTCCTGTTTCTAAAACAGCTTTCTTTTGTGCCCCACTTGTTGTGTCACCTTTAACAGCCGGTTCAGTTTCTGAAACGACTAATTCAATTTTATCAGGAACAGAAATACCCAGAACTTCTCCATCAAATGAAGTCATTTTTACCATTGCTCCATCAATTAAAAATTTCAATTCTCAAGATAATTTTGAAGCTGGAATTTCTACTTGATCATATGTATCTGTGTTCATTAGTACAACATTTTCACCATCATTATATAGAAATTGCATATCACTTCTATCAATCATTGCTTTTTGAACTTTTTCGCCACCTGTAAATGTAATCTCTACTCTAGCTCCTGTTCTCATATTTTTTACTTTGGCTGAAACCTTACCTTGTTGTCTCCCAGATTTTGAGAAAGATTGTTCAACAACTACGAATAAGTTACCATCATAGATAAATGTAGTACCAGGTCTTAAATCATTAACTGACATATTGTTGTCTCCCTTTTATTATTTTTATTATATCTTAAATTGTTTACGAATATATTCACTATTTCCTTTTAATGTTTTGGTTTCCATTGGTTTTTTACCTTCTTTTTGAATTACTTTTAAATTAATCATTCCACCTCCACACATAACCAACATACCATTTTTTTCAATTGAAAATATTGTACCTGGAGGCAAATAAATCATTGGAACAATAATTGGAAGCTCAGCATCTAATACGTTTATTCTAGTTCCATCTAAGTATGTAAAAGCAAGTGGTTTTGGTTTTAATGCTCGAATAAAGTTATAAATTTGTTCAGCTGATTTTGTTCAATCAATTTGTTCTTCATTATTTTTAAGATTGAATGCAAAAGTAACCTTTGATTCATCCTGAGGTACTATTTCATATTCACCCTTCATTACTTTTAGGAGGTCATTGCTTACTATCTCAATAGCAGCGTTTGTTAACTTATCAAAAACAATTTCATTATCGTCACTATCTCCGATTTCTATTTCTCGTTTACAATAAACACCGCCTGCATCCATTTTTTTAACCATTTGCATTAAGCAAACTCCAGTTCTTGTGTCCCCATTCATTATTGCAAATTGAACTGGAGATCCACCACGATATTTTGGTAATAATGAAGCATGAAAATTTAAGCAGTTTTTAAAGAGCTTTAAAAATTGTTCAGATATGATTTTTCCAAATGCACATGTAACTAAAAAATCTGCATTTAATAATTTAACTTCTTCTATAATTTCTGACATTTTATCTGGTTGAAATAATTTTAAACCGTTATCCAATGAATATTTTTTAACCTCACTGAATTGAGTTTTCATACCTCTGTTTGATACTTTGTCAGGCTGACTTATTACTCCTACAACTTCAAACTGTTTATTTTCATGTATTGCCTTTAAAATGTTGGCTGAAATTTTTGGAGTTCCACAAAATATTATTTTCATACAGGTTTCTCCTTTTCAATTAACTTAATTATTGATTGTAATAATGCTGTCATTGCTTCTGTATCCCTATTACAATAAATTAACATCTCATTAAACAAAGTTTTTTTATAAACTTCTTCAGTTGTTTCACCATCAATAAATCTTCTAAATAACTCTGATGTCTTATCACCTTTATTAACTATTAAATCATTGTAACTTAGTTCTGGATACAATGCAGGTTGAGTTTTTTTAATTGAGTAAGATCCATGAAAGTCTGGATGGTAAATAAGACATGGAGTATCATCTTCACTTGGTTTTTTTCTTTGAAAAAAATTCATTAAATCAATTGTATTATCATAAATAAATTGTAAAGGTAATTTATATTCTGGAAATCTGTGAATTAACTTAGCAATAACGCCTTTTTCAAATGACATATTATAAGCAACGTAAACTCCGGGTCCTTCAGCAAAACAGTCAACAATAAACCTTCTTACAAATTCAATTCTTGGATCTGTTTTGATTTTTGAAAGGAAATCAAAATGCTTAAAAGAATGCTTATCTTTTACATCAAAATCATCATTAACTAAAATATCAACTGAATATTGAAATGGAATTTGTTGATAAGTATTCGAACCTACAAATTTAGGTATAGCCCAAGTAGACGTTTCAAAATCATACATGTAAATAGGATATTTTTTGTACTTTTTTATTTCATCTTCAACTTGATAAAACGAATTTGGATTTATGACTTTATACTCATTGCCCTTTAAATACGGCATTAAAACTCGAAGTTGTTCTTTTATTTTTGGTGCTTTAAATAAGCCATCTTTATGTCTATCAATTATTTCATTATCAATATCCTTAATGTCAGTAATTCCAGTGTCATAAATAAATTGCATATTATTAACTTTAGTATTTGACTTTAATTCAAATACACTATGCTTTGCATCAATATATTCAAACACGTGTGGGCAACTTTTTGTTTCTTCAACTCAAGTATTTTTACTTGTTTTAAAGTTTAATTTGAAACACTCTTTTTTGGAAAATCTGTGTTTATCTTTTAGCATATCTAAAATTTCATCAATCACATTTTCAAAATCAATTGATTGATCTAAACAATTAAGCGAATATTCTAAAGAAACTTTTTCTCCTTTTACAACGTTGGCTCCACGATCATCTAATATGAACATTTTATCAACTTCAATTTCTGCATCTGCTACTATTTCAATATCTTTTTGGTTTTTTATATCTTCAATCAAATATTCAAAGTCTTCATAAAAAACTTCACTTTGGTTTTTAGGATCGTAATCTGAAACATTATCTTTAAAACCTGGAAAATAATCCTTATTTAATCTAACTAAATAAACTTTATCAACCTTATAACCACATAATTCCAAAACCTTTTTTTGATAAAAGAGGTCAAAAATATGTTCTTTTTTTACACTTGATGTTGCCTTAACCTCAGCAATTTCAACATGATTGTTGCCTTTATTAATTAGTACGTCACATCTAGTTTTTAAGACTTTATCTAAGGCATAAAATCCTGCTTCATATAAATATTTAACATTAGGATCCTTAAGTGCTTCTTCAACTTTTTGAGTTAATGACTCGCTCATCTTTTCAGATTCAAAATTTATTGATATTTTATTTTCACTATTTAGTTTATTTTCACGAAATAGTTTTAACTCAAAAAGTTCTTGAGCTAATTCACCTGCTTGCATACCATCTTCAATTTGCTTACCCCTGAAGATTTCAACATTAAAACCATCATCGTTTGAAAACTGTGAATTTAAAGCATCTCTTTTTATAATTTCTTCTTCAGTTAAATCTGATTGTTTTTTAAATAAAAAATCAAACTCTTCCAATATATCAAAACTTGTAGAAGTCCCATATGACTCCTCTTCAGTCGAAATTGAAGCATCAAAATCAAACAATTTATTTTGTTTTAATTTAACTCCTTCAAGAAAATTTTCTTTAGACGAAAAGAATCATGCCAATTTTTGACATTTAGTTAAATAAGTTTTGAAGTCTTCTTTAGAAACTGATTGTTTTTTTAGCATACATCAATTATATAAAAAAAATAATGCTTAGCATTATTTTCTTGGAGTAAATTTTTCACCACGCTCTTTAACATCTAATTTGATTTCGTTGCTATTTCTTAATTCTTTATTTTCAATTTTTTTAGATTTCATTTCTGTTTTTTCAACAGAACGAGATGTTTTGTAATCTTCTTTTTCTTGTTTTTTGATAGCTTTTTTTTCTTGCTTTGATAGCTTAACTTTTTTCTCTGCTATTGCAATTCTTTTTTCAGTCTCATCTAAAGAAATTCTTGAATTAATAATTCATTTAGTATCATATTTCTTTTTATTTGTACGAGTAGTAATCCCTTCAACTTCAACCGCCATTCTTTCAACAAATTTATTTGTCTTAGGTTCCATAACAGTAACAATAACGTCAAATACATCTCTATATTTGTACTCAGGACCTTTTCTCGCATAAACAGTTTCATAAATTATCTGTACGTTTCTAACTCCATACTGATCATCAAGTCAACGTTTTATTTCATTACGAACTACTTTTTTTCTTTTCTCTTGTTCAATTCTTTGAGATTTTTTTGATGTGAATGACGTGATAATAATGAACGCCAGAACAGCCAGTATTATCACACCAAAAATAATCATCACTGGTAGATTCATTATTTCGATTCCTTAAATATTATTTATATTATATATAATTTTTAATGTCATGTAAATTATCTATTACATTTTTAGCTGCTAGCTTTGTATCCTCATGGCCATCTCTCATAGCAAAAGAATTATTTGTATGTCTTAGCATTTCAATATCATTTTGAGAGTCCCCTGCAGAATAAATATTTGCAATATCTATATTTTCAATTTTTGATATGATTTCAACTCCCCTAGCTTTAGAAACATGGCTTGGCATAATCTCAATTAATCTTTTAGAAGTATAAATAACTTTAAGATTTTTATTATTATCATATTCATTTAAAATTGGATGGCCTCCATGAGATTTTGATAGTATGTAATATACACCGTATAAGTCTTCTCTATTTTTAACTTCAAACAATGCTTTTTCGCGATCAATGCCGTTTTCAAAAAATGTCCCAACAATTGACTCATGTTGATCTGAATCATCATTTAATGTAAAACCAAATTTACCTTCGTTAACAACATAAACAATATTTGAGTTTTTTTCATATTTCAACATTGAATTAATAATTTCATCTCTGTCTTCTTTTGAAATAAATATTCGTTCAAGTTCAGTTCCATCATATTTAAATGTACATGAACCATTGTTTGTTACAAAATAATCTGGTTTTAATCCAAGTTCAGTTGCTTTATTCCTTAAAGATCTGTGTGATCTGCCTGAAGCTAACACCAACTTATTTCCGTCCTTAACTCATTTTTTTAAAAATTCTGCATTCTTTTTAGTGATTTCAGGATTTGAATAGATTTCAATTGTTCCATCAAAATCAGAAAATAATCATTTGCTCATAATGTCTCCTATTTTATTACTCCACCACCAAGACAAATCTCATTATGGTATAACACAACTTCTTGCCCAGGAGTCAAAGCTCTTGTCTTTTCATCTAAAACTACTTTAATATCTTTTCCTTTAATATACACTGTTACATTAACATCAATTTGTCTATATCTAAATTTGGCTGTACATTTAAATACATCATTAGAAAAATAGTTTTTTGGATTAACAATTCAATTAAAGTTTTCACTTTCACATTCATTTGAATATAAGTACTTTTCATCACTAGTTGGTGATACATATAATATTTTCTTTTCAATATCTTTATCAGCAACATAATAAGGTTCCGATTGACCACCCAAATTTAATCCTTTTCTTTGACCAATTGTGTAGTACATCACACCAATGTGTGTTCCTATCTTTTTATTAGTAGATATATCAAAAATATCGCCAGGTTGATTTGGAATATAGTTTTGCAAAAACTTTGTAAAATTTCTTTCACCTATAAAACAAATCCCTGTTGAATCTGGTTTATCACTTGTAGCAATATTAAATTTTCTTGCAATTTCTCTAATTTCTGTTTTTGGCAGTTCGTACAAAGGAAAAAGTGTTTTAGATAATTGTTTTTGATTTAACTCTGAAAGAAAATAAGACTGATCTTTTGTGTGATCCTTTCCCTTTAATAACTCATACTCTTTAGTTTTTTCGTTAAATCTCACACCAGCATAGTGCCCAGTTGCAATATAATCTGCTCCAAGTTTTTCAACTGCGTAATTTAAAAACTGTTCAAATTTTATATGTTTATTACACAAAATGTCTGGATTGGGAGTTCTTCCTTTTGCATACTCATCAACAAAATGTTTGAATACAAAGTCCCAATATTCTTTTATAAAATCAACACGGTGTAGTTTAACACCTAATTGGTCTGCGACTTTTTTAGCATCAGCATAATCAACTTCTTGTGAACAAATTTCAGAATCATCATTGTTACCCAATACATCATTGTTTAATGTACTGTCTCAATTTCGCATGAAAAATGCTTCAACATCATACCCTTGTTGTTTCAACAACAATAAGGTAACTGAAGAATCAACACCACCTGATAAACCTACTATTACTTTTTCTTTTTTCATTTATATCCTTTAGTTTCTATATTATAGATAAAAATAACGTCTATTAAAAGACGTTATTGTTTGGTTCAAAACTTGATTTTTCTTTAATCTCTTTTAAAAGTTCTTTTTCACTATTTGAGATGTTGTTTGGAACAACAATATTTACAATCAAATTTAAATCAGCTCTAATTGACGAGTGACTTGATTTATATAAACCTTTATTTTTGACTTTAATGATCTGGTCATTTTTAATTCCCTTTGGAATTTCTACTTCAATGTTTTCTCCAACAAAGCTAAAAGTTCTTTTTGCTCCGAAAATAACATCTAAGTAATTTACATTATATCTCATTTTTAAATCATAATTTCTTAGTATCTCTACATCTTTTGGCATATTTACATCTATGTCTGCAAATATATGCCCCTTAGATCCACCATTTATCCCAGCATTTCCAATATTTGAAAATTGAATTTGCTGACCAGGCATCATTCCCTTTGGAATAGGAATATCAATTTTTGTCTTTGACTTAACATGTCCTATACCTTTACATTTTTTACATGCATTAGTAATTATTTTACCTGTAGCATTACATGTTTGACATGGTTGTTGTGTTTGAAATCTCATTGGACCCATTTGCTTAAATCCAGTTACTTGCCCTACTCCATTACAAGCATGACATGTTTTAATATCAGATTTTGAAGACGCTCCAATCCCATGACAATCACCACATTCAACATCTAGTTTAGATTCAAATGTTTTTGTAACACCATTTATAAGTTCTTTTAAAGATAAAGTTACTTCAATTAAAATATCTTTACCTGAATTACTTTTTCTAGATGATCTTTGACCCCCACCAAACATTGACCCGAAAATGTCTGAGAAAAAATCTCCACCATTTCCAGCACCTTGGTTGAAAAAGTCACCAAATCCACCACCGCCAAATCCGCCAGCACTTGGATCTACCCCAGCATGACCAAATTGATCGTATCTTGAACGTTTATCAGAATCAGAAAGCACTTCATATGCTTCTCCAACTTCCTTGAACTTTTCTTCAGCATTAGATTCTTTACTTACATCTGGATGATATTTTTTAGCAAGTAATCTATATGCTTTTTTAATTTCATCAGCTGTTGCAGTCTTAGAAACCCCTAATACTTCATAATAATCTCGCTTTTTATTCACGAATACCTTTATTAGTTAGAACCTTCTTCGTTGTTATTTGGATCTTGGTTTTTTTGCATTTCAGAAACTGTTTTCATCATTTCTTCTAGTTGGTTTATTTTTGATTCTAGAGTAGTGTAATCCTCTTTGGCAATTAGTTCTTCAATTTCTTTAGCCATTTCTTCTACTTGAGTTTTTTGTTCTGGAGTAGCTTGACCACTTTCATCAGATACTGAAGTTTTTAAAATAGATAAGTAGCTTTCTGCTTTGTTTCTAATTTCTATATTTTTTACTTTTTTCATATCAGCTTCAGCATTTAATTCTGCTTCCTTAACCATTTTTTCAATTTCTTCATCACTTAAACTTCCAGAGTTAGAAATTGTAATTGATTTTTCTTCGTTGGTTGCCTTATCTTTTGCTGTTACAGAAACAATTCCATTAACATCAATTTTAAAAGTAACTTCAATTTGTGGTGTACCTTTTGGAGCTGGTTGGATTCCTGTTAATTGGAATTGACCTAATGATTTGTTATCATGAGCCATTGGTCTTTCACCTTGTAAAATATTAATATCTACAGCTGGTTGATTATCTACAGCAGTTGAAAATACTTGTGATTTTTGTGTTGGTATTGTTGTATTTCTTTCAATAAGTTTAGTCATAACTCCACCCATTGTTTCAATTCCTAAAGTTAAAGGTGTAACGTCTAATAATAAAACATCTGTTACTTCACCTGCAAGAACACCACCTTGAATTGCAGCTCCCATGGCTACAACTTCATCTGGATTTATTGTTCTGTTTGGTTCTTTACCTAATAATGATTTAACCAATTCTTGAACAGCTGGTATACGTGTTGATCCACCAACTAATAAAATTTGATCGATATCACTAGCTTTTAGACCTGATTCTTTTAAAGCATCTTGAACAGGTTTTTTTGTTCTTTCTACTAAGTCTTTTGTTAATTCATTAAATTTTGTTCTTGTCAATTTAGTTGAGAAGTTAATTGGTCCACTTGCATTCATTGCAATAAATGGCAAGTTAATTTCAGTTTCCAATTGTGAAGACAAGTTAATTTTTGCCTTTTCAGCTTCATCTTTAAATCTTTGACCAGCCATTTTGTCATTTGATAAATCCATACCAAATTCCTTTTTGATACCTTCAACAATAAACTTAATTACTTTGTCATCGAAGTCATCTCCACCAAGTTTATTATCTCCTGAAGTTGAAAGCACATCATAAGTACCATCGGCTAATTCAAGTACTGAAACGTCAAATGTTCCACCACCTAAGTCATAAACTAAAACTTTCATTTCAGCATCTTTTTTATCAATACCGTAAGCCAATGCTGCTGCAGTCGGTTCATTAATAATTCTTTCTACTTCTAATCCTGCAATTTTTCCTGCATCCTTAGTAGCTTTTCTTTGCGCATCATTAAAGTAAGCTGGAACAGTAATAACAGCTTTTGTTATAGTTCCACCTACTTTGTCTTCTGCATATTTTTTCATGTATCTTAGAATTTCTGCAGAAATTTGTTCTGGTGAATATTCCTTACCTTCAAGTTTAATCTTTTCACTTGTTCCCATGAAACGTTTTACAGACATTGATGTGTTAATGTTTGTAACAGATTGTCTTTTTGCAGCTCCACCAACAATGATTTCACCATTTTTAATTGCCATAACTGAAGGTGTAGTTCTTTGACCTTCTGGGTTTTCTAATACTATTGGTTGACCACCTTCAATAATTGCTACAACTGAGTTAGTTGTACCAAGGTCAATACCTAAAATTCTTTCTTTTGCCATATCTTTAATCTCCTATTTATTTTGCAACTCTAACGTTTGCATGTTTTATAACTCTATCGTGTAGTTTATAGCCATTAGCTACAACCTCTACAATCTTTCCTGAAGCTACTTTGTCAGTATCCACAGTTTCAATTGCTTGGTGTAAATACATATCAAAGTCATCTCCAACTTTTGTGTTTATTAATGTAATGTTATTAGCTTCTAAGGCTTGTTCTATTTGAACTATTAACATCTTGAAACCTAACAAGTAATTTTGCACTTCTGGTGAATTTGTGGGAGCAGCTACAACTGCTTTCAACATATCAATTACCGGAATTAACTCACGAGCCAATCCAGCTGCTCCATATTTTTTAGCACTTGCTAATTCTGATTTAAATAATCTAACTGCATTTTGTTCGTCAGCTTTCATCATCAAAATCTTCTCTTCTAATTCCTTAATAAATTCTTTGTCAGATTTTTTAATTTCTTTCTGATCTTTTGTTTTTTGATCTTTTTCTTTTGGTTCTTTTTCTTCAACCACAGAATCAATATTTTCTACTTTATCTTTCTTTGCCATTATTTATACTCCTCGTTGATTCTTTCTTTTAGTCAATCTAATATCTCGCTTACAGCTCTATATTGAAGGCGTTTGGGACCTACTAGTGTCAAGTTGGCACTAGTTCCATTGTTATTGAAATTTTCGCTTATAACAGCCATATCATCATTTTCCAATCCACCTTCTAGACCAATAAAAATTGATTGCTCTGAAGATTGTTGTTCAAACCATGTAAAGGGTGTAATATGATCAATCATTTCTAGTACCTGTTTAATTTTCGCTGGGTTTGAAAATTCAGGATTATCTAATAAATATTTAATTCCTGTTGTTGTTGATTTTGACTTAACATTTAATAATAAATCATTAACTATATTTTTAAAAACAAAATCAAAATATTTAATTTGTTTTTCTAATAAAGGTTTAATCGCATCAATTTTAGACTCCAATTCTGATAGTTTAGTATTTACTAATCTATCATTAAATATTGAAATTGAAGCTCTAATATCATTTGCTGAATACCCAGTAATATCAAATGTTTTATTTTTAACTTCACCATTTGATAAAACATAAATAACTGTAGCCATTTCATTCGAAATTGGTATCATTTCAAACCTTACCAACTCATTATGACTTGCATCTTGTGTTGTTACGACAGTTGCTAGTTTAGCCATCTCAGAAATGATTCTCGATGACTCTTTAATTATTTCATTAACGGAATTTTCACGGTTATTAAATAGTATTTCAATTTGAGCTTTAATATCTTCAACACCAAACTTATCCATTAAATTATCAACAAAATACCTATACCCTTTTGTTGATGGTATTCTTCCTGAAGAAGTATGAGTTTTTTCCAAATAACCATTACTTTCTAAAAAAACCGAATCATTTCTAATAGTTGCCGACGAAACGGATCCATCAAAAGCATTTGAAATAAATTTTGAACTAACAGGACAAGATGTTCTTATATACTCATTTACTATTATTTTTAGTATCTGACTTTGTCTTTCTTTTAACATAAATTCACCTAATTAAATCCTTTACTATTTGTAATAATAAATTCACCATTTTTGCAATCTACTGTGTATTTTTTATCTATATCCAATTTATTCATCAAAATGTTTTTTGCAATAAATGTCTCAATATGTTTTTCAATATATCTCTTTATTGGTCTTGCACCATAATTAATATCATATGCTTCTTCAAGAATTCTGTTAATCACATTATCTGAAAAGACAATATTTATATCAGTCTCTTTATTTACACGTTCAACAAGTTCTAATAATCTATTATTAATAATTTCTTTAACTGTTGTTTTTGGTAATGCATTAAAAGTAACAATATTGTCAATTCTATTTATAAACTCAGGTTTTAGTGATTGTAATAAAATTTGATCTAAGGCTTTTTCACTAAATGTTTCATTATTTGTACTCATTAAGTACTCTGATCCAATGTTTGAAGTCATAATAATAACTGTATTTTTAAAGTTTATTGTTTTTCCTAATGAATCAGTAATTCTTCCATCATCTAAAACTTGTAAAAATATATTTAGTACATCTTTATGTGCTTTTTCAATTTCATCAATTAAAACTATTGAATATGGGTTTCTTCTAACTGCCTCAGTTAACTGACCGCCTTGTTCATATCCTACGTAACCTGGAGGAGAACCAATAAGCTTAGATATTGAGTGTTTTTCCATATATTCAGACATATCTATTCTTATCATTTTTCTTTCATCGGCAAATAATAATCTTGCTAATGTTTTAGCAACTTCAGTTTTACCAACCCCAGTTGGACCTAAAAATAAGAAACTACCAATTGGTTTGCTTGGATCCTTAATCCTTGATGTACTTCTAATAAGTGCATCTGAAATTACTTCTAAAGCTTGATCTTGACCCTTAACAGTTTTTTTCATATTAGATTTTAAGTTAAGGATTTTAGCCTTTTCAGTTTCAACAAGATTTTGCATTGGTATACCAGTTCAACGCGCAATTATTGCTTGAATCTCTGATTCATTAACTTCTTCAGAAATTAATTTATTTTCAGCTCTTTTTTCCTCTTGCTTTGCTAATGTTTTTTCAGCCAATGGTAATAATGAATATTCAATTTCTCCAGCTCTAGTGAAATCACCCTCGCTCTTTTTCAATTCAAATTCATTTTTCAATGACTCGATTGTTGAACGCAATTTTGTTATTTCATTATGACTTTCTTTTTGACTATTTCATTCTGATTCTAATTTAGCTTGTTGAGATTTTAATTTTTTAAGTTCAACTTCATTTTCTTTTAGACGTTCAATTGATTTATCATCTTTTTCTTGAGAAAGTGCTGATTTTTCAATTTCTAATTGAATAACTTTTCTATTAATTTTATCTAAATTAGCAGGTACAGTCGATAGTTCCGATTTTATTGTAGCTGACGCTTCATCAATTAAATCAATTGCCTTATCGGGTAAAAATCTATCTGTTATGTATCTATCAGATAATGTTGCTGCAGCAATTATAGCGGCATCTGTAATTTTAACTTTATGAAAGTTCTCATATCTTTCTTTAATTCCTCTAAGGATAGATATTGTTTCTTCTACAGTTGGTTCTTGAACCAATACACGTTGGAAACGACGCTCTAAAGCTGAATCCTTTTCTATATATTCACGGTATTCAGAAAGAGTTGTGGAACCTATAATTTTAATTTCACCTCTAGCCATCTGTGGTTTTAATAAGTTTGCGACATCCATTCCACCGCCGCCACCAGTTTTACCGGCTCCAACTATTAAATGAAGTTCGTCAATAAATAAGATTATTTCTCCATTTGATTTTTCAATAGCATTTAAAATACCTTTTACTCGTTCTTCATAATCACCTAGATATTTAGCACCAGCCATAACGCTACCCATATCTAGTTCTAAAATTCTTTTATCTTTTAGAGTTCCAGGCACATCCTGTTTAACTATTCTTTGTGCTAGTCCTTCTGCAATAGCTGTCTTACCAACTCCAGCCTCTCCAATTAATACTGGATTATTTTTTGTTTTTCTTGAAAGGATTCTAATAACACGTGTTATTTCATCCTCTCTTCCAATTATCGGGTCATGTTTTCCATCCCTTGCTAATTGAGTTAAGTCCCTAGTATATTTTTCTAAAATATTAGGGTCATTACCATCTGTTCTATTAAAGTCCATACGATCCTCCTAAAGTTAGCACTCAATGTATTTCATTGCTAACAATTAGATATTACACCAAAAATTAGCAATTGAATACTAAAAGTGCTAATTTTTTGAAATTATTTTTCTTTGTAGAAATTCACAAATCAGATCTTTAACTGTTTTAATTTTTAAATCATTTATATTTTCATAATAATCAGTTTTTGAATAGTCTTCTAGTATTGAACGTTTCATGAAAAACGTTTTAACAACTAGCAGATTTTTAAAAGATGACATTTCTTTTCTATAAAAATCCATATATGTTACCTGATCACCTAATCTCATTATTTTTGATAAAAACTTAAGTTCCGAAATTGATAATTTATACGAATCGTAATCTATATTTAATATGTTATTTATCATTTCAAATGGAGCTCTAAATTCTGTTGAATATTTAAATTTTTCACCAAAGTTGTTTCATATTTTTTGATTATGTCTTGCAAATAATAAAATTAAACTTTCACATTCAATCATTGATATTGCTCCCTTTTTAAATAATTCAATTATCAATCTGATTTTTTCATTATCATTAAATAATTTATATAATCTATTTCATAATGAATCAATCTGATTTTGTGCAACACATTCTTCAAACAATTCAATTATTTCAAGTTCAACAACTGACATGTTAAAAATTTTACTGTCAAACTTCATAATGCAACTACTATCTACAATATTTTTCATTATTTCACCTCAATAATTACAACGACATAAAAAAATAAAAAAAATGACTAAAAATCATTTTTTCAAAACTTATTAAATTCTGCCAATTGGCATCACTGGTTTTCCACCTTTTTTTCTTATAATTAATCAAGGAATAAATAATACAAATAATAATATTGCCAAGACAATAAAAGTTATAATTGCACATTTAATATTTGCTGTTTTTTTAATTTGTGCTAATTCAGCTGGATGTACAATTTCATGTCCATAATAACCAATTATATTATTCTTACGAGACTTTGTTCAAACTATGTGTGTTATATGCACAATTAAAGCTCCAACTAAAACTATTGTAGTCATAACAATTTCTGACACTAACGATTTTAATTCTGCAACTCTTCAAAAAAATATGTAGAAAGATTTTTGTCCTGAGTTATATTGAGCTTGTAATCCATAAAATATTAATAATAAAATAACTCCTACAATATAAACTGAAAATGACATTCAATTTACATACACACCTCTTCTTGTGAAGTTTTTATAGTTTTTTGTTAAAAAATAAGGAACCGAATCAATACCATTTGCCAAATCACTTCTATATTTTGTCATTGATCTTGATAACAAAGTTGAATCAGAGATTGTCAATAAAATAAACATAGTTGAAATTAATAATATTGGTATTGATAATATCGGATGCAGAACTGAGTTTTTTGAGATACCCATTAATTCTTCGTTGTAATATGACATTAAGAATAATGTTGAAGTAATAGCCCCAGAAAAACTTAAAACAAAAATTATAAATTGTTTTAGCTTTTCACTTCTAATTTCATGAGCAATAGCTGCTGGAATTTCATTTGTTGGAGCAATTTGCCCAACTTGCATTTGGTTATCACGTGATAGATATTGTTCTTGTTGAATCATATAATTATTATTAACTTGGAATTGATTACCGTTTACATAACCCATAGAAGTACTTTGAATTGGAATCGCTTCTTGATTAATATGTTGATAAGGATTATTCACAGGAACGTTGAATTCTTCAATAAATTCGTCCATTGGTCTTTGACTATAACCATCTTGAACTTGGAATTGTTTTCTTTGTCTTACTACTGGTGGTTGGTAATATTTTTGAACTTCAAATTGAGAAACTTCTTTTACTTCATTGCTTGGATATGAGTAAAAAGCACTATTATCTAATGCTGCTTGATTATTGGAATTTTGTTTTTTTAATAAACTATTAAATAAAGCCATTTCTCTCCTTATTAAACAGTTTATAAAATTAAGTTATTTCTTATTAATAGTTGAAAGCACCTTTGAAACTTCCATTTCAAAATCTTCTTTCTGTAAGTTAATAGCTCTTATCTGATCATATTCATGAATAGATATTTTTTTATTATTATAGACGATCTCTTTTTTAACTTTAAATAAAGAAAGAAGATAAATTGCTAACGCAAAAAGTCCAATAATAATAAATATGATGATAAAAACTCAAAGTGGAATTTCTAAATCTAAGATTTTAAAAATGACGCTTTTTGAATTCATCGAATGCCCTTAATTTTATATACCTGTTTATTTGTGTAAATTTGCCCTAAATACACAATATAATTATATCAATTCTTTTGTTATTTTTATTAATTAAGTTTTAAAAAATTACTTTTTTTTAAAACAATAAAAGAGACTTTCGCCTCTTTTATTCTCAGTTTAAAAGTATTTGTTCTATAATTTCATCTTTTCATTCTTCTACATTTACTTCTGTTGTAAAAAAGTCATAGAATTCAGATTGGAAAGAAATAATCATTTCAACAATGTAATCATCTTTTGAAACTTGTTGTTCATCTAAAAATTTTTGTAATGAATTTGGTAATTCAAAATCATATACTCCAGATTCAACACAACCTGTTGCAAACATTTCAGATCTTTCCTCATCTTCAAAAATGATTTGTAAGTGTTCTGATATTTCAGATTTTGATAATAAAATTTCATGTTGAGCTTGTTTAATAATATCTTCAATTGGAGTATTGTTTTCAATTCCTTCCATATAAAGTCTATTAATATCTAATCCAAAAAGAGTAGTTGCTAGATAAAGTGAAATCATTGAAACTAAATCTTCAAATACTAAATCCATTTCTTCTTCAGATATTTTTTTCTCTAAAAATTCGCTTATTTTTGATGCTTGTAATTCTGTCATTTTATAATCTCCTACTATTTTTTGCTTGGAGCTGGTGCTCCAACTCTTTTATGGTTTGATATCTTATGTAAGTAATCAATTCTTTGTTTAGATTTTTCACTTATTTTTTTACCGCTTAAGTAATCATCAATTTCATCATATGAAACGCCAATTTCTTCTTCATCAGTTTGATTATCTCACAGACCTGCACTTGGTGCACGATTAATAATTGAGTCACAAACTTCCATTAATCTAGCTGCATCTTTAACTTCACCCTTTAATAGGTGAACGATTGGAAGTAAGTCAACACCACCATCTCCAAATTTTGTAAAATACCCAATGTGTCATTCATCAGCATTATCTGTTCCTAAAACTAAGTAATTTTTAGTTTGACCAATTGCATACAATGTAGTCATTCTTAACCTAGCCTTTGCATTGGCTTTTGAAAGATCAGATAATTTAATTTTAGAATCTAATTCAGATATTAAATCTTTATAAGTGCTTGTTAGATCAACATCAACATTATGAAATTTTTTGAAGTTAATTAATTCATGAGCACATTCATAGTCAAACTTAGATGATTCACAATCCATTCATACTGTTTGGTGATTATTTGGAAACGCTTTTTGAGCAATACTTGCTACAAGTGCTGAATCAATTCCACCTGATAATCCAACTATTACCCCTTTTGCATTTGCTAATTTAACTTGTTCTTGTAGTCAAGTTCCAATGTAATCAATATATTGTTTTAAATCCATAACTAGTCCATCCATTCAAATTCAACATCAAATAGTTGAATTAAATCTCCTTTTTTTGCACCTCGTTCACGTAATGTATCATAAACACCAAGTTTCTTTAATTTTTCATTAAATAACAATAAGTTGTCGTATGTAGTTGTCGGTGTTTTTTGATATACACGATAAATTGTTTCACCTGATAAACTTCATTTACCATTACCTAAGTTTGATACGATAATATCTCCATCAGGATCTTCAAATGTATAAACCTTAAATAATTCTTTAGTTTCTTCAGTGTCAAAAGTTTTATCTTTGTATTCTTCTAAAGTATCTCCAATTGTTAATAATAATTTTTCAATACCTTGTTTTTTTAATCCAGAAGTTTCAACAATAACTTTGTCTTTATATTTTTCTTTAAAATATAAAGCATTAATTTGACCTTCTTCTTCATCAATTTTATTTGCGATAATAATTTCTGGTCTATTTGTTAAATCAACACGATATGATTTTAATTCATTTCTAATCATTTCATAATTCTTAATAACATCTTCAGTTCCATAATTTCCAGTCATATCAATCACATGACAAACGATTTTACATCTTTCAATGTGTTTTAAAAATTCAATTCCTAATCCCTTTCCAAGTGAAGCACCCTCTATTAAACCAGGTAAATCTGCTACAACAAATGTTCTACCTAAGTTGTCACGTGACACTCCTAATTGAGGGTTTAAAGTAGTAAATGGATAGTCTGCAATAACTGGTTTTGAATTTGAAATAGCACGTAACATAGTTGACTTACCAGCATTTGGTAAACCAACAAATCCAACATCAGCAAGAACTTTAAGCTCTGCTCTAATTTCTATTTCGACTCCTGGATCACCGTTTTCATAAATAGTCGGAGCCTTATTTCTTGAGTTGGCAAATTTTGCATTTCCTCTACCACCTTTTCCACCTAAAGCAACTACTTGTCTCTGGTCTTTTGAAGTAAAGTCAGCAATCTTAGCACCAGTCTTGTGATTGTAGATTGTTGTTCCTAACGGTACATAAAGTAAAATATCCTCTCCACCTTTACCATACATATTTTTAATATCACCATGATCACCATTTTGAGCTGTATAAAATTTTTGAAGTTTTAAATCAAGTAATGACGATTTACCTTCATCAACGGCAAAGATTACGTCTCCACCTTTTCCACCGTCTCCACCATTAGGGCCACCATTAGCCACATATAATTCACGTCTAAAAGAAACGGCACCATTTCCTCCGTTTCCTGACTTAATTACAAAATTGGCTAAATCTACAAATTTCATTTCTTATAATATCCCTGCGTTTTTAAATTCTTTTTCTAATTGTTTCTCTAGCTCTTTGTTTTTTAATTCACTAAAGTTTTTAATATTAAACATCTTATTACATGAGTTTAATATAAATAAAACAATATCGTTAATATTATTATCATCTATTTTATTTGGGAAGTTAATAAAATAATATTCTGTCAACAATTGGTTTGAAAAATTAGTCAGCATTATGTCATTTGAACCAGCACTTTTTTCTAAATTTGATTTTAGTTTTGCAAAAGAATTGTCATATTCCTTTGTATTTATTTTTGAAGGATTTAAAACAACTTCTTTTAAGTTATCAACAATTTTAAAATCCATATCAATTCCCTGATTTGCAAATGTTAATAATGCATACATTTTTGACATTCAAAGATTTTCTTTGTTAGAAAAATATCCAACGAAAAAATCTGTAAAGCTTCTTGCATTAAGATCTTTAATTTTTCCAATGGCAACAATATGTAATTCATGGTCACCATTTTTAGATAATACGTCTATTACTTTTTCTTTACTTCATGGATCATTTAATATTTTTTGTTCTTTTGTTCTTTTAACATCGATAATGCTTGTTAACAGTTGTTTAAACTCAAATTCGTAATCACGCGGAATGTATGGAGCATTTAATTCATCTTCTAGTATTTGTAGAGCTTCTTCAATTTTTGAATCATTTATTAATTTCTTAATTAGTTCAATTGTTTCTAAATAGTAATTATTCATATCAACACGTTTACCTTTCTATATATTATAAATACTTAATGAGGCATAAACAAATAAAAAAACCCATTAAAATTGGGTTTTGACGTTGATCAAAAAAAATACAATTAGATTATTTCATTGATTTATATGCCGTTAATCCGAAACAAGCTGCAATTCATCATATTAATGCAAATAAAACAGTATGAATAAGTGATAATAATGTATCCCCCATCTCTCCATTTTCTATTATGTTATCAACTAAATCTCAAATTCCCAAAATTACAAAGATAATTCCAATTAAAGCATAAACTCATGTAGCCACAAAAACTAATCTTTGTAATAATTTATTCCTTTCGAAAATTAAACCTAAAATTGAACCAATTAAAACGAATATTGGTAAAACAATATAGAACATTGTTCAGACAATACCACGTGCTGAGTTTCAATCAGCACCAAGTCCGCCAGCAAACATAACAGTTAAAGTAAAGATAATCAAGATTTTAATTAAGTGTCTTCTACTTTTTAACATAATTTTTTCCTCATATTTATTATATATATTTTAAATTACCTTTACTTATGTTTCCCTTTAAGATATATTGCATCATTATAGTTTTCAATAGAATACAAAAAGTATTTAAAGAAAAAAACAAGCTTCCGCTCGTTTTTTTAGTTTCTTAATGTGGATTATTAATTATTTTTTATTCACAATCGAAATATTTTAGTTTAAAAATTATAAATATCATTTATCATGTGTATGTTTTTTTACATAATCTCAATTACCATTAAATGCACTAGCAAAAACATATTCGTCTAAGTAAGCTAATCCATGAGTTACAAGAGATTTGTTAATTGCTTTATCACCTTGTCTACCTCGATCATCATTCATAGATCACATACCAATGTAACCTAAACCAACTGTATGAGCATAGTTATAAAGTTCTTTTGCATCTTCTTCTGTGAATACACCTGCAACTGTATCGTTAACACCAATCATTGGAGTTGCTCCAATTAATTTTCAAATATTTGAAGGTTTAACTCCTTCTATATTAAAGTTTTCTTTAATTGAGTTTTCAATATTTCTAAATGTATTTTCAATCGCAGCTTTTGCTAAATCAAAATTTGTTTCATTTTTACTAATAGCTTCAAGATATATTGGGTCACCATAATCCATTAACATTAGGTTAGTGATTGGTAAATCTTTAATATCCAATCCTGCATTTTTATATTCTTTTACAAATATATCCAATACTCCATAACCAACATTTGTTAGACCTTGTGGTAGTACAGGAAGTGTTATTGAGAAATCTCAAGATTTATCTGCTTTTTTCATTTGTGCTAATGTTTTAGCAAGAACTGTAATACCTTCATGGTTGTTTTGTGCTTCACCTTCAATATCAAAATCAATTGATTTCATAATGTTTGATTTGCCATATAGACCACTAATTTCATTTTGAAAGTCAACTAATGATTTTTCTAATCTATTAGTAGCATCATTTCCATATAATTCGGCAGCAAGTGATCATGGATTTTTGTGATCATATCCACCTGTTGTAGCTCCACCATATGCAACTTTGATATTTTTTAAATTATCAGGATTTTGTTTTACTAAAGGATCTAATACTTTTGCTTTTAATTGAGCTTCTAGTCAGTAATCATAACCTTCATTTCCCTTATCAATACCTGCAAATGAAATTTCCATATCTTCTGAAGGATTTGATGGTTGTTTACTGTTTATTTGTTGCGCAAATGATAATGTCAAATGATCTAAATTAGATGCACCTTTAATTGCAGCAATTTCATTACCCTCTCATAGACCTGCATCTAAGTAAGGTGAAAAATATACTCCAGAATTTTTTGCAACTTTTTTAGTTATTTGTGAATTCCCTCGAACTGGGTTTGCTAATAATCTATCTTTGTATAATGATGGAGATGCCGGTGCTGGTCCTTGTTCACCTGTAGGAGGTACTGGGTCTGTGTTACCACCATTTTCTCCTGTACCTGGCCCACCATTACCTGGTCCTTCTCAAACAGCATCATTACCTAAACTACCAACAAATTTTCCAAATTCAGATTCTACTTTTATAGATTCCAAATCAATTAGACCTTTTATTCCATTTATTTTGGCTTCTTCAAATGTGTCGTAATGTTTTAAATTTTCAACATCTGATTTTGATAATTTTCCATTTAAAGCTTTTGTATATGAATATTCATCATAAAATCCAGATCCACTTCTGATGTTTTGATCTAATGCATTTTTATCTGCTAATCTAGCTGAGTTTGTTGTTGATAAATTATTTTTTTCATCTTCTGTTAAACTTGATAAGAATTCAGATCCATGATCTCTTGTTATATAAAACATTGATAGCTCACCAATATTTTGTTCAATTGAGAACTCTCTCAACTCAGCCATATCTTTTGGTGTGAAGTTATACATCGCTTTTTCTGCACGAGCACCCATTCAAGGAGTAACTATCATTCTCTTTGAAAAATCTTTTTCATCATCTGTTAATGGAGGTTGTTCTTCATTAACAATACCAGTACTTTGATTTCAATTTAATTTACTTTGTTCAAATTCTGTACCATTTAAAACATTTGATAATTTTATTCAATTATTTCGTAAAACTTGAATTTGATTTTTGATAAATTTTAATTCTCAATTTTCATTATTTTTAAGTTTTTCTAAATTATTTGGATACAATTCAGAATCTTCTTCACTTAAATATCCAGCAACTAAATTCAATTTAAAATTAGTTCCTAAATATTTTGTAAATACATATAACGGTGATGATTCATCTGCATTATGTTCTTCAAAACCAGCTTCATTACCTTCTAACATTGATGGTGAAAATCCCAATCCTTGTACGTTTGATCCAACTAATGAAAGTCTAATATCTCAAGTAGTTTTACCATTATTTTCAGCAGCATCTGTTTCCATTAAAATTTTAAGAGCTGATGCTAATAATTTTTGTGATTCTTTATATTGAGGTTGTTTTGCACTTAAATAAGGTGCTGCAAAATAAAAGTCAAATGATTTAGAATTATAATTTTCTCCAATCATTTTTAATTGTTCTGCCAATTGTTCTGCTGTTGAACCATTATTATATGCAGTATGTCAAAATGAATTTGCAAAAGGTCCAAATGAAATTGTCATATTTTTTGAAATGTTACCATTTGAATCTTTTGATCACTTATCAAATCTATCTTTAAATCATTCTTCAGATTTATTTGTTGTTTTACTTGGTGCTGCATCTCACATTGGTGTTAATTCACCTGTATCACTTGCATTTTGCATGAAACCCAAATTAATTCCACCACCATTGTCTAAATTTATTAAATCTTTATTATTTACAATATTTGCCAAATTATTAAAATTAACATTATCGATACCTAATTTTTCAGCTTCTTTAATTACTTCACTTCTTCAAGCTCCAGATTTATTATGTCATTTTAATGCATATTCAGCATAGTCTTCAACAATACCAATATCTGCATATGGTTTGAATCTAATGTCTTTTGCATTTTTAATTAACAAAGAGTCATCTAAAATATTTTTATTTTTACCTGCTAAAGTAGATTTTAAAAGACCATTATTATTTTTATCCTTTAAACTTTTCTTAAAATTTGAAACTCCTTCTCCTTGATCTTGAGTTAAAATTTTATCTCCTTCATTGCTTCTTGAAACTTTATTCATCATTTTATTTATTACATTTGAATCATTAAATCCAGTTTCAGTATTATTCCATCATGAATTTTCCCCACTTGGAAAAATATCATTTTGTGGAGAACAAGCAATTATTGTTGTTGTTGACGCTCCGACTAAAGTAATTGTTGATAAAATGCTTAATAATTTTTTCATATGTTTTCTCCTGTTTATATATACTAATTTTACCAAAAATGGCATTTTATATCAAATTTCACACAATAAAAAAATAGACCTAAGTCTATTTTATTTATCTATCTTTTAAACGTTTTTAATTCGTTTCATAGCGTTAGCATAATGTTCAACATCAGGTCCAATTACAATTTGTAAAGCCTGGTCTCCCAATTGCTTAATACCAAATGATACACCTGTAGCTTTAATTGCTGCTACGTCAATATTTTTGTTATCTTTTAAAACTAATCTTAAACGAGTAGCACAGTTATCGATTGATTCTAGGTTATCGCTTCCGATTGCTGCAATAAATTTTGCTGCAGCTGTCTCGTATTTATCTGCTTTAGATCCCGAATCTTTTGATGAAGTTGTAGTTATATCAACTGGTGCTGATACATAACCTCCATCTTCTTCTCTACCTGGTGTTTGTATGTTTAATTTTCTAATTAATAGTGAGAATACTACGAAGTAAGCTCCACCTGCTGCTGCAATTAATGGCAACATCATTAGTGGGTTAGATACTACTTCCATAGCTCCACCTTTGTATGTTGATAATCCTCATGATTGTGCAAATGATACTGCATAATCAATAAATCCTGCAGAGAATCCAAATCCAATTTGAATTTGCATTGCTGTAGTTATCATCATAAATATCGCTGACATACCTGCATGTACTAATAACAATACAGGAGATAAGAATACGAATGAGAATTCTACTGGTTCTGTAATTCCTGATACGAATGAAACTAATGCCACTCCACCTAAGAATCCCATAACTTCAGTTCTTCTATCTTTTTTAGAAGCAAAGATCATTGCTGCTGCAATAGCTGGAACTCCACCCATCATTATTGGGAAATATCCTGATTGGAATAATCCTGATGTATTCAATCCTTTTGCAAAAGCATTAATATCACCATTAATTCATGTAAAAGTTCCACCATCAATTGGGGGAATTATTTCACCCGTAATTGGGGCAATTATTTCACCCTTAATTGGCATTTGAAATCAGAAGAATGTATTTAAAATTTGGTGCAATCCAAATGGTAATAATAATCTGTTTAAAAATGCATATAATCCTGTTCCTGGAATAGCTACTGCTGGATTATTTGGGTCAGCTACTGCTTGACCCATTAACATTAATACTAATTGTATTCATGGTCACAATATTGCAAATATAGCAACCAATCCCATTGCTGCTACAATCCCAATCATTGGTACAAACCTTCTTCCTCCGAAGAAAGATAATGCTGCTGGTAATTTAATTTCTTTAAATTTGTTGTATAGCATTGCTGCTACAACCCCAGAAACTACTCCACCAAGAACACCTACATTAAGTACGTAAGTTGCTCCAGTAATTACAGCTACGCCTTGTACTTGTGTTTCTGTAAATACATACATTAGTGATGAATACTGACCTATAATTTCAGTTCCATCTGCATTGTATACTGTTTTTGTTAATACGTTACCATATAGCATTTCTGGTATACCATGTTCACTTGTCATTAAAATTATAATAAAATACATAATTGCTGCGACCATGGTTACTTCGCCTCGATGATCTTTTGCAAGACCAAATGAAATACCAATTGCAAATAGTAATGGTAATTGGTCAAAAGCCACTGAACCTGGCTTTTGAATAATATAAGATATTCAATATCCGATAGCATTAGTGATTTCACCTTCTGCACCAGTCGTATATGTAATACCTAAAGCTCCGAATCTATTTAATATTGCAGCAAATGGCAAAACAGCTACTGGAAACTGTAGCGCCTTACCTAATTCTTGCAACACTGTTAGAAACTTAGATCATCCGCTAACACCATTCTTTTTAGTGTTTAGCATGTCTTCTTTATGCGCTGTCATTTTTTTCCTTATTTAATTTTTTGAACCCTAATTTTTTTAGAATTCTATTTATTATTTTGACAAAAAAAAAAAAAAACGCAAGTTTTATTTTGGTTTTCTTATACTTTTTTGGAATATTTTATTATTTTATTATTAAATTAAACTAATACTGGAATTGAGATTATTAAACAAACAATAAACCCTAAAATCAATGAAATACACATAAATGCATATACATAAAACGACCAAAACTTCATTGGTTCATCCCATCAAAATGCTCTTCTAAATTGTTCTGCATGTTGTTTTTCTTTAAAACTAGAACGTTTTATATGTAATATAAAAAAATAAAATAAAACTGCAGCCGCAACTATACAAATAATTCCAATAATTAATACAGTCAATGCAGCAGAATGTGTTAACTCTTTTCCAGATGTTTCTTCTGAATTTTTTAAAAAACTAAATAAATTTAACATAATTATTACAACCCTTACTAATCATTATCATAATTGATTTTATTATTTAGTAAAGAATAAAAAAATAAAAAAAATGGTTTTATCCATTTTTTTAAAATTATTTACCTTGTGTTTTTTTTGCACCTGTAGCTTTTTTCACTGCTGACTTTTTCGCTGCTGTGCTAGCTGCTGGTGTTGATTTCACTGCTGGCTTTTTAGCTGCTGTGCTAGCTGCTGGTGCTGATTTAGCTGCTGGTTTTTTCGCTGCTGGTTTAGCTGCAGTTGTTGATTTCACTGCTGGTTTTTTAGCTGCTGGTTTTGCAACAGTTTTTTTAGCTGTAGCTGGTTTAGCTGGCTTTTTAGCAATTTTTGCTTTTGCTTCTAATTTAGCTGCTTGAATTTTTTTATTTTCAATTTTGTCTGGATTAATTCTGTTAGCAATTTTTTTATCAACTGCTTTTCTCTTACGTCTTTGGTGTGCTGCAAGAGCTTTTTGAGATGTAATTGATTTAGCTTCTGATTTAGCTTTTGCTACTTTTTCTTCTGCATTTGGATTAGCACGTTGTGGTAATCTTTCTTGAATACGAGCTGCTTTACCAGATAAGTTTCTGATGTAATAAATTCTTGCACGTCTAACTTTACCACGTTTAATAACTTCAACAGTATCTATAATTGGTGAGTGAATTGGTAATGTTCTTTCAACAAATACACCGTTTGAGTTTTTTCTGATTGTGACAGATTCAGTAATTCCGCTTCCTTGAGTTTTAATTACAACTCCTTCGAAAGCTTGAATACGAAATTTTTTGTCTTCTTTAATTTTTACTGTTACACGAATTGTGTCTCCTGAGTTAAACTTTGGTAAGTCTGTTCTCAATTGTGATTCACTAATTTCTTTTACAACGTTTGAATAGTTCATAATATTTATTCTCCTCTTTTTAGTTTTTCAATAATCATTTGATCTTCACTACTTAATTTTGCTTTTTTCAATAAATCATTTCTTTTGTTAAAAGTATTTTTAAGTTGTGATTCTCTTCTAAAATTATTAATATTTTTATGATGTCCTGATATCAATACTTCAGGTACTTTATGACCATCGAATTCAACTGGCTTAGTGTATGAATCATAGTCTAATAAATTGTTTTCAAAACTATCGTTTTCATGTGATTCTTTAGCTATTACTCCATCAATTAATCTAATAATTGAATCAGCTATAACTAATGATGATAATTCACCGCCAGTAATCACATAATCTCCGATTGATAGTTCCATATCAACATAATTCATTATTCTAGCGTCTATGCCTTCGTAATGACCACATATCAATATAATATGTTTATGTTTAATTGATAATTCTCTTGATATATAGTTATTCAATGTCACACCTTGTGGACTCGTTAATATTGTAAAAGATTCTTTTGTTTTAATTGAGTTTAAAGCTCTAACAACTGGTTCTATCATTAATAGCATTCCAGCTCCACCACCAAATTGATAATCATCAACTTGTTTGTGATCGTAAGTAGTATGTTCTCTAATATCAATAACTTCTAATTCAACTTTATTTTTTAAGATTGCTCTTTTAATAATTGATTCAGAAATATAATTACTAATTAGGTTAGGAAATAAAGTAAGTATAGAAATTTTCATTATGCTAATCCTTCAATATTAATAAAAGTAATTTTTTGATTATCAAAATCTATTTCTTTTAAATAATCATCAACACCTGGTATTCAAATTGTCTTATCTTTAAATTCAACCTTATATGTCATATAAATCGAGTTATCTAAAAAATCAATAACTTTTCCTTTTTTATTTTCAAATATAGCATCAAATCCTAAGCAAGAATAATCATCTAATTCTGTAACCAATTCTTTTTTTATATATATTTCTTTTCCTACTAATTTTTGTACATGATTAATATTTTCATATTCATCAAACTGAATCAGCGGCTTTTTAATATACAGATCAGTTAGCTGCCTAATTTTAAAAACGTCAAATGTTGACTCATTTTTTACAAATACAAAATCATTTATTTTTATATCAATATCTTTTGTTTCTGTAAATCAATAAACTTTTAATTCACCCTTTATCCCGTGAGTACCTGCTATTTTCCCTACTAAAGCTAAGTTATCTTTTATCATTATTTTTTAGCTGGAGCTTTTGCTGCTGCAGGTTTAGCTGCAGGTTTTTTAGCTGTAGCTGGTTTTGCTGTTGTAGGTTTTTTAACTGTAGCTGGTTTTTTAGCTGCAGGTTTTTTAACAACCGCTTTTTTAGCTTTAGCTGGCTTATCTAATTTTGAGTCGTGGAATTTTTTCATAATTCCGTGTTTTGAAAGAATATCTCTAACTGTGTCAGTTGGTTGTGCACCATCTGCAAGTCATTTCAACGCGATTTCTTCGTTTATTTTTGTTTCACCATTAATTGGATTGTATGTCCCAATTAGGTCGATGTAAATACCATCTCTTTGAACACGTGAATCTGTTGCAACAATTCTAAAGAATGCTGCACGTTTTTTCCCGGCTCTTCTTAATCTTAATTTAACCATTGGTCCTCCTATTTATTTGTTGATACTTATAATAATACATCAATATTTTTAAAAGTGTTAAGTAATTTAACTTAACTAACTCAACACCTTAATTTTAACTTATTTAAAACAAATTCAACATAAACATTTGTTTTAGGTAATAATAGTATAAGTATTTTGACAGAGCTCTAGGAATTTTGTCTTAATGTTAGTGACACAGACAAAAGGAAATAAAGATGACGTTCAAAGAACTTATAAAGAATGATAGAGTCTTAAAATCATTAGAAATAATGGATTTCACAACTCCTACAGACATTCAACAACAAGCAATTCCAATGTTTTTAGAAGGTAAAAACATATTTGGTAAATCCTCAACAGGAACAGGTAAAACTGCAGCATTCGCGCTACCAATTTTAGAAAAATTGGATATTAAAAATAGAAAACCCCAAGCCCTAATTGTAACTCCTACTCGTGAGTTAGCTAGTCAAATAATTGACGTAATTAGAAAATTAACAAGCCGTTACGAAGGTGTAAAATTAACTTCTCTTATTGGAGGAGCAGAAATTCGTAAACAATTATTATCATTGCGTGATACACACATAATTGTTGGTACACCAGGAAGAATCAATGATCACATTATTAGAAGATCATTTAACTTCGACAATATTAAAACAATCATTTTAGATGAAGCTGATGAAATGCTAAAAATGGGATTCAAAAATGAAATTGATGAAATATTCCACAGAGCAAGTCCTGAAGTACAAATTGGATTATTTAGTGCAACAACAAGTGATAAAGTTATGAGTCTTGCATATAATTATATGAAACAATATGAAACAATAATTGTTGATAACGCAGTTAAAGTTAATGACAATATTGATAACAGATTTATTTATGTACCAAGAAATAAAAAAGTAGATTTACTGTTAAGTATTTTTGAAAAACATAAACCCCAAGCAGCAATTATATTTAGTAATACAAAATCAAATACAGATAATATTTTAGATACCCTACGCGATAACAACATTACAGGTGTAGTTATTAATGGTGATAAAAGACAATCAGAAAGAACACGTGCAATTAATCGTTTTAGAAAAGGTGAAGTACAAGTACTTATAGCAACTGACGTTGCTGCTCGTGGAATTGATATTAAAGGTGTTGATTTAGTTATTAACTTTGATATACCTCGTGATAATGAATATATTATTCACCGTATTGGTAGAACTGGTCGTAATGGTGAAAAAGGTTCAGCTATATCAATAGTAGATGGTCGTGGCACATTAAAACAAATTAAAGAAATTGAACATGAATACAAAATTGAAATTTATGAAGTAGACCCTTCTGAATATGGAATAGAAAAAGGTTCTTCTTCTGATAGAGGAAGCAGAGATGATCGTGGTTCACGCGGTGGATCTTATGGTGGATCAAGAGACCGTGGTTCTCGTGGCGGATCTTCTTCTTATGGCGGATCAAGAGATCGCAGTTCACGCGGTGGATCTTATGGCGGATCAAGAGACCGTGGTTCTCGTGGCGGATCTTATGGTGGATCAAGAGACGGAGGTTCACGCGGTGGTTCTTATGAATCACGTGATAGACAACCCCGCAGTGATGACTCACAAAGTAGAAATACAAGTGGATCATTCAAATCAAATGCATACCCCTCTTCTGAAGCACCAAGAGATAGAGATCGTGGTTCATTTGGTGGATCAAGAGATCGCGGTTCATTTGGTGGATCACGCGGTGGATCAAGAGATCGCGGTTCATTTGGTGGAAGATATAGTTCACCTAAGCCAACTGGCCCAAATAGAAAAGAAAGACGAGCTGCTCTACAAAGTAAAGCTGACTTCATTGAAGAATAATTTAATATAAAAAGATGCATTTAAACGCATCTTTTTATATTAGAATGTTGGTTTCAAACCAAAACTTATTAAATTTTCTTTTTGTAACAATATTTGTTTTTTCTTTTTAAATTTTAAGTAAATCATTAATACTGTAACTAATGTTCAAATACCAAATGTAAATAATATTAAGAATAAATTAACAATAATAAATAACATAGTTATTCTAGGTAATGAATTTTTTAATTCGCACATTTCACATATTAGAACATTAGTTGAAGACGTTGAATATTTTGTTTCTCTTATAATTCCTCCATGTTTATGAGTGCTCATAATTACATTTTGTCTTGTACCTGGATTTATACCGCATTGATAACACATTGTTGGTTGCATATTTCTCCTATTTATTTCATGACTTTAACAAAAAAAAAAAAAAAACAATACTTTTTAAAAAATAAAAAAAGATGTTTTAAAAAACATCTCTTATTATTCTAAATGGCGCCCACAAGAAGATTCGAACTTCTGACCCTACGCTTAGAAGGCGCATGCTCTATCCTACTGAGCTATGTGGGCATTCATAAGTTAAATTATAACTAAAATATTTCGTTTTATAAATAATTAACCATTAGATTATAATAATTAATAATTACAAGGACTTAAATGAATAAAAACAATTACTCTTCCCTATCTTCTATTGTTTATGACTTTACAAAACCACCAGGTACTAATTCTGATGGTGACATTGAATTTTACAAATCATATCTGCTCCCACTTGAAGGCAAAATTCTTGAAGCAGGTGTCGGAAATGGTAGAATGTCTATTCCACTATTAAAGTATGGACTTTCAGTTGATGGTATTGATATTTCTAAAGAGATGCTAGATATTTATAAATACAATCTTGATAAACAAAAGTTAAGTGGAAAAATTATTAACATGAATTTAAAAGAATATGTTTCTGATAATTATTATGAAGCAATTATAATGCCAACAGGTAGTGTTTGTATGATTGAAGAAGTTGAAGATCTAAAGATAATATTAAATAACTTTTATAAGTCATTATCAAATAATGGATTTATATTGATAGACTTTATTTACCCTACTACTTTTAAACCAGGTTCATATCACAAAACAAATATTCAATTAGATAGTGAAAATTCAATAGAACTTAATATCAATCACAAATCAATTGATTGATCAAAACAAGTAGCTTATTCTACAAATCAATACATACAATTTCAAAATGGTAAAGAAATTAAAACTGAAATTCAGAACTTTAATTTACGTTGGTATTCTGAAAATGAAATTAAAATGTTGGCAGAAAAAGCTGGATATAAAAGTATTGAGTTAATAAAAAATTATAATAAAAAACGTGTGTTGAACTTGAACACTATTACTTTGTTTGCAAAAAAATAATGATTAAATCATTATTTTTTTATTATAAAATTTATTAATTTTGGAATAAATGCAAAACATAATGATGAAAGTATTATTGAAAATGTTACATCAGTTGGAAAATGAGCGTGAATTAAAACTCTAGATATTGCAGTTAATACTATTGAACATATTGCAATGATATAAAATAAAATTTTGAATATATTTTCTTTCTTTGAAATTGGTACAAAATATACTAACACTAAAAATAGTGATGCAGCTTGAGTATGACCTGATGGAAAACTTTTACCCCTATCTTGACCAAAATAAAATTGAAAAATATATTTGAAATCTACCCCATCCCCTATAACATCTCTTGGTCTTGGTCTACCAACTAGTAATTTTAATACACTAACAATCAAAGTTGTTATCAGCATAAACACAATTGCATAAATTACTTTACTCATCAATGTTGACATATACATTTTACTTTTAAATATACTTAGTTTATTAATTAAAAGTGTTGTTAATATAAAACTCAATATACAAATTGCCAAAATGATATACATTGAAATTGCTGTAATTATTTCAGTTTTATTTTTATTATGTAAAGAAAAATCTTTATAATCGAATAAAAATAAGGCCAATGTTATATTTGTAGAAATTGCCAGACCAATCATTGAATACATAAAAATGTTTTTATTTCTTGCTCTATTGCCCAAAGCCACGCAAGCAAATATTATAGTTACACCTATGGGAACCATAACTGCTTTTTTTCCTCAAACATCAAATCCAACAGATAATCAATTTTTATATGTTTCAAAAGATGACGATATTTCAAAATCAAATATCCCAAATAATATCAAAAGTATTAATAAAATTAATTCAATAAATATTAATGGTCAGTATTTTTTAAATAGACTACTTTTCATTTTTAAATAATTTTGCTGGAAGTTCAAAATAAATTCCGTATTTTTTAACTTCTGATTTTGATGCACTTTTAAACAATTTAATATATCTTTTAAATCTATTTAAAGCTATTTCAATATTTTCAGTAGTTTGAACAGTTCTATTAATTGGATGAGGACCAAAAATAATAAATGTATATTTTAATAAGTCTTCAATGTTATTTTCAAATAGTTTTAAAGTTGGTCTATTTAAACCAATAATTAAGTTTAAAATTAAGCCCATCTTTCTAATGGCATGATCTTTTTCTACTCCAGAAAGTTTTGTTCCCTTATGCTTTTCCATATATTCAATTTCATGTTCGTCAATAACAAAGTCATCAACTGTTAACTCGTAATGTTCCATTGTAGGAACCAAAATGTTATCTTTCTCTTTGAAAATATTTAATATATCTACCCAAATTTCACGTTTTGGTTCTATAACTGTTTTATTAATATATTCGGGAAACAAAGGATAAGTTAATAATGTTATTCTCAATTTTGAAAATACTGAAAGAACAATTTGTGAATAGTGATAAAGTTTTTTTTCATTAACTTTAACATGATAGTCACCCTTGCTTTCAATATATCTAGTTAAAGATAAAGGATTAACATTTTGATATGTAAACGGTGATAATACAACAATATCTTCATTACGTTTAAAAATGCTTCGAACACCCTCATCTTTATCAGAAGGAACAAAAATAGGAATATATTCTTCTAAAATTTCAAATGCATCTTGCCCTTCTTTAAGCATCGTAATTCTTGCAATTTTATCTTTCATTAAAATTGCAACCATTTTAGTTAATTCAAAAATGGCCTTAACTTTTTCTTGTCTTGTAAATGTAATTCATTTTTCATACTCAAAGTTTCCTAAAAAAATTCTAAATTCATCAGGATTTGAAATTATTTCCATTGTTGTTTTTAAATACTCAACTTCCTTAGAAAATCATTTTCTTCCCCTATTATATTTTTCAATAATCTTTTCAGGAATAAACGCTTTTGAAACATTTGTATATAAATTTTGAGCATCAATATTATTAATTAAATTAAGTACAAACAAAAATGGATAGACTTCTGACACTTTAAAATCATCATCAAAAATATGATTAATGTCATAATGCATTTTATGTGCAAGTTCTGCAATATAAGCGCGTGATAAATTTTTTCATGAATCGTGTTCTAAAAAACAATATTCATTGATATGTGGGAAACAAATTGAAGTAATCATTTGAGCAACTTCTTTTCTTTCTTGTGGTGTTTCAAATTTAATTTTTTCAGGTCTTTGTTTTGAAGGTATAGTTTTATATCTTAATGCAAATAAATTATCATAATTTTCCAAAATATAATCTGAATATTCTTTCATATCATTTGTACTGATAACTTCAAGACAAATTCCACGATATAACATATATTGAACAATACCTAAATGACAAACTTGGTAAAGACTAAAAAGCTCTTTTTTTCTAGTGTTAACAATGTATTGTAGCTCTGGATCACGTTTAACCATGTAATGCAAAGAAAATCAAAACAAACTATTGTTTTGATCCGGACTATAAAATCTGAAGTTTTTATTTTCTGAAATATTACTCATGACTATATTTTATATTTATTTATGAATTCCTCAATATCTTTAAGTGCTTTAATTGAATATTGTTCTTTTTTTAATATCTTTTTCATTTTTTTATTTAAACCTTCGGTATTAACAATTTGTCAATTAGCTTTCATTGGTTGAAAGTTTTCAGGAGATGTTATACAAATATAATTTATTAGCGCCCCCATTACAGTCGTATCTGGTCATTCAATCAATTCTTTTTCTTCAATCTTTCTTGCAACGTTAACTGCAGCAATTATTCCTGAAGAAGTAGACTCAACATATCCTTCAACACCAGTAATCTGACCTGCGAAGAAAATATTTGGATTAGATTTCATTTGCATATGCTTATTTAGTAATGTTGGTGAATTAATAAAATTATTTTTATGCATAACTCCATAGCGAATAAACTCAGCATTCTCTAATCCAGGAATCATCCTAAAAACTCTTTTTTGTTCACCTCATTTTAAATTAGTTTGAAACCCAACTAAATTAAATAAATCCTTTGCTGCATTATCTTGCCTTAATTGAACAACAGCATGTAGTTCTTTGTCTTCTTTTGATCTATATAAACCAACTGGTTTTAATGGACCATATAATAAAGTTTCTTTACCACGACTTGCCATTACCTCAACAGGCATACAACCTTCAAATACACGTAAAGATTCTTCATCTTTTAAATGCATCTCTGCTTTTTCAGAGTTTAATAATTCCTCTAAAAATTTTTCATACTCATGCTTTGTCATTGGCGCATTTAAATAATCTTTTGTTTCACCTTTGTCATATCTGTTTTTTCAATATAGTTTATTCATGTCCAAACTATCGAGTTTAACAATTGGAGCAACTGCATCAAAAAAATAAAAGTAATCACTTCCTACTAATTTTTGAATTCCTGTTTGTAGTTTAGGAGTAGTTAATGGACCAGAAGCAACAATAGTAATTTGATTTGGGTCTATATCTCCAACATCTTCACTAATTACATTTATATATTCATTGTTTCTAATTTCATTATCGATAAATCCAGAGAATATTTCTCGGTCAACTGCAAGTGAACCACCAGCTGGCAATTGCGCGCTATATGCAGCTTTTAAGATTAATGAATCAAACTTTTGCATTTCTAATTTTAATGTTCCAACTGCATTAGCTGGTTCAGTTGATCTCAGTGTATTTGAACAAACAAGTTCTGCAAAAGTATCCATAGTTTGAACAGGATTTCTTTTAATTCCTTTTACCTCATATAGATTTACATATATTTTTCTTTTAGATAATTGATATGCAGCTTCGCATCCTGCTAAACCTGCACCTATAATGTTTACGTATTTTTTCATAATTTAATTATATAAGAAAAAACATACTACTATGTATGCTTGTTTTTTATAAGATTTTAAGTTATTGTTTTCTTTTTCTAATTATAATTACAATACCAGTAATTATAATTATGACAATAGCTGAGATGATAACAGCAATAACTATAACTTCAAGTGAATTACCTTCATTATCGCCTGGCAATGGATTAGGACCTATTTCATTGTCAATATAATTAAAAGTAAACACAATTATTCCATAATATTTACTTTCTGATTTTGCTTTTATTGCGATTTCATTTTTACCAATAGGATAATTATAGTCAATATCAATTTCACCTTTTATAATTGGATATTTACTTTCAATTATTTTTAAAAGCTCATTTGAGTTCTTTGTATTAACATCCCCCAAATGTTTATCGGTTATAAGATTTGATAAATTGATTTTTAAAGAATAATTTATATCAAACATTATATATCCGCTATATTTTTGATCATTATCTGTTACTAAAACTTTTAAAGAATTACCGTTTTCAAAATCGATATCCTCAATATTTGTAAATTTACCGTTTTCAATAATTGTTCAATTCATGTTAGTTAAATCATTAGATATTAATTGTTTGTTTATCAATTCAGTAACTAATTCTATTGATTGTTCTTTATCATCATTTAAATCAATCACTTGGTCATCAATTTTAATTTCACTTAAATTTTTTAATTCTTTTTTAGTATTAATCACATTGAAATTTAAATCTATACTATCTTCAAATTCATAATAAGGTGTGAGTTTTAAATTATAGACTTTACTTTCACCATCATTATATGATTTCATAATTTCAGTTATAGCTTCATCTAAATATTTGTCTCCATATTTAATATATGAATTTTTAACAACTTTACTTAAATCCTTTCCCTCGGCTCACATATCATCTTTGAACTTCATAATATATGATTGCATTTCTTCTCGTATTTTATAATAAAGCTCATCGGGATTGGCTATATTCATAATCAATGTTGGAGTATCTAAATTACTATATTTATTTATTTCATTTTTTCTTTTGTTTTGAACTTCATCAAGTTTATTTTTTTTAACGTCAACACCAAATGCCTCTGTGATATTTGGTTCTCACTCGACCAACAATTTATATGTATTTTCATTAAAATTAATTAGTTTATTATTACCATTAGTTCAATCAAAATCAGTAACAAGTAAATCAACCACATGTCCTATTTCATGAACTGTTGTTGTTGCAAGTTGAAAATTATCAAAAGAGATAAGAGAATTATTATTAGGTACACTTAATAAATTAAAATTTATTTGAATTTCTAAACCATAAGTGCTATCACTATTTAATCCAATAACCTTACCATTAGGAATTTTTTCTGTTTTTTTTGAATGAAAAATAATTGATTTAATTAGGTGTAAATAGCTATCATCATTTTTATTTTTAAAAATTGATTTATAGACATAAAATAAATAATTAAAGGATATTAAAAATTTATTAGATATCTTTTGAAATGCATAGTCCAAGTTTATATAAGTTGAGGAATTAGCATTATTTCAAAGATCATTATTAGTATTTATATAAGAGTAAATTGCATCTTTAAGGTTAACTCCATAATAATCTGCCCCATCAATGTAAAATTTTGTAGCTTCCTTCAAATTAGTATTCAATTCTTCAAATGTATTAAATGTAAAATTGTTAATAAAGTCATCAGATCTTATTGGTTTACCCCTTGTTCAAAATATTAAATTTAACTTATTAGTTATTTTTTCTATTTCCTCATCAGGTACTCATTTATTATCAAATTCAAATGCTTTTTCATTCTTTCTTGAAAAATTATAATCAGTTCCTTCTGTGTGTCAAACATGCGAAGCTGAAGAAATACTCATTTGTATTTTAGGTCATGCAGGTGAAATATTTTCATTTACAAAAAAATCAATAAAATTATCGCCTTTTTTAATATCTTTTAAATTAACTGTCAGACCAGGCACATTCAAAGTGTCCTCTAATATTAATTCTATTTCCTTATCATTTTTGTTAATAATTTTTGGAACAACGTTTATATAAAAAAAGTCAACAAGTACCCAAAATAAATTTCTACTCTGTTCTGGAGTATTTATTCAAAAGTTAAATAATTCTGCCGAGTATTCACCCGAATGAACTCCTAATCCATATTCAGAATTTAAAAGTATGAACGATAAAAAATATGAATCAAAAAAATATGAATCTTTTGTTTTTAATTCTTCAGTGAATGTTTTATCTAATTTTGAATTTTGAAGTATAGCATTTTTAAGATAATTTAATTCATCTTCCAAACCTTTGACATGCAAATAAATATAATTTGTAAATGCTTTTATAAATCTTAGATCGGACAAATCACTTTCATTTGTATTAATGTTTTTGGGCGTAGTCTGAATATTTTTATTATCAATAAAGTTTAATGCTCCAAAGAATGATGATGATGCAAGAAGAATCACTAATATAATTTTATTTAATGTTTTCATACTACTAGATCACCCTTAATTTTATTTAAATATTTTAACTATAACTTCTACTTTAATTTTAACATTTAGAGTAATTTTTTTCATTTTTACTTTAAATTATAAAAAAAATAGTTATGATAGCAATATATAAAGGAGAAATAAATGAAAATATTACTTTTATTATTAACAACAAATATTGTGGGTGGCGGTACAGCAAATTCTGTTGTGAGTTATGAAACAATTAAATCAGAATTTACTAGAATAAATTTCGAAAGTGAAAAAATAAATTTAACAACACAAAATATGAATTCAGTAGAAGTTGATTTATCGTATTTAGAAAGTCATGAAGTGGTTACTAGTGAAGAAATTAAAGAGGCAGTGATTGTTGAGTTGGTTGTTGCTAATGCACATTTTGATTGAATTAATGATTTTTTGGAATCATATTTATTAAGTAACAGTAACTCTTGATCAACAATTGGAATAAATTATGATTTACCCGAAAGTGGATCTTCAGTTGATTATAAAGCTAGATTTTTACCAAAATATGATACAAAATTTGAAGGTGTTATGGCAGTAGACATTACCCTTTCTAATAATTCGTCTGGAGAAATACCATCAGAGGATAAGAATCTAAGTGAAGTAATTTTGAATACTAATTTAGGTTGAATAATGGATAATAAATCTGAAACAATTAAAAACAATGTTCTTTTACAAAATAAAAGTTTGGATGGTTCAGAATTTTATGTTGATATTAACAGTATAACTAATAGCGGAGCTAAATTAGTTGCTATTGAAAACAGCGGTTATTTCGGATTTGTAAGTGTTAAATTTAAAGATTTGGGTGAAAGAACAAATATTTCACAAGTTATAACAACTACCGATTTGGGTGAAATAAGCGATAACAGCAAATCTACAATTGTAAATAAAGTAGTTTTAAAAAATAAAGATATTACAATAAATGATTTCAATGTTGAAGATATTACAAATAATTCTGCAAGAATTGTTGCAAGTGATAGTTCAATATATTATGGAACTGTTGACGTTGAATTTACAATTAAAGTTACTAATCCAGATCCAAATCCTGAAAATGACTTAAGCAAAATGATTGGTTCATTAGGAAATATCGATAATATAAAAACAATTACAATTTTGGAAAGATTTGCTGAAGTGAACTCTGACTTTAAAATAGATACAAATGATTTAAAATTAGAAAACATAACCTATTCCAAAGCTAAACTAGTTCCTAAAAACGATAATTTTATCGGTTCATTGGAGTTGACATATAGAGTTGAGTCTCAAGTTGTAAATGATGTAAAATTTTCAACTAGAGAAACAAATGCTGAAGCTTATAATAGTACAAAAACAGATAGTGATAATTTTACAATTGAATACGATATAAAAACAGATATCAATGACTTTAAAAATCACTTTACTAAGTTAAGAATTAGTTATTCTGGATATATGTATAACCAAAAACAAAATGGCTGAAATAACACAGATTGAAAAGATGGAACTGAAGATGTTATAGATATTGACTGAAATAATCTTCAAAATGGTACTGCTTGAAAACACCAAGAATACATTGGAAAACAGAATAGTAATTGAAATGATATAAAATTAACAATTGAATTAAGTGGCTCAAAACTGACATTCAAATTTGAAGTAATTTCAAAAGCTAAAGCAACTTGAATAAATGCATATTATTCAAGGGCTAAAGCTCAACTATCAGTTTCAAAGTTAGAGTTTATTTCTGACAAAACTAAAGAAATTTAAAAATAAAAAATACACCAAAATATGGTGTTTTTTATTTAATATTCAATACCTTCTCTACCACTAACACCAATATTCATATAATGTTTTTTTGGAGTTATAACTGATATTAAATCAGCCAAATTATCTAGTTCATTAAAAGAATATCTTCCTGATACTAAAACCTCAATATGATCCAATCTATTTTTTAAATCATTTATTAATTCTGTTTTAGAAATAAAACCATTTTCAACTGCACCCAATAATTCATCAATAAGTATTACATCTACTTTTGGATTTTGTAATGCTTTTTTAACATTTAAATACCCAGCATAAGTTTCAGTTTTAAAAACTTCAGCTTCTTGTTCGTTCATTTCTCAAATGAATTTAGTTGAAAATTTGTATAAACTATCTATTTTAATACCTAACTTTTCAAGAATTATATTTTCGGCTGTTGGTCTATTTTTTAGGAATCTAAAATATTCAACATTAAATCCCGCACCTTTAGCGCGAATTGCACTTCCATTTAATATAGAAGTTTTACCCTTACCTTCACCACAATAAATATGAAGGTATCCTTTAGTTTTTTTCATTGTATCTCTCCTTTTAAAACAAAAAGTAATGAGATTGCTAATACATTCATCATTACTTATGTCTTTATTGTTAAATTATTTATTCTTTAAATTAAAGACCACATTTTAATTGAACACCACACTCAGGACATGTATTACATCCACCTGATTCGATAACAACTCCAATTGTACAAATTGGACATGTGTCCCCAACTTCGATACCGATACTTTTTTCATCGACTGTCTTTTTGATAAATTCATTTTCGTGATTTACTGGTTCTAAATCTACAAAACCTTTTTTCTCTTTAGTTTTTTCAATTTCTAATGAAAGAACTTGAGTATCTCTACTTCCATCAACATAGATAGTTCCACCTTTGGCACCACCTTTGTATAATCTCATATAAACTTTTTCAACTTCAGCAACAGAATATCCTTTTGGAGCATTAACTGTTTTTGAAATTGATGAATCAACTCATCTTTGGATAATACATTGAACATCAACGTGTGCTTCTGGTGTTAAATCCATAGCACTTACAAAGAATTCAGGTAATTTATCTTCTGGATTGTGATCTGGATTTAAATTCAATCATTCTTGAACAATTTTTGATTTAACTTCCATGAATTTACCTAATCTACCACTTCTGAAGTATGAGAAAGCAAAGTAAGGCTCTAATCCTGTTGAACAACCAACCATTGTTCCTGTTGACCCTGTAGGAGCCACTGTAACTAAGTGTGAGTTTCTAATTCCAAATTCTTTAATTCCATTTTGGATATCTTTTGGTAATGTTTTAATGAAACCTGATTGAGCAAATTTTGCCTTATCATCCAAGAATGGGAATGATCCTTTTTCTTTAGCTAATTCAATTGAAGTTCTATAAGCGTTTAAAGTAATTGTTTCAAATATTTTATCAACTATTGCATTACCTTCTTTTGAACCATATTTTACTCCAGCTCAAATTAGTAAGTCATGTAATCCCATTACACCCATACCAACTCTTCTTTCTCCTAGAGCTTGTTTTTTATTTTCTTCTAAGAAATATGGAGTTTCATCAATAACGTTATCTTGCATTCTTACACAAATTTTTACAGTTTCTGCTAATTTGTTATATAAAACTTCTTTTGTTTTTTTATCAACAAAATTTGATAAGTTAATTGCAGATAAGTTACATACTGAGAATGGTGCTAAAGGTTGTTCACCACAAGGGTTTGTTGCAACTACTTTTTGTCCATAACCTTTTGCATTTGTCATATCATTTGCAGCATCAATAAAGAAAATTCCTGGTTCTGCTGAATATGTTGCACAGAAGTTAATTAAATCTCAAAGATCTTTAGCTTTTATAGTTTCATAAACTTTAACTGGGTATCCCAATTTTTCTCATTCGAATACGTTACCAATTTTTTGTCATTCTTTATCATAAAATGCTTTTTGCTCTTTAGTCATTTTTTCAATATCAGGAAATTTTAAATCTCATGATTTGTTCTTTTCAACTGCTTGCATAAATGGATGAGAAATGGCAACAGAAATATTTGCCCCAGATAAGAAGTGAGGATTATTAACAACCCATTTACCTCCATCCTTAATTCTTTGTTGAGCTGTTCTTAATGTATCTTCAGAAACAGCTGTTGAATTTTTAATAACAAAATCAAACATTTCTCTTTCTGAACTTTTTAAAGGTTCAAAAGTTAGTTTTGCATTAGCAGCTTGTCTAATTGATTCAGATTTAGATTTTGTTTTTAATCACATCAAGATATCTGGATTTTGCATTTTTGAAATAATGAATTCAATAATGTCTGGGTGTCAATCTGAAAGCATAATCATTTGAGCTCCACGTCTTGAACCACCTTGCTCAATTAAGTGAGTTAATTGTGATAAATCGTTTAATCAACTTACTGATCCTGAAGAACGTCCACCAACACCTTTTGCAATTGTTGCTTTAGGTCTTAAAGTAGAACCATTTGTTCCTACACCTCCACCACGTGACATAATTTCTGTAACTTGAGATCTGTGTTTTGAAATACCCTCTCTTGAGTCTTCCATATATGGCATTACATAACAGTTGAAGAAAGTAACTTTAGAATCACTTCCTGCACCATAAAGAACTCTTCCAGCTGGAATTATATTTAATGTTTGCAATTCGTTAGTGAATTTTTCTGATCATTCTTCTTTTTGTTTTGAAGTGCCTTCAGATTCAGCTAATGCTTTTCCAACACGACGTGCGATTTGTTCAAAAAATAATTCAAGTGGTTTTTCAAGACTGAATTTATCTTTGATAATACAATTAGTTGTTTTAGATTGTTCAAGTAACAAAGGATCTATTTGACCTACATATTGTTCGTCTACTTCAACAATGTATTTATTTCCCTTAATTTCTTTAAGTGTTCCAATTCCTCTTGTTGGGAATGAAGTGTCATCTTTGATAGTAGTAATAACAACATCACCAACCTTTAAAGTAGTCAGTCCCTTATCTTTTTGTGAATATCTATCAAGCATAACCATTCTTGACACAGCATCAAAACACTTTTCATCACTTTGTTTAATTGGTGAAATTATACTAAAGTGTTTTGCTATATCATTGTTCAATGATTCTATTGAACTTTTTTTATAAATTGTTTGCATTTTTTATCTCCTATTTGTTTCTTAATTGTACTATTAAAAAATATAAAAACTCAATAAAAAATTGAGTTTTTAAAAGTTTCGCACTTACGCACATATTATTTAGATTGACCAGCTTTATATAGATTTTGGAAGTGTCCTGGAATATCTTTCAGTTCATCAAAAGTACCTACTTGAACTATCCCTGTGCCTCTACCTAACACAACAATTTGATCTACATTTTTGATTGTAGAAAGCCTGTGAGCAATAGTAACTGAAGTTCTACCCTTCATTAAATTTTCTAGGTTTTCTTGAATTTCTTTTTCAACAATATTATCTAAAGCCGAAGTAGCTTCATCAAGAATTAGTAACTGTGGATCTTTTAAGAACATTCTAGCAATAACTAGACGTTGTTTTTGACCACCAGATAACATAAATCCACGTTCACCCAAAACAGTATTATATCCGTCAGAAAATGACATGATTATGTTATGTAATTCAGCCTTCTTTGCAGCCTTAATCGCGTCCTCATCAGATCTACCAAAGTTACCATATTTAATATTGTCAAACACTGTTCCAAGAATAATTTGTGGTTCTTGTTCTACGTATCCAACAAATTTTAGATAAGAAGATAAACGAACGTCTTTTAAATCTACATTATTATTAATTAATACTCTACCCTTACTTGGATCATAAAATCTCAAAAGCATTTTTGCTATAGTAGATTTACCTGAACCAGTTTCACCAACAAACGCATATGATTTCCCTTTTTCAAAAGTAAAATCAAATTTAGGAATGATTACAGAATCTGGTTTCTCTGGATAAGTAAACTCAACATTATCAAATACTATATCTCCATTTAAATCTTCAATTGTATATCCTTTTGCTGTATTGTAATGTGGGTCAATTCTAGCACTAGATTTGATGATAACTTGAATACGATATGAAGACACTTCTGCTTGAACAAATCCAAACATAATTTTTGCAACTTGCATAATTGGACCTGTCATAATTCCGATACCAGCTATAAATGAAGGTAGTAAATCTTCTAATGCTGGTTCTCCATGATAAAGAATAGCAGCTGCAATTACTACAATAACTTGCATTGAACTTGTAGCAGCAACTAATATAGTAATAAAAGTTGCAACCATAAGTGAAATATTATTTGTAAATTTGTAATAAATTTTATGACTTTCTCAAAATCTTTCCATTTTATAATCTTCTGAACCTGCTGATTTTATAAGTCTTATTGAGTTAACACGATCAGTAACATCACCATTAATTTTTGTAAGCTTTGAACGCATTTTAATCATTAATGGATGAATTATTGTTAATGAAATTAACATAAGTCCTAATGACCCAACTATTGTAACAATAACAACCGTTGCCAGATAAACATCTAATATGAAGAAAATTACTAAAGAACCAAAAAATGTAATAACTGCATTAATTGCAGCCACAGGAACTATTTGAGCTTGTTCACCAACTATTTGAGTATCAGATATTAATTTAGTTAATGTTTCACCTATTTTTTTATCTGAATAATACGAAATGTCTTGAGTAAATAGTCTTTTTAATGCAGCATTTCTTAAATTAATTTCAACTTGTCTACCAATTTTACCAGCAATTATTTGTGTCATGTAAGTAAAGAAAGCTAAACCAATGAATAAACATAATTGCAAAATACCTCAAGATCATCAAATCATTTCTTGACCAAATAAATAAGTTTGTGTACCTTTTAAATCTAGTGTAACTTGTTGAATAATTAGTGGTGCCAATATTCCACATATAGATCCCAATGTTACAAAAACCAACATACCAATTGCTAAACCAGGATTCTTTTTCATTGTTGCAAATATTGTTCCAACAAATGTCGCTTCCCTACCAATTATTTTCTTTGTAGCTTTCATATTTGATTCATCAATTTTTATATAAGTTTCGCTATTACCATCAGACTCAGGTTTATCAACTGGATCTAATATTTTAGTGTATTCTGTTTGACTACTCATATGTCCTCCACAATGTATATAATAGAATATTATCTTAAATGGACAATAAAAAATAGTCATTTATTGACTATTGATTACTAATTTTGATTAAATACAAATACATTTGAAAATTTTGAAGTCATATTATTATTTTGATTACTAATAAATATTTTAAAATCTTCATTAGTTGAAAAAGAATTAATCTGTTCAATTTTAGATTCATCATATTTATCAATTACAATGCTATTACTTACTGATGAAATAAACCTTAATTGATTTTTATGTATTTGTGGATATGAAATTTCAAAATCTACATACGATTCTGAAAGAACTAAATCATTACTTTGTGAATCATTTTCAAGCATGTATTTATATATTCCACTGTCTAATACTAAAAAAGACTTTTGAGATATATTCATCACATTTTCAATTAAACCTATGTGTGTTTGATTATTTACTTTGTTTATTGCATCAACTGAGTTAATAAAACTCATAATGTTATTATTTGTATTTATTACCTTCAAATCACCAACATAAAATATCACAAAAGGTGGTTTATAAGTATATTTTAGTGCTTCAGGATAATCACTTGAAATTATTGTGGTTCAATTTGATCTAATATTTTTGATTGAATTTGTTAGGGTTTCAATTTCAATTTTTTCTTTGCTTTCTAAAGCTTTATAAATTTTATCTCAATCGCCCTTATACTTTAGGGCGAAAAATAATAATACCTTTTCCACTAATTATAATTTATTACTTTGCTTGCAATCATTTCATTAATATATTGCGTTTTGTCTTTTGAAACATAAGAAACAATTCTACCTTCAACGCTCAATAATGAGTCTTCAAAATATTCAGTTTCATCCCCTAATACATTTGTTCAAACTTTAATGTTAATAAAGTCAGCATCAATGCTTGTTGATTTAGATTTAAAAGGTCTCTCAACTCGTAAAGTTAGTTTAAATAACTTTTTGTCATCTCCTTCTTTTTCAAAAATTAATTCAGGTACACCTACAAGTTGACCTATTAATGTTACATTGTTCATTTTTTATTTCCTCCGCTTTCTATAACGTCTAAAAATAAAAAAAATAATTCATTTTTTGAATTATTTTATAAATTATTAAATTATTTTATAAACTCTTTTAGTTCTTTAATCATTAAATCTAATTTAGAAACGGATTCAGATTGATTTTTAGCAACACTAATAAAATAAATTTTAACTTTCGGTTCAGTACCTGAAGGTCTAACTGCAAATCAAGAACCATCTTCATAATAAAATTTTAGCAAGTTTTGGCCCGGCATATTGTATAGACCATCTTTATAGTCTTCTGATTTAACCATTTTTAATCCTGCAAATTCTTTTGGTGGATTTGTTCTAAATTTAGAAAGAATTGGATCAATCTTTGATTTAATTTCTTCTGGTTTAAAATTTAAATTTTCAGTGAAAGTTGTATAAAAACCATATTTTGCATATAAATCATGTAACACATCGATTAATGTTTTATTATGTTTTGTTTTATAGAATCAAGCCATTTCACTTAGCATTATTGCTGCTTGTATTCCATCTTTATCTAATGTTGAACTGTCTAAAACATATCCATAACTTTCTTCATAAGCAAAAACAAAGTTTAAATCTCTTTCCTTTTCTTTTAAAATTTCTGAACCCATTCATTTAAATCCAGTTAAAGTTTTAACAATTTTTACACCATAAGTTTCATGAGCAATTCTATCACCCAAATCAGAAGTAACAAATGATGAATATAAAGCTGGATTTTTAGGAATTTTATTAATTGCTTTTAATTGTGATAATTTTCAATCAATCAACAAAGGCCCTGTTTGGTTACCATCTAATCTTATTCATTCACCCTTATGATTAACAGCAAGACCAATTCTGTCTGCATCAGGATCAGTCATAACTATTATGTTTGCATTTGGATTATTTTGACCATATTTTTTCAAAGGTATTTCTCATGCTGGTGGGAATTCTGGATTTGGATTAATTACATTTTTAAAACTTGGATCTTCAAATGAATGCTCCTCGACTTCAATAACTTTGTATCCAGCTTCTTCAAGTATCGGAGGAACAAACTCTGTACCAGTTCCATTAACTGCTGAATATATAATTTCAAAATTATCTTTATTTGCTTTTTCATGAAACTGTAATTTTTTAATCATTGATTTATAGTTTTGGATTGTTGAACTTGGAACTTCCATTAATAAACTCTTATCAGCTTCATATTTTCAATCAATTGGATTTTGAGAATCATTTTCCATTTCATTTGAAATAACTACAGTATCACTATCAATTAATTGACAACCAAATTCATCATAAATTTTATATCCGTTATAATTGGCTGGATTGTGTGATGCAGTTACAACAATACCACCAATTGTGTGTAAATCTTTAACTGCATATGAAACAACTGGTGTTGGTTTCATATTATTATTTTTGAATAGATATGATTTAACTCCTAATGAAGTCAAAATTTCAGCAACGGCTTTTGAAAATTCAATAGATTGGTATCTGTTATCATGTCCTACTACTACTCCTCTTGATGATAAATCTTTCGGATGTTTTTTCTTTAATAGTTGTACATAAGCACGTGTTACTTGGATTATTGTGTAAATGTTAAATCTACCAGGTCCTGCTCCTAAAACACCTCTTATGCCGGCTGTACCAAACTCCAAATCAATTGTAAAAGCCGCGCTAAGTTCTTCATCAGTTGCACTTAGCAATTTTTCTCTTAGTTCTGAATTTAAATTTTCATTTTCAATTCATTCTAAATATTTTTTATTTTTTCTATCAAACATAATATTCCTCCAGCGCTTGGTTACTTATATTTTAACTAAATAAAAAAATAAGTTAAACAACTTATTTTTTATTAATAGCTTCAATAATTGGCTTATAAGATTTTCGATGAATATCTAAGACACCTAAATTGTCCACTGCTATATAGTGGGCTTTTGTACAATAACCTTTATGATTTGAAAAACTATAACCAGGATATTGTGTATCATAAGCATCCATGATTCTGTCTCTATATACTTTGGCTAGAATTGAAGCCGCCGCGATTGATTGAGACTTACTATCTCCTTTTATTAAAGAAACAGTTTGAATACCATTAATATCTAATTTTTCAGCATCTAATAATGCAATTTCAGGTTTCACTTTTAAATCTGAAATAGTTTCTAACATTCCATTTTTTGAAGTTTGTTTTGGATTTACTTTATCAACATAATCACTATCATAGACTTTTATTGAATATGAAATTGAATTAGCTTTAATTAACTCAAATAAAATTTCTCTAATTTTTTTTGGTACAATTTTTGAATCTCTAATTCTTTTGTCTTCAAAATCATGATTTAAAATTACACTAGCAACAACAATTGGTCCAGCCATTGCCCCTCTACCAACTTCATCACTCCCTGATATTAAACTTACGTTATTAGTCATTTTAATTTCATTATCAAACTCAAATAATGTCATTTCTATCACTCAATTGTATTATCAAATTCTTCAGTAATATCTAATTCTTTTTGAGTTGAAATAATAATCGTTGAAGTATCTCCGATATCTAAAGGCTTTTCAAAAGATACATTCAAAAATTTACTTGCTAGTAAATCTCTAATAAATAAAGCAATCGACTTATCAACGTCTGGAATATCTTGAAATAAAATTAGTCCACTTCTTCTTGCAATTTCTTCAAATAATTTATATGAATCATCATAATTAATTGGTCTTTTAAATTGTTTTCTAGTTTTATATCTTGCTTCAATGACACTTGGATAATTATCATAAATATATTTAATAATTCTAGTTGCAAATCTTTCTTTAGGAATAACATCTAATCTAATTGCATTTATAGCTATACAGTTACATGCTTGAATTTCACTGTCAAATTTTGACGGTAAAATACCTGGTGTATCAATAAGAGTAATTAATGGTGTTAAGTTGAACCTTTGAAATCCACGAGTTACCCCTGGCATATTAGCAATTTTTATTTTTTTATTTTTTATTAATTTAGAGATGAAAGTAGACTTACCTACGTTAGGAATACCAACAACAAGTACATTAACTAATAAAGCATCTATACCTTTGCGTTTTGCAGCTTTTCTCTGATCTTCAGTTCTTTTATTAATAATTTTTTCTATATCTGGAAGGATGTTTTTATTTTTTTTGTCTATTAAATAACAATCATCACCCTTTGATTTAAAATAATCCATTCATTGCTTTGTAACAATAGAATCTGCCAAATCGCCTTTTGTTAAAACAAATAATCTATTTTTACTTGTACCAATTTTTTTCATCATTGGATTTCTAGTTGAAAACGGTGCTCGTGCATCTACTATTTCAATAATGAAATCTACAGCTACAATTAAATCTTCGATTTCTTTTAAGGCCTTATTCATGTGTCCTGGAAATCAGTTAAATGATGCTTTCGTATTATTTTGACTCATAAATTTACCTCCAATTTATTATACTTTTATTTATGGTATTTATCATTATTCATTATTTTAAATGATCTATAAATTTGTTCAAACAAAACTACCCTAAATAATATATGTGGCAATGTAATTTTTCCAAAACTAATTTTTGTATAGTTATTTTGTTTGAACTCTTCAGAAAATCCGTCACTTGGTCCTACTATAAAAACTAAGTTTCCTGTTCCTACATCTTTGTTGTGCTCGATTATATTTTTTAACTCAATTGAATCAATTACTTTTGAATTAACATCTAATACAATAGGTTGAAATCTATTTTCAATTAAAGTGTTTAGTCTTTGGTTAAGCACTTTCATATTTTCAATCATATTTTTAGTTTGATTAATTGTAGAAATTTCATTTAACTCAATCACTTCAAAATTACACAATTTTGAAACCTTATCTGAATAATATTTAATTGCATCTTTAAATTCTTTGTCAACTTTGTTAAAACATATTATTTTAATTTTCATATTAACCTCATTAATATTATATTATTTAAGTATATAACTTTGAGGAACAAATGAGTAAAAACTTTTTATCAGTATTAGATGTAAAAGCAAAATCATCTAATGTAAACGAACATTTAGCCAGCGATTTAGAATTTATTTTAAATTATCTATTAAGTAATACATCTATTTCAACTTTCTGTAATATGATCTCATTTGATCTTTATGGAATGGATTTTAAGGCATTAACAACCGTTAATAATATTTCAATTCACACAGAAGAAAAAAATGGAACACTAAATTTAACTTACCTAGAAATCGTTTACAACTTAATATATCAAATTCATAAAAGAAAACTTAAATACCCCGATTCACTGGGATATGATATGTTTTCAACACCTAAAAAAATTAAATCATATATTGAGTTAAATGGATACGAGTTGGATCCTTCAACAAATGCTGAGGGTTACAAATTGTTCAAACTAATTCCTTCTCAAGGAAAACAATTAATTGAACAAGTGATTAAAAAAAATAAAAATGAAGTAATTAATATTGAAGTAAAAAATTTTATTTCTTATGCACCTTCTCAATATCAAGAAAAAGTATTTTCGTTAAGAAATATTATTCAAGCTAAGAAAGAAATTTCAGATTTTCAAGTTGATATGTTTGGTGTAGAATTTGTTCAAAACTTTATAAGTGACGTTGATAGATTATCTGGAATTAACTTGAATAATATTAAGAAAAATGATGAAACATTTATTGAAGATAACATCGACAGAATCTTTTACATAACAATTTTATTAATCTTGCTTTCAAAATAAAAAAGTACTTATATAAGTACTTTTTTTATCTACCAAAATTTGACAAGTTTGGCATCCTTCCACTTTTGAACATTTTTGCCATCTCAAGCGCTTGCTTTTTAGATTTTTCAAATTGATTTATAAGTTCATTAAATTCTTTTTCTGTTCTACCAGAACCTTTAATAATTCTTCTTTTTCTGTTTATAGCCTTTAATAATCTTGGATCTCTTCTTTCTTTTAATGTCATTGAATCCATCAAGTATTCAGCTATTTTTAATTTAGTTTGTGCTGTTGTAATTTGATCTTCCGAAATCTTACCATTTAGTCCTGGCATCATTTTCATAACTGCACCTAAATTACCCATATTTGCAAGTTGCGCCATTTGGTTTTTTAAGTCTTCCAAATCGAATAAACCTTGCATCATACGACGCATTGTTTTTTCCATAGTTCTTTGGTCAACTTGTTTTGTTGCTTTTTCAAATAGTGTTTCAACATCTCCAAATCCCATGATTCGGTCAGCAATACGTTTAGGATAGAATTCTGAAAGAGCATCAATCCCTTCACCTTCTCCAATAAATTTAATTGGAACTTTTGTAACATATGAAATAGATAGAGTAGCTCCACCTCGAGCGTCTCCATCAAGTTTAGTTACAATAACTCCAGTAATTTTTAAAGTACTATTAAACTCTGTTGCAACGTTAATGATATCTTGTCCAGTCATACCATCAACTGTAAGAATAATCTCTGTTGGAGAAGTAATTTTTTTAATTTCTTTTAATTCACCCATTAGTTGTTTATCAATTTGTAAACGACCAGCAGTATCTAAAAGAACTACATCATATTTATTTTCTTCAGCAAATTTCATTGCCTCTTTTGCTGTTTTTGTTGGATTTTGATTACCTTTTTCAAAAACATCAAATTTATTTTTTGTAGCAAGCTCAACCAGTTGATCAATAGCACCAGGTCTGTAAATATCCAATGCAACCATCAAAACTTTTTTACCTTGCTTTTTTAATAAATTTGTAAGTTTGGCAACAGTTGTTGTCTTCCCTGCCCCTTGTAAACCTACCATCATAATTGGTGAAGGCTTCTTACTGATATTTAATTCTGATTTTTCTTTACCAAGAACATTAATTAATTCTTCGTGAACGATTTTAACCATTTGTTGATCAGCACGAACACCTTCTTCAATAAATCCACCTATTGATTTTTCTTTAATAGCAGAAACAATTTTTTTAACAACATCAATATTAACGTCAGCTTCCAATAATGAAAGTCTAATTTCGCGAAGTGCTTCACTAACATTTTCTTCGTTAAGTTGTGATTTTTTTAAGTTTTTTTCAATTGACTTTTGAAAGCGTTTAGCTAAAAAATCTCCAAATCCCATAATTTACCTCAATTGATTAAATTATACATTAGATAAAAAAAATGTGGTTAAACCACATTTTTTATTTAATAAGTTACTGTGTAATTTCTTTATCTAAAAAATTAATTGAAATATTTTTAAATAATTCCAAAACTATCATGGGTCTTGTATGACCAAAATCAGTATTATAAATAATTGGAATCTTGATATTATAAATATCCATAAATTCATTTAATACATCAATTGAAGTTCTAGATGATTTTAAGTCATCAAATAACTCATGCTTACTTAAAATGATTGCAGAAATTTTTGTATGTCAACCTTTATCAAATATTCAAGAAATATTTCTTTCAATTTCGGCAATAGACTTTTGTGAGTCCTCAATTAGTAAAATATCGCCTTCCTCAATTTTAGGATATCAAGATTCATTATAACTTGAGATTATTGAGTTTAAGTTACCTCCAAATAATCTTCCGCTAATTTCCTCAACGTTGCAATTTGTCATTCACTTATTTTTTTGATATATTTTCAAGTTTGTTTCTTCTTCTCATCCCTCTTTAGAGTCGCTTCATAGATATATTGATTTTTCTGAATATTTAATTTTTTTATTTTGAATTCTATTCATCATTGATTCATATGTTGTATGTAAAAACTCAGATTCAAAATCACCAAAACTAGGAACTAATGCCGGACCATATAATACTCTACAGTTTTTTAATGAACTTTTAAAAAAGTACAGTATGCTTGTACTATCTGAAAAACCAGTAACTATCAGTTGTTTATTACTCATACTATCAGTATTAATAAAGGGCAATATTGAACTTGTATTATATCCACCAATTGATGACATCAAAATATCTATATTGCTACCTAAAAGTTGATTTATCTCATTAGCTCGCTCAATAATAGAACCCGAGCGATAGCTGTCACTTTTTCAAAACAAATCACCCAATATTACTTGATGATTTTTACTATTTAAAAAATCAATGGCTCTTTGTGACCTTTTTGGTGACAAAAATCCAATTGGTGTTGAAGCAGTATATATTCCAATCTTCATATTTTCTCCAATCAATATTTTTATATTGAAATTGATAATCTCTTTTCTTTAATCAACGTTACATTAATTGTTCCTGGAACTTTTTTAACACGGTTAATTACATTTTCAATTTCAACTGATAGCCTTTTCATATCAATGTCATTAATCATTTCAGCATCTACAATAACTCTAATTTGTCTTCCAGATTGTAGTGCATAAGTTTTTAATACACCCTCTACCTTATTACATTCATCTTCAAGTTCCTTAACTCTAGCTATGAATGTTGCAATATCATTATTTCTAGCTCCGATTCTTGCAGCAGAAATAGAGTCAGCTATAACAACTATTTCAGCATAAACAGATTCTTTTCTTGAATCACCATGATGAGACTCAACTGCATTAATAATTATTTTATCTTCATTTAGTTTAACTAACTCATTAACTCCCATTTTAACATGAGATCCATCACCTTCAAAATCAACTGCCTTACCAATATCATGGAACAATCCACACTTGGTTGCCAGTTCAATATCTAATCCCAATTCTGCAGCAATTAAACCTGAGATTTGTGCAACCTCAATTGAGTGTCCCAATACATTTTGAGCATAACTTGAACGAAATTTTAATTTACCAAGTAAGTACTTAATTCTAGGGTTAATATTTTCAAGTTTTAAATTGTCTACTGTTTTTTGTCCAATTTCTCTCATTTCTTGTTCAATTTTTTCTTCTTGAATAATTAATTCTTCTTCTATAGAAGCTGGTTGTAGACGACCAGTTTCTAAAAGTTTGTTTAATGTTCTTGTAGCAATTTCTCTACGAATTGGATTTAATGATGAAATTCCAACCTTAGTTGAGCCATCATCTATGACTAAGTCCACACCACCATATTGTTGAAAGGCTTTAATATTTCTTCCTTCCTTCCCAATGATACGACCTTTCATATCCTCATGTTTAATTTCAATAAAAGTTAAATTATATGTTTCAGTTGTTTCAACTGAAACATTTTGCATAGCTGATATTAATATATTTTGAGCAGCCTGTTTTATTTTTATTTCTGATATATTTTCAAGTTCATTTAAACTTTTATTTAATTCATCTCTATGCAATTTATATATTGATTTTTCTAAATTATCACGTGCTTCATCTTTTGTCATTAAAGCTACAGTTTCTAATTCAGCAACCATTTTTAAAATTTCAGAATTCAATTTCATTTTCTCATTATTAATTGAGTTTTGAGCTTCCTCAAAACCTTGGTTAATTCTTACTTGCTTATTTTTTTCTAAAGCAATTTCCTCTTTTAATCTAGAGATGCGTTTTAATTCCAAATCAATATCTGCAAGTAAGTCAGATTTCTTAATCTCTGCTTTATTTAATATTTCATCTTTTTCAATTCTGGCATCGTTAATAATTTTAAAGTAAATTTTTTTAGCTTTTTTTTGTGCATTTTTAGTTTCAAATTTATTTATATTTTTAGTTTTATATACAGTATAAACTAGTACTAAAATTATTAAAAAACAAATAATTAAAGCTGAAATTAAAGAAACTTCAGCAATTGATATGGTTGATAAAAAATAGTTCATTTTCATTTTGGTACCCCTCTATCTTAAGAAAGGCTGCGTGTTAGATTTACTAACAAAATTATTTTATATCATTTTGTTTTAATTTAATACTTATCTCTTCATATGCTTTTGGATTTGCATTTAAAAATTCTTTAACACTATCTTTTCCTTGACCAATTTTTTCACCATTGTATGAAAATCAAGATCCAGCTTTGTCAATAATATTTCTTTGAATTCCTAATTCTATTACTTCTAGCATTTTATCAATTCCTAAATTGTATTGAATAAGAATCTGACATGTTTTAAATGGTGGCGAAACTTTGTTTTTAACTACCTTAATCTTAGCTTTATTGCCTGTAGCTACACCATTTTGTAATATAGTTTCACCCTTTCTAACCTCTAATCTTAATGACGAGTAAAAACGTAATGCACGTCCACCAGGTGTAACTTCTGGGTTACCAAAAATGACACCAACCTTTTCACGTAGTTGATTAATAAAAATAACTACAGTATTAGTTTTGTTAATTATTCCATTAACTTTTCTTAAAGCTTTTGACATAAGTCTAGCTTGAGCTCCTATTTGTTGGTCAGACATTTCACCATCAAGTTCTGCTTTTGGAACTAGTGCTGCAACTGAATCAACAATAACAATACTTACTTTTCCTGACTTAACAAGAGCTTCTAAAATCTCTAATCCTTGTTCTCCTGAATCTGGTTGAGACACAATTAGGTTATCAATATCTACTCCAATTCTTTTAGCATAACTTGGATCTAATGAATGTTCTGCATCAATAAACGCAGCAATTCCACCCTCTCTTTGAGCTTCGGCAATTGCGTGCAGTGCAAGAGTTGTTTTACCACTTGATTCTGGTCCAAAAATTTCAATAACTCTACCTTTAGGATATCCACCGACACCTATTATTTCATCAAGTAATAAACTTCCTGATGAAATTACTTCAACTTTAGAATCAATTTGATCTCCAAGAGTCATGATTGATCCTTTACCATGTGTTTTTTCTATCTCTTTTAAGACCGCTTTTAAATCTGGATCTTCAAATATATCTTTTGGCACAATAACGTTCCCTTCTATTTGTGTTTTTGTAAAGTTCATTTTATTTCCTCCGTTATATATAACGTCAGAAAAAAATTAAATCATTCTTTTTTCTATTTGTTTTATTAATTTTTCAATCATTATAGTTTTAAAATGACTTCTATCCATATTGGCTTCTAATTTATATTCAATAATAGTTATTTCGTCTTTTATTTTAAAACCATAATAAGTTAATCCTGAATCAGAATTTTTTTTGTCAAGCGGAGGAGCTCAACCAGTATATCCTATTACAATATCTGTTAGCAATATTTTTTGTGTTTTATTTAGCATTTCAGTTAAAACCTCAACGCTTACTGGTGAATATTTTTTAATTACTTTTATATCAATTTTTAAAACATCAACTTTGAATTCATTTGAATAACAAACAAACCCACCCTTATATGCTTTTGAAGAACCAGATACATTTGTAAGAGCATTTGAAAACGCTCCACCAGTAAATGATTCACATGTAGATATTGAATAATTATTGTTTATTGCTCATTCAATTAATCTTTCCATATAAGTCCTTAAAAAATAGAATCAAAAATCATAACCCGCGTTCTGTTCACTTACGTGTACCAACTATTTATCTATCTTACGATCACAAATTAGATTCAGTTATCCAATTTGAATTCCTCTACCAAAATTTGAGTTTCTTGCTTGCGGAGTTTACCGCGTTCCATTTCCAGGTTTCCCTTTACTCGTCTCTGTGGCACTTTATGCATCAACCATAGTTGCCCTTAGGTTGATTAAACGTCGTTACCTTACGGCACCCAAAGTCACCTTATTCTTTGGCACAATCACTACCACCATCGCAGGTGGTGCAAGCGCGGAGTTTCCTCTATATTCTTTTTCAAATATAGCAGTTGGTTCATTTTGATTCATTAATATATTAATTGAAAACCACCAAAAAACATAATTCAAATCATAATATTTTTTTGTTTTTTTGTTATATGTTAAAAAAACAAGGTTATAATATTTTTAAATTTAGGTGCAAAATGACAAAACATATTAATTTAATTATTACTGGATCATCCAAAGCTACTAAAGCATTGGATTTATATTTCAAACTTATTAAAAAAATTATACAGTTGTTACTTATGCAACAGAAAATGCTAAAAAATTTATAGACTTTGGAGATTTAAAAGTTGGAGTTGAAACTGAAATTCATAACAGAACTAGTTTTCATGAATTACACTACCCTTCACATTTTAATATTGCTGACGAAGCGGACTTAACAATAGTTTATCCTTCAACTTTATTATTCATGAATCGCGTTGCTTTGGGTATTCCTGATGAATATTGTTCAACTTTGGTTTCTCATACATTGAAACCCGTGGTATTTTCACCTGCCGGGTTCAGTAGAATGTATAACAATGCTGCTACAAAAAGAAATGTTGAATGAATCAAAAGTGATAACGCTCCAAATTGACACATTCTTGATCCAATAATTGAAAACTTAAACGTTGTAGAAGAAGATTACTATACAGTACCTGATGTTAAATCTACAATAGAATTTATTGAAAAATTAATTAAATAAAAGAACCAAATATTAATGGTTCTTTTTTATAGTTTTAAATTCATTATTAATAGTTCTAAAGATTTAATAATCATTGATTTTTCTTTCATTAATTCATTATCTAAATTACCTTTATCAATCATTGTTCTTAACTCTAACTCATATTTTTGTTTTAAAGATGTTGCTAAACTAATTTCTTTTTCTTTCTCGTTTGATTGATCTTGTGTTTTTATATTCATTTGAAATGGTTGTTGTTGAGTAATTTGTGTTTTTAAAAAAGGTTGAATCATTGGTCTTGATGGTTCTATTCCCACTGCTGAAACTCTAGTTGGTTGTGTAGCAGGTAAAATTTCTCCCACATCCATTGGATGTATTTGACCATAAGTTGCTGCTTGTTCAGAAAATGCAGTATGTTTTGCATATGAATCGGCTTGTTCAGATAGCGGAGTTGGTTGTGTGGCAGGTAAAACAGGTTCTTCTTCCATAGGATGTAACGGCTGTCTTTTTATGACGGTACTACTAATTCTATTTAAACGAGCCTGTAAGTTGTTAATATCGGCTCCTTCATCCATTCTTTGATGTGGACTGCCTTGGTTTTCCAACATAGCAATGCATCCTTTAAGTTCTCTTTTAAAAATATCCAATGAAGATGTATGCTCATGAGATTCTGGATTAGCCTTTATAGTTTCTCAACTGTTTAGAATATTCTCAATTTTATCTGGTTGTATTACATTGGGAAATTTACTATTTAAATCTACTAATTGATTAATTTCTATTTGAAGTTTGGCTATAAAAATCATAAGATCCCCTTTTCGTTGTATGAAAATATTTTATAATAATTAACTGCTAAATAAAACATAAGATAAAATGTATGTTTTTTAAAAAAACATTCAGGAGTTTATTTATAAAATATTTATTATTAAAAACGATTTTAAATTTTAATAAAAAAATAACAAAAAGTTTTTTTGTTATCTACGTGTAAAGTTTTAATTATTACTCGGCTTTTCAAGAAAATAAAATACTATTTTCCCAAAGTAACCTTCCTTAGTTGTTTTGATCGTAACTGTCTTAGCATTAATATTTTTGTCAATTACTTCTAGTGGTAACTTTTCTCCATTTTCATCTTTTAATTGCTCTCCATACATTTCATCTATAATTTTTAAAATATCAATATCCGAATTGTTTTCGTTTCATTTATCAACTGGTAAAAATGGGTTTTCTTCCAATAGAGTTGCTAAGTCTATAGCTAGCTCAAAAGATACTTTAACATTTTTAGAATAATTAGAGTTTAGAGCATAAACTATTGCATAGTCATCTTTTATTTGAAACTCATCAACTTTTAAAGACAAATCTTTAGCATTTGGATTCAGCTCAAACACTTTATTAATAATTGTATTTGGTTCATTATTGTCAATAAATCCTAATTTTGTGTTTGTAATAACCGAATTCAAATCAATTTTTTTTGTTCTGCTTAAAACTATCCCAAAAGAAACAGCTAGTGTAGACATCACAATGAAAAATATAAATCCTATTATTCATAGAGACATTTTGAATTTTTGAATTTTTGTTAGTCTTGTTTCCATATTCTTTTCCTTCTTAATAAATTACTACTCAATTATGTTATTAAGGTATTACTCTTTTTTTGAATTAAAATCCATTTCATCAAATAACATTTTTTGAAATTCAAACTGTGATTTTCTTTGATCTTCATTAAAGGCCAAAGCCGCTTCTAAAACTTCAATCTTTCTTTCGCTAGACATGTTTGGTTCTTCTTTAGTTTTCAATAATTCAATTTCTTGTCTTGCTTGAGCTTCAATTAAGATTTCTGATTGTTCTTTTAATGAAGCAATTAGTTTTCTGTAGTTACTCAATAAAATTCTTTGTTGGTATCTATATTTATTATTTTCATTAACTTCATTTTTCATATTGTTAGAGTGAATTTCCTGTTTTTTAATGTCTTGTTCCAACTTTTTATTATCGATAGTAATTTTCTCAAAATCTTTGTTTGCTTCAAAAAATTTGTTTTTTTCTTCTTGAATTTTTACTGATACAATTTCATTTTGTTTTTCTAATTCGCTTTGATGTTTAGTTTCTTCTACTAATTTCTTGTCTAAAGACTCTGAAATTTCTTGTTTCTCTTTAATATCTTTTTCAAGACTTAAAATTGAAGAGTTTAAACTTTCAAAAGTAGTTTTTGCCATTGCCAATTTTTCATTTTGTTTTTCAATTGACATAACTAATTTTTCATTTTGTTTTTCTAAATCATTTTCATTTTTTTCAAGATCTAAAAGTTTTTGATATTGGGCATTCATTGATTCTGATTTTTTTTGTTTCTCTTTAATATCTTTTTCAAGACTTAAAATTGAAGAGTTTAAACTTTCAAAAGTAGCTTTTGCTTTTGAAAGTTTTTGTTTTTCTTCTTCAATTAAAACAGCCACTTCTTCATTTTGTTTTTCTAAATAATTTAATTGATTTTTGTTTTTTGAAATTTCACTCAATTTTAAATTAAAATCTTTTGAAATTTCACTTGCATTATCTAGTTCAATCTTTAGGTTTTCATTTATTTCAACAATTTCAGACAATTTATTTTTTTCAGATAAATATTCTAATCCTAATTTTTTACGTAAATCTGAAATCTCAACTATTTTAGATGCAAGTTCTCCCAACGGTATTCTTTTTGAATTTAAAGACTCAGTTTTCAATTCAAATTCTCTTATTTTTTGTTTGTTAATAGCAATCATCTTATTACGAATAATTATTCAAATAAAAGAAAAAGATCTACACACAATCAAAACAAATGATAATGTAAGTTTTATATTTAAACTTGTAACAACTTTTCCATTGATTTCCATTACTTGTCCTGATTGACTTATTCAGCCTTTCATTAAATAAAAACATATTAAATTAAACAATAATGTTATGAAGTGAAATATACCAAATCCAATTAAGAAAACATAAAACTGCTTATTTTTGTTTTTCTTAATAAAATATATATATGAGAATACCAAACCAAAAGGAGTTATTAAAATTGTTGCAACTGTGGAATAAACAGAAATTAATTGCATTGACTCACTACTACTATGCTCTATTGGTCTGAAATTATCCTTCGACACAAAAAGGTAAAAAATAACTTTTTCACCTTCAACTTCAAACAACGTTACAGATAGTAATGATAAAAGTAAAATTATCATAAGGAATGTCATGTGTAGTAAATTATTTAAAACATACTTTTTTTCCATATACTACCTTTCCCCCTTTTATTTAAATTAATTAAATATTTCTACATATTTAATTAAAAAACTAATTACAAAATTATATTTATTGTTAGTTAATTTGTGATAAATAATCAATTTATTATCTTTAACAAATCTTGTTGCAGGTAAAGCCTATTTAGATATAAATTGAGATTTTAGTTTTTTCATTAGACAAATATATTTTATCAAAATGTGACTTTATTTTCAAATTTTTTTTAGATATTAATCCCTTTTTACAATTTTAATATTGATATTGTTAGTTTTAAATTCCAATGTTTGATTTTTATAATAAGTACTGAAAATTCTTTGAATTAAAATGACATCTTTTTTTATCAATAGAAATAGCAACCATTTTTATTTTTGGATACTAAACTGATTGCTAACTGAAATGCAAATAACATTATTCTCAAAATAAACGAACAAAACAAAAATCAAGTTTATTATAAACTTGATTTTCATAATTATTGATTATTTAAAAATAGTTATAAATAAGATTCTTACAATAATACAACAAAAAATTATTTAAATTTTGGCATTTTAGATGTTGCGTTTATAGGACAATTAAGTGAAAATCAAGTTCAACTTGTTACATTTGATACATCCCAATTAGAAATATCCTGATTAAAAGCTGCAGCACCCCTAAACATATAATCCATATTGTATACATTTGATACCTTCCAATTAGAAATATTCTGATTAAAACTTTTAGCGCCTGAAAACAAATGGTTCATAGAAATCACATTTGATACATCCCAACCAGAAATATCCTGATTAAATGATGGGTTGTTGAAAAACAAATCACTTAAACGAATTATTTTAGGAGAAATAAAGTTAGGAACTTCAACTGTAGTTGTAGGCAATCTATGTGCTCTCCCTTCTTCATCATAACCTATTCTTGTAATCTTAGTTACACCATGAGGAATTGCAGTTCCCGATTTGACTTCACCAGTTTTTGGATCAATTCATTCTGAATCCATCTGATTTAGTGAACTAATCTCTTTTACAGTTATTTTAATAACTTTTGATTTAACTGCATTATCAGCTGAAATTGTAATAGTACCTTCTCCAGGCAAATCACCAGCAGTAATTGTAATAACACCATCAACATTTGTAGCAGTTACGGTTCCATCAGCTGTAACTACTGTGTTTGTTAAATGAGCATAATTAGTAATATTGATAGTTGATTTTTCTCCAATATCAAGTACATCAGAATCTTTGTCAGTTATTATTTCAATTTTTGATTTAATTGCTATTGAAATATTTTGTTCATTTAATGCATTGTCAGCATTTATTGTTATTTGAGCATTTTCATCACCAGCATTTTCATTTGCTGTTATTGAGATTGTTCCATCAATACTTTTAATTTCAATATTTCCTTCTTTGGCCACTGTTGGACAAAGTAAATTATTTCAGTTAGAAACTTTAATAGTTTGAGTTGTTCCAGCTAATAATTCTAATTTTGTTTGATCAACTTCTATTTTAATCTTGCTTGAAACATTAACTTCTATTGTTTTTGCTTCCATTGCATTTGAAGCTGTAACAGTTAAAGAACCCTTACCGTCTTTTTGACCTTTAATTAATATTTTTCCATCAATTAATTCATCACTAACACTAACAAATTCATCTCCAGTAACCTTTAAATCAGTTAATAAATTAAAGTTTGTTACATTTATTTCTTTTTCTTGATCAACGTATATGTCTACTTTTTCTGAATCTAATTGTATAACCACATTTAACACATAATTAACATCGACATCTCCTTGATATTTTTCTGATGTTGTTGTTACTTTTGCTGTAGTGTCTTTTATATCTTTGATTTCTATTTCTAAATCATCAGGCATAGTATTATTTTTAATAACAGCATTAGCTATTGTTTTAGATTCTTCATTAGCTATTAATCCTAAATTTGAATTTGTTATTATTTCACTTATATCTTTTTTGACATTAAAAGTAATTTTAACTTTACCTATATAAGAAGTATTTCTAGAATAAACACTAATTTCCATTGGAGCTTCACTTCTACTTTTTGTTGATTTTAAGATCTGTAAATCTAAGTCTTTAAAAATTTCATCAGAAATATTATTTGTTGACTTGATTGCACTTAAAATAGTTTCAGTTTCATCGTCTACCAAATAACCTAAATAAGTATCTGTAATTATGCTTTCTAATTTATCAGGAATTAAAAACGATACTACTACTTCATCTTCATTAAATCTTGGATCACTTTTAATAGAAATTGAAGTTGTTCATTTTTGTTCTTCAAAACGAACGTCTGAAAATTGAAAAAGATTATCTTTATCTATTGATTTTAAAATGGCTTCATGATTTTTATTTTTATTTATTATCTGTTCTATAATTGTTTCTGGATTTTTATCTTTTATTAATCCTAAATCTCTATTTACAATGATACTAGATAAAGAAATTTTTGTTATAAAAAAAGTAATTTTTCCTTTATACCCTTCGGTTGAAGTAGTTACAACAAATTTAATTTTTTCTCCTGGAACAAAGTCTTCAATGTGCAATTTCAATTCATTTAATTCTGGATTTTCTTTTTTAATTTCTTGAATTACTACAGCTTCATCTCAAATCTTGATATTATCACCTACTATTATTGGAGAATTGCTCAACAAAGTATTAATATCTTTTCTTTGATCAAAATTAACATCTACATCTCCTACATAATTTAAATCTGTTGAAAAAATTGAAGCACTATTTTCATTTTTTTGTTTCACTTTTAAAGCAATGCCATTTGCTTTTGAATTTAAAGTTTCAACTGAATTTAAAACTGTTAGATCTTCATTATCATCAATTCAACCTAAGTCAGTTTCAGTGATAACAGTATTTAAGTGTACAGTAGTTGGTTTATCGTTTTTTCATAAGAAAAAATATAAAGATAAAAATGTAGATAAAAAAATCAAAAATAGCAAAATAATTGCCACTAAAGAAATTTTCTTATTTCTTTTCTTTTCTAAATTGTTATCATCTTTCATATGAATTTTAACCTTTTAATAATCATATTAAAAAAAAAAAAAAAAGCAATACTTTATTGAAAAACTATTATTAATTTTCAATATATTTTTTAGTGTCTTTTTTATTTCATCAGTATTCAAATTTGCTTTGTTTTTCAAAAATAAAAATAGCTAAATTATAGACTTTTATTTTAGTTACTATTCCTTTTTAAATAGTTATATTTTATTCAGAAAATTTAGATTTATTTATACAAAAAAATCAAGTTTATAATAAACTTAATTTTCATTATTATGAATTTTTTACAATAATACAATCAAAAATTATTTAAATTTTGGTGGCATCTTGGACGTTCCGTCTATTGGACAGCCAATAGAAAATCTATTATAACTTTTAACATTTGATACATCCCAAGCAGAAATATTTTGTTTGAATGCCTTTGCGTTTTCAAACATCATATCCATACTTAATACATTTGATACATCCCAAGCAGAAATATCCTGATTAAATTCTAGGTTATTTCAAAACACACCATACATACTTGTTACATTTGACGTATCTCAATTTGAAATATCTTTATTGAAAATTGAGAATGAAAAAATAGAGTTCATTTTAGTTACATTTGATACATCCCAAGCAGAAATATCCTGATTGAATGCCTTTGATTCTGAAAACATAGCACTCATTTTTGTTACATTTGACGTATTTCAATTTACAATATTCACATCATTAAAAGCATATGAATAATAAAATAAATATGACATATCTTTTATTTTAGGCGATACAACGTCAGGAACTTCTATTATTGATGTTGGCATTTCATGAGCTTTTCCTCATTCATCATAACCAATTCTTGTAACTTTAGTTACACCAACAGGTATTTTTGTTCCTGATTTAATTTTTTCACTTGTTGGATCAATTCATTCTGAATCCATTTTTTCTGGTCAACCATTCTCTGTTACAGTTATTGCAATAACTTTTGATTCAACTGCATTATCAGCTGAAATTGTAATAGTACCTTTTCCAGCAGTCGCTCCAGCAGTAATTGTAATTACTCCACCAACATTTGTAGCATTTACCGCTCCAGCAGCTGTAACTACTGGTTTTGTTAGATCAGAAAAGTTTGTAATATTAATAGTTGAAGTTTTTCCAACATAAATTTCATCAGAATGTTTATCAGTTACTATTTCAATTTTTGATTTAATTGATATTAAAATATTTTGTTCGTTTAAAGCATTGTCAGCACTTATTGTTATTTGAGCATTTCCATTACCTGTATTTTTATCTGCTGTGACCGCTATTATTCCACTATTGTTTTCAATATTGATATCTCCTTCTTTGGTAACTTTTGGACTAAGTAATTCACCTCAATTAGAAACTATAATAGTTTGAGTTTCTCCAGCTAATAATTCTAATTCATTTTTATCAACTTTAATTTCAATCTTGTTTGAAACATTTACTTCTATTGTTTTTGCTTCCAATGCATTTGAAGCTGTAACAGTTAAAGAACCCTTACCGTTTTTTAGACCTTTAATTAGTATTTTTCCATCAATTAATTCAGCACTAACAAATTCATCTCCAATAACTTTTAAATCTGTTAATAGATTAAAATTGATTATATTTATTTCTTTTTGTTCATCAATGTATATATCTTCTTTTTCTGTTTCTAATTCAATAAGTATATTCAATACATAATTAACTATTACGTGTCCTTGGTATTTTTCTGATGTTGTTGTTACCATTGCTGTGGTGTCTTTTATATCACTGATTTCTATTTTTAAATCTTCTGGAATATCATTTTTAGATTTAATAGCTTCAATTATTGTTTCGGGTTTAGGATTAGATATTAATCCTAAATCTAATTCTTTTATTATTTTACTTATGTCTTTTTTGATATTAAAACTAACTTTAACTTCACCAGTATAAGAAGGATTTTTAGAATAAACAATAATTTCTATTGGGTTTTCATCTTTGTTTTTTGTCAATCTTGTAATTTGTAAATCCAAATCTTTAAACATTTCTTCAGAAATATTATTTATAGATTTGATTTCACTTAAAATTGAGTCATCTTTATCATCATTTAAATAACCCAAATCTGTTTTAGTAATTATGCTATCTAATTTATCAGGAATTAAAAAAGATACTTCTACTGGTTTAGGATCAAATTTATCATCATTTTTAACAGAAATTTTTGTTGTTCATTTTTGACCATCAAAATTTGTATCTTCAAAAATAAATGATTCATCTAACGATTTTAAAATGGCTTCATTATTTTTGTTTTTATTTATTATTTCATTTTTGATTGTTTCTTCATTCTTGTCTTTTATCAAGCCTAGATCTTTATTTACAATAACATTTGATAAAGAAATTTTTGTTATAAAAAAAGTAATTTTTCCTGTATACCCTTCGGTTGAAGTAGTTACAACAAATTTAATTTTTTCTCCTGGAACAAAGTCTTCAATCAACAATTCTAGTTCTTTTAATTTTGGATTTTCATCTTTTATTTTTTCAATTATTTCTTCAACTTCTAAACCTAAGATTTCATCACCAATTATAATTGGAGATTCACTCAGTAAAGTATTAATGTCTTGTCTTTGTTCAAATTTAACATCAACATTTCCTACATAATTTAAATCTGTAGAAAAAATTGAAGCAGTAGTTTCATTTTTTTCTTTTACTTTCAAAGCAACACCATTTGCTTTTGAATTTAAAGATTCAACAGAACTTAAAATTTTTAAATCTTCATTATCATCAATTCAACCTAGCTCAGTTTCAGTAATAACAGTATTCAAATGTGTTGTAGTTGCTTTATCGTTTTTTCATAAGAAAAAATATAAGGATAAAAATGTAGATAACATAATTAAAATAATTAAAATAACAGCAGCTATAGAAGTTATCTTGACTCTTTTATTTTTTGAATTATTGTCAGCTTTCATATAAATCAATTCCTTTCAACTATCATACAAAAAAAAAAAAAAAGCAATACTTTATTGAAAACCTGTTGTTAATTTTCAATATTATTTACTTTATTTTTTTACTTTTCATTTTTTATTATTAATTGATTAAAAATATTTTAAAACTTTAAACTATCTATTTAAATTTTGGCATTTTATATGTTCCATTTATTTTACATTCACCTGCAAAATCAGTATATACAGTTACATTTGACACATCCCAACGAGAAATATCCTGATTGAACACTATTGATTTTTGAAACATCCCTTCCATATTGGTTACATTTGACACATCCCAAGCAGAAATATCTTGATTAAATGCTCAGGTATTGTAAAACATCCGCCTCATATTGGTTACACTTGACACATCCCAAGCAGAAATATCCTGATTGAACACTCCTGTTTTTCAAAACATCCCTTCCATATTGGTTACACTTGACACATCCCAATTAGTAATATTTTTATTGTTAAAACTGCTAGCTTCTGCAAACATATTATATAAAGAAGTTATTTTTGGAGATATTATTTCTGGTACTTCCATTATTGTTTTTGGCATTCGGTGAACCACTCCATTTTCATCATAACCAATTCTTGTTACAATTTTCACACCTTCAGGTATTTTTGTCCCTGATTTAATTTCTCCACTTGTTTGATCAATTCATTCAGAGTCTATTTTCTCTGGTCAGCTATTCTCTTTTACAATAATTCTAATAATTTTTGATGCAACTGCATTATCAGCTGAAATTGTAACATTCCCTTCTCCAGCAGCTTCTTTAGCGATTATTGTAATTACTCCTTCTGTATTCGTAGTAGTTATTTGTCCATCATCTATAACTTCTAGATTTGTTAGATCAGAAAAGTTTGTAATATTAATAGTTGAAGTTTCCCCAACATAAAGTTCATCAGAATCTTTATCAGTCATTATTTCTATTTTTGATTTAATTATTATTGAAATATTTTGTTCGTTTAAAGCATTGTCAGCGCTTATTGTTATTTGAGCATTTCCATTACCTGCATTTTCATCTGCTGTTATTACGATGCTTCCATTATTATTTTTAATATTGATATTTCCTTCTTTTTTGATAGCTTTTGGATTAATTAATTTTTCTCAATTAGAAACTATAATAGTTTGAGTTTCTCCAGCTAACAATTCTAATTCATTTTTATCAACTTTAATTTCAATCTTGTTTGAAACATTTACTTCTATTGTTTTTGCTTCCAATGCATTTGAAGCTGTAACAGTTAAAGAACTCTTACCGTTTTTTAGACCTTTAATTAGTATTTTTCCATCAGTTAATTTAGCACTAACAAATTCATCTCCAATAACTTTTAAATCTGTTAATAGATTAAAATTGATTATATTTATTTCTTTTTGTTCATCAATGTATATATCTTCTTTTTCTGTTTCTAATTCAATAAGTATATTCAATACATAATTAACTATTACGTGTCCTTGGTATTTTTCTGATGTTGTTGTTACCATTGCTGTGGTGTCTTTTACATCACTGATTTCTATTTTTAAATCTTCTGGAATATCATTTTTAGATTTAATAGCTTCAATTATTGTTTCGGGTTTAGGATTAGATATTAATCCTAAATCTAATTCTTTTATTATTTTACTTATGTCTTTTTTGATATTAAAACTAACTTTAACTTCACCAGTATAAGAAGGATTTTTAGAATAAACAATAATTTCTATTGGGTTTTCATCTTTGTTTTTTGTCAATCTTGTAATTTGTAAATCCAAATCTTTAAACATTCCTTCAGAAATATTATTTATAGATTTGATTTCACTTAAAATTGAGTCATCTTTATCATCATTTAAATAACCCAAATCTGTTTTAGTAATTATGCTATCTAATTTATCAGGAATTAAAAAAGATACTTCTACTGGTTTAGGATCAAATTTATCATCATTTTTAACAGAAATTTTTGTTGTTCATTTTTGACCATCATAATTTGTATCTTCAAAAATAAATGATTCATCTAACGATTTTAAAATGGCTTCATTATTTTTGTTTTTATTTATTATTTCATTTTTGATTGTTTCTTCATTCTTGTCTTTTATTAAACCTAGATCCTTATTTACAATAATATTTGATAAAGAAATTTTTGTTATAAAAAAAGTAATTTTTCCTGTATACCCTTCGGTTGAAGTAGTTACAACAAATTTAATTTTTTCTCCTGGAACAAAGTCTTCAATCAACAATTCTAGTTCTTTTAATTTTGGATTTTCATCTTTTATTTTTTCAATTATTTCTTCAACTTCTAAACCTAAGATCTCATCACCTATTATAATTGGAGTTTCACTTAATAAAGTATTAATGTCTTGTCTTTGTTCAAATTTAACATCAACATTTCCTACATAATTTAAATCTGTAGAAAAAATTGAAGCAGTAGTTTCATTTTTTTCTTTTACTTTCAAAGCAACACCATTTGCTTTTGAATTTAAAGATTCAACAGAACTTAAAATTTTTAAATCTTCATTATCATCAATTCAACCTAACTCAGTTTCAGTAATAACAGTATTCAAATGTGTTGAAGTTGATCTATCGTTTTTTCATAAGAAAAAATATAAGGATAAAAATGTAGATAAAAAAATTAAAATAACTAAAATAACAGCAGCTATAGAAGTTATCTTGATTCTTTTATTTTTTGAATTATTGTCAGCTTTCATTTCAATTAAATCCTTTCAACTATCATACAAAAAAAAAAAAAAAGCAATACTTTATTGAAAACCTGTTGTTAATTTTCAATATTATTTACTTTATTTTTTTACTTTTCATTTTTTATTGGTTCAGTGTCTTAATTTTATTAATATATCTTGAGATATATTTTAAAGATAGATAAATTAAAGATATATAGGACACTAAAACAGAAATAAAAGCCCCTTTCAATAGTATATTTAAAGCTATCTATTTAAATTTTGGCATTTTGGATGTTCCGTCTATTGGGCAATAAGTAGCAAAATATCTTCAAGAAAATACTTTTGATACATTCCAAGCAGAAATATTTTGATTAAATGCTTTAGCATCTCTAAACATACCATACATTTTCTTTACACTTGATACATCCCAACGAGAAATATTCTGATTGAATTTTGTAGCTTCATCAAACATTTGATCCATATCTGTAACACTTGATACATCCCAACGAGAAATATCTTGGTTAAATACTTGGTTACCCTTAAACATATTTTGCATATCCGTTACATTTGACACGTTCCAAGCAGAAATATCCTGATTAAATGCTTTTGCACCACTAAACATTCGATTCATGTCTGTTACATTTGATACATCCCAAGCAGAAATATCCTGATCAAATGCTTTTGAACTTTCAAACATATAACCCATATTTGTTATTTTAGGCGATATAAAGTCGGGAACTTCAATTATACTTTTAGGCATTCTATGTGCCGTCCCAATTCCATCATAACCAATTCTTGTTACCTTTTTCACACCTTCAGGTATTTTTGCACCTGATTTAATTTCTCCACTTGTTGGATCAATTCATTCCGAGTCCATTTTCTTTGGTCAACCATTCTCTTTTACAGTAATTTTAATAACTTTTGATGCAACTGCATTATCAGCTGAAATTGTAATAGTCCCTTTTCCAGCAGTCGCTTCAGCAGTAATTGTAATTAGTCCATCAACATTTGTAGCAGTTACCGCTCCAGCAGCTTTAACTTCTAGATTTGTTAAATCAGCAAAGTTTGTAATATTCATAGTTGAACTTTTTCCAACATAAAGTTCATCAGATTCTTTATCAGTTACTATTTCAATTTTTTCTTTAATTGTTATTAAAATATTTTGTTCTTTTAGAGCATTGTCAGCACTTATTGTTATTTGAGCATTTCCATTACCTGCATTTTCTTCTGCTGTGATTGCGATGCTCCCATTATTATTTTTGATATTGATATTTCCTTCTTTTTTGATAGCTTTTGGATTAATTAATTTTTCTCAATTAGAAACGATAATTATTTGAGTTTCTCCAGCTAATAATTCTAATTCATTTTTATCAACTTTAATTTCAATTTTGTTTGAAACATTTACTTTTATTGTTTTTGCTTCCAATGCATTTGAAGCTGTAACAGTTAAAGAACCCTTACCGTTTTTTAGACCTTTAATTAGTATTTTTCCATCAATTAATTCAGCACTAACAAATTCATCTCCAATAACTTTTAAATCTGTTAATAGATTAAAATTGATTATATTTATTTCTTTTTGTTCATCAATGTATATATCTTCTTTTTCTGTTTCTAATTCAATAAGTATATTCAATACATAATTAACTATTACGTGTCCTTGGTATTTTTCTGATGTTGTTGTTACCATTGCTGTGGTGTCTTTTATATCACTGATTTCTATTTTTAAATCTTCTGGAATATCATTTTTAGATTTAATAGCTTCAATTATTGTTTCGGGTTTAGGATTAGATATTAATCCCAAATCTAATTCTTTTATTATTTTACTTATGTATTTTTTGATATTAAAACTAACTTTAACTTTACCAGTATAAGAAGGATTTTTAGAATAAACAACAATTTCTTTTGGACCTTCATCTTTGTTTTTTGTCATTCTTGTAATTTGTAAATCCAAATCTTTAAACATTTCTTCAGAAATATTATTTATAGATTTGATTTCACTTAAAATTGAGTCATCTTTATCATCATTTAAATAACCCAAATCTGTTTTAGTAATTATGCTATCTAATTTATCAGGAATTAAAAAAGATACTTCTACTGGTTTAGGATCAAATTTATCATCATTTTTAACAGAAATTTTTGTTGTTCATTTTTGACCATCAAAATTTGTATCTTCAAAAATAAATGATTCATCTAACGATTTTAAAATGGCTTCATTATTTTTGTTTTTATTTATTATTTCATTTTTGATTGTTTCTTCATTCTTGTCTTTTATCAAGCCTAGATCTTTATTTACAATAACATTTGATAAAGAAATTTTTGTTATAAAAAAAGTAATTTTTCCTGTATACCCTTCGGTTGAAGTAGTTACAACAAATTTAATTTTTTCTCCTGGAACAAAGTCTTCAATCAACAATTCTAGTTCTTTTAATTTTGGATTTTCATCTTTTATTTTTTCAATTATTTCTTCAACTTCTAAACCTAAGATTTCATCACCAATTATAATTGGAGCTTCACTTAATAAAGTATTAATGTCTTGTCTTTGTTCAAATTTAACATCAACATTTCCTACATAATTTAAATCTGTAGAAAAAATTGAAGCAGTAGTTTCATTTTTTTCTTTTACTTTCAAAGCAACACCATTTGCTTTTGAATTTAAAGATTCAACAGAATTTAAAATTTTTAAATCTTCATTATCATCAATTCAACCTAACTCAGTTTCAGTAATAACAGTATTCAAATGTGTTGAAGTTGATCTATCGTTTTTTCATAAGAAAAAATATAAGGATAAAAATGTAGATAACAAAATTAAAATAATTAAAATAACAGCAGCTATAGAAGTTATCTTGATTCTTTTATTTTTTGAATTATTGTCAGCTTTCATATAAATCAAATCCTTTCAACTATCATACAAAAAAAAAAAAAAACAATACTTTATTGAAAACCTGTTGTTAATTTTCAATATTATTTACTTTATTTTTTTACTTTTCATTTTTTATTGGTTCAGTGTCTTAATTTTATTAATATATCTTGAGATATATTTTAAAGATAGATAAATTAAAGATATATAGGACACTAAAACAGAAATAAAAGCTCCCTTCAATAGTATATTTAAAGCTATCTATTTAAATTTTGGCATTTTAGATGTTCCATCAATTGGACATTCAGGAGCAAATGAATTAAAACTAGTTACATTTGATACATCCCAACCCGAAAGATCTTGATCAAATGTTTTTGCATGATAAAACATATAATCCATATTTGTTACATTTGATACATCCCAACCCGAAATATCCTGATTAAATGACACGTTAACATCAAACATATAACTCATATTTGTTACATTTGATACATCCCAACCAGAAATATCCTGATTAAACCTTGAAGATTTGAACAACTTCTCCATAGTGGTTACATTTGATACATCCCAACCAGAAATATCCCCATTAAATGACTTGGTATTTCAAAACATCAAATCCATATCGGTTACATTTGATACATCCCAACCAGAAAGATCTTGATCAAATGTTTTTGCATTTCTAAATAAATTCTTGGTACTTGTTATTTTAGACGATATGAAATCAGGAACTTCAATTATAGATGTTGGCATCCTGTGTGCCAGTCCATTTTCATCATAACCAATCTTTGTAACTTTAGTTACATCTTCAGGGATTACAGTTCCAGATTTAATTTCTCCAGTTTTTGGATCAATTCATTCTGAATCTGAATTCTCAGCGACTTTTATAGTAATAACCTTTGATTCAACTGCATTATCAGCTGAAATTGTAACAGTTCCTTCTCCTACATTATCTCCTGCAGTAATTGTAATTACTCCAGCAACATTTTTAGCAGTTATGGATCCGGCAGTTGTAACTTCTACATTTGTTAAATCAGCAAAATTTGTAATATTAATAGTTGAACTTTCCCCAACATAAATATCATCAGATTCTTTATCTGTTTGAATTACTACCAATGCCTTTACAGTTATTTTAATAACTTTTGACGCAACTGCATTATCAGCTGAAATTGTAACAGTCCCTTCTCCTACATTATCTCCTGCAGTAATTGTAATTACTCCAGCAACATTTTTAGCAGTTATGGATCCGGCAGTTGTAACTTCTACATTTGTTAAATCAGCAAAATTTGTAATATTAATAGTTGAACTTTCCCCAACATAAATATCATCAGATTCTTTATCTGTTTGAATTACTACCAATGCCTTTACAGTTATTTTAATAACTTTTGACGCAACTGCATTATCAGCTGAAATTGTAACAGTCCCTTCTCCTACATTATCTCCTGCAGTAATTGTAATTACTCCAGCAACATTTTTAGCAGTTATGGATCCGGCAGTTGTAACTTCTACATTTGTTAAATCAGCAAAATTTGTAATATTAATAGTTGAACTTTCCCCAACATAAATTTCATCAGATTCTTTATCTGTTTGAATTACTACCAATGCCTTTACAGTTATTTTAATAACTTTTGACGCAACTGCATTATCAGCTGAAATTGTAACAGTCCCTTCTCCTGCAGCCACTCCAGCTGAAATTGTAATTACTCCAGCAACATTTGTAGCAGTCACTGCTCCAGCAGTTGTAACTTCTACATTTGTTAAATCAGCAAAATTTGTAATATTAATAGTTGAACTTTCCCCAACATAAATATCATCAGATTCTTTATCTGTTTGAATTACTACCAATGCCTTTACAGTTATTTTAATAACTTTTGACGCAACTGCATTATCAGCTGAAATTGTAACAGTTCCTTCTCCTACATTATCTCCTGCAATAATTGTAATTACTCCAGCATCATTTGTAGCAGTCACTGCTCCAGCAGCTGTAACTACTGGATTTGTTAGATCAACAAAATTTGTAATATTAATAGTTGAACTTTTCCCAACATAAAGTTCTTCAGACTCTTTATCTGTTTGAATTACTACCAATGCCTTTACAGTTATTTTAATAACTTTTGACGCAACTGCATTATCAGCTGAAATTGTAACAGTCCCTTCTCCAGCAGTTGCTCCAGCTGAAATTGTAATCACTCCAGCATCATTTGTAGCAGTCACTGCTCCTGAAACTACAACTGCTGGATTAATTAGATCAGCAAAATTTGTAATATTAATAGCTGAATTTTTCCCAACATAAATTTCATCAGATTCTTTATCTGTTTGAATTACTATCAATGCCTTTACAGTTATTTTAATAACTTTTGACATAACTGCATTATCAGCTGAAATTGTAATAGTTCCTTCTCCAGCAGTTGCTCCAGCTGAAATTGTAATCACTCCAGCATCATTTGTAGCAGTCACTGCTCCTGAAACTACAACTGCTGGATTAATTAGATTAGCAAAATTTGTAATATTAATAGTTGAATTTTTCCCAATATAAAGTTCATCAGATTCTTTATCTGTTTGAATTACTACCAATGCCTTTACAGTTATTTTAATAACTTTTGACGCAACTGCATTATCAGCTGAAATTGTAATAGTTCCTTCTCCAGCAGTTGCTCCAGCAGTAATTGTAACTACTCCAGCAACATTTGTAGCAGTAATTGCTGGAGTAGCTGTAACTTTTGGATTTGTTAAAGCATCAAAATTTGTAATATTAACAGTTAAACTTTTACCAACATAAAGTTCACCAGAGTCTTTATCAGTTATTATTTCAATTTTTCCTTTAATTACTATAGAAATATTTTGTTCTTTTGAAGCATTATCAGCACTTATTGTTATTTGGGCATTTCCATTACCTGCAGTTTCATTTGCTGTAATTGAGATGTTTCCATCATTATTTACAAATTCAATGTTTCCTTCTTTGATAATTTTTGGATTAATTAATTTATCTCAGTTAGAAACAATAATAGTTTGAGTTTCTCCAGCTAATAATTCTAAATATTTTTTGTCAACTTCTATTTCAATTTTATTTGAAATATTAACTTCTATTGTTTTTGTTTCCATTGCATTTGAAGCCGAAACAATTAAAGTTGCCTTACCATTTTTTAAACCCTTAATTAGTATTTTTCCACCAATTAATTCACCACTAGCAAATTCATCTCCTGTAACTTTTAAATTTGTTAATAGATTAAAATTGTTTACATTTATTTCTTTTTCTTGATCAACGTATATGTCTACTTTTTCTGAATCTAATTGTATAAGTACGTTTAACACATAATTAACTATTACATGTCCTTGATATTTTTCTGATGTTGTTGTTACTTTTGCTGTTGTATCTTTTATATCAATGATTTTTATTTCCAAATCTTCTGGAATAGTGTTTTTAGATTTAATAACATTAATTATTGTTTCAGGATCAGGATTGACTATTAATCCCAAATCTAAAGTTTTTATTATTTCACTTATATCTTTTTTGACATTAAAAGTAATGATAACTTCGCCTGCATATGAAACAGTATTTTTTGAAGTTACCCTAATTTTAAAACCAGAATCAGAATTTTTATTTTTTAAAAATTCAATCTTTAAATCTAAATCTTTAAAAATTTCATCAGAAATACTATTTGTAGATTTGATTGCACTCAAAATAGTTTCAGTTTCTTTATCTGCTAAATAACCTAAATAAGTATTTGTAATTATACTGTCCAATTTATTTGGTAATGAAAAACTAACACACACTGGAACTTTACTAAATGCCACATGATCAATAGATACTCTGGCTATTCATTTATTTTTTTCAACATTATTTAAATTATCGATTAATATATCTTTATTTATTTTGTTTAACATAGCTTTACTATCGGGATTTTTATTTAGTATTTCATTTTTTATTGTTTCTACATTCATGTCTTTTATCAGACCTAAATCAGTATTTTTTATAACATTAGATAAAAGAATTTCTGTAATAAAGAAAGTTGCTTTCCCTTTATAACCTTTTGTTGAAGTTGTTACGATAAATTGAATTTTTTCCCCTGGATTAAAATTTTCTATTATTAAATCTAGTGGGTTTAAAGAATTATTTTGAGATTTAATTATTTCTATTATTTCTTCTAAAGTATATTCTTCAGGAATTTTATTTCCGTCAATAATCGGGTTTTCTACTAAATCGTTAATATCAGTTTTTTGTTGGAATACGACATCTACATCACCTACATAATTAACTTCAGGAGATACAATAATTGCACTGTTTTTATCTTTTGATTTAACTTTTAAAGAAACATCATTTGCCTTTGGATTTAAAGATTCAACAGAATTTAAAATTGTTAAATCTTCATTATCATCAACTCAACCTAAATTAGTCTCAGTTATTATGCTATTTAGTTGTGTTGTTGTTTTTTTATTATCATCTTTTCATAAGAAAAAATACAATGATAAAAATGTAGATAAAAGAATTAAAATAACCAAAACGACAGCAGCTATAGAAGTTATTTTGATCTTTTTATTTTTTAAAATACTGTCTTCTTTCATACAAATTTGAACCTTTTTTGATATTATGATTTAAAAAAAAAAAAAAAAGCAATACTTTATTTACAAAATATTGCTAATTTTCTATGTTATTTACAGTGTTTTTTCTTTTCATTTTTTATTTGTTTAATATGTATTAAGATATAAAACAACTAGTCATTTCAAAAACAACAAATTTGAGATGCAGAGGCAGAATAAGTATGTTGGAAGAAACAGTCTCTCCAAGGAGATATATTCAATTATTAATTAAAAGTGTTTATATAAATTGAAATCTAAATAAGTAGAACCAAACTACTTAAATTTCGGAATTTTAGATGTCTTATTTATAGGACACATTATTGCAAAAGTTTTATAATTTGTAACATTTGATACATCCCAACTCGAAATATCTTGGTCAAATGATTCTGCATAATAAAACATAGCTTCCATATTGGTTACATTTGATACATCCCAAGAAGAAATATCTTGATTAAAACTTCTTACATTTTCAAATAATGACGACATATCTGTTACATTTGATACATCCCAAGAAGAAATATCTTGATTAAATTGAGTCCTATAGAATACATAATTCATTTTAGTTACATTTGATACATCCCAAGAAGAAATATCTTGACTGAAATTTTCAGCTCCGTAAAACATTTTAGATATGTCCTTTATTTTAGGCGATATAAAGTCAGGAACTTCAATTATAGATGTTGGCATTTGGTGAGCATTTCCATTTTCATCATAACCAATCTTTGTAACTTTAGTCACACCATTAGGAATTGCAGCTCCCGATTTAACTTCTCCAGTTACTGGGTCAATTCATTGTGAATCTGAATCCATTACAACTTTTATAGTGATAATTTTTGAAGCAGCCGCATTATCAGCTGAAATTGTAACAGTCCCTTCTCCAGCAGTCACTCCAGCTGAAATTGTAATTACTCCAGCAACATTTGTAGCAGTTATGGATCCTGCAGCTGTAATTTCTACATTTGTTAAATCAGCAAAATTTGTAATATTAATAGTTGAACTTTCCCCAGTATATAGTTCATCAGAATCTTTATCTGTTTGAATTAATATCAATGCCTTTACAGTTATTTTAATAACTTTTGACATAGCTGCATTATCAGCTGAAATTGTAATTGTTCCCTCTCCAGCAGTCGCTCCAGCTAAAATTGTAACTACTCCAGCAACATTTGTAGCAGTAATTGCTCCAGTAGATGTAACTTCTGGATTTGTTAAATCAGCAAAATTTGTAATATTAATAGTTGAACTTTTCCCAACATAAATTTCGTCAGATTCTTTATCTGTTTGAATTACTATCAATGACTTTACAATTATTTTAATAACTTTTGACGCATCTGCATTATCAGCTGAAATTGTAATTGTTCCCTCTCCAGCAGTCGCTCCAGCTAAAATTGTAACTACTCCAGCAACATTTGTAGCAGTAATTGCTCCAGTAGATGTAACTTCTGGATTTGTTAAATCAGCAAAATTTGTAATATTAATAGTTGAACTTTTCCCAACATAAATTTCGTCAGATTCTTTATCTGTTTGAATTACTATCAATGACTTTACAATTATTTTAATAACTTTTGACGCATCTGCATTATCAGCTGAAATTGTAATTGTTCCCTCTCCAGCAGTCGCTCCAGCTAAAATTGTAACTACTCCAGCAACATTTGTAGCAGTAATTGCTCCAGTAGATGTAACTTCTGGATTTGTTAAATCAGCAAAATTTGTAATATTAATAGTTGAACTTTTCCCAACATAAATTTCGTCAGATTCTTTATCTGTTTGAATTACTATCAATGACTTTACAATTATTTTAATAACTTTTGACGCATCTGCATTATCAGCTGAAATTGTAATTGTTCCCTCTCCAGCAGTCGCTCCAGCTAAAATTGTAATTACTCCAGCAACATTTGTAGCAGTAATTGCCCCAGTAGATGTAACTTCTGGATTTGTTAAATCAGCAAAATTTGTAATATTAATAGTTGAACTTTTCCCAACATAAATTTCATCAGATTCTTTATCTGTTTGAATTACTATCAATGCCTTTACAGTTATTTTAATAACTTTTGACGCATCTGCATTATCAGCTGAAATTGTAACAGTCCCTTCTCCAGCAGCCGCAGCAGTAATTGTAATTACTCCACCAGCATTTGTAGCAGTAACTGCTCCTGAAGCTACAACTGTTGGATTAATTAGATCAGCAAAATTTGTAATATTAATAGTTGAACTTTTTCCAACATAAAGTTCATCAGATTCTTTATCTGTTTGAATTACTACCAATGCCTTTACAGTTATTTTAATAACTTTTGACGCAACTGCATTATCAGCTGAAATTGTAACAGTCCCTTCTCCAGCAGCGGCTCCAGCTGAAATTGTAATCACTCCAGCAACATTTGTAGCAGTCACTGCTCCTGAAACTACAACTGCTGAATTAATTAGATCAGCAAAATTTGTAATATTAATAGTTGAATTTTTTCCAACATAAAGTTCATCAGATTCTTTATCTGTTTGAATTACTATCAATGCCTTTACAGTTATTTTAATAACTTTTGACGCAACTGCATTATCAGCTGAAATTGTAATAGTTCCTTCTCCAGCAGTCGCTCCAGCAACTATTGTAATTAGTCCATCAACATTTGTAGCAGTTACCGTTCCAGCAGCTGTAACGACTGGATTTGTTAGATCACCAAAGTTTGTAATATTAATTGTTGAATTTTTTCCAACATAAAGTTCATCAGAGTCTTTATCAGTTATTATTTCAATTTTTCCTTTAATTACTATTGAAATATTTTGTTCTTTTAAAGCATTATCAGCATTTATTGTTATTTGGGCATTTCCATCACCTGCAGTTTCATTTGCTGTAATTGAGATGTTTCCATTATTATTTACAAATTCAATGTTTCCTTCTCTGATAATTTTTGGATTAATTAAGTTATTTCAGTTAGAAACAATAATAGTTTGAGTTTCTCCAGCTAATAATTCTAAATCTTTTTTATCAACTTCTATTTCAATCTTATTTGAAATATTAACTTCTATTGTTTTTGTTTCCATTGCATTTGAAGCCGAAACAGTTAAAGTTCCCTTACCATTTTTTAAACCTTTAATTAGTATTTTTTCACCAATTAATTCACCACTAGCAAATTCATCTCCTATAACTTTTAAATTTGTTAATAGATTAAAATTGTTTACATTTATTTCTTTTTCTTGATCAACGTATATGTCTACTTTTTCTAAATCTAATTGTATAATTACATTTAACACATAATTAACTACTACATGTCCTTGATATTTTTCTGATTTTGTTGTAACTTTTGCTGTTGTGTCTTTTATATCAATGACTTCTATTTCCAAATCTTCTGGAATAGTGTTCTTAGATTTAATAACATTAATTATTGTTTCAGGTTCAGGATTGACTATTAATCCCAAATCTAAATTTTTTATTATTTCACTTATATCTTTTTTGACATTAAAAGTAATGATAACTTCACCTGCATATGAAACAGTATTTTTTGAAGTTACCCTAATTTTAAAACCAGAATCAGAATTTTTATTTTTTAAAAATTCAATCTTTAAATCTAAATCTTTAAAAATTTCATCAGAAATACTATTTGTAGATTTGATTGCACTCAAAATAGTTTCAGTTTCTTTATCTGCTAAATAACCTAAATAAGTATTTGTAATTATACTGTCCAATTTATTTGGTAATGAAAAACTAACACACACTGGAACTTTACTAAATGCCACATGATCAATAGATACTCTGGCTATTCATTTATTTTTTTCAACATTATTTAAATTATCGTTTAATATATCTTTATTTATTTTGTTTAACATAGCTTTACTATCGGGATTTTTATTTAGTATTTCATTTTTTATTGTTTCTACATTCATGTCTTTTATCAGACCTAAATCAGTATTTTTTATAACATTAGATAAAAGAATTTCTGTAATAAAGAAAGTTGCTTTCCCTTTATAACCTTTTGTTGAAGTTGTTACGATAAATTGAATTTTTTCCCCTGGATTAAAATTTTCTATTATTAAATCTAGTGGGTTTAAAGAATTATTTTGAGATTTAATTATTTCTATTATTTCTTCTAAAGTATATTCTTCAGGAATTTTATTTCCGTCAATAATCGGGTTTTCTACTAAATCGTTAATATCAGTTTTTTGTTGGAATACGACATCTACATCACCTACATAATTAACTTCAGGAGATACAATAATTGCACTGTTTTTATCTTTTGATTTAACTTTTAAAGAAACATCATTTGCCTTTGGATTTAAAGATTCAACAGAATTTAAAATTGTTAAATCTTCATTATCATCAACTCAACCTAAATTAGTCTCAGTTATTATGCTATTTAGTTGTGTTGTTGTTTTTTTATTATCATCTTTTCATAAGAAAAAATACAATGATAAAAATGTAGATAAAATAATTAAAATTACCAAAACGACAGCAGCTATAGAAGTTATCTTGATCTTTTTATTTTTTAAAATACTGTCTTCTTTCATGCAACTTTAAACCTTTTTTGATATTATGATTTAAAAAAAAAAAAAAAAGCAATACTTTATTTACAAAATATTGCTAATTTTCTATGTTATTTACAGTGTTTTTTCTTTTCATTTTTTATTTGTTTAATATGTATTAAGATATAAAACAAATAGTCATTTCAAAATCAACAAATTTGAGATGCAGAGGCAAAATAAGTATATTGGAAGAAACGGTCTCTACAAGAAGACATATTCAATTATTAATTAAAAGTGTTTATATAAATTGAAATCTAAATAAGTAGAACCAAACTACTTAAATTTTGGCATTTTAGATGTCTTATCTATAGGACACTGAGTTGCAAAAGTTCCATAATTTGTTACATTTGATACATCCCAACCCGAAATATCTTGGTCAAATGAATTTGCATAATAAAACATAGATTCCATACTTGTTACATTTGATACATCCCAATCCGAAATATCCTGATCAAATAATATGGCAGTTGCAAACATATAATCCATACTTGTTACATTTGATACATCCCAAGCAGAAATATCCTGATTAAAAGAGTCAGAACCCCTGAACATCATCTCCATACTTGTTACATTTGATACATCTCAACCCGAAATATCTTGGTCAAATGAATTTGCACCATAAAACATCTTATCCATATTGATTACATTTGATACATCCCAATCCGAAATATCCCCATTAAATGACGTAGCTGCTCAAAATAATTTACTGGCATCTGTTATTTTAGGCGATATTAAGTCAGGAACTTCGATTACAGAATTTGGCATCCTGTGTGCCAGTCCATTTTCACCATAACCAATCCTTGTAACTTTAGTTACATTTTTAGGGATTACAGTTCCCAATTTAACTTCTCCAGTTTTTGGGTCAATTCATTCTGAATCCATTGCCTTTGGTCAAACAATTGGCTTATTCACAGTTATTACAATAATTTTAGCTTGAGTTGCATTATCAGCTGAAATTGTAACAGTCCCTTGTCCTGTAACTGCTCCAGCAGTTACGGTAATTACTCCAGCATTATTTATAGCAGTAACTGCTCCAGAAGCTGTAACGACTGGATTTGTTAAATCAATAAAATTTGTAATTTTAATAGTTGAACTTTTACCAGTATCAAGTTTAATAGATTCTTTATTTGTTTGAATTACTATCAATGCCTCTACAGTTATTGCAATAACTTTTGACACATCTGCATTATCAGCTGAAATTGTAACAGTCCCATGTCCAACAGTTACAGCAGTAATTGTAATTACTCCAGCAACATTTGTAGCAGTTACCACTCCAGCAGCTGTAACGACTGGATTTGTTAAAGCATCAAAATTTGTAATATTAATAGTTGAAGTTTTCCCAGCATATAGTTCGTCAGAATCTTTATCTGTTTGAATTACTACCAATGCCTTTACATTTATTGTAATAACTTTTGACACATCTGCATTATCAGCTGAAATTGTAACAGTCCCTTGTCCTGCTGCTCCAGCAGTAATTGTAATTACTCCAGCAACATTTGTAGCAGTAATTACTCCAGTAGCTGTAACTTCTGGATTAATTAGATCAGCAAAATTTGTAATATTAATAGTTGAATTTTTCCCAACATAAATCTCATCAGATTCTTTATCTGTTTGAATTACTACCAATGCCTTTACATTTATTGTAATAACTTTTGACACATCTGCATTATCAGCTGAAATTGTAACAGTCCCTTGTCCTGCTGCTCCAGCAGTAATTGTAATTACTCCAGCAACATTTGTAGCAGTTACCACTCCAGCAGCTGTAACGACTGGATTTGTTAAAGCATCAAAATTTGTAATATTAATAGTTGAAGTTTTTCCAGCATAAATTTCATCAGATTCTTTATCTGTTTGAATTACTACCAATGCCTCTACAGTTATTTTAATAACTTTTGACACAACAGCATTATCAGCTGAAATTGTAACAGTCCCTTCTCCAACAGCAGCAGCAGTAATTGTAATTACTCCAGCAACATTTGTAGCAGTTACCACTCCAGCAGCTGTAACGACTGGATTTGTTAAAGCATCAAAATTTGTAATATTAATAGTTGAAGTTTTTCCAGCATAAATTTCATCAGATTCTTTATCTGTTTGAATTACTACCAATGCCTCTACAGTTATTTTAATAACTTTTGACACAACAGCATTATCAGCTGAAATTGTAACAGTCCCTTGTCCTGCTGCTCCAGCAGTAATTGTAATTACTCCAGCAACATTTGTAGCAGTTACCACTCCAGCAGCTGTAACGACTGGATTTGTTAAAGCATCAAAATTTGTAATATTAATAGTTGAACTTTTTCCAGCATAAATTTCATCAGATTCTTTATCTGTTTGAATTACTATCAATGCCTTTACAGTTATTGTAATAACTTTTGACGCAACTGCATTATCAGCTGAAATTGTAATAGTTCCTTCTCCAACAGTCGTTCCAGCAACTATTGTAATTAGTCCATCAACATTTGTAGCAGTTACCACTCCAGCAGCTGTAACGACTGGATTTGTTAAAGCATCAAAGTTTGTAATATTAATTGTTGAACTTTTTCCAATATAAAGTTCATCAGATTGCTTATCAGTTTCTATTTCTATTTTTGCTCTAATTGTTATTGAAATAGTTTGTTCTTTTAAAGCATTGGCAGAGTTTATTGTTATTTGGGCATTTCCATCACTTGCATTTTCATTTGCTGTGATTGTGATGCTTCCACTATTGTTTTCAATATTGATATTTCCTTCTTTGGTAACTTGTGGACTAAGTAAATTAACTCAGTTAATAACTTTAATAGTTTGAGCTTCTCCAGCTAATAATTCTAATTCTTTTTTATCAACTTCAATTTCAATCTTGTTTGAAACATTAACTTCTATTATTTTTGCTTCTATTGCATTTGAAGCTGTAACAGTTAAAGAACCCTTACCGTTTTTTAAACCTTTAATTAATATTTTTCCATCAATTAGTTCACCACTAACACTAACAAATTCATCTCCAGTAACCTTTAAATCAGTTAATAAATTAAAGTTTGTTACATTTATTTCTTTTTCTTGATCAACGTATATGTCTACTTTTTCTAAATCTAATTGTATAATTACATTTAACTTATAATTAACTATTACATGTCCTTGGTATTTTTCTGATGTTGTTGTTACTTTTGCTGTTGTATCTTTTATATCAATGACTTCTATTTCCAAATCTTCTGGAATAGTGTTCTTAGATTTAACAGCACTAATTATTGTTTCAGGTTCAGGATTGAGTATTAATCCCAAATCTAAATTTTTTATTATTTCACTTATATCTTTTTTGACATTAAAAGTAATGATAACTTCACCTGTATATGAAACAGTATTTTTTGAAGTTACCCTAATTTTAAAACCAGAATCAGAATTTTTATTTTTTAAACATTCAATCTTTAAATCTAAATCTTTAAAAATTTCATTAGAAATACTATTTGTAGATTTGATTGCACTCAAAATAGTTTCAGTTTCTTTATCTGCTAAATAACCTAAATAAGTATTTGTAATTATACTGTCCAATTTATTTGGTAATGAAAAACTAACATACACTGAATCTTTACTAAATCCAACATGATCAATAGATACTCTAGCTGTTCATTCATTTTTTTCAACATTATTTAAATTATCAATTAATATATATTGATATATTTTGTTTAACATAGCTTTACTATCGGGATTTTTATTTAATATTTCACTTTTTATTGTTTCTACATTCATGTCTTTTATCAAACCTAAATTAGTATTTTTTATAACATTTAATAAAGAAATTTTTGTTATAAAGAAAGTTGCTTTCCCTTTATAACCTTTTGTTGAAGTTGTTACGATAAATTGAATTTTTTCCCCTGGATTAAAATTTTCTATTATTAAATCAAGTGGGTTTAAAGAATTATTTTGAGATTTAATTATTTCTATTATTTCTTCTAAAGTATATTCTTCAGGAATTTTATTTCCGTCAATAATGGGGTTTTCTACTAAATCGTTAATATCAGTTTTTTGTTGGAATACGACATCTACATCACCTACATAATTAACTTCAGGAGATACAATAATTGCACTGTTTTTATCTTTTGATTTAACTTTTAAAGAAACATCATTTGCCTTTGGATTTAAAGATTCAACAGAATTTAAAATTGTTAAATCTTCATTATCATCAACTCAACCTAAATTAGTCTCAGTTATTATGCTATTTAGTTGTGTTGTTGTTTTTTTATTATCATCTTTTCATAAGAAAAAATACAATGATAAAAATGTAGATAAAATAATTAAAATTACCAAAACGACAGCAGCTATAGAAGTTATCTTGATCTTTTTATTTTTTAAAATACTGTCTTCTTTCATGCAACTTTAAACCTTTTTTGATATTATGATTTAAAAAAAAAAAAAAAAGCAATACTTTATTTACAAAATATTGCTAATCTTGAGCATTATTTATACTTGTACTGTTTATTTTGAACATCCTAATTTGATTCAGTTTATTTACCATAAAACTCAAAATCTACTTCTAAACTAAAAATAAATAACTTAAGTGAGTAAAATTCATAACAGTTTAATAATGAATAAAAAAACTATAAATATTAACTAATAAACAAACTGCTTTTTAAATTATTTTCTATTAGATACTGATTCAAATATTTCTTTTGGTGAAGTCGGGTGTTTTAAATCAGAATTTAATTCATTTGATAAATCTGAAATAATTTTTTCAGATGTAAATGGATCACGAGGATCATATGTTCATGAATTGTTAAATAGTTGCTGAGTGTTTTTGTTACCTAATATTCCTATAGAAATAGCGTGAAATCTATTTCTAATTGATTTTAAATGTTTAACACGTTCAAGTGTATCTTCTGACAAATCGGGATTCAAAAAATCAGATATCATAAGCATGTCTGAATTATGTCATTTCTTTTGATTCATAACGCGCGCTGCATGAGTAATTGCTGGCTCTATATTAGTTGACCCATTAAAGCTTTGAGATAGAAAATCTACTAAACTTGATAACATGGTTTTTGTTTTTGAAAAATCTAAAACTTCAATTCCACCTGAAAAGTTAATCATGTAGAAATTTCGCTTTTCTTTAATTGCAATTTTTGTAATTGCTAAAGCTAATGATTTAGCAATTTGTTCTGGACTACCTTGCATTGATGCTGAAGTATCAATGCAAAGAACTATTGGTCCTTTTTTATCTGGGACTTCAACATTGTAGACACGTTCTTCTACTATTCTTTCTGGAACTTCGTCTAAAGCTATAAAATCAAATACTTGTAATTGACTTTCAAGCATCTTTTTATAAAATAGTGTTTCAAGTACTGGAATTCCCAACACTGCAAATTCTGTTGTTAACGTGTGTTCTAAAACATTAGATTGTGAAACTCCCACTATTTCTTCAGTTGAGTAGTATACAGGTCTTATTTTAGTCTTAATTGGTCTATCTAGCATCTTACGTTCTTCAATTAACTCACTCTTGCTTGTTTGTCTACCAATCAAAGACGCAATTTCCATAATAGCTGGATTATTTTGTAAATAATTTGCAAAAGATTCTAATATTTCCATATTCAAATTTTTTGCAAGAGTTTCTTCAAATACATCACCAAAGAAATTTCAAACTGTTTTTAGTAACTTTGATGAAGCAACATAAATTTCAATATAGTCATATAATTTTTGAATAAATTTAATTCTTTTTTCTTCTATTTCGATCATTCTATATTCAACTACATTTTTAATTAATATAATTTCTCAAGTTTTAATAAAATTTTTATAGACCATGTTTTGATCACTTCCAACTTTATTAAATTCATAACGATAAAAATTTAATCTATTGTAGAAACGAGATTTAACTTTAAAAAGAAAATCTTGTATTTTAGAATAATTTTTCTTTGTGCCTTCATATCCATTTATTTTTACTCAATAAAATAAATATATTTCTTTTTCAAGTTGAGGGGATAGTTTTATGTTTTTAATTTCTTTTTCAATTTCTTTATCATGAAAATTATTGATTTGGTCATCAAAAAAATGAGCTGGTAAACCTCTACTTTTTACAGCTGCCATGTAAACAGGATTTTTTAGGTCCTTCTCGTGTAGGTAACTCAACTCTTTTTTTATTTTTGTATCTATTTTATTTTCAAATTGAAATTCCATAATATCTCCAAAAAATTATTATTCAATATTTGAACCTGGTTTATTAGAAACTAACTCAGCTGTCTCTTCAACCGGAGTTTCATTAATAACTTGTACCCTTTTTTCTAAATTATCATGTTCTGCAATTTTTTGTTGATTCACAATTTCTATGTATTCAGCAAACGCATTATTTAAAACAAGATCAAATTGTTGCCTAAAAAATATTGTTGAAGTTTTTTCAAGTCTCTCTTTTTCTTCAACCATCAAGTTTGGCAAATTATCAACTTTTCAAGCAACTTCATTAATTTTTGTTTGTAAGGCATCGAGTTCACTTTGATCTTTTTTATTTTGAATTTCTAAACCAACTGTATCTCCATTAATTTGAAGTGTTTTTTCGTTAATATAAACTACTGAAACTTTTTTAATTGAAATTAAATTGTCCAACTCATCACCACAAAATATTTCAATTTCAGTAGCTTTTCCATTACTGTGGAAAATTTTTGTATAATCTTCAGCTTTCATAAAATTTATAGGATTTTCTGAATTTTTCCACAATAATCTATGAAATGATCCTGGTAGTTTTTTTGAGAACACATTTTGATAAATACTTTTTTCTGTTGTATTGTCTAATACAAATGCATATTGCTTTTTAAGTTCAGCAAGTTCGACTTTTAGTGCTTCTCATTTTTTAAAGATGTCTACTTTTAATGATTCAAAATAGAACTCGTTAAATAATGCACTATATTCTTCTTCTTGTTGCTCATCATCTCAAATACAGTAAGGAATAATAAGTCAATCTTGTTTATCTACTTTAACACGTCCATTGAAATAAGCAGATGTTTTCATTAAACCAGCAATTTTTTTTCAACGTCTATCTGAAATATATGCTTCACCTTCAGTTGCTACATCCAATCCTTTTCTAAAATCAGAAATAAAATTAAATGTTAACTCATCCATTTGAACTTTTTTAATTTCTTTTTGCCAAGCAAAAAATTCTTCTGCTTTAATTTGTAGTTTTGAATCAACACTAATTTCTAATGGAGCATCCCCTGCAATCATTTCATTAAAGTTGTTTTCATCTTTCAATCCCTCAACAATATATCTAATAATAAATCTATCAAATAAAGCTTCTAGTCCTTGACCTGGCGCAGGTAATTCATTTGATGCTGACATTAACAATTTCATTGGTACTTTTACATCTTCTCCTGCATTTCTAAAAATTTTTTCATTAATGATTGTTAGAAGTGTATTTTGAATTGATGGTCCAGCCTTTCAAATTTCATCTAAAAAAACTATATCTGCACTTGGCAAGTATTTTTTTGTTAATCTTTTATATTCTCCTTTTTGAATACCTTCAATAGAGATTGGCCCAAAAATTTCTTCTGGAGTGGAAAATCTATTCATAAGGTATTCAAAAATTGAACCATCCTTAAATGCATATTTAATACGTCGTGCTACAAGTGATTTAGCAATTCCTGGTTTACCTAATAAGAAAATTGATTCTCCACTTAGCATTGCTAATACTGAAAGTACGAATACTTCGTTTTTTTCATAGACACCTTTTTGTAATTCATTAATTAATTCTTCTATTCTATTTGATCCTGCCATTTTTTATGTTCTCCTAAATCTCTAAATTCATTCTTTGTTTAATATCATCAGATTTAACAATTAAAAAACATGAACCTATTATTTGTATTATTGTTGTAACTAATACCATTATTATAATTATTGGGTAAATATCGTTGATAGTTTCATTATTATTTATCCTAATACTATTTATTACTATTAATGTTGCACACATTAATTCAAAGAATACAAAGTGAGCAATTGCAAAGATAATAAATACTACTGATCACTTTTTAACAGTACCTACAGTTTTAGCAAGAAATGAGGGCAAAATATAAAACAAACTAAATAAAAGTGCTATAAATAAGAACCCATAACTAATTGCATCACTTAGAGATATTCCAAAGAAAACTAATTCTTGCCCTATTAATTTTTCAACTGTAACTAGAATTCCATATTTACCTAAGATAAATGATGTAATTATTGTCATTAAAGCTGCCAATAAAATTAATATTCTTCCTGCTACTTCAAGCTTAGTACTTCAATATAATCTTCTACCTGCAAAGTTATTAACTTTTGTTGGAGGTATATAAGAAAATTTCTTTTGTTCTAATTTAGTAAGTTCAGATAATTCAGTTTCGTATTTAGAGCGTTTATTTTCTTCATCTAATAAATTTAGTTCAGGAAACTGACTTTTATGATTTGGTTTAATACTCATTTATTACCTCTCTTTGTTAATTGATGCGTTAAATAAATTATAACCATTATTTACCATTCATTCTCTATCTATTGATACTATTACTATTCCAACATTGATTTCTTTTTTACATAAAATGTATTTGTTGTTTTTGATCCTTTAAAATTTCACAAACTATTTGGAGCAGTTATTGTTACAGTGTAACTACCTTCATTCAATTTGCCACCTTTAATTGGACCATTTAGCTTATAAGACATTTCGTTAGCTTCATTTCCAGGTTTAAATTTATTTGGTCAACTATCTATTGATTGTCTCATTAGATTTTTAACATAATATATAATTTCTGATTCATAAGTATCTGTATCTCATAAGTTGTTTGGAATATTTGAAATATTTAAAGAACTTAAATTATATTTAGCTTTACCATATGGATCATTAATTACTTTACTTGGTATGAAATGATATTGAGTTATTCTATTCACTGATCTTCCTTCTGAATAAAAGAAGGCTTTGGAATCTACCCTATTAAAATCTATAGTTTTGTCAAAATAAACTTTATCATTATCTTTTCTTGTAGCGTAACCAGGTGTAGCAATATTAGAAACCATTGGAGAACTAACTCTAACCTCATCAAATACTGATTGAGATACACCGTTGCTATCCAAACTTTTTTTAATTGTATTAACTATTGATTGTTCAATTTGATTTTGTTTAGAAGATAATTTTTGATTGATCAAATCTCTTGAATCTTCATATTTAATATTATTTACTACATCATTTACATCATTTACTATATTGTAATTATTATAGTTAATTGACCCTCTGCTATATGGTTGTTGGTCATAGTAAATATCTGTTGATTTATTAACATCTAAAAATTTAATGTTAACTTTATTTGTAAAAATTTTATGTTCTGATTGAAATAATGAATTTTCGACATCATCAGTAATTTCTTTTCCATCAGAATATCCATAATTTATATAACCCTTGTATGTTTTAATATCACTAGAACTCATTGATGTTCATGACCCTGAATTGCGATCACGTAACCTAAAACCAGTAATATCATTTTCAATCTTAGGCATACTAATTCCAATTTTATTAAAGATATATTCAACGGTATTGTAGTCTCCTAAATGTTGATTATATAAATTAGATCCAAAGCTTTTTATATTATTAATTTTCCTACTGTCATATTTTATGTGAATTGAACTTGCGTTTGCATAATCTTGTGCATATTTATTATTAGCTGGCAATGATCCTGACTTTGGTTTAATTTCACTATAAAAATCCATTCCACTGTTATTTGCTAAATTGTAGTATGTTTTTAATAAACCTTTCAATACTGATTCATTTGAATTAAATGATTCATTGACTTGAATGAATTTTTGAATACTTTCATTATTTATTAATTTTAATAATACAGGTAAAGTTGTTTCTTGATCATGTCTTAAGGTAAAGTCATATTTTTTCTTTAGATCATATTTTTTATTATCGAATCCCACTATTCCAAGTCTTAAACAAAATCTAATATTGTATTTAAATATTCCTGCCTCTTTATTTGAAGGAGAAAAAAATACCTCACCTAATTTATTATTCCCTTCATATGGATATTTTAAGATTGTTGGAAACAATGCTAATTCCTTCATTTCTTTATCATTGAATATCAGCTTATTATTTTCAGAAATTGAAACTCCTGTTCCTGAAAGCATTTCATTTAAATCTGCTTCAGACATTTTTGACATTCATTCATTTCCATTGATAAGTTCTTTCCTGATATCAGTAATGTCACTTTCTTTGACATATATTCCAGTACCTTGAGTTTCCCCAACTCTAAATGTTGTTCTGGTTGGTGACAATTTATCATTGAAATATTTATCTAAGCTTTTATTTAAATCACTGGCATCAGCCCAAGGATCTTTAATTGAATATGATGAACTAGTTGTAAAAGAATAAATTATTGCTCCTGTGGGTGCAACAACTACTGAAATACCTAAAATAACAAACAAAAGTTTGTTTTGAAATCTAGTTAATTTTCAGAATTTCTTCATTGCCATATTTTCCTTTTTATTTATTATCAGCTTCTTTTGCTTTTGCTTTTTTCTCTCATACACTTGATAAATGTTTTTTCTTGATTGTATTTCCAGATATCTCATTTGCATTATCTAAAATGTGCTGTTCTACATCTTCTAATTCAATTCCATCCTTTAATAATTGATCACGTTTAATAACAATGTCTTGCTGTTTTTTTGAAATTTTAATGAACTCTTTTTCTTCATTTAAATATTCAAAAGTCTTTTTAATCTTAAATTGCTTTTTAATTTCTCTTCAAAGAAACACTTTTGAAACTAATATTATTAGTCCACCTATGCCAATAACTCAGTAACTGGCTTTTATATATGGGTTTGTAAATTCATATGTTTTTTCAAAATGCAACATTATTGAAAAAACACTGACCACATAGGAAATAACTATGAATAATGAAATTAAAATAAAAATACGAATTGTATTAGGATTTTTCATAAAGATATATGGAAAAGATATTAATATCGATAGAGGCAAAAATATTATTAACGCAATTGATCCCATTTTTATATAGTGACCTTTTAGGTCTTCATGGGCAATCTCACCTATTAAATTGTAAAACTGATCATATATTTTTGCAAAACCTGCGCCTACAAAAAAAGACATCAATAGAATTGCAATTGTAACTGTTATTATTAAAACTCTACACGCTACTTCAATCTTAGTGTTTCAAGATACTCTTAAATTATTTGTCTTATCTTCTACTCGTACAATCATAAAGACCTCCTTTTTTTGTTTATTTTATTTATCTTCTTAAATTATATTGTTGAATTTTTATATTTTTATTGTGCTGTTTTTTAGTTGAACTAATCAATAATGGATAACCTAACAATGTAGATATAGCTAGTGCAACTCCAATTGTTATTACATAATTATTAAATTGTATTTTTGATAACTTCAGTTCTATATTTCAATGTTCATAACTCCAAGATATTGATTGTAATACTTGTTTTATTAAGATTACTGCAAGTAGAGTTGCAAGACCAAAAAATACAGAAAAATATCAAGAGATCTTAGATCATTTTATTAATGTCTTTATTTTGTGCGCTACCAATATTGGCAATAGTATTATCACTATAGTAAAAGCAATATGCACAATAAATATTGTTGTTATAAGTACTGCGATTGGAACAAAAAGAAGTAAGAATATTTCATCATTTACTGGCAATAACTCTAAAAATAAATCTTTGACTACAGGGATAAGAAATGATAATGAAATCAACAATAACATATATGAACCAATTATTGTTAATTGACAGGCAGTTATTAGTAATCTAGCAAATCCATCCTTACCAGTTGAAAAATAAATATCAGTTACTTCTGTTAAACTTTTTTTCTTTGTTCTACTTCTAAATCTACCATTTGCTTTTTCTAAGTCACTTATAGCTAGTGAATGAATAATTTTGTCTTTTGGTTCTTCATCTAAACTTTGAAGAGACTTAGATCTTGGATCTACATAGTTAATTATTGGTTCTTGTACTTCTTTTGGAGTTCTCATTCTATATTTTTTCTTAGCCATGTTACTCCCCATACCCTAGTGAATAATGCTCATCAAGATTATTACTATCATCAATTGCTTTATCAATTTTTTTAACTAAGTTTTTTGAAGAACTAATAACAAAAATACTTCCCACAATAATCAAAACAATATTCATTGTTGCAAAAACAACTCCCATTCAATTAAATTCAACTGGCAAATATAGTGCTGCAAATAATGAAGTAATAAATAAAATTATGGCAAGTGGAACTTCTACTCAAAGAACTATTTTTGCAATTAAATTAACTGCTTGAGCTGTACGTGCAGTAAGTAATGGAATAACAAAACCCAAACAAACCAATAACCCCAATACTGTTAATGAAATTAACATAGACCTAAAAAAAGCATCCGCTACTCCAAATGCATTAATTATTTCATGTACAGGTAGTTTACTTGCAACAAAAGAAGATAATGAAGCAAAGTTTATAACAAATACCGCTAACATAATAATTTGTGAAAATAAAAGAATTGAACGTCCAATACGTTCACCTTTTATTGAAAAATACATTCTAGTAAATTGAATATCGGATTTTTCTAACTTTAGTTGTTGTCTACTTATAGTTTGATTTTTATTAGTAGTTTTAATTTTGTTTTCAATCATATTCACCAATTAATTTAATTAATTATACCAAGTAATTTTTTATATTAAATGGGAGCATTTGGAAAATAAAAATAGAAGACAATCTTCTATTTTTATTTTTTTATATTTGCACCATAATAATTTCTAAATTTGTAACCTCAATTTGTCCTTTAAATGGAGTATTTTTAACCGCAGATTTAAAATCAATATTCAATCTAAATGAAGAAGTATTGCTTTCTATTGCCGCTTCAATTTCTGTTTTTAAAATATCATAAATTGTTTTATTATGCTCATCGGTTCAGTCTTGTTTTAAACTTGATACCCCTTCCATATCTTTGAAAGATGCATTTTTCATCAGTTGCTCTTGAGCAAACTTAAAGATTCGGTCTGACAAAGAATTTACTTGTGAATCTAACACTGGTCCATTTATATAATATGCAAGACCTTTTTCATTTTTAAAATCAATACTGTAATTATCTTCAATTACTGAAGTTGAATCCCCAATACATATTTTACCTATTGCAACCAATATTTCTGGTTGTGGTTCAGTATCATTTGGCATATTTTGTTTGTAGTTAACTCAAGTATTTTTTGACAATCATGCTTTATCAAATGCTTCTTTTAAACCATCGTTACTTCTTTCCAAGAATCTTCTATCATTGAAAGCAAATAAATTCTTTCTTATTTGTTGTAAAAATATATTGTAAAGATCATTTTCATTAGTGTTTTCATCAGCTACTAACTTAATTGGTTTAATCATTTTATCTGTATATCTTGGTTTTCTCTGTACTTTAATTTTTATAGATAGTGTATTTATAAAACTAACTTGTTTTGACTGAGAATCAATAGTTGCTTTTAAATCAACTTCTGCAACCTCACCAATGCCTAATTCACTATATACTTTTTGAATTTGCGTAATCCAAGCTTGTTCATTGCTTTCAGAATTAAAGTATTCTCTTTTAATTTCAGGAATTTCATCATATCCATTATATTTATTATGGATATTTTTGCTTATTTGACTTGTTCCCAATTTTCAAATTTTAGATTCTACTTCTTCTCATTTAGCATCATCTTCAATAACAATACTTTCTGCCAATTCAGTTTGACCATGCAAGCTAAGATCAATACTTTTTATTTTTGCAATTTCTTTTATAATTGCAATATCACTAATCTTACGTTTTAAAACTTCAGAACTCTCAGATACTTTTGGTCTAGCCATTTTATAAGGATTAGGTTCAATTCATTTTTCCTCACCAAACTTACTTGGTAAACCTTCCCATAAAGTGAAATCATATCAATCTGAAAAATTATATTTGTTTTGAGCTGCTGCTTCATTGGAATCATAGTTTAAAACAGCATCATAATTTGAACTAGGTAAAGTTTCTACCAAATGTGTAAGCAACGCCTTATCATAATCTTCAGATGTAGGTGGATGACTTTCGTCAAAGATTACATTAGTTTCTATTGTGTTACTAATTGCATTTGAAAAAGCAATCTTAAAGTTACCTATATAATATTTGTTGTCTTCTTGACTTAAAAATGGTTCTTTTGATTGAAGTGAAAAAACTATTTGTTGGTTTTTCTTATTTCTTTGAAAACCATTACTATCGAAACCATATCCATCTGCAAAATTTAAAGTAAAATTACTTTCTTCTATAAAAAAATCAGATGGGAATTTTTTTTGACTTTCGTTTTTAAATCTTAGATCATTTAATAATTCAGATTTAAATAATAAAAATTCTTTCTCATTAATTTTTCCAAATTCACCAACGTCAAATCTAGTAAGGTCGGTCATATACTTTTCAGACTCTGGGTTTGTTGGCCATTTTCCTGTTCCATTACCACCAGGTCCTTCAGGAACTACAGTACCACCTCCACCTGGGGGCGCAGTACTACCTCCAGGATTTCAAGGATCACCTTCTTCATTTTCAACTCATTCACCGTCGTTATCTCCAGGGACAATTATTTCAATACCCCCATCTATTTCAAGAATTGTTAAAAAGAAAGTAACATTAATTGAACCAATATATTTATAATTATCTTCTTTAACTGTAAATACTACATAACCTGAATAATCTTTATCATTATTAAGTACAGAGCTTTTGTCTAATCCTGAAATAAAATAATCAGAAGATATTAAATCAGAATGCTTTATATCACTTGGTATTCTGCTTTCTTTAATAATTTGTTCATATACATTTTTAAGTACATAATCTTTTTTTGGTTCTTCTTGTTTACTTCCAACAATATTAACTGAACTACTTAATGACATTGTATTTGAAATATTAGTTTTTTCTTTTATTATATTTGGAGTTCCAGTACCACAAGAAACAATTCCCATCACAGGAATTGTCAATAAAGTTATAGAAGTAAGAAGTGACAATAGTTTTTTCATTTGATTAGGTTGTTTATAAATATTATACTCAAATAATTTGTATAACCTAATTGTTTTATGGGGGTAATTTATATAAAATTACCATATTAACAATATAGGAGATTACATTATGGGTAAGAAACCAGGAAGTTGAAAAAAGATTAATAAGCTAACTGGGAAAGTTAAAGTCGTATCCAATAATACAAAATATAGAATTGGTATTTTTTCATTTATATTTATTGCAGGTATTACTTCTTTTGGAGTCTCTTCTTATTTTTTTATGTCCAAGATAATTAATTATGGTGGCATCAAAACAACCGGTAAATTTCCAAATTGAAATCTTAAAAAAGGTAATGGTTTTGAAGTCGATTTTGCTAAAGCCCCTATTAATCATATTGGCAATGATGTAACTGAATTACAAAGCAAAGATATATATGATGACGAAGGTAATTTTCAATATAGAGAATTCAATGCACCATCTTTAAGATTACAGTATGCTTATAATGAAATTGTTAACAAAGCAGCTGCTAATTACATTAGTAAAAATATATTTTACAGTGTGATGTATCCTGATGACAAAAAAGTAGAAATTCTAAATATATATACTGACGAAAATAAAAAAAATAAATTAAATTTAGATGATGTTAGCGCCAACAACTTTGACATACTTGATTGTGTATTGTTCTTGGAAATAAAATATGATGGAGTTCTGGTTAACAAGGCAGTTATGATGCCAACTATATTTTATGGAAACGAAGGATTTTTATCTAATTTCTTACAATTTAATTTATTAAATAATTTACACAAAAATGGTGACAAAGAAAATTTACATCCTATTAATCAAACTTCAATAATAGGTTCACAATCAGATAGTATCTTGATGGATATTAAAAATGGCGATTATGATAATGATAAAAATAGAAAAAATACTGACAAACTATATGAAACATATGCAGAAGTCTTCGATGAATTTTTTAAAGAAAATAAAGATAAAGAATTTAAATCAACAGATATTAACCCTTATTCAAATTTCATAATATCTGGAGCTAATACTCAAGATAAGATTTTGGTTAATGAAACCCCTATTGTTATAGACGATACTAAAGACTTATTAGACATAAATCAAATCTTTGCATTGGGTTCTGGCTTATCAGAAGATGATTCATCTGAAGCTATATCAAATGCTATAGGACTTGAGTCTGTAAAACATCTTAAGGCATTCTTTTTATTCTTTAAAAATATATATATCAATGAGGGTTCTTCTTTTGCATTTGATAAAGACTATTTTAAAGAAACAATATTTGAAAGTTTATTCAAAGATATTGGAAATAGATATGTAACAACTAGTTTGGAACAAAACTATGGAACTGATCAATTTTATTTTATGTTCTTACCCGAGGATCTAGAAGTTCAAGAATTATTAAATAATTTAAGAACTGAAATTATTGGCATTTTAAACGGAGCAGCTTCAGGTAATGGTGAAAATATTGGAGACCTACTACTTAAAACTTTTGAAAACATAAAAAAAGATTTATTGAAGAATGGTAAAAATTCTAAACACTGATGATTATTTAAAAACGATTTCTTACCTTTTCAATCATATTGAATTTCTGAATCAAAAGATTATGAAGTTACAAAGCAACGCATTCAACATGAAACAACACTTTCATCAATTGACAAGCCTAATTTAAATGAAATTATTATTAAAGATAGTGCAAACTACGATTTAACTAAATCTGATGACAAGGTTAGAGTTTTCTCGGATTTATGATCAACTTCCCTATATGGTAAAGATCTTAATAAGCTTAATTTAAATATGGGAAATGAAGACGAAATTAAAGAATTGTGATTAAATAATACAAATAAATTTTTATATGAAATTAATAAATTAAATATAAATATAAATAAAAATGCTATTTCTCTAGAAGAATGACAAGAACAATTTGAAATCAAATTACAGTATTTAAATCAATTTAATAAGCCTACTGATCAAATTAATGATGCTTATTCAGTAGATATAGTTTTAAACTCTAATAATGAAAGTTCAACTAAATCACTTAATAAACTAACATTTAGAATGATAATAAATTGAACAAACTAGGAATATCCTAGTTTTTTTATTATGAAAATTAATTTAAAAACAAAAAAACACCCGAAGGTGTTTATTCAAACTGGCGACTACCTATTTTGCACTTGCGTACTATCGTCGGCGTTACTGATCTTAACTTCTGTGTTCGGTATGGGAACAGGTGTGACCTCAGCACTATGATCACCAGATTGGTGTTTTGTTTTGTTCAAAGAATCTTCATTCTCTGAAAACTGAACATTAGAATTAATTTATGCAATATTTTTTTGGATTTTCTTATTCAGAAAAGCCCTCGATCTATTAGTACTGGTAAGCTAAATACCTCGCGGCACTTACACACCCAGCCTATCAACCATGTGGTATTCATGGGATCTTACTTTCTCAAGGAAATGGGAAAACTCATCTTAAAGGAGGCTTCTCGCTTAGATGCCTTCAGCGATTATCCTTTCCGCACGTAGCTACCCTGCTATGCCACTGGCGTGACAACAGGTGCACCAGAGGTGCGTCCATTCCGGTCCTCTCGTACTAGGAACAGCTCTCTTCAATTTTCCAACGCCCACAACAGATAGGGACCAAACTGTCTCACGACGTTCTAAACCCAGCTCGCGTACCGCTTTAATGGGCGAACAGCCCAACCCTTGGAACCGACTACAGCTCCAGGATGCGATGAGCCGACATCGAGGTGCCAAACCTCCCCGTCGATGTGAACTCTTGGGGGAGATCAGCCTGTTATCCCCGGGGTAACTTTTATCCGTTGAGCGACGGCCCTTCCACACGGGACCGCCGGATCACTAAGTCCTGCTTTCGCATCTGTTCGACTTGTAAGTCTCGCAGTTAAGCACCCTTCTACCTTTGCGCTCTTCGTACGATTTCCAACCGTACTGAGGGTACCTTTGAGCGCCTCCGTTACTCTTTAGGAGGCGACCGCCCCAGTCAAACTACCCACCATGCACTGTCCCTGATCCGGATAACGGACCTAGGTTAGAACTTCAATATAGCAAGGGTGGTATTCCAAGGTTAACTCCACAGCCACTGGCGTGACTGCTTCAAAGTTTCCCACCTATCCTCTACATGCTATACCAAAATTCAATACAAAGTTATAGTAAAGCTCCACGGGGTCTTTCCGTCTAGTTGCGGGTAACCAGCATCTTCACTGGTACTAAAATTTCACCGAGTCTATTGTTGAGACAGCGAAGGGATCATTACGCCTTTCGTGCGGGTCAGAACTTACCTGACAAGGAATTTCGCTACCTTAGGACCGTTATAGTTACGGCCGCCGTTCACCAGGGCTTCAATTCAATGCTTCACCGAAGCTAACATCTCCTCTTAACCTTCCGGCACTGGGCAGGCGTCACCCCATATACTTCGTCTTACGACTTTGCATAGAGCTGTGTTTTTGTTAAACAGTTGCCCCTTCCTCTTCACTGCGACTCACTAAAAGTGAGCACCCCTTATCGCTAACTTACGGGGTAATTTTGCAGAGTTCCTTAACAATAGTTATCTCGCTTACCTTAGGATTCTCTCCTTGACCACGTGTGTTCGTTCTAGGTACAGGTACCTATGTCTTAAGTTAGAAGCTTTTCTTGGAAGCGTAGAGTCATGGACTTCGCTAATTACCGAAGTGTTCACTCCCCATCACATTTCAATGTTAAAGTACGCGGATTTGCCTACGTACACACCTTTATGCTTGGACCCTCATATCCATCAGAGGGCATCCACTATCTTTCTCCGTCACTCCATCACAACATAGGTAGTACAGGAATATCAACCTGTTGTCCATCGACTACGCCTTTCGGCCTCGCCTTAGGTCCTGACTAACCCTGGGTGGACGAACCTTGCCCAGGAAACCTTGGTCAAACGGTATGGGAGATTCTCACTCCCAAACGTTACTCATGCCGGCATAATCACTTCTAAGCGCTCCACCAGTCCTCACAGTCTGACTTCATCGCCCTTAGAACGCTCCCCTACCACTGTATCACTACAATCCTAAACTTCGGTAATCCGCTTGAGCCCCGGTACATTTTCGGCGCAAAGGCACTCGACTAGTGAGCTGTTACGCACTCTTTAAATGATGGCTGCTTCTAAGCCAACATACTAGCTGTTTGTGCACCTTCACATCCTTACACACTTAGCGGATATTTTGGGACCTTAGTTGTAGATCTGGGCTGTTTCCCTCACGTGCACGGACCTTATCACCCGTGTACTCACTGCCGAGTACGGTATTATGGCATTCAGAGTTTAATTCTATTCAGTACCCCTAGGTGGGGCCATCATAGATTCAGTGCTTTACCTCCATAATCCTAAACCTCGACGCTGGCCTTAAAGCCATATCGGGGAGAACTAGCTATCTCCGGGTTCGATTGGAATTTCACCACTAGCCACAAGTCATCCACGGTCTTTTCAACGAACGTTGGTTCGGTCCTCCATTTGGTTTTACCCAAACTTCAACCTGCTCATGGCTAGATCACCCGGTTTCGTGTCTACGACAACGTACTAAACGCCCTATTAAGGCTCGCTTTCACTACGGCTCCACATATTCTGCTTAACCTTGCACGCTATCGTAACTCGCCGGCTCTTTCTACAAAAAGCACGCCATCACCCATTAACGGGCTCTGACTTCTTGTAAGCATATAGTTTCAGGAACTATTTCACTCCCCTCTCGGGGTTCTTTTCACCTTTCCCTCACGGTACTGGTTCACTATCGGTAAAATGGTAGTATTTAGGCTTACCCAGTGGTCTGGGTGGATTCCGACAAGGTTTCTCGTGCCCCGCCGTACTCAGGATACTCCTACGAGATCTATACATTTCGTATACCGGGCTATCACCGTCTATGGCGCTGCTTCCCAACAGCTTCTACTATATATAAATTTTGTAACTCTAAAAGGAGTCCTACAACCCCGGTAAAAACCGGTTTGGCCTGTTCCGCTTTCGCTCGCCGCTACTCACAGAATCACATTCGTTTTCTTTTCCTCTTGGTAATAAGATGTTTCAGTTCCCAAGGTTCCCTTCTCGCCACCTATGTATTCAGTGGTCGGATAATATGAGATTAATCATATTGGGTTTCCCCATTCGGACATTTCCGGATCAAAGCTTACTTCCAGCTCCCCGAAACTTTTCGCAGGTAATCGCGTCCTTCATCGGCTCCATTTTCCAAGGCATTCACTATATGCCCTTACTATACTTTTCTTAAGAAAATCCTATTGCATTATTATTAATAACTAAGTTTGAAATTTTAGTATTTTTTACCATTAATATATTTTTATTTTGAACTCAATTTTTCAATTGGTTATAAAAGTTACAAACGTATAACTAAATGTTACACGTTGGAAAAATGTCTAATTTTCATCTAATATTCAGTTTTCAAAGAACGATTGATACTTTCAGAAATTGCTCTTACGAACAATCTCTGAAAACTAGATAGAACTAATGATATTGGTCACACAGTTGTTTAACGATTCAACTGCTTCTTTTCTATTACTCCATAGAAAGGAGGTGATCCATCCCCACGTTCCCGTAGGGATACCTTGTTACGACTTAACCCCAATCGCTAACCCTACCTTGGTACGCTCCCTCCTTGCGGTTAGGATACGTACTTCTGGCATTGCCAACTCTCGTGGTTTGACGGGCGGTGTGTACAAGACCCGAGAACGTATTCACCGCGGCATTGCTGATCCGCGATTACTAGTGATTCCGGCTTCATGGAGTCGAGTTGCAGACTCCAATCCGAACTGAGACCGCCTTTTGAGATTAGCTCCCCCTCGCGGGATTGCGACTCTTTGTAGCGGCCATTGTAGCACGTGTGTAGCCCAGGGCATAAGGGGCATGATGATTTGACGTCATCCCCACCTTCCTCTAGTTTGCACTAGCAGTCTCATTAAAGTGCTCAACTTAATGTTAGTAACTAATGATAAGGGTTGCGCTCGTTGCGGGACTTAACCCAACACCTCACGGCACGAGCTGACGACAACCATGCACCACCTGTATTAATGTTAACCTCCGTTATATCTCTATAACATTGCACTATATGTCAAGCCCTGGTAAGGTTCTTCGCGTTGCTTCGAATTAAACCACATGCTCCACCACTTGTGCGGGTCCCCGTCAATTCCTTTAAGTTTCACTCTTGCGAGCATACTACTCAGGCGGAGTACTTAATGCGTTAGCTGTGACACCGAATAATTCCGATATCTAGTACTCAACGTTTACGGCATGGACTACTAGGGTATCTAATCCTATTTGCTCCCCATGCTTTCGTGCCTCAGCGTCAATAACAGGCCAGTAGACCGCCTTCGCCCCTGGTGTTCCTCCATATATCTACGCATTTTACCGCTACACATGGAATTCCATCTACCTCTCCTGTATTCTAGTAAGACAGTTTTCAAGGCGAACCGGAGTTGAGCTCCGGGCTTTAACCTCAAACTTATCTAACCGCCTACGCACCCTATACGCCCAATAAATCCGGATAACGCTTGCCACCTATGTATTACCGCGGCTGCTGGCACATAGTTAGCCGTGGCTTCCTCGTAGGGTACCGTCAGACTCAGACCATTTCCTGTCCAAGCTATTCTTCCCCTACAACAGAACTTTACGATCCGAAGACCTTCATCATTCACGCGGCATTGCTTCATCAGACTTTCGTCCATTGTGAAAAATTCCCTACTGCTGCCTCCCGTAGGAGTTTGGGCCGTATCTCAGTCCCAATGTGGCCGATCAACCTCTCAGTTCGGCTACGTATCACTGCCTAGGTGGGCCATTACCCCACCTACTAGCTAATACGCCGCATCCTCATCCTTTGGCGGACCAAACGGTCCTTTTAACACTTTCTCATGCGATAGTAGTGTCCCATGCGGTATTAGCAGTCGTTTCCAACTGTTATTCCCCACCTAAGGGTAGATTAGATACGTGTTACTCACCCGTTCGCCACTAGGGTGCAAGCACCCTCGTTCGACTTGCATGTATTAGGCATGCCGCCAGCGTTCATCCTGAGCCAGGATCAAACTCTCAATAAATTGCTATTTATCGTTTAATTTGATTCGAGACTCAATATCATTTAAATTGTCATATTTTGTATGTATTTGTTTACTTAAAAGAAATTAACTTGTTAAGACAAGTAATTTTTTTTGTTGTATGTTCTATCTAGTTTTCAAAGATCGTTCAACAAAGTGTAAAAAAAACTCGAAATTATATAAAAATAACTTCTTGGATTTTAAATTCTCTATCAATTTTTTTGTGTGGCTTTTCCACACTTTTAAATAATATCATAAGAAAATTTTTTGTGTTGATATTTCTAGTCAAAATCTCAATCTATAGTAGCAATAGGGTCAGATTCTTTCTCAACATTTTCATCAAATATATCATCTTCAATTAAAGGCTCATCTAAAAACAAATCATCAGAATCTTCTTCATATATATCTTTTTGTTGCTCATAAGATTTAAATAATAAATTTGGATCAACATCCCTTTCAGTTTCTTCAGTTCTAATATTAATAGTATTAGTGACTACTTCTTTTAATGGGTCTTCAACTTCATTAAAATTAGGTAACTCAAAAGTTACAACCTTTGTAGAAACTTTTGGCTTATCTTTTTTTATCTTACGTGAGACTTCTGGTTGAACTTGTTCAATTTTTTTTATTTCAATTGGTTCAAATTGGACTTGCCTATTTTTTGAATTCGTCAGTCTCTTAATTCTTTCCAAATCGTTAAACATACTGTCATCAAAATTATCACTTACTTTTGGTCGACCTGTTGGTGGAACAAACACTAAATCATCATTATCTTGTTGTGAAACACTAGACCTACTTCTTGGCATAATATAACCCTCGTCAATTTTATTATGTTCTAATTGAATTTTTGGTTTTACAGCCTCAAGTTTATTGTCTTTAAGTTTGTTTTCATAATCAGAAAAAATATCATTCATTTCTTCATTTGATTTCTTAGGTATTTCAAGTTCTTCTCTTGTTATTTTAGGAACTTCAGTTTTGTAGATAGTTTCTTTTATACTTAAATCTCGATTAGTTAATACTTGAGTTTTTAAATCCAATCCGTACGCTTCTTCAAACTCATCTATTGGAACACGCCCAAATGATGCAGCAACTTTACGTTGTTGTAATTCATTTCTTTCTAGACCAGGTTGTAATTCATCAAAATAATTATTACTTCTACTTGGAGTTTTATCTTGTAAGTCATTTTGCTTTTTATTCTTTTCACTTGTATTATTTTTTCTTGATGGTCTACCTAATTTATTTTTATTTCTAAACTTTCCAACAACAATTGGAAATCATAAAACATTTGAATAAATAAATAATACAAAAACTAAACTTAACATTGCACCTGTTAATCCAATATTAAAAGTAAGATCTGATACTTTAGTTTCATTTATAGTTAAAACGATGCTTTCACTTAATATATTATTAATAAGAATAAATCCATATAAATAAACAGAAAAAACTACCATTGAAATTAAAAACATAACGTTCATTGTCATAACTAAACCAAATGTTTTATTTTCAAGAAATGTTTCGTACAAAAAGAAAATCACTAATAATATTAATAGAGCAAACGATAATGTTCCAATTAACGGTACAAGCGCTTTTGTTGCTGATGAAATTTCGTCTTTTGGAAATATTGATTGATCAAATAATGTTCCAAATACTAATCCACTATCCCCATTAAAAAAAATAAAGGACATAACAGCAAATACTGTAATAATTATTAATATTGTGAATTTTATTGCTTTCGATATCATAACTATCCTTTTTCTCTAAACTATTATAAAATAAATGAGTATTGTTTTACATATATTAATCACAATTAAATAATAGGAGGTTTATGTTTTTGTTAAAAACAAAATTTAATTACTTTATTAAAGATATTAACTTAAATAAAAGAAATTATTTTTTTAAATTAATAGCCCTAATATTGGGAATGTACTTATTTTCAATTGGGATAACAATTTCGGCCAACACTGCAGTTGGAGTAAGTATGATTGACATAACAATTTTAGGTTCAATATTCCATTCACATGGATTAGCAGATACATCAAATGGAGTTGTTTCAGGAACAATTAATACTGTAGATACCCCCTATGAATTATATGTTGCATATATATACATTGGAATGTCAATTGTATCTTTATGCTTTATGTCAGTTTGAGTTTATAAATCTTATAAAAAGACTGGAAACAAAATGTTATTTGTTCAAATGTTATTAAGTGTTATTTGTGACATTATTGTTATCTTTGCAATTCCGTTATTAATTAAAATGAATTATTTATATATGAACCCTGATGGGATACGTGAATCTGCTTCAACAATACGAGCTTATCTATTCTTAATTGCTTTTATATGTTATTCATTAGGAATCGCATTATGAGTTTATTCAGGATTTTTACCAGGTCCATATAATTCAATCTGTACAAACTTTATTAAAATGTTCGAAGGTATGTCTTATTCGTTTGGTAGAACAATAATGAATATATTAATCTTCATTCCTGGAGTATTAATTATATTATTAGATGGCGCTACAGGTCATAGAACCTGACAAGAGGTTTTAGACTTTACATTAGTGAATATAAGTTTTGGTTCAGTATTCTTAATACTAATATTAGGACCAATGGTGACTTGATTCAATAAATATATTCCAAAAATATTTGTTATGAAACCACATGTTGATTTTAATCAACCTGTTCAAACATCAATTAATATGGAAGAATTATAAAAATAAAAGTTGTTATTAAATAACAACTTTTTTTATTTTCAATTAATAACTATCCCCTTGTAGCGAGTCATAGAATTTAGTGATTCTCTAATTCCTTGTACTCCTTCTCCTGAATCTTTAATCCCCAAGAATGGGAAATTATCAGGGCCACGTTGAGGTCTTGAATTAATGTTTACTGTACCTACTTCAATCAATTTTGCAATATTGAATGCCAAATTAATATCAGTTGTAAATATAGATGATTGTAATCCAAAATTAGATTCATTTTGCATTGATATCATTTCATCTACATTTTTACATCTAATAACTGGCAACACTGGACCAAACGGTTCTTCTCAAGCAATTCTCATTTCACTTGTTACATTATCAATTAATGTAGCTTCCACTAAGTTACCCTTAAAGCTACCTCCAGTTACAATTTTTCCGCCTCTTGCTTTAGCGTCTTCTACTAATCCCATAATAAAATTTCTTGAAGATTCACTAATAACAGGCACTATATCTGGGTTTGTTTTTGGGTTACCATGCTTAAACATTTTAATTTTAGCTTCTAACAATGGAACTAATTTTTCAGCAATTTCATTTGTAGTTAATACACGTTTAATTGCTGTACATCTTTGTCCTGCATATCCAAATGAACCAGAAATAATTTCAGATACATAATGATCTAAGTTTTTATCATCTAATACTAATGCGGCATCTTTTCCACCCAATTCCAAAACTATGTTTGAAGTGTTAGCCATTTTTCTAATTCTATGTCCTACGTTTACTGAACCTGTAAATGAAATCATATTAATATCTTTGTTTGAAACTATAATGTCACCAATGTCTCTACCTTTACCAGTAACAACATTAAATATACCTTTTGGTAATTTAGAGTCAACTCACATTTTACCCATGAAAGCTCCTGTTAAAGAACCTTGAGTTGCTGGTTTAAAAACAACACTATTTCCTGCTAATAACGCTGGCACTATTTTTGCTATTGCCAAATTAAATGGATAATTAAATGGTGATATAGCACAAACTACTCCAACTGGTACACGTTCAAATACACCAATTTTATTTTCAATTCCTCATCCTTTACCATCCATTGCTGTAGGATAAAATCTTCTAATTTCTTCTATTGAAAAGTCAATAATGTCTATTGTTCTTTGTACTTCAGCAACTGATTCCTTTAATGGTTTGGCAATTTCAGCCATCATTATTTCAGCAATTTTTTCTTTATTTTTAATTATTTCTTGTTTAAACTTTTCAACAACTTCAATTCTTTTCATTAGTTGCATGTTTGCTCACTCTTTTTGAGCCGATTTAGCAAAGCTATAAGCATTGTTAATATCTTCTTCTTGTAGTGCACTAACTGTCCCAATTACTTTGTTATCTACTGGGTTTAAGATTTCCAACTTATTTGTTGTTGAAACAAATTCGTTATTAATCATTGCATTAAAATTCATATTTACCTCTTTGAATGCTTTTATTTTAACATTAAATAGTTTTATATATGTCACTCATGATAATTGAACCTGCAACAGCAACATTCAATGATTCAACATCTTTATCCATCTTAATTACATAATTAAGATCAATATATTTTTTATACTCAATTTCAATTCCGTTACCTTCATTGCCTAAAATCAATGCTATTTTTTTATCTTTTAATTTAGTATTGGTATTAATTTCATTTTTAACATCTTGATGTAAAAACGTACCTACTATTAAATATCCATTTGATTTTAAAAATTTAATCATTTGTTCTAAGTTCTTTTTAACCAAACTCATTGTAAAATGATTTGCTTGAGTAGAACGAACTACTTTTGGATTATAAAAACCAACACTTCTTTCACCAGCTACTATTGAATTAAATCCAAATGCTTTTGCACTACGAATCAAAGTTCCCATATTTCCCGGATCTTGAACATCATCTAAAAGTAATATATTTTTACTTAGATCAATATCTTTTTCTTCAATTTTACATATTGCAAAAACACCTTGGTGAGTTTTAACACTACTTATTTTTTCAGCAACTTCTGAAGATATTTCATACTTATTTATTGACGGACCATACTCTGACAAATTTAATGTATTTTTATTTGTAAATAAAATTGATTCTATGACATTGTATTTCAAAGCCTCTTCAATTACATGAACTCCTTCTAAAATATATTTTTCTGAATAATCTGATTTCAGTTTAACTATATCTTTAATGTATTCATTTTTTACACTTGTTATTTTATTAATATCCATTGTCTTGTCTCTCAAAATTCTTTTTATTTTTTTCTTCGTAAATTTCTATAATTTCTTTTGTTTCAAATTTCAAATTAAATCCAATGTTTAAAAATGAGGATAGAAGTTCGTAATAAGAATCTTTACTTAATAATTTGTTGAACGCGTTGAATTTATCAACTGCTTCTAAAATACAATTATCAATATTATTAGTTGTATATTTATCAACAAATAAATTGAAGTCATAATTGATGTCATTTCCAATAGAAACAATAAAGTGAACACCATCAATAAACTCTTCTATTAAATTATGTTTATCAATATTTCTTTTATTAGATCAGTATTTAAAGCTTTTTTCTTCATTGATAAATTCAAATAATTCCACCATAAATGCAATTCTTTTTTTCTTTTTAATATCATCATTTATAACTAATTTTTTAGATGACATTATATAATTATCCAATTTAGTTTGTTGTTGACTTAAGTAAATTAATTCTTTATTAGTTATCATATATACCTCTCTTTTATTTTAATAGAAAAAAAACCATTAAGGTTTTTTTATCTTTATTAAATTACATTCCTGGTTTTCCAAGTAGTTTAAACATATTTTTTTTATAAATTTCAACTCCTGGTTGGTCGAATGGATTTATATCCAATAAGTAAGCACTCATTGCACATGCCTTCATAAATCAGTATGTGGCATATCCAAACATTTCATCATCCATTTTATCGAACTCTAAAACTATGTTTGGCATTTTACCAACATTAACATGAGCATCAATTACACCTTCAATAGCAATACTATTAATTTTGTGTAGTGAATTTTTTGTTAAATAATTTAGGCCATCTAAATCTTTTTCCAATTTAGGAACGTTAATGTCAACTTGAGGTTTTTTTACACGAATTATTGATTCAAATATTATATTTTTTGTACCATCTTGTATAAATTGACCCATTGAATGAAGATCAGTTGAAAAAATACAACTTGTAGGTAATAAACCTTTTCCGTCTTTTCCTTCTGATTCTCCAAATAATTGTTTTCATCATTCTGTTAAATATTGTAATTGCAATTCATAAGATACTAACATTTCAGATTTATAATTTTTATCTGTATTTAATAAGTACCTTGAGACAGCATATTTGTAAGCTTCATTTGAAGGTTTTGAAAGTTCTTTGCGAGCTTTCATAGCACCTTTCATAATAGCATCTGTATTCACTCCTGCTACTAATAAAGCAAAAATCCCAACTGGTGTTGTAACTGAGAATCTACCACCAATATCATCTGGAATAACAAAAGTTTCATATCCTTTTGCATCAGCCATTTCTTTTAATGCACCTTTAGCTCTGTCAGTTACAGCAACAATTCTTGATTTTGCAACATCGTTGCCTTTTTTATTAATTAAGAATTCTTCAAAAATTCTGAATGCGATTCCGGGTTCTGTTGTTGTTCCTGATTTTGAAACATTTGCAATCCCGAATTCTTTATTTTTTAAATAGTCAAGTATGTTTTGAGTATATGTTGAACTCATTGTGTTACCAACGTAAATTAGTTCAACTTTATCTGTAGGGTATAAACCTCTAATCATTTCATCAGCAGCTCTAGCTCCTAAATAACTTCCTCCAATTCCAACAACTAATAAGACATCTATTTTAGAACGCAAGTCATTTGCTACAACTTTCATTCTATTATATTCATCTTTATTAAATGTTTCTGGTCAGTCAACTCATCCTAAAAAATCATTTCCTTTTCCAGTTTTTTCATGGATCATTTTGTGTATGTTAGCAACTTTAGTTTTATCAAAGCTTTTTACTTCTTTTTCAATTCCAGAGAATTTTAAAATAGTATTTATCATTTAAATTAACCTTTTACTTTATTGTCAGTGTTTGATTTAAGTTTGTTAAATCCATTACCAGTTTCTCTGATTTCTGATGATTTTTTAAGTTCAGGTCTAATTGATTTGTAACTTAATTTTAATTGTTTTTTGTCATTGTTGATTTCTAAAATTTCAACTTCTACTTCATCACCAACATTTACAAAGTCTGTAATTGATGTTACGAAGAAGTCAGAAAATTCAGAAATGTGAATTAATCCTTTTCAGATTTGGTTTTCATCATGGTGTTCAATGAATGCACCAAAGTTTTCTATAGCAGTGATTTTAACTTTAATGTTATCCGCTTTTTTCATATTATAATTTCTCCCGCCAGGCTCAAGCCTTGCTAATATTATATATTAATAAAATTTAGTAATGAAATTTATAAATGTGTTCATTGTCAATGTTGCACATTTTTTTCTACTTCTTTGATTTCGAATATCTTCAAAAATCAATAGTTCACCCATAATTGTTCTATCAAATGTTTCATTATTAATCATTTTTAAATACTCGTCAGCAATTACTTTACACTCTTGAATATTTTTATTTGTAAATATCTTGCATATTAAGTTAGCATTTGATGTTGAAACAGCACATCCTTCGCCCATAAAAGTCATTTCTTTGATAATTGTTTTATCAATATTAAAAAATAAAACAACATCATCATTACATGATCTTGATTTGTATTCTTCTGATACTACATTTGAACCATTTAATTCTTTTTTGAATTCTGGTTCACTATAATTTTTTAACATTATTTCTCTATTTGTCATATTATGGTTCCTAAAAAATATAGTCAGTTCAGCTATTTTTATCTTTAAATGCTTCGATAAGTTTATCAATATCTTTTCTTGTATTAAATATAGATAACGTTGCACGAATTGTAGTTTTACTGTTTATCAGTTCTTTTGTAAGTTGAGCACAGTGTTGTCCTGCTCTAGTTATGATTTGATATTTCTTTTCTAAGAAAATTGCAAAATCTTGTGAACTAACCCCTTTGACATTAAACAAGATTGAAACTTGATTATTATCTAAGTTATATATAATAATATTTTCATCATTTAATTTTTTAAATTCAGTTACAAAGTACTCTTTTAGTTCTTTTTCATATTTATTGATTGAATTGAAATCTATTAATTTGTATCAACTCAACAGCTTGTCAAATGAATAAATAGAACTTAAATTCATTGTTCCTGCTTCAAATTTATATGGGGGTTCTGATAATAAATATGAGTTTTTGTCAACATTAACAATATTTCCACCACCTAAAACTAATGGCTTTAATCTATCTAAAAGAGCATCTTTTGCTCATAAAATACCTAGTCCAAATGGACCATACATTTTATGTGCAGAAAACACAATTGCATCAACATCTCAATCATTTAAATCAATTTTTGTATGCGAAATTGATTGTGCACAATCTACATAGATTAATATTTTTGGATTTATTCTTCTTATCTCGTCAACGATTGCTTTAACATTATTTTCATATCCCAATGTATTTGAAATATGTGCAAAAGATACAATTTTAGTATTTTTATTAATAACATTTTTTATGTTTTCAATCTTAATTGTTCCATTATCATTTAAATCAAAGTAATTTAATTTTGCTTTTGTTTTATTAGTTATTTCAATTCATGGTAATAAATTTGCACTATGCTCAACTGATGTAATTACAATTTCATCTTTTGAATCTATTTCATCAATTAAACCAAATGCTAATTGATTTAATGCAAATGTTGAACCAGAAACAAAGGCTACATTACCATCTTTTGCATTTAAAAATTCCTTAACCTTAACTCGTAATTTTTCAATAACTTCATTAATAATAGATGAGTTTTCAGAAACTTCATTATGAGTATTTGTATTGAACTTTGTTAAAAATTCAATCTCAGCATCTACAACTAAATCAAGTTTCATTGAAGTAGCACCACTATCTAAATATGTAATTTTGTTATTCTTTGATTTTTGAAATAGTGATTTAAACATATGACCTCATAAGAGATTGGTATTTACCCAATTTATCTATTTATAATTGTATATAATAATTATGTTTATACGGAGATATATAATAAATGAAAAAATTAATGACGATGCTTGGAGTTATAACATTAACGGTTGCCCCTGTTGTAACTTTAGTTTCTTGTGGAACAGATAATAAACATTTAGACAAAGATGGAAATTCAATAATACTTGAGTTTGGTAAACCAGTTGGAGAAAAAGGAATCACTTCTTTAAATTCAAAAGCCGTCTTGGATGCAATCAAAAATAAACCAACTTTTAAAAATAAATTTTTAGAAGATATACTATCATTTGTTAATTCATCATTCCTAAAAAATTTAAATGAATTTTTTGTGACTGAAAAAGAATCAGAATCTGAAGGTGAATGAAAGGACAAAGTAGTTGGTTCAGCAAAAAATAAAAATTTTGAATTTTATGATGATTCAACTTATTCAACACTAACTAGTGCTTGAGCAAACGTACAAGAATCAGTTGATCGCCAAATAGCTGATGAAAGAGAAATAATGGATGATTCTAAAAAATGAAAAGAAAACTTAGCTTCTAAGTTTCCTAACTTTGAAGATGAATCAATTGAATTTCTTGAAAATAAATACAGAACGTCACTATTAGTTGATGGTGAAGATAATGTTGAATTAAGAATTCAAAAAGCACTAATTGACAACAATCATAGTGGAGTAACTTTCATCAATGAACAAAGATTATATTTAATTTGAAATGATCATAAAGATAAAATGGATTCATCTGACTATGAAGCGTTAATCACTAACCCAAATAATGATTTAATGCGTAGAGAATTTACTCAGTTATATAATGCTAAATTTGACAATATTAATGATATGAAATCAGTAAAAGACATAGATTCAAATGATGGATTTACTGAAATGTTAAAAGAAATAAAATCAAACTGAAATACATCAGGAATTGATAAACCTAAAGTAAATCCTGTTCCAGATTCAATAGATAGTCTCTCAGTAACTGGAAGTGGTGTAAATGGTATTTTAAGTAACTCACAAAACTACTTCTTTAATAACTATTTCAAAACAAAAGCTCCAGTTGTAATAAGTCAAGTAACATTCCCCTACTCTTCTAATGCAAATTTTGAAGAAGGTATTGTTGCTGATAGTATCAATAACTATGGTGGTTCTCTTGCAGCTACAAAAATAAACAATTTTGAAGAAAAATTAGCTGATGTTAAAACTGATAGAGATTGAATAAAATTAGTAACAACAGATTTTGAATCTACTTTTGGTGGAACAGTAACTAAAGCTGACAAAATAATGACTATTGATGACGAGCAAGATTCATTTCTAAAATCTGTAGTTTATGACTATTTATTAAATGAAGGTAATAATGGTACTCAAGGAAGTGCCACTTCAAGAGCTGATGAGACTGAGAAAGTTCTTTGACTAGAAGAAATTAATAGAAGTGATAACAATAAACTTTATAAAACATTAAATCACAATCAATTAGTTTACTTGGATGCATCTGGAGTACATTTTGTACATTTACATGGTGATATTAAAAATAAAAATAATTGAGAAAAAGAAAAAGAATACGAAAAGCTACAAACATTTACTGATAATAAAATTTCAGAAAATCTTTACAAACAACAAGCAGACTTAAATAAATTTAATGAATCAACTGATCAAGAAAAATTAGCTGCAGTATATGTATATCCTGAAGAAGCAGATCTTGGACAGTTAGGACAAATCAATGGTTCACTTCAAAATAGTTATGCTAAATATCTATTAAACAACTCATTAACTTCTAATATTACAGATAGCTTTTCAACATATGATATTGTTGGAAATATGAGAGATTGAACTAAAACAAGTTCTGACGGTTCAATTGCACCCAAATTAGCACTATTTGATTACTTTAAAAATTTAAGTGGTGTTGAAAGTGACACAGATTTTTTAAGCAAATTTATTACATTTGAAAACGACGAAGAAGCACAGCTTGAAAATATGGTTATCCAAATGATTGGAACACAGCGTTCAGGATCACAAGTAAAATCCGCAATGGCAATGGAAAAACAATACAATCAATTAGAAAAAACTATTGATGCAATTAAGTCTAATACTGTTAGTGGAAATAAGGCTCCAAAAGGAAAATTTGAAGATCATGTATTTAATGCAAATAAACTTTACACATATATATTGGAAAATTTCCAATTGTTCGGAAGCAAATCATCATCTAGCTTATATCTTGATTTAATGTCTGCATATGCAATAATGGGAGGTAATTAATATGAAAAAATTATTAGCTATTTTAGCAGTAACTTCTTTAACTGTTACTTCAGGTACTTTATTGGTCTCATGTACTAAAGAAGTAGTAAGGCAAGATAAATTGCAATACAACATCGATGTTTTAAAACAAGTTTTATTTAAGATTACTGGCGAGGATGTTAACATTGATGTTAACTTGGGTGATTACTTAACTGAATCAGAAGTAAATGAAATTATTCAATCTACTTTGGATTCTACTTTAGGATTACAATACTCATTTGAAGCAACAAATTTAAACTTGAATAATTTAGGTGTTAAAGATAAGCAAAGTGAAAACAAACTTTATGAAACTGTTACAGACTTTAATACTAAGTCTTATAAAAAACAATCAAATTCAATTGCACAAAAGAAATTATTTAAAGAGTATACTACTGCCCTATCAAATAATGAATCATTTGATTTCCAGAACTTAATGGACGGATTTGCACTTGGAGTTATTGACGACAATACTAATATTATTGGTTTTGATGGAAATCCATATATAGTGAATGCAGGAGCTAAAATTACTTTTGGTGAAAAGAAAAAACTTTGAGCAACAAGTGTTGAAGGAAAAGAAGATCCTTCTGGAATCCCACCTATTGAAACTTTCACAAAAGAATATACTGGTGGAGGCGCTCAATTTTATGTTGAAACTGATAAAGGAGAAAAAGAAGTTTCTGCTTTAACAGCCCTATCTTTAAGATTCCAGGACTACTTTGTTAATCAATTAGAGTCAGACATAATTTCAAACATTATGGTTATGGGTCATATGACTTCAAAATTATTCAAGTACAGAGAAGATGAAGCATACTTGAATCCTACAAATCTATTTACAAGTAAATTGCAGGACTTCAACCCTTCTAACAACGATTGAAATTCGAATGTTAAAATGATTTGAACAGTTAAATATGATAAAGATGATAAAGATTCAGTGAAAACTGAAGATCTATTTAAAAACATTTCTGATGCAAACGAAAAACTAGCGTCTGGAAAATCAATTAAAGATGTTTTATTTGGTGAAGGTGGTAATTCTGAAACAATTCTTGGTGTTAAACCAATATTAGATGGTACATCTTATGATTCATATTTTGGTCTGTCAGGATTCCAAGGTATTAAGTTTGATACATTCGGAGATGATCCAACTTCTGGGAAGTCATGAGCCGATAAAGTTAACAAGCAACAAAATGGTGCTCACATTATTTCTAATAATGACCTACAACCTGGATTTGATACTGATAATCCAAACTATAATGAAATTGTTGTGGTTCTGCCAATTTACTTTGTTGAATTGATGGCAGGTAATCGTGTTGATAGAAATTCTGATTCAAGTGATACTTCAGTATATGCTATTAAAGATTCAGAAGGTAAAGATGTAAAAGAAGTAAACTTGCGTAGAGCAGGTTCTTCTACTGAAGATATTTGAAGAAAATGAGAAGGATTCAAAAATATTAAAGGTTCAGTTGATGTTAGAGATACTTTAGCTCAAGATGAAAATAGAGAAAACTTAATTAATGAATTAATGTATATGGCATGTACTAATTCAAACTTTGTAGATGCTGCAAAACGTGACATATATTCAAAATACTTAGATAAAGAAACTATCTACTATTCAGGTATTTGAAACATGGTTTCAAAATATATTGATGATTCTGAAGATGAGGATATGTAATGGATTGTTTGTTTTGTAAAATTTTAAACGGAACAATATCATCTAAAAAAATATATGAAAACGATTATGCTTTTGCTTTCTTAGATATATCTCCTGTAAGTCAAGGTCATTCACTAATAATCCCAAAAAAGCATTTTGATAACTTTAGTGAATCTGATGATTTATTTCTTAGCGAAGTTAGCAAAGCTGCAAAAGTTGTAGCAAAGCTGTTAGCAAGCAAAATTGACGGGATTAAGGGTTTTAATTATATTTCTAATGAAGGTAGCGAAGCATTGCAAATGGTATTCCATTATCATTTACATGTAATACCAAAATATAAAAAGAATGAAGGTTTCTTACATAATAAGAATATTGTTGACCCAATTGATATTGAAAAATCATTTATTCAAATTACAAAATAAAAAAGTCGGTTAACCGACTTTTTTTAATTCTTTTTATGTTTAAGAAATTGTGCTCCTTTTTCAGAAGGTATACGTGCCGTAAAGCTCCCTACTTCAATTCTGTCAAGTTCTGAACTAACTTTATTTAATCTAGCATCAACGTGATCTAAAGAAGAAATGATAATAGCTTCAATTAGTCTTGGTTCAATGGGTGAACCATGTTCTAATTGACCATGAGAGGCAATAATAACATGTTGTAGCTTCATTACATCTTCATTTACTATAACGTCTTTAGATTTAACAAAACCAAGCTCTAATGCCGTTCTATAAACAAACTGTGAACCAATTGAAATATGACCAATTAATTTTCCATAATCAGTATAATCTGTTCCTTGTTTGTCTTTCATTTCTAATACTTTACCAAAGTCATGCAATAATGCTCCTGTATAAACTAATTCTCAATCAATGTTATTTGAATAAGAATAAACTGGTTTTATACCTTTAGCCATATCGTATAGAGAAATACTGTGTCACAATAAACCTCCCACTAAATTGTGGTGCATAAACATTCCAGCTGGATAATTTATGAATTTATCTTTATAAGTATTTAGCAGTTTCAAAGAAATCTCTCTGTATACTTCATTTTTAAATCCTGTAATATCTTTGATTATTCTATTGAATTCTTTTTCTACATCCATTTTAACTTTACTTTCAAAAGTCTCAGGATCAATTTTATTTGCCTTCAATTCAGATTCACTTACAATTGTGGCCTTATTTACTTTTAATTGAATAATTCCTTTATACACTTTTACATCAGCTTCAACTTTAACTAAGTTATTAATACTTAAAATTTGAATATCAGATTTAGTTGAATTTCATAATCTAGCTTCAACTTTTGAAGTGTCATCAATAAAGTAAATAATTAAATAATCACTTCCATTTTGACCAGTTGATTGAATAGATTTTTCAACTTTTGCAATAAACTCAATTGAATTTAAATCTGCTGTAATATCTTTTAATTTAATCATTTTTTAACAGTTCCTTTTTTATATTATTTGTTTTAATAACATCAATGTCATTAAGAATTTTATTATCTATTCTTGCAAAACTTCCAATATGAATATTTTTTGAAATTTTAAAGGCTTCAATATAATTTGTTTTATTAATTCCACCACCAATTAAAACTTTTGGCCCATTTAATGAAACAAGTTTATTTAAAATATCTACTCCATCTTCAAACTTATGACCAGCAGTTGTTAAAACATTTGTAACTTTATATTTTTTTAATAATTCATATGATTTAACAAAATCATTTACATAGTCAAAAGCTTTATGAAATGTTAATTCTAAGTGACCCTTAGACTCAACAACACGTTTTAGTTGTTCTTCACTGATATCATTTTCAGTTGTTAAACTACCAAACACAATTCCATTTGCTTTTGTTGTTTTAATAAATTCAATGTGTTCTAATATTTTTAAAAATTGCTCTTCATTATAAACAAAGTTCTCATGTCAATCACGAACAATTACATTAACTGGTTTGTTGATTTGTTCTGTTGCATGTTTAATAAAATCATAAGATGGTGTTAGCCCATCAAATTCCATAACTGCTAATTCAATGCGATCAGCATTTGTTTTGTTGATAAATTCAATATCACTTGGTCTTGCTACTATTACTTCTAAAATCATAATATCCTCGTTGCTTTTATTTTAAATCATTTTAATTATAAAAACTTTTTTAACTCACTAACTTTGTCAAGGTTTTCTCAAGAAAAACCTTCTTTACCAAAATGTCCATATGCGGCAGTCTTTTGAAATATTGGTTTTCTTAAATTTAATGTTTTTAAAATTGAAGAAACACTAAAATCAAATGTACTGTTTATTGCGTTTAAAATTTTATCTTTAGCTATTTTTTCTGTTCCAAAAGTTTCAATAAAAATTGAAACTGGCTTGGCAACTCCAATTGCATATGATACTTGAATTTCTATTTTATCTGCAAGACCTGCTACAACAATATTTTTTGCAGCATAACGACACATGTAAGCAGCACTTCTATCAACTTTGGTTGCATCCTTACCTGAAAATGCTCCTCCACCGTGTCTTGCATATCCACCATATGTATCAACTATAATTTTTCTACCTGTCAATCCAGTATCACCTTTTGGACCACCAATTGTAAATATTCCAGTTGGATTAATTAAAATTTTAAAATCATCATTCATATTAAATTCACTTGCAACAACTTTCATAATTTTGTTTGTAATAAATTCAATAAATTCTTCTCGTATATATTTTGGATCATGTTGAATAGACATTAAAATATTATCTATTTTAGGATTTGCTGGATCAGTATAATCAATTGTTACTTGTGACTTCATGTCTGGTTTTGCTCATTTAAATTCATTCGACTTTCTTAACTTTGTAGCAAGGTAAACCAATTCATGAGATATTTGAATTGCTAATGGCATATATTTATGAGTTTCATTTGTTGCATAACCAAACATAATACCTTGATCACCTGCTCCTAATGAGTCTTCATCTTTTAATCCTTCAGCAATATCTGAAGATTGAGTATTAAGTTTTATTTCAATATTTAGCGTTTTTCAGTCAATACCAAATTGGCTATCATCATATCCAATTCCTTTAATTACATTACGAACTATTTGTTCATAATTAACTTTTGCTTTGGTTGTGATTTCTCCACCAACAACTAGATAATCATTACATGCAAAAGTTTCGCAAGCAACTCGTGAGTATGGATCCTCTTTTAAACAAGCATCTAATATAGCATCAGATATTTGATCACACAATTTATCTGGGTGTCCTTCTGATACAGATTCACTTGTAAATAATATTTTATTTTTTGTCATATACTACTTTTTCTCCTAATTAAAAATAAAAAACGTCCTGAATATTCAGAACGTTACAAGATGGGAAATCTCATTGATGGCGTATTTAGCACCCTATTTAAGCACCCAACTTAATGGGTTGCTACTACTTGCAAGTTTTATTCTCTAGGTAGTTCTGAATAAGTTATTTAGTTTTCTTTATTTATTAAATCACAGTTAAATAAAAAATGTAACTAAGCAGCTACATTTTTTAAATAAATTCTTTTAATTTCAGTTGGTTTATATGTGTTGTTATCAATCTTAATAACAACAGCACAGAATTGACCATTACCATCTGCAGTTCTTAAACGAATTGGCATACCAGTCTTTTCTCTATATATTACTTCTTTAGTGTTAGCACCAATAATTGAATGGAAGGCACCTGTTAATCCAATATCTGTAATATATGCCAGTTTTTCATCAATAATTTGATCATCTGCTGTTTGAACATGTGTATGAGTTCCAACAACAGCAGTTAATTGATTTTTATAATTGTGAGCAAAGGCTATTTTTTCTGATGATGCTTCCCCATGAAAATCAACAATATGAATATTTGCCTTTTCTTCATTTTCCAAAATATCATCCATAACTTCATAAAAGTTATTTGTATTTTGGTTCATAAATGTTCTTCCTAATAAATTGGTAACGCGGATTTTAATTCCAGCAAAATTAATTAATACAGTTCCCTTTCCAGGAGTAAATTTATTATAGTTTGCTGGTCTCAGAATATCATTTTTTTCTTGTAATAAATCAAATGTTTCATAGTGATCAAATGTATGATTACCGCCTGTCAAAACATCTACATTATGAAATTTTAAGAAGTTATAATCTTCTCTTGAAGTCCCTCTTCCATTTGTTATGTTTTCTGCATTACAAATAACAAAACTTATTTTTTCTACTTTAATTACATCATTAATTAATTTTTCGATCATTGCTCTTCCAGCATGTCCGTAAACATCACCAATTATTAAAATATTCATTCCTATAACTCCATAATCTTATTTTTAATAAGATCTAAATCAACATCTTCTTTTGATGCCAGGTCTTTTAATATATTTATTCTACTATTAAACATTAATTTTTCCTCAATGTTTTCAAGATAAATTATAGTTTTTTGTAAACTATCATAAATCGCGTTTTTAGAAACTCCATACTCAATAGCAATTTCATTTAATGAATAATTTTCAAAATAATACATTTCAAAATATTCTCTTTGTTTTGTAGTTAATAGTTCTTTATAAAAATCAAATAGTTGATTTATTTCAACTGTCTTTTGTAGATAACTATTATTCATCACTTTCCTCACTTGTATCTTCCATAAAGTCTTTAGTTAATTCATAAACATATTCATCTAAGTTAAACTCAACTAAATCATTTACAGTTTCTCCAAGTCCAATAAATTTAACGGGTATGTTTAATACATCTTTGATATTAAGCGCTATTCCACCTTTTGAGGTTGAATCCATCTTAGTTAAGATTATTCCAGTAACTGAAGCAACTTCAGCAAATTGTTTAGCTTGAACTACACCATTTTGTCCAGTTGTAGCATCAATAACCATTAGACATTCATGTGGTGCCTTTGGAATTGTGCGTTTAATTATTTTGTACATTTTTTCAAGTTCAGCCATTAGACCTACTTTGTTTTGTAATCTACCTGCTGTGTCAATTAAAAGAACATCATACTTTCCATCAATTGCTTTTTTCATCCCATCATAAACTACAGAAGCAGGATCAACTCCAGGTTTATGAGGTTTTAATAGATCAACTCCAGTTAATCTATTATTTACTCAACTCTCTAATTGCTCAACTGCACCTGCTCTAAAAGTATCAGCTGCTGCAATTAAAACTTTTTTTCCATTCATTGCGTAGTTATTTGCGAGTTTTGCAATTGATGTTGTTTTACCAACACCATTAACACCCATTATTAGATAAACATTTAATTCACCATCTTTATAATGCATTCTAGGATCATACCTTCCTGAGTCATATGCATCATAAATCTCTTCAACCAAAATTTCATTTATCGATTCAGGTGCTGAATTTGGTTTTACACGCTTTTGAACCTTGTTAGAAATTTGTAAAACCATTTTTACACCCATGTCAGTTTTAATTAATACATCTTCTAATTCCTCAAAAAATTCACTATTAATTTTTTTATATTTTTTAGATAATTTTTTAATATCTTTTGAAAATGTAAGAGCTGACTGAAGCTGTTTTCTTTCAACTTTAACTTCTTTTTTTTCTTGCTTATTTTTTTTCTTTAATTCTTTAATAATTTGTTTTTCAGATTTTTGAACTAATTCAGGTTTAGATTTTAGATTATGATTTGGTTCACTTTTAATTTCTTTTACTTCAATTGGTCTTTTTTCTTCATTTATAGTTTGAATAACAAACTCATTTTCAACATTATAAGTGTCTGTAGATTTTATTTCAATAACCTCATTAGTTAACTCTGTTACGTTTGTTTCATTATCATGTTGAACTATTTTTGGCTCTTCAGAAACAACAAAAGATTGAACTGATTGTTCAATATTTTCTTCTGTTTTAGTATCACTACTAAAAACTCTCTCTTTTAGTTTCTTTCAAAATCCCATGTTTCTCTACTTATTTAAATTTACTTCTTCTATAATTGCTTTTTGAATTTCTTCAAATTTACCAGATTTAATGAATACAATTGATTCTTCAATTCCTAGTAAATATTCTCCAACATGTTCTAAATCTCTTAAACGACGAACCATTCTAAAGTTAGTTAATATGGTTTCTGATCTATTATCTTTAGCTACATTTTCTACTAATTTATTGTATAACTCATCAAAAGCTTTTGCAATGTTAAGTTGTTGTTGCACAGCTTCAGTTTTTCTGTTCTCAAATGGATTTTCAATATGAGTTGCAACTTCGTTAAACATTTTCATTGTAGTTTCAAATATTGATGATATATATTCAACAGCAATATTTTCTGGTTTGTATTTAACTAAATACTGGCAAATGTGTTTTGCAACATCGGCTGTACGTTCTAAATCACGAGCAATCATAATTGAACCAATCGCCAATCTTAAATCTGAGGCCACCATATGTTGTTTTGCAATTTTTCATTGTGCCTGCTTTATAAACTCATTTTGCAATTTATTAATTTCTAAGTCTTTTTCTATCACTAATTTACATAACTCAATATCTTTTTCTACTAGAGAAGCAAATGTTAATCTAAATTGTTCCTTGGTTTTTTCAATCATCAAGTTTAATTCTTTTTTAATTTGTTTTATATCATTGTCTAAAATCTTATTAACTGCCATTTTGCCTCCTAACCGAATCTTCCAGAAATGTAATCTTCTGTTCTTCTATCTTTTGGGTTTGTAAATATTTTTTTTGTTCTATTGTATTCTATTAAATCACCACTTAATAGAAATGCTGTGAACTGAGATACGCGGGCTGCTTGAGCCATAGAGTGAGTAACTATAACTATTGTGTATTCATCTCTTAGTTTTAATATTAGTTCTTCTACTTTTAAAGTTGCAATTGGGTCAAGTGCACTTGTAGGTTCATCCATTAACAATACTTTTGGTTTCATAGCAATTGCTCGGGCAATACATAACCTTTGTTGTTGACCTCCACTTAATCCAAGTGCTGAATCATTTAAATTATCCTTAACTTCATCTCATAAAGCAGCTTTTTTTAATGAATCAACAACTATCTGATTAATAATAGTTTTATCTTTAACACCTTGGTTCTTTGGTCCAAACGCAACATTCTCATAAATAGAGAACGGAAATGGATTAGCTTTTTGAAAAACCATTCCAATTTCACCACGCAACTTAGTTACATCAACTGAATCATTTAAAATGTTTTCACCATTAAAAACAATTTCTCCAGTAATTCCTGCAGCTTCAACTAAATCATTCATTCTGTTTATATTTCTTAGTAATGTCGACTTACCACAACCTGATGGACCAATTAATGCTAAACAGCTATTTTCTTTAACATCTAAATTAATACCTTTCAAAACATGTTTTTGACCATTGTTGTAATAAAAATTTACATCTCTGATTTCAATAATTACTGGTTTTTGAGATAACCGCAATTTCTTTGGTTTTTTAACCTCATCAATATTAGCTGTTATTATTTCTGCACTATTCATCTTGGACCTCCTTATAAATTTCTTTTATTATTTTTTTACGTTCCCTTGATTGTTTAATATTTTCTTTTGAATTTTTATAATTGAATGCATGACTTCATTTTTTTATTTTATTACCTATTTTTTTAAATATTTTAATGAGTCATTTTAATTTAATAAAATCTAAAATTGCTTGAGCATTTCTCATTCATGCTTGATCAAATGTTGGTTTTTTATATTCAGGATTAAATCTTTTTGCTGCATATGCTGATAAAGCATTAAGTAACAATATAAATAATAAAGTAATAAATGATAATTGATATGCTACTTTCATTGCTGCAACATTTGATCCTTCTTGAACTAACATATAAATTTCTGTTGTAAGTGTTGCTCCTGGAGACATAAATCCCTCTGTGGGCATTCTTACAACAGTACCAAGTGTTAGATATACTGGAGCTGATTCACCAACTATACGAGCAGTTGATAAAATAGTTCCTGTTAGTAATCCTGGCATTGCATTTGGTAACACAACCAAAAATACCATTTTAGATTTTCTCATCCCCATACCATAAGCTGCTTCTCTATAGATGTTTGGAACTGATGATAGAGCATCTTCAAATGAAATAATTAATGACGGAAGTATAACCATTGTCATTGTAAGTGACGCAGCTAATATAGATAAAGGTATGCCCATAATTTGAACAAACAATGTCAATCCAAAGATACCAAACACAATTGATGGTGTTGAAGCTAGTATACTTATTGCAAACTTAATAATACGTGTGAACTTTGATTTATCATTTGAATATTCATTGAAGTAAATTGCAACAAATAAAGCTAAAGGAATAGCTATAACAATTGTTGTGAAAACTAATAACAATGTTACAAAAATAGTTGCAAATATTCCTGATTTTTGTCCATCAATTTGAATCATTGCACTAGTTGAAAAACCAATTAAACCTTGAAAAATAACTGCTCCAATTACAAAGACTGTTACCGACATAATTATTGCAACAGATCCAATAAAAAATACTAAGAATACAAATGATTCAAATTTTCTAAAAGCACGATTATCTGTAACAGCTCTAATTAGAGTTGATAACTTGGCATCTTCTATTCCACCTTTTGATTCAATATTTTTGTATTTATAATGTTTTGATGGATTTCTATTTGCCTTGATAGCTTTCTTTTTACCTGATCCTGATATACCTAAAATTACTAGGTTTATAACAATAACCAAGAAGAATAGTACTAGACCAATAGCGTACAGTGCTGATTGATGAGTTGAACCTCCATTTTCTAACATCTCTAGTCCTATTGTTCCTGATAGAGTTCTAATTGATGAAAATATAAATCCCAAGAATCCATCACTTGTATTTAAACCAGATGTTGAGTTACCAGCAATTAAAATAACAGCCATTGTTTCACCAATTATACGAGCCATACCCATAATAATTGCCCCTATTATTTTTGGCATTGCACTTTTTAAAACAATTTTATGAGTAGTTCTTTCTTTTGAAATACCTAATCCAATTGAAGCAAATCTATATGATTCTGGAACTGATTCAATTGCATTAATTGATAATGTTATCATTGTTGGTAGAGCCATGAAAGCCAAAGTTGTTGAAGCTGTCATCATGTTATAACTTGAGCTAGCTCCCATTTTAACAAAGATTGGACCAATAAAATCAATTGCAAATAATCCAAATACAACTGAAGGAATACCTGCAAGTAATTGAATTGTAGTAATAACTACTTTTTTTGATTTTTGATTTAGATATTCACTAATAAATAGTGAAGAAAATATAGTTAATGGAACAGCTATTATTAACGAAATGAACAACATTGTCATTGTTGATAATACAATTCCTGCTATTCCATAGGTTCCGCCATCAGGGTTTCAATTATTTGTGAATAAAAATTGTCAAATTGATATTTCACCACCAAGAAATCCTGGTGTTGCCTGAAAAATAATAAATCCTACTATAACAGCTAAAATAACTAATACTAAACTAGTAACTGAAATGATACTTCATTTAAATACTTGATCTTTCTTAGAAAAACTTTGTTTCGGCATTTTAAATTGTGACGATTCTGTTGGTTTCATTTTATTTCCCTTTTATTTTTTTATTAATAATCATTAGTTTTAATACCACCATTTTTTAGGTATCCCATTTTTGGGACCAATCCTTCTTCTTCATAGGCATGTTTTGCTTTTTCAGAAACTAAGAATTCAACGAATTCAAGAACAATATCTACTTTTTTATCAGAAGAACTAAACAACATAATAAATGGTCTTTTTAATAAATAGTAACCTTGTCTAATATATTCTTCATTTAGCATTCCATCATGTTCAGAAATAATACTACTATTTTTGATTTCGACTTCACCATCTTGTCCTAATCTGTGACTGTTAATTCAAGGTGTTTGTAGGTTATTATTTTGACTATTTTTATAAAAGCCATATGACACATATCCAAATGACCCATTTGTATCTCTAAGTTGTGTAATCATAGAACCATTTGAATTAGCTGTTCCTGAATCAACATTTGTTATCCCAAAAAAGTCATCAAATGATTTTCTTGTTCCAGAACCTGATTCTCTTGATATTGGCACCAATAGATCCACATTTGATTGAAGTGAGATTTTATTTAGTAATTGTTTATTTCCTTTATTTATATCTAATAAAAAATCTCTTCAAGTATATTTTGAATTTGAATAAATCTCTTTAATAATATCCTTATGTTCTTTTTTAGATAAATCAATATCAATGCTATTTAACATTTCATCATCTAGTCAAGCTGGAGGATTATACATAATAACAATTGCATCAATTGCAAATTCAATTGCATTTATACTATTATCATTTTTAACAGCAACTGAAAATTCATGTAAATGTGCTGGGTCTGTTAGGTCTTCATCAACTGATTCATAATTAGAAAATACACTCCCTTTAGAAAGAGTGTTTTCCTTTATTTCTTTTGAAATCATTCCTACAGAATATGTACCATTTTCTACAGATCTAACCCCATTTTGAGAACCATTCGAATTATAAATAACTTCATAGTTCTTACCTTTATCAAATTCCTTTGTTGCAATTTGCATAAATGGGTTTACACTTGAAGAACCTCCAAAGTAAACAAGTCTACTTGGCATAGATATTGATCATACAAAAATTGAAATAACAGCCGAAACTATTATTGCAATAAAAATGATTGTCTTTTTTTTCATGTGTTTATTTCCTGCTAGTTTTCACTAGTCATTTGTTTAGCATCAACTAATCTAATTTGGACTATTTTTGTAATACCTTTTTGTTCCATTGTTGCACCAAATAGTACATCACAATTTTCCATAGTTCCTTGACGATGAGTCACAATCATAAATTGTGTGTCTTTTGTAAATGTTTTAACATGCTTGGCAAAACGCTCAACGTTAGCAACGTCTAAAGGAGCCTCAACCTCATCAAGAATAACAATTGGTAAAGGTCTAACTTTTAGAATTGAGAATAACACTGTCAATGCGACAAGTGATTTTTCTCCCCCTGAAAGCAAGTTAAGATTTGATATTTTTTTACCTGGAGGATTTACTTTAATGTCAACTCCTGTTTCTAAAATATTATTTGGTTCTGTAAAGAATACTTCGGCAGTACCACCACCAAATAAAGTTTTGAAAGTCTCAGGTAATGCTTTATTAACTTCAGTAATAACTTCAACAAATTGATCAACCATTTTAGTATCCATTTCTTTTATGGCTTCTTTTATGTTGTTCAATCCTTCTAGAATGTCTTTTACTTGTTTTTGATATTCTTCATATCTTTCATTTTCAGTTTCATATTCTTCAATAGAATCAATATTTACATTTCCTAAATCTTTAATAATCACACGCAGTTCAGCTACTCGAGCTCTTGTTTTTTCTTCGTCAAGTATTGAAGGTTGTTCAAGAGCGCTTGCTGTTTCAAAAGTTAAGTTATAATCTTGAGCAAGTCTTTGTAAACTATTTGTTTTTCTTTCTGTTAAAAGAGAACCATCTGTATTCATTGAAGACATTTGCTCTTTTAATCTATCCAGCATTTGTCTGCTTTCCAAGATTGCAGTATTTAACTCACTTTGTTTATTACTGTATTTAATTTTTGTATTTCTCAATATTGTAATTTTTTGTTGAGCTTGAACTTTAAAGTTTTCCAATTGCCCTATTTTTTCAATTGCCTCAATAATTTGAGAATCAATTGAAGTTTCATCAAGTTTTTCATTACCTAATTGTTTACCAGTCAAGACACGATATTCTTCACGTAATCTTTCTTCACTAACTTCAAGACGATCTTGCATTTGTCTTGAAGTACCTAAAGCAGATTGTGTACCAGATATTTCATCATATGTCACATCAATTTGTGATGATAGTTCAAATATTTGAGACTTTAAATTTCTTTCTAACTCTTCTTTTTCATTTTTTTCAGCAGTAAGCTTTTCTATTTCTTCTAATGGGTTATAAGAAAGTTTTTTAAAGTTTCTTTTACCCCCGACAATTGCACCATTAGGCAGAATTCTTTCTCCGTCTAATGTAACAATGTTGTATCTTTGATTTACCATTTTTGATACATTAACTGCGTTATCATATTCATCAATAATAATTGAAGTACCACACAAGTAATCAACAATGCTTTGATATTTTTTCTCAATATTAATAGCATTATTCGCAAATGATACAAAACCTTTTGCTTTTTCAATTGCAAATTTTATATCGTCAGGAATTCTATTTGCGCGAATATTATCCATTGGTAAGAAAGTTGCAAATCCTACATTATTTTGTTTTAAAAAACTAATTGCTTGTTTAACTATACGAGTATCACTTGCAACAATACTTTGTGCTGAACCTGAAATCAATGCTGATATAGCTGTGTCAAATTTATCATCTACTTTGATAAGATCAGCAACTGTGCCTATAATTCCTGGCATTGTTTTTTTATTTTCCATAATGGCTGCAACACCACGGTGCATTCCATCTCTTTGATGTGATGAAGAAGACTTTATTTCAATCGTTGATTCTAATCTTGATAGTTGTCTTTTTACAGACTCTAATTCATTGTTTAAATCAAAACGCTTTCTAGCAAGTTCTTCTTTCAATGCATTTTTAGAATTCTTTTCTTCAATTAAAGTTTTATAGTTTTCTTCTTCTGCATGTAACTTAATTTGAATTTCTCTAACTGCATTTTTAATGTCATTAATTTTATATTCTTCTTGATTTAAGTTTGTTGTATTTTTCTTTGATTCAAGATTTATCTTTAATACTTTAAATTCACTAATCTTTTCAATTGTTTTAGAGAACTTTGCATTTAATAATTCTAATTGGTTTTCTGTTTCAAATGATTTAGCATAAATTGAATTGTATTCACTTTGCTTAACATCCAATTCTTTTTGAATTTCAGAAATTTGAGATCTAATATCTAATGAATTATCATTAATTTCATTCAACCTATTTTCATACATTTGAATATCTTTTACTAAAATAGCAATTTCAATTACACGCAGTTCATCTCAATGAACTTTATATTGTCTTGCTTTTTCAGCTTGTCTTTTTAATGCAGGAAGTTTTCTTTCAATTTCGTTAACAATATCATTTACACGCATTAAGTTCTCTTCAGTACGAACTAATTTTCTAACTGACTCATCCTTGCGTTTTTTATAAATTGAAATACCTGCAGCATCATCAAAAATATTTCTTCTTTCTTCTGGTTTAGCTTCAGCAAATCTTGAGATTGTACCTTGAGAAATAACTGCAAGTGATGATTTTGTAATACCTGTTTCTAGAGCTGCCTCTTGAACATCTTTTTGTCTCACACGTGCTTTATTGATAAAGTATTCTGAGTCTTTAGTATCTTTAAAATACTTACGAGTAATCGCAACTTCATCAAAATCTAATGATTTAAACACTCGCTTTGTATTATCAAATGTAACTGTGACTTCAGCTAAATTCAAAGCCTTACGAGATACAGAACCTGCAAAAACAACATCTTCCATACTTCCACCACGCAAAGATTTAGGAGATACTTCCCCTAAAGCTCATCTGATAGCATCAGTAATATTAGATTTACCACTTCCATTTGGTCCTACAATTCCAGTCATTGAATAATCAAAATTTAATATTGTAGTATCGGCAAAAGATTTAAATCCGTTTGCTTCAAATTTCTTAATAAAAATCATAAAGACTCCCTTGTTATCCCTCTTATTATATATAAATATGACTTATTATTACTAAAAAAATACCTAACTCTAATCCAGGAAAATCTCTAGTATTTTTATTGATTACATTGGTTTAACATATAATTAAATTAAAGAGGAAAACTATTATGAAACCTTTAGCTTACCTACTAAGACCTGAATCTATTAAAGATATAATTGGACAAAAACACTTACTTAATAAAGACGGTCTAATTTCAAGAATGATTGAGAATAAATTTTGTACTTCGTTAATTTTTTATGGACCAAGTGGAACTGGTAAAACAACATTTGCAATTGCTTTAGCAAAAGATCTTGGTATTAAATATGATATGTTCAATGCATCTTATGATAAAAAAGAAAAGTTAAACAAGATAATAGATAGAGCTATTAATGAAGAAAACTTCATTTTAATAATTGATGAAATTCATAGAATGAATAAAGATAAACAAGATATTCTTTTAGAATATATTGAAAAAGGAAATGTTAAATTATTTGCTACAACAACAGAAAATCCCTACTTCGTAATTAATCCTGCTATCAGATCACGAGCCAATATTATTGAATTAAAGCGTATTGATAGTAGTGATATGTTTAGTTATATTAAAAAATTAATTAAAGATAATGTGATTGATTTAAAAATTGAAGATATAGCTTTAGAACACCTATGTGAGATATCTTCTGGTGATGTTAGATCTCTAATAAACAGTTTAGAGTTATTTTTAAAACTATATCCGAGTCAAGAAATTAAAGCTGAAGATGTTATAAAAATTGTTCCCAATGCTAAAAATCCAAGTGGAGCTTATGGGGACGATTTCCACGATTTAAAGTCTGCATTACAAAAGTCAATTAGAGGAAGCGATGTTGATGCTGCACTATATTATTTTGCAAGACTTTATGAAATTGGAGATTATGAAACTCTAATGAGAAGAATGGTAATAATGGCTTATGAAGATATTGGAATGGCAAATCCCTCAATCCCTCCACGCGTTTTACAAGCAACAAATGCTTTTAGACAAATTGGATTTCCTGAAGGCATTATCCCGTTGGGTTTAGCAATTGTTGATATGGCATTAAGTGAAAAATCTAATTCAGCATATTTAGCAACTACTGATGCAGTTAAAGACGTACAAGAAGGATTAATCTATGATGTACCTGATCACTTAAAAGATGCTCATTATAAATCTGCCACAAAACTTGGTCGTGGCATTGGATATAAATATGCCCACAATTATAAAAACGATTGAGTAGAACAACAATATCTACCAAATGAAATCAAGGATAAAAAATATTATAAAAACAAACCCCATTCAGCATATGAAAAACGAGTTTATGATTTATATTTAAAAATGAAACAAAAATAAAAAGTACATATTATGTACTTTTTATTATCTCTTTTTCATTTTAGAAATTGCTGATTTTGCTGCTGCTTGTTCTGCGGCTTTTTTATTTGTTCCCTCACCAGTTCCATAAGTTTTATTATCAATAATTATGGCAACCTTGAAAGTAGTTTGATTATAGTCATTTGTCTGTTTATCAATAACTTTATATTCCAATTCACTTCTATTTTCTAATTGAATGACTTCTTGTAATTCAGATTTATAATCATGTGTTTGTTCTATAAAGTAGTTAACATTTGATGATTTGAATAGTGTTTGTTCTAATCAACTATTAACTTTTTCAATGCCTTGATCTAAATAAATTGCGGCAGTTAGTGATTCAAATATATCACATAACATTGAAGCTTTTTCATGACCTTTACTATTTATTTCTCCAATACCTAATTTAATATATTGACCTAACTCTAAATTTTTTGCAACAAATGCTAATGATTCTTCACGAACCATTGCACTTCTATATTTTGTAAGAGATCCCTCATTGAAGGTTGCAAAATTATTAAATAAATATTCGCTAACTTTCATCTGCAAGATTGCATCTCCCAAAAATTCTAGTCTTTGATAAGTTTTAGAATTACCCGTTTCGTTAGCTCATGAGTTATGAGTTAATGCTTCATCAAAGATATCAATATCATTGATTTCAATACCCAATGAAGACATTAATTCTTTTAGTGTTCTTTTTGTTTGCATATTATTTACCTAATTTTGCTTTCATCTTACTTAGAACTTCACGAGAAATTGCTTGATGAACCATTGTTATAGTTGCTGCAAAACCAACTTCATCAGATGAACCATGAGCTTTAAAAGCTATACCATCAACACCTAATAAAATAGCTCCACCATATTCACGAACATCAAGATGTTTTTTAGCACCTTTGAAAGCTGGAATTAATGGTATTGCAAGTATCTTTCTAAAAATATTTTTTTTAACATGACCACTAATAATTCTAGAAACTGATTTTGCAGCTCCTTCCATTGTTTTCAACATAATATTACCCGAGTATCCATCAGAGACAATGATATCTGCTTTGTTAGTAAAAATTTCATAACCTTCAACATTCCCAATAAAGTTAACATCATTTCTTGCTTCTAACAATTTATATGTTTCAACTTGTAAAGGTAAACCTTTGGATTTTTCTTCACCAATATTTAGTAAACCAATTTTTGGATTTTCATTTCCCATAATTTCAATCATATAAATATTTGCCATTAAAGCAAAGTTTATTAAATCTTCTGGTGAGTTTTCTAAATTAGCTCCAACATCTAATAAAGCAGTAGCCTTACCTTTTACTTCAGTTGGGATAACTGGCATAAATCCTGGTTTTGAAATACCTTCAAACTCTCCCAATATGAAATGACATCCAGCTATATAAGGAGCAGAAGCACCTGAAGTTAACATACCATCACAAATTTTTTCTTTAACTAATTTTAAAGCAACTACCATTGATGCATCTGTTTTTCTTCTTATACTCAAAATACCATCAGTCATTTCAATCACTTCTGTTGCATTATGAATTACAATATTCGTCCCTTTATATTTGTTCAACTTTAACTCAGATTCAATAATTTCTTGTTGTCCTACTAAGTGGAGTTCTGTATCATTATTTTTTTTCAAAAAATTTACTGCTGCTCTAATTGCGTATTTAGGACCTTTGTCTGAACCCATTACGTCGAATGCTATTTTAATCATTATGACCTCTTATTTTTATAATTATATATTAAATAAAATTATCCCTTGATATGTATTAGTTCTCGTCTTGCAGTTGTTAAATATTCAAATCCATCTTTTGTAACTAAAAGATCATCTTCAATTCTAACTCCTCCCAAACCTGGAATATAAATTCCAGGTTCAACAGTTACTGTCATACCAGCTCTTAATATTTCTGTTTGGTTTTTGGCATTATATGGTTCTTCATGAATTTCTATTCCTAAACCATGACCTGTTCCATGCGTAAAGTACTCACCATAACCTTTTGATTCAATATAATCAAAACATATTTTATGAATATCTCCAGAAGAAATACCTTCTTTCAACGCACTTATACCTTTTTGTTGAGATTCTAAAACTGTTTGGTAAATATCTATTAGTTTTGGATTAATTGTTTCTCCAATTGCAAATGTACGAGTTTGATCTGAACAATACCCATTAACATAACATCCCATATCTAAAGTTACAAAATCTCCCTCTTTAATAGTTCTATTAGACGGAGTAGCATGTGGCATAGAACCATTCATTTCCCCACTTGCAACAATTGTATCAAAACTTAATTTTTGAGCTCCCAATTCCAAGAACTGATTTGATACAAATCTAGCAATCTCCAACTCTGACATTCCAATTTTGATATTTTTCAAAACCTTTTCAAAAACTAAGTTTGTAATATCACATGCTTTTCTAATTTGATCAATTTCCCATTGATCTTTAATCATTCTAATTTTTGATGTATCTGTTTTTATAAGTTTGGCCTTAAATATTTTTGATCATGAATCAAATTGATTTACATAAACTCAATCTGATTCAATAATCATTTTTTTAATATTTAGCTTTTGAATTAATTCATTGATTTGTTTCGAAGCGTTATTCATATTAATAATCTCATCAACGTTAATTAATTCTTTTGATTCAATTGCCATTGTATGATATCTGCCGTCAATCAATAAGTATGTTTTGTTTTTAGAAAATAAAACATAACCAAGTGATGAACTAAATCTAGTAAATCATAATCTGTTTTGTGGTGAATGTAATAATACAGCGTCAGCTCCATTATCATTCATTAAATTGTTTAAAATATCTTTTTTCATAATATTATTTTAAACCACAAACATATCTATAATTACTCTATTTCAAATATAAAAAGAACTACATTGTAGTTCTTTGTTTAATATTAAAGTCTTGCTAAAGGTAATTTTTTCAATCTATATACCCCAAATAAGAATCCTATTGTTATTACCGATTCCATAACTAAGAAAATTAGGAATGGCAAGTATCAATAAATTGGAATGGCAAGTATTACTGCATATTTTGATCATGCAAATTCTGCTATCACAGTTCATGTAAAGAATGACAAGGTGTACATTATTACAAATGATCATATTGATGATGTTAAATATTTCCCCATAACTATTCAGTTAATTTGTATATCTTTATATCCCAGTGATCGCATCAATATAATAATTCCTTGTGCATCATAAATAATAATTTTAATTAAAACTGTAAACAATATTAATAATAAAATTAATGAAATAACAATATTTACAATCATCATGTTTGTAATAATAGATATCATTGCCGCTGCACCAGACTTGATTACAGCATATGATGACATAATGTCACTTGTTGAAGGCACACTTGAAAAATAAGATGATGACGATATAAATTGTTTATTATGACTACCTGCCAACACTTTATCTAAATAACTAGAACCAGCAATCATCGAAGTAAATCAATTTATATCTTTTATTTTTTTAGCTTCAGTCATAAATTGATATGAATCTTGCATATAAGAGAATTTGTCCATTAAATCTGTAATGTTAATTCCAATTTCATCTATTGGTAATGATATTTTTTTCTTAGACGAAATAACTTTATTAAAAGCATAAACATTGTCATATGTATATTCTTCTTTACCTATTTTAAAAGTAAATTTATGTTTGCGCAATTCAGATTCTTCTGGTGTTCTTGCTTCTATCAGTCTATCATAATCAGCAAAAACCATGTGAACAGCAATATTACGAACTTGTACTCCAATAACTTTACCAACTACTGGTTTTTGAGGATCACTACTACGTTTGTCATACAACTCTATTTTGTCACCTACTTTTAAGTTTTTAAGTTTCTGTATTGGTTTTGAAACTATGACGTTAATAGAACCATCATTATTTTTTTTGCCTAAATCATTTCAATTTCAAACACCATCAAATAAATATTGATTTCTTAAATCTCCAAATTTCCCTGAAGAGTCAAATGACATTAATGTTGAGTAGTAATTGTGTCCTTCTATTCTAACATTTTCATGTCTTACCAATGTTTCTTTTTTACTATCAAAAATAACTGAATTATTTGTGATTAATGGATCAATCCCATCTTGAGTAAGTAATAAAGGTTGTAATAAATATTGAACAAAATTTGAGTTTGAAATTGAATTTTCTACAATTTCAACATTCTCTTCTACAGAAAGAAATTCCAGTATATCTTTTATTACTTCTTGAATTCATTTAATAATACTTTCAATTGGATCTTCATTTGAGTCCTCATATGATGAACTATATACCTGAGGTATATTTGTATTTGTTATATCTGCTATATATTTTTTAATGTCTTTAATATCACTTAATTGTGATGCTTCCATACTTCCTGTTCAACCAGATAATAGCATTCAAGTCATTTTAAAAATGTCGTTACCTTGAATTGCTTTTACCTTTTGAATTTGTTCATAACTTTCACTTAATTTTGAAGTTAATAGCGATTCCTTATTTTTAACATTATCAAAAGCAATTGCTTTTATTTCTAAAATATAATTATTTAATAATTTTCTAATTTCATCCTTTAAATTTTCTGGAATATTAAACAATAAATTTTTAATATCTGTAAATAGCTTATTTGATTTCTCTTCAATTTTATCAAATGAATTTGTCGTAGAAATTTCAACAGGCAATACTAATGATCCTATAGAAAATACTGAAGAAATCTTCATTGCAATATTTTGTAAATCTTCATTTAAAAATTTAGTTTTCTCTAAAAATTTAATTCTTTCATCAAACATTCTAGAAACCAATGCATGTGCATTAAATACAAAGTCATCCATAACTTTTTCTTTACTATTTGATTCCAAGTGTTGTTTTTTTAAAAAATCTTCAATACTATCACCCTTTAGGTCAACAAATTGTCTACCGATAAATGATGATTCATAAATTTTTTGATATCCATTTTTATCCGGTAATCCTAAATCATCACCATATATTGATGATTCATGATCAGTTGAACTTTTTAAGAATGAAGTTGCTTCATTAAACATATTATTCATTACAGGCATGGCTTTCATCTCCATAGAAACTAAATAAGTTGCAAAAGAGAATAATATCATTACTATTGTAAATTTACCTTTGGAAATAGATAAGAATGCCGCTTGAAATTTAAATGTAAATCCTCATCTGGTTTTATTAAACAATCATGTGAAAAGCTTATGTAATAAAACAAATGGAAATATAACTGGTAATAATAACCAATATCATCATGGATGTCTTACAAAGCTAGTTACAGAGCTTTGGCTCATTAGATCAAGTGGTCTTTCACTTAAAAAATGTAACAAAATCAAAAAGATAATAGATGTAAATATAGATGGAACACATACAAACAGTATGAATAAGAACGCTGGATTAGCATAAATTCTAGCAATTGAAAATACAGCAATTGATCCAAATTGCTTATCCACAGCATTCATTTGTAGTGGAAAAGAACACAAGTAACCAACTAATAAACCAATAAACATTAATAAGAATACTTTAAGTGTTGAAGGTAGACTTAGTTCTCAAGTTTTATATCCATTAGATTTAAAAACTCCCAACTGTTTACGTGTTCTATTTAGTTCTTCTTTCTGTGAATACAACATAAACACTGAAGCTAGTAATAATAAAATAGTTCCAATAACAATGTAAATAATTGTCATTAGGTTTACCATTGTAATCATTTTCAATTGTGGTGATTTGTCTTTTGAATAAATATAACTTGTATCAATAGAATAAATATTTGGAGTTGAATTTGATACATTTCCTCGTAAAAATGAAAGTTGTTCCTCTGAATTTGATTTTCCAAATGCTAAGTAAAATGTTGTTGACATTTTTAAAAATGGTTTTCCATTAAAATTGTCATTCCCACTATCTCTTTGATAAATAAATTTATCATAAATTTCTTTGAATGTTTCTTGTCCAACATATAATTCACCAGTAAATTTTGGATTAGAATTAAAAAATGAATAATTATAAGAATCTTTTTTTGAAGTTATTCCATTCAATTTATATGCAACATATGTATTTTGAAGTCTTACATCAATACCATTAATTTTAAATTTGTTATCATAGCTACTTATTGAATCAAAAAACTTATCATTTCCAAATACATTCATTGAATCTAATTTACCTGTATCAGCAGCTCAACCTTTTCCGTTGTAAACTAAATTATTTACTCTATCTTTTTCGGCTGATTCATCAAATATTTCAGTAAAGTTAACTGCTTGTGATTTATTATTTCCAATATCTGCAATTGTATAAATTGTATTTTCACGTGTGTACTTAAAACCCAATTGTTCATATACATTTGTTTGAATAGCATTTCAGATATCTCTTTGCATGCTAATATTACTTGTTTCTTCAGCTAAATTTATTTCATGTCCATCTAGGTAATAATAATCTAATACTTCTTGCTTGAAAATATCTTTAACCAATACACCATCAAATGCTTTTTTAAAATTATTATGAGCATTATATTTTTGTGTATTTTCTTCAGATCAAGAACTATCAAATGTAAAATTATATCCAACTACATTTGAAATTATATTTAAGTAAGTTTTCTTTATTCCAAAATAATCATCATTTATTGATCCTCCAAGAGAAGAATTATGTCCCCAACTACTATATATTGAAGCAGCTTGAATTAAAACATCTGACATATATTTATCACGCTTTTCATAATAATCATTTTCTTGTCTTAATTTTGGTGATTCAGATTGAATGATGTTAATTATTTCTATAATAGCCATTTCAGCATTTATAAATCAATCTGTAAATAGTATATTATTTCCAGATTGATCTTTAACTTTAGATTTTGAATTCAAAATTTCTGTTGGATCCTTAAATGAAATGTATTTATGATCGTTACTTTTTGAAGTTAATTTATATACATCATTAACTGTCTCATTTTTATTTTCTTCATATCTTTTTTTAAGTTCATCTTGATTTGGAGTTGTTCTAGCTTTCTCAACTAATTTTCCTTTTAAAAAGTTTTTAGTAACTTCTTGTAAAAACTCAGAAGAAAAAGAATTAACGTTTCCATCCATAACATTAGTTCCAGAAACATTATCTGCATCTAGATGTACACTATAATCTCATTGATTAGTTTGTTTATTTGTTCTATTTGCCATTAGCGAAATTTGTAGTGGAGCTGGAAGCATTGACAAAATAACAATAATAAAAGTTATCAAAAATAATAGAGTACCTAATGTCTCTAATCAAGAAGATATAAATAGTTTCAAATAAGATTTAAATATACGACGCATATAAATATTTTATATATAAAAAAAGTGTTTTTATAAAACACATTTAATTAGTTATAGATTATTCGATTGCTATAAAGAATTTGTAAATTTCTTGACCACCATTGATGATTTCATATTCAACATCGAAATTTTCATCTAGATATTTTTTAAGGAAGTTAACCTCTTTAAAGGTAGCTTCTGTTCCTTGGAAAATAGTAATAATTTCAGTTTTTGGTGTTATATATTTGTCAAAAACTTTCTTGAAAATATCACTTATTTCTTTTGAAGAAGCAAATATTTTTTCGTTAACCAAAGTTAGTAAATTACCTGATTTAATATTTACACCATTCAATTTAACATCTCTTGATGCAGTTGAAATTGAAACAGCTACTAAATCTTTAAGTGCTTTATTTACACTTACTAAGTTTTTTTTGTAACTTTCATCTTTATCTAGATTTAGATAAGCCACCATACCAGCAACAACTGATTTTGTTGGAATAACGTGTACTTTAGATTTTTTTTCAAATGACTTAGCTTGGTTAGCAGCCATTAAAATATTACTGTCATTTGGTAAAATATAAACTTCTTTTGCATCTACCTCAGCAATAGCTTTAATAAAGTGTTTTGTAGAAGGGTTCATCTTTGAACCACCATTAATAACATAATCAACTTGTAGTTCTTCTTTAAAGTAATCTAAAATATCTTTTGACGGTACTACTGAAATAACTGCTGTATCTTTTAATAAACGTCTTGGTTTTTCAACTTCTGAATCAATGATTGTCATTGTTTTTCCATCATTTGACCCTTTTTTAATTGATGGATTTCCACCCTTAACATGTTTATCAGATTGTAAAGTCATGTTTTCAACTTTTATTTTTTCAAATTCTCCATATTTTTGTAGAGTTTCTAAAATAATTCCAGGTTTTAAAGCATGGGTATGTGTTTTTAAAATATTTCCATCAGCTACAACCACAATTGATGAGTTACCAAAAGATTCAAATTTTGATCTTATTTCTTTAACATTTACTGTTCCAATATAATCTGCCGATAATAAAACTACAGCTTCTGTACAATAACCAAATTCTTCATCGTCAAGATCCATCTCAACATTTCCACCTTCGTTATCCTCTAATTTTTTAGATCTAGCTAATATTTTTTTAGTTCTTAAAAATTTTTCCATTCCTTCAAAGAATTTAACAAGACCAAATCCACCTGAATCAACTACTCCCACTTTTTTAAGAACTGGTAATAATTCTGGTGTATTTTCTAAAGAAATATTTGCAGCAACAATAATTGCTTCTCATAATTTTTTTTCAGTAATTGAAGGATTTTCTTCAAATGTTTTAGAAATTGATTCTGAAGTTTCTCTAATAACTGTAAGGATAGTTCCTTCAACTGGTTTCATAACAGCATCATATGCTGCAATCTTTGACTGTTCAAATGCTTTAACTCAAATTTCAGAAGAAGTTTCTTTTTGACCTGAAAGCCCATTTGCAAAACCCTTAATAATTTGAGAAAAAATAACTCCTGAATTTCCACGAGCAGACATAATAAGTCCTCTTGAAAATTTAGCCATTAAATCACCGACATTTTCAAATGATCCATTTTCTAAATCTGCGAACCCATTAGTACATGTTAAGTTCATATTAGTTCCTGTATCTCCATCCGGAATTGGGAAAACGTTTAATTTATCTATTTTTGGATAGTGGTTATAAATATTGTTAACTCCACTTTCAAGCATATCTTTTAGTGTTTTAATTGATTGTGACATATGTGTATATTTTGTTCCTTTTATTTCTTTTTCTTAGCTTTAACTTCATCAACAAAAACGTTGATTGCAAAGCTCTTTTTAAATTCTAAAATCTTATCGATTTTTGGCTTAATTCTATCAATAACCTCTTGAGAGACTGCAAGTATGTTAATTCCTTTAATTAAAGATAGGTGAATGTTTATTTCAGGTTCATCATCTTCAATATCAAAAACGCGAATTGAATCTGTATCATCTGAAAAATCAGTTGAGGGTTTTACAAGTTGCAATACACCTGGAATTGTTAATAACTCTGATGTGATAATTTTTTTAATATCTTGAATTAACTCCATATTGGCCTCCTTTTAAATTAAATAGTCCTTTATATAGTATATAAATATTGAATAAAAATCAATAATTACTGCTATTAAGGGAGAAATAAAAACAAACATTTAAGTTTGCTTTTGGTTAATTCTTTTACTAATAATTAAATTATAAAGTGTTGATAATCCGATACATAATCCAATTAAAATAAACACGATCATTATGAAAAAGTATCATGATTCACGTAAGTTCATAAAGAAATATGGATATGTTGATGTACCTGTTGTAGGCATCCCCATTGCGATTCTAATTTCGGCTCTAATTAAAATATAGATACCATATACAATTGGATAATACATTACTTTAAGTGAATCATTTTTTAAGAATTCCTTTGTACCTTTTGCCTCATCAGTTTTCATGAAAAATAAAATATAAAATATAAATAATAATGGCCCTACCAAGTGTAATGTCATTTGCTTAAATCATGTAGTTCCTTTTCAATTAGATGGATGAATGTCCGATGTCTTTGGTTCACTAATACATAGTTCAGGTAATAATACTAAGTTAAATATCAACATCGTAATTGTTATATAAGTAGCTACAAATATTGAGACTTTTGTTGTTAATAATTTATGATCACCCTCTTGTTTAATTAATGAAATCATAAGTCAGAAAGCAACTAATAAATTTGATTGAACCGTGAAAAATGATAGATAACTCAATGCTGCTCCAGTTGAATTATAAATTATAGTCGGTTCACCTTCATTATTTTCGGGTTTGTATTCATAGATTCATTCCTTTGCTGGATTAGAAATATTTACAACCAAATCCCAAATAATTGCAACAAATATTAATATCATTGTTGCTAATTTAAATCAAAATTTTCAATCTTTTATAAATTTATTGACATTTGATTTTTTAAACATATTTATACCTCCTGATTAAATTAATAATATAATAACATTATAAAATGTACCAATAAAATAAATATGAGGAAAATAAATATATGGCAAAATGCTTATTAGTTGTTGATTATCAATATGATTTTGCCCACCCTAAAGGTTCACTATACGTATCTGGAGGAGAAACAATCAAACAACCAATTATTGACAAAATTAAAGATTATAAATCAAATAATAATTTAGTAGTTTTTAGTGGTGATTTTCACCCTGAAAACCATATATCTTTTAGGTTATGACCAGTACATTGTGTCGTAGGAACAAATGGGTCAGGATTTATGATTGATACTAAGTATGCTGATCTTATAATTAGAAAAGGTACTAAGATAGATTACGATAGTTATTCGGCTTTTTATATTGGAGATAAAGTTGATTCAGGTCTTGATGCTTGATTAAAGGCCAATGATGTTACTGAAATTGAAGTTTGTGGATTAGCACTTGATGTATGTGTCGGAGCAACTTATGTTGACTGTATTAACTTTGGTTACAAAGCAAAAATACTAAACGAATTAAGTAAATCAATAATGTAATTTTTTAATGCAATTTATAAAATAATAATGTATTATATTTTTAATGGAGAAATGACATGGCTAGAAGAGATGATTTAACTGGTAAAAGCGCATTGAGTGGTAACAACCGCTCACATGCATTGAACGCCACAAAAAGAAAATGAAACTTAAACTTACAAAAAATTAAGGTTGTGGATGAAACTGGTCGTGTTATGACAATCAAAGTTTCTGCAAGAACTCTTAAAACTCTTAAAAAAAGAAATCAATTAGTTTAGTATCAATTTCTTAAGTGAAAACTATTTTAAAAAGTCGAAATATATTTCGACTTTTTATTTTATATACTTTTGTTTAAACTGAGTTGTCAATGAATTATATTTATCAAAATCCTTAACAATTGATTCACTATGATCTGCATTACTAAATATAGCTATTTCAGTTTTTGCATCAACTATTGCTTTCATATCATACATAACATAAGCATTTGATAAAGTAATAAAAGCATCCTTTTCACCGTGTATAAATAAAATTGGTAAGCCTTTTGTTGTCGATCAACTTTTTAACAAATTGAATTTTTTTATTCATGATTTTGAAACAATTTTGAAATTAAAGTTAATACCTAATGACATTAAATATCAAGGTATTTTAATATATTTTTGTAAAAAGAATCTAATTTGTGGAACAGCTTGTGAAAATGCACAATCAGCAATCAGTCAGTCAACCTGGTTTTCAGTATAGTAATTTTGTGCTCAATATAGTGCAGAAGAAGCTCCAAGACTTACCCCTAAAATACCTAGCTCACTAGGATTATGAATTTCTTTAATATGGCTAATAACATTATCCAATACTAAAGCATTTGTTATACCAAAATCAGATTTGGTACCATAAGTTTTCCCATGAGCATACCCATCAAAACTAATAATGTTATAACCTTGTTGATAGAAATGCATAACATTTCTAATGCCCATATATTTATTTCTTTTAAATCCATGTAATCCAATGATTCATTTATTTGAGTTTGGATTAATTAAATAAACTGCGCTAATATCCCCTTTTGAACCCTTTATAACAATTTCTTTAAACAGTTCTGAAGGAGCATCCAGATTCATCAATCCTTTTTCTTTAATATCAAGTTTGTAGTGATCCACACTATTTATTTCAACTCCTAAAGACTTTGAAAAACCATATCTAGGATATTTAAATAAATATGGCAAAAATTTAATTGCAAATAATAATGACAGTATAACAACTATTGGAAATAGTAAAATTATAATGATAATCTTTCATCAATTATAATGATATTTAGATATTTGACGGTAGTTTGAATTATGCATAAAGTACCTGAGCCTGTTTTGTTTATTATACACTCTAATGCTTACTGAAAGTTTTCAATAAGGAAATGAAAAACAAAAAATAAGCCTAAGCTTATTTTTATCATAATCATTCTTTGAATATTTTTATATAACCAAATTTGACTGTTTCCATTATCATTCATGATAAAAGTATTATTCCAGCAAGTGCTGCATATCATCACATATTTGATCCCACCATTAGTTTAAACTCGAAGTTAATTGAACTAAATATAAATGCTAGTACAAAAGCAGCAACTGCAGTTATTGCAAGTATTGCACAGAATTTTTTTGATGGTCTTGATTGGAATATAGATACTTTAGAACTTCTATAAACAAACATTAATATTAAGTGAGTGAATATCATTTCAATAAAGAAACCTGTTTGGAATTGAGCCAACTCAGATGGTATTTTAACTGAACTTCTTAAATGCTCATTTCCACCATTATTTACTCAATCCATAATTGGTTCATACATATCAAATCCATATAACATGATTGCAAAGTTTATAAAACTAATCATTACTACAGATAAACCAGCCACAAACATAAATATAATTGCAGATTTTGTTGATCAACGTTGTGGTTTTTTAATTACATCCCCATCAACTTTATCAAAAACAAAGGCTAAGTTTGAACCTACAAATAATAAGTTTTGAACAAGTAATTGTAATGAAGAAACTATTGGAAACTTAAATAAAAGTGATGCAACTAAAATTGTTATTAACAATCCAATGTTTGCTGCAAGTGTAACTTTCACAAATTTATAAGCATTGTGGAATGTATGTCGTCCAATCATGAAAGCCTTTTCAAGAACTTGTAAATCGTTTTCTAGCATAATAACATCAGCATTCTTTTTGGCCAATGAGGTACTGTCATTAACAGCAATACCAACATCTGCTTGTTTTAAGGCTGCCGCATCATTTTTACCATCACCAATATAGGCAAGGTCATGAGTTGCTGCTAATTGTTTAATAATCATTTCTTTTTGATATGGTGACATTTTTACAAAAATATTGTAAGCTTCTAAATCCTCATCCCCTTTGTAATTACGAGAATCAAGGATTACAAAGTTTTCTAACCCCATTTGTGTTGCAATATGTTTTGAAACATGTTTTGAATCACCTGTTAGGATTTTAATATCAATATTATTTTCAGTAAAAGATTTAACAACTTTTTGTACACTACCTCGTAGTTCATTTGCAATAACAACATACCCTTCAAAAATATAGTCATTATCATCTACTGCCTTTTCTTCTGTTTGAACAGACGCAACTAATAAAATTGTATATTTTAAATTCTCTTCATTATTTAAATAAGCACGAATCTTGTCCATTGCCTTGTCAGTTATTTTTTCAACATTTTTACCATCTCTAACAAATTTTAATGACGAAAGTATTGTATATGGAGAACCTTTAGTTAATTTAATTTCATGAGTTCCTTGAGAAAGAACTGCTCCTGATATTTGAGATTCAGCTGAATATTCAATTGTTTCTTCTAACTCAAATCCTTCTGATTTTTCTTTTTCTGTTAAATATGCAAATTTCTTTATAATAGCTTGATCAACAGCACTATTTGTATTTCTTTGGTGTGTTGCAGCCAAGTGAAGATACATATTTAAATTTTCATTTTCTTTTTCGTTGAAGTCTAATACTTTAACTATATCTAAATCTTTTGATGTTATAGTTCCAGTTTTATCTGTAAATAAAAAATCAATCATTCCCATATTTTGAACTGTTTCAGGATCTTTAACTATAATAGATTCATCAACTAATTTTTTATTACCTTCTTTTAAGTTTGAAGCGATAACTGATGGCAATGCCTCTGGAATTAAAACAACTGCGATTGTAAAGGCAAATATGACAGCTTCAACAAGTTCAAAGTTTTTAACAACAAATGCTGCAAATATAATAAATATAGGCATAACTGCAAGTACGATCATAATTATAATATTAATAATTTTATGAACACCTTCACTTGATGCTGAATGATAATGAGTCTCATGTTGTTTATCTACAATATTTTTTACATAGTTATCTAAACCAACATTTACAACAACAACAATAGCTGCTCCTGAAAGAATTACTGTTTGAGCAAATAAAATGTTTTCCAAATCAATAATGTTTTCAGGTTCACCTGATGAATAGATACTCTTTTTAACAAGTTGTTGTTTACCGCTAATTAAAGCTTGATCTAAACGTAAATGTTCTGATCAAATAACTTTACAGTCAGCTGGAACAACTTCTCCTTCAGTTAGAAGGATAACATCACCCATTGTTAGTTTGTGTTGTTTAACTAAAGTTGATCTTTCCTTTAACTCATTAAAGTCTAAATTCATTTCATTGCCAACTCTACCTTCTAAAGTTAAGTACTTGTTTTCAATGATTGTTCTTTGGTGTTTACCTCTTTTATATTCATCATATTTTGAAAAAAATTCTGTGAATGCTGCTAAGAATACCATTCCAAATACTACCAATGACGATATGAATGTAACAAGTGTTGGATGTAGTGTTGCAAAAAAAACCATTTCAGTAATTGCCACAGCTCACAATAATAGAGCAAATGGACTTGTTAGACATTTTAAAAATACTTTTACATGGTTAAACGGCTTAGTGTTTATTTTATTCCTACCATTAAGCTCGCCATATTTAGTTCTTTCAAGTGAGTCAAGTCCAATTGGCGCACTTATTAATTCTTCAATATTATTTGCTTTTGAGACCTTATAAAGGTACTCTTCTTTTTTATAGTTAAGTTCTGTTGGAACTGTATAATTATTTTTATTTTTTAACATATAATAATTATATAGAAATATATTACTAATTTATAGTGAAAAATGCTCCTTTGGCGGAATAGGTAGACGCACTTGACTCAAAATCAAGCGAGGTAACTCGTATCGGTTCGATTCCGATAGGGAGCACCATTTAGAAACAAAAAAAACACTCGTTTGAGTGTTTTTTATTTATACAAGTTTTTTTAATCTAGATTTTAAGTCATCTTTATTTGCAAGATAACTTCCTGAAACAAAAGAATCTACTCCAGCTACTTTTGCTAAAGGAAAAGTAACATCATCAATTCCACCATCAATTTGAATTGTAAAACTCTGTTTGTTTTCTTTTCTTTTAATAACAAGCTGTCTAACCTTATCTAAAACTGGTTCCATAAACGATTGACCACCAAATCCAGGATTTACACTCATAATCAAAACATTATCAAGATATACAAGAATATCATCAGTTAACTCTTTGATAGATGTTCCTGGATTAAGAGCAATTGAAGCCCTGATTTTAGATTGTTTAATGTATCTAATTAAATCAATTAAATAATCTTTATTTTTAAATGATTCAATATGGAATGTGAATTGATCAACACCTACTTTAATAAATGTATCTAAGTAATCTTCAAATTTGCCTTTTATTTCAACCATCATATGAGCATCAATTTTAAAATTAAATTCTTGGTTAATGTCTTTTAATAACTTTGGACCAAATGTTAAATTTGGAACAAAGTGGAAATCCATAACATCATAATGTATTCACTCAATGCCTTCATTTTTAAATTTGATTAATTCTTCTCGTAAATTTAATAAATTTGAATTTAATATACTTGGTGCAATTATTGACATCTTATATCTCCTTTAAAAATTTTAAGTAGTCTTCATAAATAAACATTGGAAATTCGTTTTTGTTGACCGCTTCAACAACATAACATCCTTGTGTTTCTTGTGTATGTAGACAATCATTAAATTTACAATCATTAATATGTTTTTGAAAAAATTTATAACTATGAGCCAATTGTTGTTTTGTAACACCTTGAATATCAAATGATGAAAAACCAGGAGTATCACAAATATATCCGTCAGCATAATTATATAACTTAGATGTAGTAGTAGTATGCTTACCTTTGTTAGTGTATTCACTGACTGATTGAACACGTTGAACTTCATTTTGTAAAATGTTGTTTAATGTTCTTGATTTACCAGCTCCAGTCATCCCAGTAAATATATTAAGTCCAGTTGAAATTGTTTTTAAGAAATCATCAAAATCTTTTGAATCATACATATTAGATATAGAAAATGTTTTATAGCCTTGTTTTTTATATTCTTCAGCAAATTGTAAAATTGAATCATTTGAACCAACAATATCTCTTTTTGTAAATAATAGAATCACTTCTAATCCCATTACCTCAACTAATGCAATATATTTATTTAACGTAAATAGATCTTTATCATTAATTGTAAGTGAAGTTACTATAACTACATTATCTACATTAGAAACACGTGGTCTATATAATTCATTTTTTCTTTTAGCAACATCGCTGATTAATGAAATTTCACCCTCAGTTAAAACTTCAACTAAATCGCCTGCTACAACAGTTTGTTTATTAAATAATAATTTTCCTTGTAAACCTGCTTGTAGAAATTCTCCGTCTTTATAAACAAGACAAGATTTTCCTGATGTACTAATAACTCTATACATATATCATTACCATTATTATGAACGTTAATATTGTTACTAAAAATATAGCCAATAGTGAAAAAACAAAACTGGATTTCATACTTGAACTATTTACAACACCAACCTCTATAATATTCCTTTCCTTTTTATAAGATTTCATCTCCGCAAAAAACTCAGACTTATCTCATCTTGTTGATGATTTAAATGGTTTTGCGTTTGGATTTGTGCCAAGATTTTGAATATCATTTTGCATATCATCCATGTTTTTATATCGTCTTGATAGGTTTTTATCTAAAGCTTTTAGAATTATGTTTTCTAATTCAATAGATACATTTGGGTTAATTAGTGATGGTCTCACTGGATTAACCCTGCATTGATTTAATTTATATCATGTAGCTTTTTTAGAACCCTGTCATTTTGAATTGTGAATTCAAAATGGTGGTTCACCAACTGCAGATGTATATAGACATATTCCTAATTGATAAACGTCACCTTGTTTAGAAATTGCTCCTCATTTAAAGTATTGGGGATCTAAATGAGTTGGTGTTCCTACTTTTACATCTTTTGTAAGATCTGTACTATGCTCAGTGTAAGAAATACCAAAGTCACCTAACTTGGGTGAACCAAATTTAGTTAACATAATATTTCCTTCTTTGATATCACGATGAATTATGTTTAATTTATGAGCATCTGATAATGCAGAACATACACGAGTATAAAATAATTTAATTTCATCTTGGTTCATATAAAAAAATCTTTTGTTAAATTCTGATAGTGATCCACCACTTACAATTTCAGTTACTATTGCTCATGTTTTATCTTCTTGAAAAACATCATAAAGCTTAATTACATATGGATTGATAGATAGGTTTGCAAATGATTCTTTTTCGACTAGAAATCTTTCAATTGCAAGATCAGCTCTAGATTCATCAGATTTAACAAACTTTATAGCTAAAGTTTGTTTATTAATATTATCAAAAACTTCATAAACTGATCCAAATCCACCAGATCCAATTTTTTTTACAATAACATATCTACCATCAAATACTTCACCTTTACTTAAGTTAAATATATCTGTTTTTTCTGTATTCGATTTGGATTCCATGTTCCTATCCCTCTTTGTTCTATTATATAATAATAGAGAATTAAAAACTACCCCACGAATTTAGGGTAGATTTATGTTAAACCCTAATTTTCCTTAAGTATTTTTATTTTTTTAAAGTCATATAAGCTAATAAAAATTGAAGCAAATATAACTGTAACACCATACTGAATTGTGTCAATTATTGCTTCTCTAATTGCATAGCTTTCATCAAATAACAAATATGCAAATAATACATATAAAAAAACTCAAAGGTATGCAACTACAATCGATAATGGTTTTATTTTTGTTAATTTGTAAGTAATAATTAATGTAATAATTATTAATATTTTTATTAAAGCTGTGATTGGAATATATATAAACATTCCAGAAGTTGCATCCAATAATATTGAAGAAACAATTGAAGAAACAATTAATACTGGGTTTGCCAATATACCAAATAAAGAAAATAAAATTACATCAGAAAACTGAATTATTGAACTACCTGTAGCTGTTCCAATAAAAATAGTAATTAATCCGATGACATACATTAGCGCAGTTAACAAACCTGTATAGGCAATATTTCTTGTTGTAAAAATTCTTGGTTTCATATGATTAGTTTATCTTTGTTTTTAAAATAAAAAAACAGAATATATTATTCTGCTTCAATTAACAATATTGATAAATTATCTGTAGACATATTGTCTTTAGCATCTTCAATGATTAATTGCCCTTTTCTTTTTTGTTTCATTTTTTCATTTAATAAAGTTGCTACAACCAATTCTTCATCAACATAATCGTGAACACCATCAGTTGTTAATATTCAAGTTCCTTGAGGTTTAACATCATATATATCTATTTTTAATTGTTTTTTAGGACCAAGCGCACTTGTCAATACCTTTCAAAAAGTTTGTTCTGTCATTCTTTGAAATAGTATTGTATTTTTAGCTGCTTCTTTTTCTTTTTCATTAGTTGTATTTTCTAGGTTTTGATCCATTGTAATTTGATTTAGTGCTTCGTTTTCTTCATCAAGTTTATATGTTCTAGAATCACCGACATTAACTACAAAGGCGCGTTCTTCATCAACAAATAAAACAGCTGTTAATGTAGTTCCCATGTCCAAAGTTTCTTTGTGAGAATTAGCATACTTAATCATAATTTCTAATACCTCATTTACAGTTCTTCTTAATCAAGAATGTATATCTTCTGAACCAGTCATTTTTGTAAAGTTAGTTTTTTTAAAAATTGAAACAAAGTTTGTTACTGCCATTTTAGAAGCAATGTCTCCACTTGCGTGTCCACCCATTCCATCACATACAATACCTAAAGCCTGTCCAGTTTTATTTTCTGTAAAATCTAAGTAATCTTGGTTTGATTTTCTATAGTTTCCGATATCTGTTAATTGCACTGTTTTAAATTTCATATTGATCCTTTAAGTAAAAAATTTACTATTTATATTTTATAGCATCTGACATGCTAATAGATTAAAATTACCAATTTAATTGTTTAATCTTAAAACTTTTATTGATGTTATAAAATATTTTTAATTTATTTAAGTATTTAGTCGAATTAGTGTTAAAAATATGTTTAGCAAGAATTAATTGTAATTGTGATATTTGTTGAGGTATTTTATGAAACAAAAAATTATATTAGGTGGCGGATGTTTTTGAGGAACTCAAGCATTCTTTGATCACTATGATTGAATAACTTATAGCGAAGTTGGTTATGCCAATGGTATTAAAGATTTCAAAGTAACTTATGAAGAAGTTTGTAGTGGCACTACAGGTTTTGTTGAAGTTTGTTTATTAGAATTCGATGACACAAAAATTGATTTAAAGACTTTATTAAGTCACTATTGAAATACAATTAATCCAACTACACTAAACAGACAAGGTAACGACATTGGCAGTCAATATCGTTCTGGGATTTATTATTTTGATGAGTTTAAAGATATTCAATTAAAGGTAATTATCGATTCAAAAAATAAATTAGCACAAGATAAAAATATTGAAGTTGTTACTGAAATATTGCCTTTAAAAAATTATGTAACAGCAGAAGATTATCACCAAAAATATTTAGATAAAAATCCTGGCGGTTATTGTCATATAAATTTAAATCAGGCATGAAAAAAGAGCAAATAATTCTGCTCTTTTTTTATTATTAAACAACTTGTTTAGTATGTGTTAAAAGTATTTCTTTTAGATTTACTGATTGTGGCAGTTCATAAGCATAAGCAATAACATCCGCAACTTGCTCTGGTGTCAGTCCACCATTTAAAGATTTTTTTGCTTTGTTATAGCTATTTAGAATTTCCCCTTCTGATGTCAAATTCAATAAGTTTGTATCTACCATCCCAGGTTCAATCAATATGAATCTAATGTTATTATGTGCATTTTCTTTTCTTGCTTGTTCGGTAATTGCATTAACTGCAGATTTTGCTCCGTTATAAATTGAATGAGCATTTGAAGTATAACGCCCAGCAATTGAAGAGATATTTACAATTGTTCCTGTTTGATTTTTAATCATCTGTTTTAACACTGCATCCATTCCATTAATTACACCTTTTACATTTACATCAATTGTGTCATATTTATCTTTTAGTGATTGATCTACATAGTTATCTAGTGGCATTATTCCAGCGTTATTTATCATTAGGTCAATGGGTCCATAAACTGCTTCTGCATTATTAATTGCTGTTTGAACTTGTTCAAAATTTGTTACATCAACATTTGCTGTAACTTTTTCTTTAATTGGTAAAGCATTTAAAATTTCAATACGGCGAGCCATTAAAAGAACAGGATGACCCTTACTTGCAAATAACATTGCTAATGCTTTTCCTATTCCAGATGATGCTCCTGTTATAGCCACTAATTTTTTTGACATATATTTATTTCCTTCTTGTTGTTAAATTAATCTTATACTTAAATAAAAAAATAGACTTAAGTCTATTTTTTAATATTCAAGAAATTAACTTCTAACATATAGTATTCAATCATTGAATCAACATATTCTTTTGATTTTAATAAATCTAAAGTTTCTGTTTTTAATATGTAACCATAAATTTTATCTGCAATGAAAGAAAACAAGTAATCTTCAATTGTGTCTTCATCAAAATCGATTTTATTTGCACGTAAGTTTGAAATTCATCCTGATATGAAATATGAATATTTACTGTTAACGTATTTTTCAACTTCTTTTTCTAAAATGAATCTATAACTGTCTTGTAATGTACCTGTAGCAATAGCATCTTCAAATAATAAAATATCATGAATTTTTGCAATAACATTTTGAACATCATCATTTTCAACAACATAATCATATTGATCTTTTAAAGGAATTTCTAATAATGCTTTATTCAAACGTTCTCTAATAACTTCTTCAGCTTCAGTTCCACGTTTTCTTAATCTAGATTCTAATTCATCTAAACTAGGTGGTACTAAGAATATTGAAATAATTTCAAATTCTTTTTCTTGTTGTAATACTTGAGTAGCTCCAAGAACTTCAATTTCTAATACAACGTTTTTACCATCATTAATTTGTTTCTTAATATAAGACCTTGGTGTTCCATAATAGTTACCAATAAATTTAGCTGTTTCAATGAATTCACCATTTTTTTCTTTTTCGATAAATGTTTTTTCATCCATAAAGAAATAATTAACACCTTCAACTTCTCCTGGTCTTGGAGCACGTGTTGTAGCTGATACTGAATATTGTAAGTTTAATGATTCATCTTTTGCAAGTTCTATATTAATAGCTCCCTTACCTACTCCTGATGGACCTGAAATAATAATTATTTTCCCTTTTTGTGCCATGATTGTTCTTTTCCTTATTCTATTTCTAATCTTCAAATATATAAATTTGTCTTCGTATATTTTTTATACTTTAATAATACTAAATTTTTAGTAAATATTGGGTTTAAAAGTGAATTAGATTCACAAACAAGTATTCCAAAGTTATTTAAAATATTTGTTTTGTTAATTGCTTCAAATATTGAATCATAATATTCTTTTTTAGCATATGGTGGATCTACAAATATAAGATCAAAACATTTGTCTTTAAAGTTATTTAATAAATCAAGATAATCCCTATCCATAACTACATAACTTGATTGATCAATTCCCATTAAATTTGTTGAAATTACATCACGAGCTTCTTTATGTGTGTCATTAAAAACAACATAACCTACTCCTCGAGAAATTGTTTCTAAGCCTAACGCTCCTGATCCAGCGAACAAATCAAGAACTATTTTATTATCAAAAATAAAATAGTTATTAATTATATTAAAAACGTCTTCTTTAACTCGAGTCAAAGTTGGTCTTGTATTGTCACCTTGTAATGTGACTAATTTTCTACCTTTATATTTACCTGCAATAACATTCATAATTTCACCTTAGACTTTATTATAAAGAAATTATATATATAATGAAAACAAGAATAACAAGGAGATTTATGAAACTATTAACTGATGAAATTCCATCTAATTCTTGACTTACTTATGATACTGACAAAGAAGTAATTCGTGCAAAATCAAATGACTGCAAACTTCCTCTTTCAATAGAAGATGAACAAACAATGAATAAACTAATTGATTTTGTGGTTTATTCACAAAATGAAGAATTAAACTTAGAAGATAGTAAGGACTATTTAAGACCAGCTGTTGGATTAGCAGCTCCTCAAATTGGAGTTAACAAAAATATGTTTTATGTTAGATTTCAATTGCCTGAAAATAAGTTTGAAGAATATGCAATGGTTAATGCTAAAATAACTGCTCGTTCAACACAAATTGCTTTTATCGAAGAAGGCGAAGGTTGTCTATCTGTTACAAAAGATCATGTTGGATTTGTTCCTCGTCCATATAAAGTTATCGTTGAAGGATATGATCACATAACAAAACAAGAAGTAACACTTACTCTAAGAAGTTATAGATCAATTGTTTTCCAACATGAAATAGATCATTTGCATGGAAAACTATACTATGATCACATCAATAAACATGATCCAAAATATTTCAAAGACGGCTGAATTGAACTGTAGTTGACTTGATATATAACCCTATTTTTGTTAAAATATTATTATATTTAGGAGTACAAAAATGGCTGAAAAATCATATGATTACCAATGCTTTAAATGCATTGATGAAATAGAAAAAGAGAACTTAGGTGGTATGCATCAAATTATGGCAAATAAAATGAAGCAAGTATTTGCTTCAGGTTCTGGAGAAATCCACGTTTGCGCTAGACATAAGAAATAATTAATACTTAAAATAAAACTTGCAATTAAGCAAGTTTTATTTTTTTAATCTAACTGTTAGTGACTAACAACATCCCTCTTGTGGTGCTGCACATGTGCAGTTAGTGCATGTGCAATTTTCACACTTGCATTTTGAATTTGATCTAATCATTTTTTTATAAATCTCCTTGTACTTTCGTACTCTTTAATTATATATTGTGCTATTATAAAAACAACATAAAAAACGAGACAAAAAATTAATAATTTTTAGAATAATATTTCATAAAAAAAACCATTAACATTAACAATTTTTTGGACAATCAATTTTTATACAATAAGGAGTTTCATGGAAACAAATAACAAATTAAAATTTACTAAAGCCCCTGCAGTAGAGAGTTTAATTAAAAAAATAAATATAAGAAATAATGACAAACCAACACTTGTATTTGCTCTTGGGGGATTAGAAGAAATTGGTAAAAATACTTATGTAATCGAATACGATGATGAGATTATGATTATTGATGCTGGAGTTAAATTTGCTTCAGAAAATGAACCAGGGATTTCAGCTATAGTTCCAGACTATACTTATTTACTTGAAAACGAACATAAAATTACAGGTTTATTTATTACTCACGGGCACGAAGACCATATTGGTGGAATTCCATATCTTTTACAAAAAGTAAAAGTTCCTGCAATATATGCACCTGAATTGGCAGCAGAATTAATAAAAGAAAAACTAAAAGACTTTAAACTTCAAAACTCAACATTAGTTAAAGAATATGTTGAAGATGACGTTTATAAGTCTAAGCACATGACTGTACGTTTTGCTGCAGTTAATCACTCAATCCCTGACGCTTTTGGAATACATATTCAAACACCTAATGGAGCTATTTTTTCAACTGGAGATTATAAGTTTGATTGAACACCATTAGGACATACAGCAAATATTCAAAGAATGTCTGAGTTTGGTGAACAAGGTCTTGAATTATTAATGGCTGATTCAACTAACGCAGAAGTTGAAGGATATACAATTGGTGAAAAGTCAGTAATGAAAAATATTGATTCACATATCTTACAAGCAAAAGGACGTATTGTAATTTCGTCTTTTGCATCAAACGTTCATAGATTTCAAGAAATGATTTTACTTGCAAAAAAATATTCTAAGCGTGTAGTTATCGTAGGTTGATCACTTGAAAGAATGATCAAAGTTATTAAAAACTTGGGTCATTTAGATATTGACGAAAAAATGTTTATTAAACAAACAGAAGTTGATAAATTTCCTAAAAATCAAGTAATGATTATTTGTACTGGTTCACAAGGTGAACCAATGGCTGCCCTTTCAAAGATGGCAAAACAAGAACACAAATATATGAAAATTATTCCAGGAGACACAGTTATCTTTTCTTCATCACCTATTCCAGGAAACAAAATGGATGTTGAATTAATTGTTAACCGTTTAACAAAACTTGGAGCTAGAGTTATCGTAAATAGTTCATCAAATTTAATTCATACTTCAGGACATGCGTCTCAAGAAGAACAAAAATTATTATTCTCAATATTTAAACCTCACTACTTTATGCCTATGCATGGTGAATTTAGAATGTTAAAAACACATGCTGAAACAGCTGCTAAAGTTAATGTTCCACGAGATAACTCATTTGTTATTGCCAATGGTGACACAATCGTTATGCAAAATGGAAAAGCAACTCTTGGTAAAAGAATTCCAGCTGAAGCAGTTTATATTGATGGTAAAGATCAAACAGGTAAAGCTTCTGCTGTAATTAAAGAGCGTACAACTCTTTCTAAAGAAGGTTTAATTATTGTAATAATTTCAATTGATTCTAAAACTAACAAAATGATTTATCCACCTAAAATAATTTCACGTGGATGTTTCTATGTAAAAGATAGTTTCAATGTTATTAATGAATCAATAAGAATTGTTGGTAACTCTGTTAATGACTTATTAAAAACAAATAAAGTAACTTTCCATTCAATTAAACAATCAGTTAGAGAGTCAATTTCACCTTACATCTTTAGAGCTAAGAGAAGAAATCCTTTAATCATTCCTGTAATTTTAAATAAAACTACTCCAGAAAATAAAGTAGTTACTAAGGGAGTTGCTAAGGAGCAAACTCAAAATGAAAATTAAAAATAAAACCAAATCTCAAGAGATTGGTTTAGTTAGTGCAATATGAATGATGTTCAGTTTAATAGCTGGAATATCATTTACCTTAATGTTTAGTGGTCTTAATGAAGATCCAAAAAACTTTATAGGTTATCACATTGTATGAATTATATTAATAGTATCAATCTTCTTATTTTCATCAGCATGAGCTTACATTAAATGTACAAGAATACATAACAGTGCTAATGGAGGTGGAGGGCAATTTGTTAGATCAGCTTTTGGCCCTTTCTGAGGAATGTTCTTTAACTTCATTTCGGTTCTTTGTATTTCAATCGTAGTTATGATTATGATTGTTTCTTCAATTAGAATGAGTTTAGAAAATATTCAAGTTGTAAAAGACACTTTTGGTAATTGAACAAAATTAGTCTTAGATATTTTTGGTATCTTGGCGTGTGCTGTTGGAGCTACAATTGTTGTTTTAGGAATTAATAAATTTAAAATGGCTTCAACATTAATTGCTTATACAACATGAGCAATTACACTATTAATTTTAATATTTGGATTGGTGTTAATCTTTACACCATCTGATTCAGCAGCTGTTAAACCTCCTACAGGTAGCGTTGTAAGTACTGTAAACCTTAATTCATTTGTAAATGTATTCATGTTAGTAGTTTTTAGTTTTACAGGATTTGAAACATTTATCAGTACTGGATCTGCAATTAAAAACCGTAAGAAAAACATGCCCATCATAGTACTTGTTGGAATAGCATTAGCAACAGTGTTCTTTATGGTATTTTCTACAATAATTATTGCTTCAGTGATTAATGATTTTGGTGGTAACCCGAATGCAAATATGTTTAATAGATTCAATAGTGTCTTTATTCAAAAAGGTGGCTGATTCATAGTAGTTATTTGTACATTTTTAAATAGATTCAATACAATGACTCAATTAAGTCTTTATGGTTCTAACGTGTTAGAGCCTTTAATCAAAGAAGGATATGTTTCTAAAAAACTTTTTTCTTCTAAAGAATTAAAAAACCACATTGATAAAAAAGCGGTTTTTGCTTTCTTCTTATTAAATATTACATTTGCAACAATTTTCTTATTACTACCCGATTTAATTCAAGGTATAACTGGAGAAGAATCATTAATTGGTTATGGAACATTAGCAAACGTTACTTCGTTAATATTTATTTCTGAATACATAATGGTTATGTTAGCAGCAATTAAGTTTGGTTTTAAAAAACAAGTTAAAGTAAATATTACTGAATACATTATATGAGCAATTACAATTTTTATATTTGGAGCAATTTGTATTTATACAGTTGCACAAATGTTTATAGACTTTGTCAATGGAATCAACACAGGTAATATTCAAGAATGAGTTGCACCACTTATCCAAATAGTATTCATTATTACAATGGTTATTATTTCATTAGTATTATTTTTTGTTGTTAAACCAAGAATATTGTCAAAACTATCAAGTGAAGAAATCAAACAAATGGAAGAATATCAATTTGTTACTTTTGAAATTTTAGAAGATGAAAAACTAAAAATTAAAACAAAAGAAGTTAGTGTTTAGTATCAAACTAATGAAAAGCATATTTATATGCTTTTTTTGTTATAAAATAAATCTTAGAATTTTAATTCTATATGGAGGACACAATGAAAATAAATGAACTATTACTTAATAGAGAAAGTCCAAGATCATTTGATTCTAATTATATAATTAGTAACGAAGATATTTTAACTATAACTGAAGCAATGAGATTATCCCCTTCTGCTTATGGATTGCTTTCTTGAAGAACTCTTGTTATTAAACGTAGTTCTAAATTTAGAGAAGAATTGTTACCTCTTTTTTACAATCAAAAAAATGTTACAGAAGCTAGTGCGATTGTATTAATCATAGTTTCTGAATTTGATAAGTTAATTGAAAAAGATATCCCTCAATATGTTTCACTAATGGATGACAACACTTCTGATCGTGTTAAGAATTATGAAAAAAGAATGTTAAGTGATATCAATTATGCCAAAGTAGACCCCTACTATGTTAATTGAACTAGCAAAGAAGCTTTTATTGCAATGGGTGCTTCTTTGGCAGTTGCTGAAGAGTTAGGAATTGACTTATGTCCAATTGATGGTGTTAATAAAAAGAAAATAAAAGAATATTTATTTGAAAACAAATTGATTGAAGCAAATGAAAAATTTGGTTCATCAGTCATATTAGGTAAACGTAATATTGATGTTCCTAAAAAGAAAAAAATAAGATTAGATAAAAAAGAATTCACTAAAATCCATGACTAAAATCATGGATTTTAGTTTGGTTTCTTATAACTTGTTTTGGTGTATAATTTATCCATACATAGGAGGACTATAATATGTATAATACAAATCTATCCCAAGTTAGATCTATGTTAAAACTATTTAATATAGTTGGTTTAATTTTTTCAATTGTTTTAACTTTTGGAATTTTAGCTTCATTGAATCAAGCAACATCAATGGGTGAACCAGAAAATGCAGCAGAGTTTGCATTAATAGTTACAGCCCTTATAGCAATGTGTTCAGCAAACATTTACTTCACATTAATTATTTTAAATTTTGTTAAAAATTCATCAGATGATGAATTAATTGCAAACCGTTATATCTTAAGTGTATTCTCAATTGGAATACAAGGTATTATGACACCATTCATGTTAAGTAACTTACCAAATATGCAAACTTCTAATAACAATGCCAGAATGAACCCTAAATTTGTTATTGGTAAACATTATGGAATGGCTGGATTAGTGTTAAGTGTTATCACAGGTGGATCACTTGCATTATATGGACAACAATTTAACGTATTAAATGATTCAAATGTTTTAATAACATTTTATGTATTAGGAGGAATTGGATTAGTAAGTTTAATTTCACTTCCACTATTTTGATTAAAATCTTCTGAAGAATCATTTGTAAACAAAACTGGAATATATCCAGTACAAATCGTATTTTCAATCATAGCTTTAGTAATAGCAACAATTACTGTTGTATGAATTATGTTATTGGCAGTATTAAGATTACTACAAACTATTAGCAATGCAGTGAACAACAGAGATAATGCTTTCATCTTTATCCTAAGTTTAATGATGGTGTTTTTACAATTCTGATATGTTCAATTTATTTGAACAATCTGTATATCTACTTTAAAAGGTATTTGATCATCTCCAAACAGTGATGCTCTAGAATACAAAGTATATACAAAACTAGATGAAAGAAAAGAATACGAAGCTCAACAAAACAATAATAGATAATAAAAAATAATCCATATTGGATTATTTTTTATTATCTATTATTTTTAATTCATTAATTTTTATAAATTCATAGTTTATATTTGAATTATATGTTTTTTCATAATCGGCAATAACTTTAAATACATCATAGCCATTTAAAATATCTTTAAATTTTTTATCTTTATTTAATTTGTAATTAAATAAATCAGTTATCATAAGTGCCCTATCTCTTGATAAATGAATTTTTCTATGACACTCTGCACATAGCGATATTAAATTATAATAGTTATCTAAATTTAATTTATAATCCTTTTGTATTTCATAATTATACGGAACATAGTGATGAACCTCAAAATACATAGTACCCTTTAAACCTATAAATGTTTCAGTTTTTTTGCAAAATTCACAAACTCTATTTTTGTCTAAATATTGCTTTGAAAGTTTTTGATTTCTTATTAAACGATTTTTTAATGTAACTGATTTTTTATCAAGTTTGACATTAAAATCACTAGGATCCGGAATTTCTTTTTTATTAACTGATATTTTATTTCACTTTTCTGAAAAGTTATCGGGTTTTGCATTTATAAACTCAGTTTTAGCAATAAACCTCATAACATCATTCAAAACACTCTTTCCGCCACCAGGAGTTCCTTTAGGAGGTAAACCAATTATATATCTAAATGCTCAATGGATATCATCTATTTTAGTATCTCAAGAACTTTTTTTTCTTATTTTATAATCATCAACATTTTCAAAAATATATTTTTTCATACTTTTTTTAATTGAACCTTTAACTAAATCTTCAAAATTAACAAACTTAAAGAAAGCTTCTATGCAAATTAAGGTATCTTTTTTCGAATAAGGAACTCTTTCTTTTTTACTCATTCTTAAACCTCACTTTTTTAATTAGTTCTTGCTGAATTATAGATACTATCTCAACATTTACTGAATTTCCAAATTGTTTATAGGCATAAAAATTATTTGAGTTTTTTTCTATATCAACATAATTTTTATAATCAGTGGGGAAACTTTGAAGTTTACCAACTTCACCAGGTGTCAAATATCTTCATTTATTTACTCCTTTTTCAAAAACAATTGGTATTTGAACCATAGCTACTAAAGTGGGAAATTTTATCGGTCTTTTACATCTAATCCCTGATTGTCTCAACTGAATGAATGAATCATGAATATCATCCATGTCTACACCGGCTTGTCATTCAAATTTTTGTTCTCTTTTTTTTCAAGAAAGAACATTATATTTTTCAATTCAAGCATCAATAAAATTTTTATTATTTTTGTATATTTCCCTCATATCTGAAATATATTTTTTTCTTCAATTAGGTAAATCTGAAATGTCATAATTTTTCCCAAATTCACTCGCTCAGATCACCGGTAAAGTTCTACCTGAATTTCGTTTCACATTTTTTAAAAACTCATTTCAAGCATCAAAAACTTTAACTAAATAACTTCCTTCATTTAGATAATATTCTTCACTAACATTTTTTTCTAAAAAATTATCTCAAATATATTTTTTTGTTTCCATGGGTTCACTGTAGTTTAGATTGAATGAAGTCTGATTATATTCTGAAAAATCCAAATCTAAACTTTCATTTTTTGCCACCTCTGGCCCCACATAATAACCAGGTATAAATACCCTCTTTCTATCTTGAGGAATTCCAAATTGATGAGGAGATAAAATTAATGGATTATTAACATCAGGGACCATATATCCAATTTCAATTAATTTTTCTATAATTATTTTTCAAGTTTTACCATTGTCATGATTAACTAAGTGTTTAACATTTTCTAATAAAATATATTTTGGTTTTTTCTTGTGTAAAATTTTTGCTATATCAAAAAAAAGTGTACCCCTAATTTCATCAAGAAACCCTTTTTTATTACCAGCATTTGAAAATGTTTGACATGGAAATCCGGCGAATAAAAAATCATGATCAGGTACCTGAGAACATTCAGAATCAACATTTCTAATATTAATAATTTTTTCTTTATCGATATTAAAATTTCCAGAATAAGTTTTGATTGACTCTTTATCTATTTCGCTAACAAAAACACACTCAATGTCATCTTTTGTTATAGCAGCAGTTTTTTCCAAAGCTTTATGAAAACCGCCTATTCCTGCGAATAAATCTATAAACCTAATTTTACCCATATAAGAAATTTCCTTTTTTAGTTACTCTTTTCATACCCACTAATTTCTATTCCCGGTATATAAAGCGCGTAAGCCACACCTGGAATAGGTTCCTTAGAATTAAACTCAAAATTAAGTTTATGAATTTGAATTAGAATCATATCTTTATTAGAATTATACATATGTAAATTGCTATCACCCAAATATTTATCTTCATTATTTAAATCGAGATCTTTTTCCGCACCTCGACCGAACAGTGTGAAGAAAGTTGAGTTGTCAAGTTCTTTAACAGAACGTTTGTAAGGTCTGCTGTCGCTTGATTCAAATAATATTACTTTAACTTTTTTGTTAAAAAAGTTACTATCAGGTTTGAAGAAACTTAGCTTTAAATTAATTTTTTCTAAAATTATATTATTGATATTAGAAACCTCAGAGAAGTCATCTCACGTTTTAAATTCTTTGACAAAAAACTTCTTCTGTCCAAAATATTCAAAATCATCTCCAGTTTTAATAATGTCAGTGAAACTAAATTCTCCTTTTGAAGTTTTAAAGAATGAGTTTTGTCTTTGTCACTTTCTAACTGATACGTATTTAGTTTTAGCTATATTACTTCTAGCCGGTCTCAGATCTTCTGGAAGAGATAAAAACAAACTTCCTGAAAATTCTTCAATTGACATGTTTCCATTATCTACCAATTCTAAAGACGATCAAAGTTCTTCTTCCATTGTGCTTATACTTTCAAAGAAATTTATTATTTTTCTAGTCATAAAAACTTTAATTACATCTTTATATTTTTCCCTATAACCAAATCACCTAGCTCTTTGCAAGGTTGTATCTGCATTGTTTTTGCTTTTTGCACTTCTAGTTATATAAGTAACAATTAACTTATCAATTGTAATTCCCCTCCCAAGTAAGTCAGAGCCAACATAAATAACTAGATCAGAATTTTGTTTTATAGATTCTATGTTGACGCCAGTTTCAGTTGACGAATTTATCATTTCAATATTTAGAGAATTTAATAATTCGCAAAAATTTTCAAGCAGTTCTTTATCCAATTTTATATCGATTTTTCTTCCAAATAGCATTTTAAATCCTAGATTAGCAAAATCTTTAAATGTACCAATAAACCTTAAATCGGTTCAATTTAATTTACTAAACTTTATTTGTTCATTTACAAATCCTCTAATTAAATTGCGTATATATTTATGATCATCAATGTCTCTTTTTGCATTAACCAACATTTCGAATGGTTCATTAGCATTATTAATATCAAACTTTTTAAGTGACGCTCAAACAAAATAAGAAATTGCAGTTCTCAATGATTCCGGTGGACTTGTTCAATTAATATCGCTTTCTGTTTTTATACCTAATTCTTCAGCTTCATCATCATCAACTTCAACAATCATATTTTCATTATCATCATGAAATGTGTTTAGTCCCATATATCCTTTTCCTGGTTTAGAAACTTTAATAAAATTTGGTGAAAGTACTTCAATTTCGTCCAACAAGAAATTTGCGTAAGGAGTTGCCGTAACAGTTAAATATAAATGATGTTCAAGATTACTTCTTATTTTTAATATTAATTGATTTCATTTTGTTTTATTAGTTCTTTTATCACTAGCTGCATTACCATCCAGAGATCCTTGATCGCCTTCGTCGTCAATTATAATTACATTTTTAGATTTAAAAAAATCTTTATTATATTCTAAAAACTTTACTACATATTTAAAATGATCTGTATTTTTTAAAACCGGAACTATTAATTTTTTATTTCCTTCTAATGTAATGCTGTGAAAATTTTTTAATTCATTTGACGATTTAATTTCACAAAGTCTGCTTATACCAGATTTGCTTCTTACATTCGAAAATACCTCTTTAACCCTTTTTATGTTTTGTTTAAATAATGTATTGTCGACACCACCAATAAGAAAAATCACATCTACATCATTGTCAAAGGCTGCTGCAGATAACCCCAAGAAGTTTGAAGTTTTACCAGACTGAACTTTACCAACCAATAGACCAGTTTCATTATTGAAAAACCCATCGCTTTTTAGCGATGCCTCTAATATTTGGTTAGACTTATCAACAATTTCTTCAACTCCTTGAGTTCCAATTTTATTGTTATAAATCTCTATGAATTTATTTAAAAATGTACCCACACTATTCCTCTACTTGTTGCATGTTTTGTTCTTCTGCCAATGCAATTAAATATTTATTTATTGAATCTGTAATACTTATAGGATCTACCATATTACTTGGTGAACCAACTCTACTTTTAATTATTGATGCAGCATACGCAGATGCAAAATCTTTAATGAAAATAATAAATTCTGAATTCTCTGAGAACGGTTTAAAGAACTTATGTTCAATATTTAAAGAAAATTTATATTGTCTAAACTCCTCATCTAAGACAGATATGTTTAATCACTCTTTAGGATTTGGATTTGTATTTATTTTGAAAAACATCTCAATATTCAATTTATCACCTGATTTGAATACAATTTTTGAATCTAAATGTTTCGAAGAAAGTTTATTATTATATTCTTTTATATCTTCGCTATACATTGCTAATATTTCCGGAGCAATATCATTGCTTGATTTTAAATTGTCAATTGAAGTAATTGTTCCACCTAAAACTTTTTCCAATATTTGGTTAGAAGCATTTGCTTGTTCTATTGAAATATTGTTATGTGCAGATTCTTCATTTACTCTTAATTTATTTGCTATAGATTTATACTCTTTACAAATGGGGATCAACATTTCAATAAATGCCTCCTCTAAACCGTCATCTCAACTAAAGCCGTCTTTAGCTTGGTTAACTGGAAAACTATCTAAATTAATATCTCCATACAATCTTTGATAAGTATAACTACCAGAATCTCCATAAATTTCTTTGGGTCTATAATTATTTTCAAAACCACCAATAATGGCCCTTCCTCTTCTAAATAATGCAAATCCAGCCAGCGCTCTACTTCCCTTGTCCCTTAAACCAATAAAACCTGTAATTTTGTGAGATATCCCATTAAACACTAATGTTTCATCAATTTGTTTTACACAAACAGTTCCTTCCTCAACATTTGGTAATTCTCCAACTTTAATAATTCTAGGTTTTACAGGTTCATATGAAAATGGTGGTATATGTTGAAATTTATCATATTTATTTCCATTAACATCTTCTCATTTACCACCCATATTTTCTGCATAAACAATACTAATGTTTTGATCTAAAATATCTTTTCTATAAATACCAGTTAATAAATTCATTAAGTTTTTTTTATTTCTATTAGGTAATGTTTTATTTAACTTTTCAAGAGTCAAAATTGTATAGTGTTTATTCTCATCTACACTGTTTGTAATCACATTTACACTATCAACACCTGTTTCGACAATGTTATCAATATCCATAACAACACTGTATTCTTCATTAGAACCTAATTGAGTACTTTTAATTGATCACTTATTAGCGAATCAAGTTGCTGCAGTTTTAAGTCCCATGCCAAATTCATTTCTACCAGTTTTGATTTTGGGTTTTTCCCCTAAAACAATAGCCCTTCTGAAGTTTGCGCTATCCATACCAAAAGCATTATCAATAATTTGAATTTTTAAACCAGTTTCATTTTTTATGTATAAAATATAAACTTTTAATTGAAATCCATTAATGCCTTTAGAACTGTAAAACTCATTTAATGTTTCTTTATTATCAAAAAAACTAGCTGTTGAATTATCAACAAACTCAGCCAACGCAAAATGTGGTTTATAGTTATATTTTTTATAAGTTTCAAAGATGCTGGTTTTTGGTCTAATATCCAGCGCTTTATAATTGCTATTTTTATTTTCCATTTTTATTTTTCCTCCTGATTAAACAATTCTCAATAAATATTTAGTAATTCATCTGTTTTTATATTTGGGTAGTATTTAATGAATTCATCATTAACTTTATTTTTGTATATATTCATAATCATTTTTTCTTGAATTTCTCTTGAAGAAAGGTGTAATCCCTTATGACAAGAAACACATAAAGCAATTATATTCAATTTTGAATCCAAGGTCTTTTTAAATTTCTTTTGTACCCTATAGTTATATGGAATGAAGTGGTGGAATTCAAAGTATTGCATACCATTACCATTACGTCTATCAAATGTAGTCTTAGTTTTGCAATTGAAGCACTCATTATTTAAAGAAATTAATTCTTGAATAATATTTTTATTTCGAATTAACTTATTATTATTTTCAATATCAACTGATTTTTCTCAGTCAAAATCAGGAACTATTGAAGAACCATCAATTATAAAATCAAACAAATCATCTATCCCAAACCCTTTCTCAACATTATTATCATTTTTTGATTTTAATTTTTTATCAGTTTTATCCTTTATAGTGTTAATTTGATCTGCTGAAACTCGTTTTGGAGCAATCATTTCCTTATTCTTATTGAAAGATTCGATTGCAATATTTATAGATTTTGTCATTAAAGAACCGTGAGAATTTATAAAGAAATCAACTTCCTTATTTTGAATGACAAGCATCATATCTTCTTGATTTATTCAAAGTGATGAATTATTTTTTAATGAATTATCAGTTTTAATAAATTTACTTTCGATATATTCATTTAAGTAATCAGTAACGCAATATAGCGTTTCGTTACCCAAAGAAAGAAGTCCGATTACACTTACAATTTTATTTTCACAATACATTTTTGGTTCAATATGTATTCTTTTTTTGTGTACATCTTTCTGACCGGAATTTTTTATTTCCCTAAGATACACCCTGTGATTAATATCACCATTTTTAAATTCAATATAATCTGTTTTTTCGAAATTATATTCAGAATCTAAACTAATAAAAGATTCAACTCCAGTTAATTTAAATTCTTTCGAAAATCCTAAGTATAAATTTTTGAAAGAATTTTTTAGCATACGTTGGTGTCTTTGAAAATTTTCATCAGTCATTAAAATTTGAGCACCGTTATTAAAGTTTAAATATTTATTTTTTTGATTCATATATTCCTTCAATTTTTAATTAACTTTATTTTAACAGAAATAGAATTCATTAAATACTAGCGAAAATTAAATTAAGAATAATGCTCCAACAACTGCTCCAGCAGCTAATGGTCCAACGACTGGTACTCAAGCGCACGATCATTGTGCACTAGCTTTTGTTCCAGACATTACTTGGTAAATAAGTCTTGGCATTAAATCACGTACTGGATTTACCGGGAAACCTGTAGTTGGTAAATTAATTTTTAAAATTATTTGATCAATTCCTTGAAATATTTCTCAACTTTCTTATTTGTAAAATATACGAAAGTTCCTTTCATACCTCTAGTCAATAAAACTCTATAAGTATTTTTAATGATATCACTAGATTTTTTAATAGCTTCTGAGTCACCTTCTTTAATAAGAGCTTTTAAACCTTTTAGTGTTTGATCTGTTTTTGCCTTGCTTTCAAAGTTTGCAACCAACGCTCCATTAACTACGTCTAGATCATCGCCAACTATTACTCCGGCATATTCAAACTCTAATCCTTGGGCTGTATGTATTGAACCAATTTGATCAATTGAGTTTTTTTCTATAGATCAGGTTGTATTATGGTTTCATTGTTTTTCAAAATTACCTATAACAATATCATTAACAGTTTTATTGTTTTTACTTTTTCAATCTCAACAATATCCAGCCATTACACGAGATTTATTATTTTTAGAATTTAATTTATAAACGTTTTGATACATATTTAACACATCATCATAAATTCTGAAATCATAATTTATTTCGTTTTTGTCTAATATATTTACCGGAGTTTCTTTTATACATAATGCATTATCGATTCATTGTAAGTATCCATTTGAACCATTTAATCTAAACTGTGAATCTAATTCCATAATTATTATTTGTTCTTCTGAAATATTTATATCTTTTGCAACATTTACAATGGCATCAACACTACCTATATCACTACTTGTAACTACTTGGTTATCATCGACAAAAAATATTGGTAATCTAGATGAATTAATTATTTCCTTAATTTGATTTTCACCTTTATTTTTAAACATACCTGATTTCAAATTTAATCTTTGAGCTTCATCCACAATTAAACAATCATATTCATTTCAATTACTTTCAATAAATGAACCAGATCCCATTAATAAGGTATTCATTCTGCTTTTATTAAACTCTTTAATATCTTTATTTGATGCAACCTTATCTTTAAAAACATCTCTCAATGATGAGTTTTTAGAAACATACTTTGCATTTAAACCATCTCGCAGCATAGTTGAAAGAAGATTAAAAGCCAATACAGTTTTACCAGTACCAGGTCCACCCTTAATAATTAAAACTTTCTTTTTGTGTTCATTTGTTTTTTTACTTAATAGCAAACATTCTTCATAAATAACTTTTTGAGTATCTAATAAAACAAACTCTTTATTACCTTTAAGCATTCCGCCAGCATAATCAATTAATGACTTTGAAGGTTTTCTATCTTCCTTATCAATTGCTTCAAATAAGTTACTATCGTCACTTAATGAAATATTCTCATTAATAAATTTGATCATTTCTAATCTATCGTTTCTAAAAAATACAGGGGCTTTGTCCAATATTTCTTTATATATAACATTTAATATTGGTTCAGTTTTTGATTCATTATAGTTATGTAAGAACGAACAAGGAAGTAATCTAATTTCTTCATTGCTTAAAATTTTAGAGTAGTCTTTCATATAATCAATATAACTAGTTACTTGATATGAAGGATGAGTTGTTTCTCTTAATCCTCCACCTAAAGCAGTTTTAACAATACCATGTTTTTCTAAAACTACTTCTGCTTTTTGTCATTGTTTTAATTCAATGAAAATTATTGTATTTTTATTATCTTTTGATTTTCCAGAAATTAAAAAGTCAACCCTTTTGTTCAGCGATGGAATGCCATACTCAATGTAAACCATTACATCATTTGGCATTAGGGTATTAGAAATTATTGTGTTCATATGTTCTAATGAATTATTTCAAGATCTATATTCACTTGATCCACCACCGGCTATTCCATGCTTTTTAAAATTTTCTAAAATAATATCTGACGTATTTCCATTTAATATATCTTTAATAAAACCTTCTTTTGTATTTCTGTAAATTATCATATTATCTCGTATTAATTAATTAAATTATATCAATTGGTATCCTAGAAATGAATATAAAAAATCGCCTAAGCGATTTTTTGTTATTATTTAGTTTTTAAAGTATTAATTATTAAAATGCTAAATTAAAGATTAGTCCAACAACTGCTCCAGCAGCTAATGGTCCTACAACTGGTACTCATGAATATGATCATTGTGCACTAACTTTTGTTCCTGGCATTAATTGGTAAACTAGTCTTGGCATTAAGTCACGTGCTGGGTTTAATGCGAAACCTGTAGTTCCACCTAATCCAAACCCTACAATCATAATTGCAAGTCCTACTAATAATGGTCCGAATGATCCAATTCCTGCTGCGAATGCAGTCCCAGAAACTGCAAATCCACAAACGATTGCAACTAATACTGCAGTTCCTAAGAACTCAGCAAGTAATGCTGGCAATTTGCTGTTTGCTTCTTCATTGATACCTGTAACGTGCATTCCACGTACGTTTGCTACTTGGAATTCATCTCCAGATTTCATAGCAGCTTTAATGAAATTTAAGAATACTAAGTTTAATAAAACTTGTCCTAATACTGCTCCAACTAATTGAGCTGCAATAGCTAAGATTATTCATCATGCTTCTCCACCAGCAAATGGTTCAAAGTTTGATCCAATTAAAACTGCAAGAGATACAGCTGGGTTTAAGTGAGCTGCTCCACCAGATAATGCTGCAATGAAAGCAGCTACTGCTACTGCAAAACCATATCCGATTGAAATAGCAGTTCATCCAGAATTTTCACCATTAGTTTTTTTGAATACTACATTGGCAACAATTGCATTCCCTAGTAATACTAGAAGTGCTGTACCAAATAATTCTGTAAGAATTAATGTTGTTAATGTCATAAATTTACTCCTTATTTATTTTGTTTGACGTGAGGTTAAAAATAAAATCACTTTTTAAATTATATAATAAATAATTTAAAATAGTAAAAACGAGGTACAAATGATGAGAGATTTATTTTTGAGAAAAGTTAACTATTTCTATGAATATCTAAAAAAATTAAATTCAAGAACTAGTATAAATAGTTCTCAAAAAGAAGCAGAAGAATTTTCAAGGGAAACAGGAATTGTTGAAATGGTGAATGAAATGGAAAGTGTTTTTTTTGAGTTTATCGATTGATTACTTATTGATGAAAAATCAATTTTTAACAAAAAATGAATGGTTGAATTTAAATTTTCATTTCTATACATCAAAGAATATTTAAAACAAAGTAATAATATTTTAAATAATTTTCAAGAAACAAAATTTTATATGCCGCTCCACCATAATATAAAGTCATTTATTTTATTTATTTATTCCTTATTAGATAAGGCGACAACATTAAATTTTATGTTATCAGAATATAATAAATTTGAATTTGATATGTTTAATGAAACAGAGTGGGAAGTTATCGAAAATAAGATAAAAAACATAAGTTTTAGCAAAAAAAAATACAATGAATTTATTGATGATTTTAACTATCCAATATTTAATGATGGTATAAAAGATGCTAGAAACATATTTGAACATAGAACAATATTTTTTACAATAGACAACTATTCTCAAATTTGAACATCAAATTTTCATTTTAAAGAGCATATTTGGATTTTAATTTATATTGTTTTGTATTATCTAATTAAATTAACTTCAAAATGAGACAAACTAACCATAAGGGAATTGCCCAAAAATTTATATGCTAAGATGTTACAAAAATAGAATACTTTTTTTAAAAATGTATTTTACTTTTTTTTCAATACATTGAATGGGATTAATTTATTTAATGTTTGATTAGCCCTTAAAGAAATAGGACTGTTTTCATTTATTTTTTCTTTTGCAACTCTAGTTCTAATTATTTCTTCGATGCTACCATTCTCAGTTTCGGAATAAATAATTCCAGTTCTTTTTTCCATCATCATATTTTTTCTAAAATTGCTGTTTTGTTTTAGAAAAATATACATTAAAAATGATTCACGCAACTCATCTCAATATTGTTCTGGTTGTTTTTTTGTTGTTTTTTTTACAATATCAATTGTTGTTGTAATAGAATCCAAATATTCTGAATCGCAAAAAAAATTAGTCTTTTCTTCTAAATGTTTTTTCGATATGAAATTAATTTTATATTTTTCGCCACTTAATGTTGCTTCTAAATGAAAGCCTTTTTTTAACAATATTGCCAAATACCCATTAAACCAGATACATTTAAGTTTGCCCTCATCAATGTACACCTCATCACTTTTCAAATAAATTGCCGACGGACTTATTCCAGTTTTTATAATTACAACATCAGAGTTTTTTAATGTGTATTTATACTTAAATTCCCTATCAAATTTATTTCAACTAATCTTTGTGAAATTTTCAAACTTTATTCTGTATTCAATAATTGAAAAAAATGCCAAAAATAATTCCGATTCATTAATAGAAAGCTCATAATTAGGATAATTAAGTAATTTGAAATTAATATCATAAATTGACTTTTCAATCTCCGATCAAATTTTTTCTAGATATTTAGTTGAGTCATTATCAATTTGGAATTTTGAATAAATTCCCTCCGTTGTTGCTCAATAATTTATTGTTTCATTATTTACGTCATTTATTTTGATGGTGTCATTATCAAAAAAAATCCCTTTAACATTTTTCTTATTTTTCAAAAAATAATCAATATATTCTTTTAATAACCATTTTGGAATTTCGTGAGCTAAGTATCTTTTCATATTGAAATTATACTTTTAATTTATTAAATTAGAATTTATATATGTATGCAAGTAAATTAAAATTAACTATTATATAATTTACAAATAGGTACCTAATGAAAAAATCAGCATATCAATTTTTAATTGAAAATAAAGAAAATGAAATATTGTTACAAACAATTTATAATAAATTATCTAAACATGAAAGTTTAGATATTAATGAAATTGCAAAGGAAAGCTTCATTTCTAAATCAGGAATTACACGTTTCTTTACAGCTCATGGTTTTGATGGTTTTAAAGAATTTAAATATATTTTGTTAAATGAAGATCAATCATTTGATACAAAAATTTCTCCAAAACAAATTGAAGAAGAAATAATGATAAAACCAATTCAAGTTACTTCATCTTTAAATGACGATCAAATATTCTTGGATTTAATAAAAGAAATTAAAAAAGCAAATACTATTTATATTCATGCAATTGGTGGAAACAATTCTGTAGCTTATGAATTACAAACTCGTTTAGAAAGATTTGGTTTCAAAACTTCTTTTTCAACTGATACGCATTTAATGTATGTTAAATTAGTGAATTCAACTAAAGATGATTTATTAATAATATTAAGTTATTCTGGAGAAACTAAAGAAACTATTAAGATTGCAAAAGCTGCAAAAGAAAGAAATGTAACAATTACCTCTATTACTAGAAAAAGTGAAAATACCCTTTCTGCTTTGAGTGATATTAAATTATTTACTGATAGTTCTGATTCAGTTGTAAAGATAATGGCTTTTAAGTCCAGAACTTCAATGTTTTATATTGTATTTAAATTAACAATATTAATATATTCAAGTGATATTGAAAAATATAATTCAATATTAAAAAATAATATTTACTAAATTAGTTTCATATTTTGGAACTATTTTTTATAAGACAACATTTTGTTGTCTTTATTTCATTATCAATGAAAATGATATTGTAAGGAGAATACATATGGCAAAAGCAAGAGATGTCGCATTAGACATCAAAAACGTAATTGGTGAAGAAAACATTATTTCTTATACAAATTGCATGACTCGTTTGCGTGTTAAAGCTAAACCCAACTTTGAAAAAGAAAATTTAAAAAAAGTTGATGGAGTATTAGGTTTAATAGTTGCAGGTGAAGAATACCAAATAGTACTTGGTCCTGGTTTTGTAAATAAAGTTGCATTAGAATTTTCAAAAATTGTGTCAATTCAAAGTAGTGAAACAATAAATGAAAATTTAGATGCATCTCAAAATAAAACAGCTGCCGAAGTTGCTATTGAGACTAAAAATAAATTACGCGGAAAAAGCGGCGTACAAACTTTCTTAGCAAAAATATCAAAAGTATTTACCCCATTAATTCCAGCATTTATTGGTGCAGGATTATTAACTGGGATTGCAGGTATCTTATCTTCAACAGTTAACGGAGATTTTACTGGACACGATACATTAAAAGCCTGAAACGGTGTTTTAAGTATAATGTTAACTTTATTAACAAACGTATTTATAATTGCTGTTGGTTGAAGAATGGCAGAAGAATGAGGTGGAAATCCTGGTATTGGAGCAATGATTGCTGCAGTCTATACACCTTTCGCTGGTGCTGCGATGGCAGGATTATTTATTGGTGGAACTGATGGAGTTTATAACTTCTTAGGAATAACAATAAATAATATTGAAAAGAACTGGTTAACAGTTGGATTCATAACTTGATCAACTACTACCCCAAGTGTTGCTTCATTAGGTGCCCCACATGCTGGACTAATTGGAGCAATGATTGCTGTAGGTACAACTATCTTTGTTGAAAAACAATTTAGAAAAATTATGCCTGGAGCATTAGATACAATCTTAACTCCTGTAATAGTTATATTCATAATGCTAATGATTAACTTGTTTTTAATTATTCCTGTTGCTGGATATATGTTTACTGGTATTACTTGATTATTTAACAACCTATATACAAACCCATTTGGTGCTTCAATACTTGCAGGTATATTCTTATTTGCACTAGTATTTGGAGTTCACCAAGGATTCTTACCAATCTACTTTGCATTAATTGCTGAAACTGGAGTTAATGGATTGTTCCCGATCTTAGCAATGGGTGGAACTTCACAAGTTGGAGTAGCCATTGGTTTATACATAATGGCAGAAAAAGATTCATTATTAAGAAAACAAATTTCAGGTGCTATTATTCCTGGTTTCTTAGGAATTGGTGAACCCTTGATTTATGGAGTTTCACTTCCAAGAATTAAACCATTCGTAGTTTCTTGTATAACAGCAGCCTTCGGTGGATTCTACATTGGAGCTATTAGTTTATGAGGTGGAGTTCAATTAGGTATGAACGCTCCTACTGGTCCAGGTGGATTAGTTGCAACAATTATGATGACTACAGTTGATGGTAATGTTTTAGTTGGAGTAATGGTATATTTATCTGCAGTAATATTGACATACTTCTTAGGAGCTATGTTTGTAATGTTTGCTTATTCAAAAATTGCATCTAATGGCTCAAATAAAACAAAAGAAATTTATAAATCAGATATAAACATTGGTAAAAAAATTGGTTGAACAATTGCATTTCTAACAATCGTTGGAATATTTGTTTCATGATTTGTATGATGAAATAAATTAACTGACACTCAAAAATTAGAATTAAAAGGACAAAAAGTTGAATAACTTTTTGAATAATACACATGAATAAAATAAACTTAAAAAATATTGACACTGAAAAAAGAAATCAAAACTCAAAAGGTTTAGATTTAAAAACAACTGTTGAAGTTTTAAAAACTATCAATAGTGAAGATAAAAAAATTGCAATTGCAATTGAAAAAGAAATCAATACAATTGCAACTATCATAGATTTAATATTTGAAAAATCATTTAAAACTAATGGAAGACTATTTTATGTTGGAGCTGGATCTTCAGGGCGTATTGGAGTACTTGACGCTTCTGAAATGCTACCAACATATGGTGTGGGTGATAAAATCTTTGGTCTAATGGCTGGAGGAGATAAAGCTCTAAGATTACCTATTGAAGGAGCAGAAGATGATAAGCAACTAGTTATTGATGATCTAAAGAATTATAACTTTAATAAAAATGACTCAGTTATTGCTATAGGAGCTTCTGGAAGAACACCTTATTGTATTTCTGCATTGGAATATGCAAAATCAGTTGGAGCACTTCCTATTGGATTAAGTATGACTTCTAATTCAGAATTCAGACAATATACAGATCACATTATTGAAATAGTTTCTGGTCCTGAAGTTGTAACTGGTTCAACTAGAATGAAGTCAGGTACTGCAACTAAAATGGTTGTAAACATGATATCAACTACCCTAATGATTAAATTAGGAAAAGTATATGATAACTTAATGGTTGATTTAAAAGCTACAAACGAAAAATTGGTTTCTCGTACAATTGGTATTGTAAAAGAAATAACAAATATTAAAGATGAAGCTAAAATCAAATCTACATTAGAAGAATGTAACTGAGATTGTAAATTAGCAATTGTTGTACTATCAAAAAATATTACAGTTGAAGAAGCTAAAAAAGCATTAGAAAGTAATGACAATGTATTAAGGAAAGTAATAAATTAATGTTAAGTGATTTAAAACTTTGACAACGTAATTTAGTATTAATAATGTTTCTAATATCAATATTGTTCTTCATTATTGGCGTTATAATTTTTGGATTAATAACTATTAATTTAGCACTACCCTTTTGGATTACTTCTGTTTTACTATTTGTATCTACAACAATCACTTGAATGGTATTCAATAGAATAAATAGATAACATGAGCTTATTTATCTTAATACCTATATTATTTTTTGGAGCAATATTAATATCTTCACTTGGTTCAATATCTGGAGTTGGTGGAGGTGTATTATTTGTACCACTATTAACAATGTTGTTAAGCAATGAAGGATCTGATATTAAATTTATTTCAACAGTTCTAGTATTTGTTGGGTCTTTATTTAACGTTATATTTGGGTTAATTAGAAAAGAAATAAGTTTCCTTGTAATCGGAATTTCACTAGTATTTTCAATACCATTTGTTCTACTAGGAAATTATTTATCAGATTTGATTAGTGAAACAATATCTCAAATCATTGTAATAATATTTTTAATTATAGTAACTATTCTATTGATACTTTCTGAGTATGTGTTTAAACATAAAGATAACAATATAGTTGTTAGTTCTAATTGATACACAATAAGAACTAAAGATAGCTCAATTAACTTGTTTAAATTAATTACCATTATAATTCTTGGATCTCTTATTACTGCAATTACTGGTATGGGTGGAGGCCCAATACTAATGCCACTACTTTTGTTGTGAGTTGGATTATCAATGAAAGGTTCTGCTCCTATTTCTCATATCATTATTGCTTGTACATCTTTAGTAAATATAATAATTAATTATTCAATGTTTCAAAATACAGAAATAATGATTAACTATATATTGCCAATGACAATTGGTGTGATTATTGGTTCAGTAATTGTTGTGTTTGTGAAAAAATATATAAAAAATGAAATAATAATTAAATGAATATTAATATCTTTAATTTGAATATCAGTTCTAAAAATGATTATTGACTTGTTTTAGAATAGAAATAATTTACATAATAAAACCACAATATTAAATTGTGGTTTTATTATTATTCATTTTACTGATTATTTTGATCTTGCATATTTTTTGCAATTTCAATTAAATTTTCATCCATTTTTCTTTTTTTATCTTTCTTGTTTTCTCTATCAACTCGTATTGCAATAAAAATAAATGATACTCAATTGGTACATCCAATAATGTTAATAATAATTTTGGCTGGCGACGCATGACCCAATGTATAAACATAATTTCCAACCAAACTATTAGTTCAATAGTAATATTCCTTACCATTTGAAATTACAATTAGAACATCATTAATATCACCTATTAAAAAATCAACTGATGATTGCATGCCATTTATATCAATAGCTGTAGTCATATTATTTAATCTTGATATAAATATTGAAAGCATAACTACTATAGCAATTGGAACAACATTAAGTACTAAATAAGATTTTTTTATGTCTATTTTTACATAATAAACATAAAATCAACTTGAAATAATAGTAAATATTGAAAAAGAAATAATTGTTATCATCCCACCAATTGCTACACCATCTGTATTAATTTTTGCTGCTCCAGTTACATAATTTAATTTAAATAAGTTATTGATTGAAAAAAAGTTTAAATGTAAAGCAGCTTGGTCGCTAGGATAAATATCTCCTGGAATATATAACTTTTCATTGGCATTTGTCATTAGAATTGTTCCTAGAATTGTTATTATTATTCATAATATTAAAATAAACGATAAATAATATTTTTTTGCCTCAATTTTATCTTTAAACATAAAAAAACCCTTTTATTAATTATTTCAAAAATGCAGAAAAAAGCAATAATATTTAACACATTTTTTGTTAATTAATTTTGAAACATAATTCATCCCTAAACATCAAATTCAACGGTTAAATATTTGTCAACAAGCATTTGACTAAAAGTTCCTACCCCTACATGTTTGTATAACTTTGTAAATAAATGTTTCAACTCATAGTTTTGTTGATCATGAATAAATAAATATTTAGTTATTTCAAGATTGTTAAAATCCTTAATTATTTTATTTTTTATTGTCATTTTTTCTGGTAACGATCAATAAAATTTATTATTTGCTTGATCATATTTAGTCATTTTTCCGTATTCTTGTCCACCCTCATCAGCAAGAATAATTTGTTTAGAATTATCAAAAGTTAAAAAACCCGCTTGAAAGGTAAGTATTTTTAAATTATCACGATATCATAAGAAATTTGTTCGTTGTACAACAGCTAAAATTTGCTTAACTGTGTATACACAATCAATTAATAATAAATCTTTAGTTGAACTAAAAATTAAGTTCTCATGTTCAAGTTTATATCTTAATATCATAATTAATTCTTTAACAATCATTTTGTGTGTTCCAATAAAATGATCAACCAAATCTGGAATATCTAAATAGTTGGGATAAATTTTTAAGAATCTTTCCATACTTGTAATTTCATATAAAAAACAAGTAACTAATAAATTGTCATAATCAAGATTAATATCTTTTTGTTTTAATTTTTCTGTTAAACGATTATAAAAGTAATTAATAATATGATAATTATTTAAAAATATAAATTGCTTAATAATATTTTTGTTACGGTTAGTTTGATTATTTGCTGAATTAAACTTTGAATTTGAATAAGCAACATTAAACATTAATTCATCAAGACTATTATAAAACTCATGTAAAGTTAGATGATTGTCTTCTAATATTTTTGTTAACGTATCTTTTTTATATAATCCATAATATTCAATAACTTGTAGTTTTAAAAGAGTTTTACTTTTATATCAACGTTGTAAACTTTTTAAAATTAATTTGTGTGTATTTTTTTCTAGAATAATAGTTGAATCATATGGCAATTGCAATTCAAGCTTTTCATGTTCTAACTTTTGCACATTCGGAGCAAACAAATTTCTTAGTCCAATTGTTAAATCATACTTTTGATCAATATTTGAAATTAGATCATAAACTTCTAATCTTGATTTCAATTCAGTTTTACGTAAACCCCTTCCCAATTGTTGTAGATAAACAGTTTTTGAATTTGTTGGGCGAAGCAAAATAATGGTATCAATTTCTGGAATATCTATTCCTTCATTAAATATATTTACAACACATAAATAATTAATTCGCCCTGTTTGAAACTCATGCAAAATTCTTTTACGATCTGAAGTATTTTCAGAAGTAAGATATGTTGCTTTTAAGTGTTTGGTTTGTAAGTAATTTGCAACAATTTTTGCATGTTCAACTGTTGCGCAAAAAATTAAACAAGTTGGTCGAGCATAAATACCTAAATACTTTTCAATTGTTGAAAATAGTAATTTGTTTCTTGACGTAGTATTAATTTTTTTAAATACCTCTCGATCCGAAGTTAAGTTTGTTCCCAATAAGTTCGTTTGAGAATCGTCAATACAAAAATAGTCAAATGGTGATAGTAGTTTTTGTTGAATTGCATCTCACAGGCGTAACTCATAAGCAATTTCATTATCAAAATACTTTTTAATATCTTGATTATCTTCACGTTCAGGCGTTGCTGTTAAACCAAGAATTTCTTGGGGTTTAAAATAATTATAAACTTTATCAAAACTATTGGCAGCTAAATGATGCGCCTCATCAAATACAATTACATCAAAATCATTTGGTTGAAACTCTGTCAATTTATTTGCCAAAGATTGGATTGTTGCAAACAAGTGAGTTGGTTTTTCACTAAGAATTTTACCGTCATATAAAACATCACCAAATTGTCTGTTTTCTAAAACCTGACGATATGTATTAATTGCTTGATCAATTATTTCTTTTTGATGGGCTAAAAATAGAAGTTTAACAGGCTTAAGATTTTGTTCTGTTAATTTTTTATAATCAAACGCAGCAACAGTCGTTTTACCTGTCCCTGTAGCCATAGTAATTAAGTGTTTATGTTTGTTTTGAAAACGGCGATAAGCTAAACTTTGCATTATCTCTTTTTGAAACTTAAACAAAAATCGACGTGGTTGAACAAATTCATCAACTGAACTGTTTTTATATTGATTAATTTGGTTCAATTGAAGTTGCTTTAATAGTTTTTCTCGTTCAATATCATCTTTAAAATCAACTAACGGTTCTTCTCAAAGACGCTCAAACTCTGTAGACATTTGTTGTACAAGTTCAAAGTTTGTTTCAGATGTTAATTTAATATTTCACTCCCTACCCGTCATGATCCCTTTGTAAGTTAAATTAGAAGATCCTATTATGACACTAGTTTCCTGGTAGTTTTTAAAAATAGCAGCTTTTATATGAATTCGCTGGCTATGTCTTTCTAAGTTATCTTCAACTTTAATATGTATATTTGGATAATTAAGTTGAAGTTTTTTTAATTCATACAAATCATTAAATTTTGCTTGATGATCAAAAGTTGTTGTAATGATATTTATTAAAATGTTTTTTGACAAGCAGTAGTCAAATTCTTCTGTTAATTTGTTTAACATACTCTTAGAGATGAAAGGATAAATCAAATTAATTTCATGGGCTTCACGCATTGCGAATTTAAATTCAGTTAATAGTTGTTGAGTATCTTGATTAGTAAAAAACATAAACTATACCCCTTTGTGTGTATATATTTTATCAAAAATAGTTCTTTGACATAAAAAATACCTTAAAACCAAAAACAATCTGATTCTAGTTATTAAGGTATTTATCTTCTTATTAATTGAAATAAAAATTAATGTTTCACTATTAATTAATAATTTTACCTTGAGCAACTTTTGGTGTTCCTCCACCTTTGACATTAAATTCTTTTTTTTGCATAATTTCTATTGCAGAACGTATCGAGTTACTTTTACATAAGTATGTTTTATCTTTAAGATTAATGAACTCAATAACACTATTAGGATTATTTTTTAAGATAATATCTGCAATTTGCTGTGCATCTTTTATAGAAATTTCATCATCATTAATTGATGCATAGTTGATATCTTCTTTATTTTCAAATTTAACATTAATATACTTATTAATTAATTGTTGTCTACGTTTTTTGTCATGCTCAACTAAAAGATCATTTACTGTAATTTTTAATTTTGAAAGATTTTCTTTTCATAAAATAATTTTATATTCTTTTAAATTCAACTGACATTCTTCTAATAACTTAGTAACAGTTGAACTTTTAATTTTAGCTGTTTTATATTTATTCATTAAAATTTCAAGTTCTGCGTGTTGTTCAGCTTGCTGAAGTTTTACTTCCTTATCTAAATTTTCTTTTGTAGTAGCTGCATAGAAACGATAAATATTATTACCTTTTTTCTCAATTGAAAAAATACAAAATAGTTCAATTTCACTAGTGTTATTAATATGAGTACCACTGCAAAGTTGGGTAGAGATATCACCAAACCTAACAATACGAACGTCATCTCCCAATGATTTCTCATTGAAATCAGTTGATAAACCTCATTCATTTTGAGCTATTTGTTTGGTTGTAAAAAGTTCAATCTTTTGAGCCTTTTTACCAATTTTATCAATTACTCGCTTTGTGATTTTAGCAACTTCTTTACTATCAATTTTTTGTTTTATAGACATATCTAAACGAATTGTACGTTCATTATTAAAATATCCTTGACCTTGACTATCAGGGAAATCTTCAATAACTGTGTCATAAAATAGATGAGCTGCTGTATGGTTTGCACTTACAAAATTGCGATGTTTAATATTTAACTCACATACAATTGAATCACCTACTACTAAATCTGTGATTAATTCAACTTTATGTATGACCTCATCATCAACAAGTTGTAAATCCAAAATTGCATATTTTTGTTCATTGTGAACAACAAATCCTAAGTCACAAACTTGTCCAGCAATAGTTGGAAAAAAGATAGTCTCATTTAACTTTAATAATGTGTAGCTACTTGTATTTTTAAATTCATTGACTGTTGTTTGTAAAGTCGTTAATTTATATCCTAAAAAATTCTTAATCATAATTTACCTCATAATATTATAACTTCAAAATTTTTTGAGTTTGATTCATAAATAAAAAAGATAACTAATAGTTATCTTTAATGATTATTTTGTTTGCTCCAATATTAAAAAACTCGTTCAGTTGCTGGAGTTGGAGAAATATAGTTATTTGAATCTACATTCATTCCTTTTTCAGTTGATAAGTTATCTATCATTTCTATTTCTTCTTCTGTCAATTTAAAAAGAGCTAAGTCATTTAAATTTGTTTCAATTCTTGAAGGTGTTACTGATTTGGGAATAATTGCAATTCCTTTTTGTATTGCTCATTTCAAAGCAATAGCTGGAGAATCAACTTTATATTTTTGAGAAAGTTTTACAAAGTGCTCTAATTCAGATACTTTTCCTTCCATCATTGTTTGTCAACTAGTAATTGCAATATCATTTGCTTTAGCAAAATCAACTACGTCTTGTCTGATTGCGTTTGGATTTAATTCAATTTGATTAACCATTGGTTTAATTTCTACTGACGAGATTAATTCTTCTAATTGTTTTTTATTGTAATTAGATACCCCAATTGCCCTTACTTTGCCTTCTTTGTAAAGTTGTTCAGCTGCTTCATACGCAACCTTACCAAACGGTAAAGGTCAATGAACTATTAATAAATCAATATAATCTGTATCAAGTTGTTTTAAAAATACTCCAAAATCATCTTTATAAATTTTTATATCCTTGCTAACTGGTCATAGTTTAGTTGTAATAAATAATTCATTCCTATTTTTATTAGATTGTTTTATACCCTCTCTTACAATGTGATGATTTCTATAAATATCTGCAGTATCTAATAGTTCATATCCACTGTTAATTGCATGAGCAATAGCTTTTACACCAATTGCTTGGTCTTGAATTCTGTAAGTTCCAAAACCAACTTGAGGCATCATTATACCATTGTGTAATTTGATTTTTAAACTTTTTGCTTCTGACATATTATCTCCTTAATAAATTGTTATCATATCTTTATTATATTCTTTATTAATGGATAACCTATCAAATAAAAAAACAACTCTTAAAGTTGTTTTCATTAATATAGATTATTAACAGAAATATTATAGTGTCCATTTAATGTTTTTAAAATTCTATTTGATTACAAAAAAAATTTTTTATTAAATATTCACCTTTTTTTCAGTTTTGTTTAGTTTATTGTAAACAATCGAACTTTATGGAATCTCTAAAATAAGTTTTTTATAGTCTATTTGTTTATAACTTGTGCTTTTTAAAAATCTTTGAAACATAAGTATTCAGAAGTTTCAATTCTAATTTTAATTTTGAATTTTCTGGAATTCAAAATTAAATTCTTCTGTAGTCATATCAAATTCTCATTTTTTTCAATCAAATATAATATAACCATCTTTGAAAACAAACTTTGATTTAAACTCAAAATTAAATTCAAATTCTCTTTTAAAAAGTTTTTTAAATCTACACGGATTTTCAGAAAACTCTTTACTATTTTCATCTTTTAAAAATTAGATTTCTGGAATATTTTTTAAGTAATTAATCATAAATCTCCATTTTTATATTACTAATTTTAGCAAAATAAAAAACTTGATAAATCAAGTTTTATAATTATAAAGTTAATTATTTTGAATAATCAAGGTCTTTACCAATATGTTCAAAATTCTTCATTTCTTGCTTTCACTTTTCAATTCTTTGTTCAGCTGTATTATATGCATGCTGTCCAAAGAATATATGATCAACATCTAAATTTTCATCTACAATTTTAATTAATGCATCCATAGCTTTATATGGATCACCTGCTTGTGATCCGTTTCATTCAGCTCATAGTTCATTCATTTTTGTTATTTCTTTTTTATATGGGCCTTCTTTTACAACTGCGCTAAGTGAAGAATTATCTAAAAAGTTTGTTCTAAATGGTCCCGGCATTATAGACGTCGATTTAATATTAAATTGATTTAACTCTAAGCTAAGAGCTTCTGATAGTCCATCAATTGCAAATTTTGTTGCATTATATGCCCCTCAATATTTATCACCAACAAATCCATAACTTGAACTTATGTTTATAATTCTTCCTTTATTTGCTTTTCTCATAATTGGTAGTACATTTCTAATTGTGTTAAATGTTCCAAAAACGTTTACATCGAATAAGTCTCTAATTTCTTTATCAGTTACTTCTTCAAATGCACCAAAAATACCGTAACCAGCATTATTAACAAGTACATCAATTGTTCCAAATTTATTTATAGTTTGTTTAAAAGCTTCAATTATACTTTTTTCGTTTGTAAGATCTTTAATTTCTAATCCTAAAAAATTATCATTATCAATATCTTTAAATGAATTCATATTACGAGAGGTAGCAACAACTCTATCTCCTTTTTCTAATAACTTATTTACTAGAATTTGTCCAAATCCTTTACTTGCTCCAGTAATAAATCAAGTTTGCTTTTTCATATATTTATTTTCCTTTTATTAATAAATTAATTTTAATCTATTAAACCTTTATTATTTACTCCAATTTTATTAAATATGTATTACTCATGACAATAGGTAATTAAAAAAACTTGGAGTTAACCAAGTTTTTTTATAAATAATAAATTCAATTATTATTTGTTTTTGATAGCTTCAATACCTGGTAGGACTTTTCCTTCCATATATTCTAATGATGCTCCACCACCTGTTGAGATGTGTGTAAATTTATCAGCAAACCCTAATTGAATTGCAGCTGCTGCAGAATCTCCACCACCAATTAGTGTGAATGCTCCATCTAAGTTTGCAATTGCTTCACAAACTCCAACTGTTCCAACTTTAAAGTTTTCCATTTCAAATACACCCATTGGTCCATTTCAAACTACAGTTTTTGCACCTTTTAATTCATTCTTAAATAGTTCTATTGATTTAGGACCAATGTCTAGTCCCATTACATCATCTGGAAGATCTACTCCTGAGAATGTTGCTTTTGAATCTTTAAAATCTGTATTGTTAGCTGAGTCAATTGGTAAAATGATTTTTCCATTTGCTTTTGCTAAGTATTCTTTTGCTAATGCAACTTTATCTTCTTCACATAATGATTTACCAATATTGTGACCTTGAGCTTTAAAGAATGTATATGCCATTCCTCCACCAATTAAGATTTTGTCTGCTTTTTTTAATAAGTTATCAATTACACCAATTTTGTCTGAAACTTTTGCTCCACCAATAATTGCTACAAATGGTTTAGCTGGTTTATCAATACCAGCAGCTAAAGCTGATAATTCTTTTTCAACTAAGAACCCAACACAGCTATCAGAGATATTTGATGCAATACCTACATTTGAAGCGTGAGCTCTGTGTGCTGTTCCAAATGCATCATTTACAAATACTTCACCTAATGAAGCTCAATATTTACCTAATTCAGCATTGTTTTTTGATTCAAATTTTACTACTTCACCATTGGCAACATCTTCAAAACGTGTATTTTCAACTACAACAATTTCACCTGCTTTCAATGATTTAATAGCTGTTTCTAATTCTGCTCCACGTGTTTGAGAAATGAATTTAACTTCTTTTTTTAATAATTCTCCCAAACGTTTAGCAACAGGTGCTAAAGATTTTTTAGCCTTATCAGCTTCTTCTTTTATTCTTGATAAATGTGAGAATAAAACAATTCTTGATCCTTTTTCAATTAAATGTTTAATTGTTGGAATTGCTGATTTAATTCTGTTGTCTTCTGTAATAACTCCATCTTTAATTGGAACATTAAAATCAACTCTAACTAAAACTACTTTACCTTCAACTTTAACATCGTGTAATGTTTTTTTCATGTGTATAACTCCTTTGTTAATAGATTAATTATAACTTTAAAATAAAAAACCTTTCACCAAAGTTGGAAATTATTAACTACATACTAATAATTTATTTGTCTATCTTAATAATATTTTATCCACTATTTATATTTCTATCATTATTTTAATAATAATTTCTCAACTAATAAATTTATTTGATAAATTATTATTATATTTATATATAATAAAAATATTAAAGGAGATAATAATTATGAAAAAATTAGTATATATACTAGGATTTTTGACATTGACAAGTTCAACTGTTACCAGTATTGAAATTTTAAATAAAAATATTAATTATCAAAATATAAACAATAATCCAAAAAGTTTTAATATATCTGAAAATAATGAAGTAGAACAAAAGACAACAATTTATATTGACCAAAACGGTAATAGAAAAAGTACAACTGATTTAGATTTAACAGATTTAAATACAGAAGAAATTATTAAAATTGGAAATCATAATGGTAAAGCTATTTTGTTTCCAAAAAATGTAAAAAAAGTGCCTAGGGATCTCCCAAAAGGAATCACAGATTTAACTAGTTCATTTAGAAGTTTGAAAAGCAACAAAGTAGAGGGTATTCAACATTGAGACACATCAAATATAACAAATATGTCTCACATGTTTAATTCAACAGTAAACTTTAATCAAGACATTGGTGATTGAAATACATCAAATGTAACAAATATGGCAGAAATGTTTAACTCATCATTTAGCTTCAATAATAACATATCTAAATGAGATACATCAAATGTAACAAATATGGCCAGCATGTTTTCTAATGCTAAAGTTTTCAACCAAAGTCTAAATAACTGAAATACATCAAATGTAACAGACATGTCTCAAATGTTTTTTGCAGCATCTAATTTTAACCAAAAAATCGATGATTGAGACACATCAAATGTAATAAATATGAGTAGTATGTTTTCTAGAGCCGAGACTTTCAATCAAAGCCTGGACAGTTGAAATACATCAAATGTAACAAATATGTATGGTATGTTTTTTGGAGCAATAAATTTCAATGGATTAATAGCAAATTGAAATACATCAAATGTAACAAATATGGGTAGCATGTTTTTAAATACACCTAACTTCAACAAAGATATATCTAACTGAAATACATCAAATGTGATTGATATGTCTCAAATATTTATGTCATCAACTACTTTTAATCAAGATTTAAGTATTTGAAACGTTTCTAAGGTTAAATACTATTTAATGTTCGATTTGGGTGCTGACAACTGGGAAGATAAAAATAAGCCAAATTTTACTCTTTAATAAATAAGAAAATAGTCACAGCAATTTTTTTGAGTTTTTATCAATAGTCAATATTTAATTTGGCTTCAAATGATTGCTCTTTTGCTTATTAAATTCTCTAATACTAGACTATAGAACTATAATAACATTCACAAATTAAACGTAAATTTGAAACAAATGTGTAAACTAAAGCACTGATTAAGCTTAAAATATTTCATACACACCACCTTCATACCTGCCTTTGAAACAATTTCCATTACATTTTTATAAACTAGAAAAAATGTAATTAGACAAATAAATGCTTTTTAGACAATAAGTAAACAAAATTGTGCCTATTTTGAGTATTTATTCAAATTATTAGTAAAAAAAATTAGCTATTTATGAGAACTTAAAAATGTTATCTTAAGCGATAACATTTTGTTTTTGAGTTCTTTTATTGACAATAAAGTTATATAAAACGAAGAATCCTAAAGCAATTGCAAGTATAAATAAAATTGCAATAATGAATCATAATATTCCAGGGATTGATAAACCTGGGATTGGATAACCCGATTCACCTCCATTTAAATGAATATTCATAAAGAAGTAATGATATTGTGTACCTACTGGTCTATTTGATTGATAATAAAATTCACCACGAATTAATTCACCAATTCCTCAAATCAATGGGTATGTAAAGCTTACTCATATTTTTTTAGTTACTAATGTTTTTGTATCAATAGTTGATGATTTTTGTCTAACAATTAAAACAAAAATAATAAACATTAATGGTCCAATTAAATGAAGTGATTCTTGAGTGAATCAATTTATAAATCTTCAAGATGATATTGCCATTTCACCTTCACTATTTTTTATGAATGATAAGGGAAATAACATTGTTTGAAATATCAACATAGTAATTGTTATATAAGTTGCGATTGCATAAGTTAGCAAATCATTGTCAGTTATAGATTTTTTATTTCATTTTATTACTGATATTAAACATCAAAGTATTACAAAAATATTTGATTGAGATGTGAAGAAAGTAAAATAAAATATTGTGAATCCAGCATAATCATAACCATTTAAATTTCCATTTGAAATTTGCCACATGTTTAGACCGCTATCTGGATCAGTAAATTTGGTTGCTATGTTTATCATTCCATCCATATAATCTGTTAATAGTGCTACAAGAATTAAAATAGCAATTGATAATTGAAATCAAAATTTTCAGTCCTTTAATATAATTCATTTATTTTGATTTGTTGTTTCCATAAAATTTTTCATATATTAATTTTATACTATTTGAAAAAATATAATAAATTTTAAAGAAAGAGAAAATCTTCAAATCATTTTTTTATATAAATAAAAAAATAATCTATAAAGATTATTTCATATCGTATCTGTGTTGTTTTCTATCGTTTTCTTTTAATCAACGTTTTCTTAATCTAACGTCAACTGGAGTAACTTCAACTCATTCATCTCATTCGATAAATTCCAATGCTTCTTCAAGAGTAAATTTTCTTGCAGGAGTTAATTTAGTTGATTCATCAGTTCCTGATGAACGTGTATTAGTTAGTTTTTTACCAGTTGTTGGGTTAACATTTAAGTCATTTGCTCTTGAATGCAATCCAACAATCATACCTTCATAAACTTGAACTTGTGGTCCTAAGAATAGAGTTCCACGTTCTTCTAAGTTACTTAAAGCATAAGGTAATGTAACACCATCAGCCATAGAGATCATAACTCCATTTTTTCTAGCAGGTATTTTTCCTTTGTATTCTTCATAAGCCTTAAATGATTTAACCATGATACCTTCACCACGAGTTTCATTAACAAATTCTGATTTAAATCCAATTAGTCCACGAGTAGGTACTTCAAAAGTAATTTTGTCACGTATACCATTAGAATCCATATCAATCATGATACCTTTTCTTAAATTTAAATTATTAATTACTGTACCTTGGTATTCTGTTGGAACATCTAAAATAACTCTTTCAACAGGCTCTGTTTTATTACCTTTTTCATCTTTATGGAAAACTACTTCTGGTCTAGAAATTCCTAGTTCGAAACCTTCACGTCTCATTGTTTCAATTAAAACTGATAAGTGAAGTTCACCTCTACCAAATACTTTAAAACCATCAGCTGATGATTCAGATAAAGCGTCCACACGTAACCCTACGTTAACTTCTAATTCTTTATCTAATCTTTCTTTAATATTTCTTGTTGTTAAAAGTTTTCCCACTTTACCAGCAAATGGTGAAGTGTTAACTAAGAAGTTCATTGACATTGTTGGTTCTTCAACCAAAATTGGAGCCATTTTAACTAATTTATCTGAAGCACAAATTACGTCTCCAATTGTTAATTCATCAATTCCTGAAACAACAACTATTTCTCCAGCTTGTGCTTCAGTAACAGCTACTCTAGCCATACCTTGATAAACAAATAATTTGTTAATTTTTCCACGAGTAGTTGTACCATCATTTTTAGCGATACTTACTGTTTGGCCTTCTTTTAAAGATCCTTGAAATAATCTACCGATTCCTAATCTACCAATGAATGAATCATAACCTAATGAAGAAACTTGTAATGCTGTATCTTCTTTAGATTTTGATTCTGGATAAGCTCCGACTTCATTGATAATTTGTTCAAATAATGGAGATAAGTCTTTTGATTCTTCTTCCATTGATGATTGAACAATTCCTCTTTTAGCAATTCCAAACATTGTTGTAAATTCTAATTGCTCGTCATTGGCATCAAGTTCCATAAATAATTCTAGAACTTCATCAACAACTTCCATTGCACGTTGATCTGGCTTATCAATTTTGTTAATTAATAAAATTGGCTTTAAACCTAAATCAAGAGCTTTTGAAAGTACAAATCTTGTTTGAGGCATTGGTCCTTCTGATGAATCTACTAATAGAATAACTGTATCTACAGTTTTCATAATACGTTCTACTTCTGAAGAAAAGTCGGCATGGCCGGGTGTATCAACTATGTTGATTTTGTAATCTTTATATTCGATTGCACAGTTTTTTGAATAAATAGTAATCCCACGTTCTCTTTCTTGGTCGTTTGAATCCATAACTTGGTCAACAACTGCTTGGTTATCTCTAAAGACACCTGATTGTTTTAAGAATGCATCTACTAAAGTTGATTTTCCTGCATCAACGTGAGCAATAACTGCAATATTAATAATTTTTTTCATGTTTACTCCTGGTTTTGATTGATAATGTATTTAATAATAATTGTATATTAGTTATTTAATAAATGTGTTTTTATGTTATCGATATTTTCAGAACCTCTAATCTCATTTCATTTTTCATTTTCATATTCTAATAACTCATCAATTCTTTCTTCACCAATATCAAATTCATCTAATATACTTTCAGCAAAGTACAAGAAGAAATAGATTCCTGTCCCAGTTTCTCTAGCAAAATTTAAAATTACTTCAGCATGATAATCTTGCTTTTTTGTCATTGCTTGTAAATCTAATAATTCTCCATAAAGACTAACTGTTCAATTTAATATGTCATACATTAGATCTACAAGTTCTCCAGCTATTACATCAGTTTGAGGAACTACTTTATTATAAAATGAAGTTAACATTCTAAAACTTTCTGAATCAACTGCTTGATTTAATGAAACAGCTCCAAAGTATGCTTTAGTTTGCTCATGCAAAGTTACCAAATGTGAAGCTAATATATCAAAGACTAATTCTTCTTTTTCTGAACTTATTTTGTTGAAGTAATTTTCCAACTCATCTAAGAACATTCTAAAAACTGAAGTTGTTGATTTGATTTTTGAATATGTATCTTCAAGTTCAGTAATTCTTTCAAAGTTATCAACATTTTTTAAAACATAGTTGTTAAATGAAATTGTCAGTTTATTTTCAAATTGCTCAATAGAATCTGATTCATTTCAAAAGTTCACGGCATCATATGTAAAATTTATAATTCACGAATGTCTGTACTCTGCAGTTGCATGCAAGAATAGTAATTCAGTTTTAATGATGTTTATACTTCTTTTTTCTCAGAAGTCTCTGTTTCTTACATATGTCAAGTCCATGTGTCGCTCCTAATTATTCTCCAAAATACTCATCAAGTATTGCTTTGTGGATATTGATATTTTGCATAACTATATTTGCATCAGCATCTTTATTTAAATCAGGATGATATTGTTTTGCAAGTTTTCTATAAGCCTGTTTTAATTCATTAGAGTCAGAAGTTGAAGTTAGTCCAAACATTTTCAAAGCGTTTTCAACTGAATTGTCCATATAAACTGTTTGAGTCTTTTCAACAAAATCATCAATGTTTTCAAATGTAGATTCTAAACCAATTGTTTGAATAAACGTATTATCTTGTCCATATTCATTTTTATAATCAACCATTGACAATGTAAGTTCAGTTGATTCTTTTAAAACACGAGAAAAATAAAACGAATCATTTAAACCTAAATCTAAAAATTCTAAAATTAGATTTTCATCTATTGCTTGATTTATATAGATTGTAGACTTTTTAATAATATTTTCATACCCATTAATAATCTCAGTTGTTGCTATACCAATATATCTTTGAATCATTCTTTCAGATGTATCAAATCTCTCAAATTTATCATCAACTATTTCATAAAACTTTTTAATACATAAGTACCCATACTTTTTAAGGGCAACCAATGTTAGTTGTGCTAATAAAGCATCATATGTTGAATATAGTTCAGCTTGAATATTTAAAAAGTGAGTGGCTCCAGGAACAGTAATAAAAGATTCATTGATTCCCATAATTTTAATTTCTTTACTAAATGATTTATTTATAAATGCGCTTCTTTGTTTTGAAAGAAGTGCATTTAAAGATTTTTCATATGAATCATTTATAACTTTTACAATAGACGTATCATATATGACTCTCTCAGACTCGTTTTTAGTCCATTCGATAAAATACTCATCAATGTTTGTTTTACTGTAATTTTGTGTCTTAGACTTGCTTCAAAATGCCATATGTCTCCTATTTTAATAACTTCGATACTTCTTTATAGTTTTGATAGTTTTTTTCTACTAAATATCAAAAATCTTTTGAATGATTTTTATGAATTGTGTGTGCTAGTTCATGGTTAATAACATAATCCATACATTCAATTGGATAATGGATTAAAGTTGTATTCAATATAATTTTATCAAGTTCTGGATAACATACACCTCATCTTGATTTCATTAATTTAACTGATAAGTTTTTAATATCTAATTCATTCTTTTTAGATCAATATAATAATTTATCTTTAAAAAAATCATAATATAAAATTGATAGCCTTTTATATGTATTACTAATAAACTCATCTTGATTATCATACATCTTTACGACATTTTTGTTTTTAATTGATGCAGTTATATTTGTATTAATTATTTCGAAATCTTTATACTCACCAAAAATTTTAATCTTTAATATATTTCCTTCAATAATAAATGGATATCTTGTTTTTTGATTTTCAACCATCATAAGAATTTTTTTAATATTCTTATAAATCAGTTGTTCAATTTGTCAGTCTTGTGAATATACTGGAGCCGAAACAATAATCTTTTGATTATCAATTCTTAATCGAATACTTTTTTGATCTTTAATTTCTAAAAAGTATTCGATTAACTTTCCGCCGTAACTAAGTTGTTTTTTTAATTTCATATAAATATTATAGTTATAACTAATTGATTACAAAAGACTTTCATTGATATAATTTAATTAATGAGGTTTTTATGATTCAAGTGCTTATTATTTTAGGAGCAATTTCTTTTTGCGCACCATTTATTATTTGAATGGTTGTCAGATTTTTAGATAAGCAAAGACAAAGACCAATGTATTACAAAAAACAAATTATTGGTTTTTCATTTTTAGTTTGTTTTTTATTAATGATTTTATTTTTGGGATTATCAATTGCACTTTCTCTTTAAATTAAAAAGTTGGATTAGTTCATTAAATCCCAAATAAATAGTCATCATGCAATTAAATATTAAAAATAATTTAAAGTTTTCTTTTACATAACATCATTATTTTGATCTGCAATTTTTAAATTTTTAATGTAAGCAATATAATTGTCTCTGGTTTAGTAGTTTGTATGACACCTCTATTTTCATTATAAACTTTCAAATTATATTTGTGAGGCAAAGCTACTTTTCAATTATTTATTATATTATTTTAAAAAATGATTTTGTGGTATTGTAAGTTTTAATAGCAGTTTCATTCATTGTGTCTGTTTGGATTGGATAAACTCTAAATCCCATTTTTCCATTAAATTTTTCACTCTTTAAATAGCCGTTTTCAACTAAAAAGTCTTTTGAAAAAACAAAAAATCCCTCAAGTTTTTTGTCTTTAATATAAATAATAAATCCATCATAATCCATTTTTGAATTAAAGGGAACGTTGATTTTGTTTTCTTTTTCTCAAAATGCAACAAAATACCCTTCCTTTTTATTGGTTTTACGAGCTTTTCTATATCTATAATATTTTGTATTATATTCAACTATTTTTCCATCATACTTTAAGTTAAAATCATTATCTAAAATTTTATAATTCATTATTTAAATTCCTTTATTAAAATAATTGTATATACTGGAAACTGTTGTTAGTTATTTAAAAAAGAATAAATTATACTTATTATTTTGTATCAACAACATAAACCAACTTTTTAATTTAATCTAAATCTTGATCAAGGTTCTACAAAGTTCATCAAGAATAATTCTCCAGTTCTCACTTTTCCAATTTGATTGTATTGATTGTTTTCATCAACATAACCATCTTTTAAGATAATGTGTAGTTCACCTTTATAACTTGCTCCATTGTTATTTACAATAACAACATCTCCCCTTTTATAAGTAGACTTTTTGTCTCGAGGTTTTATATCAGAAGATGCTCATATTACACGTGACATTGTTGATCTAATAAAGAATTCAGTAATGTCACCGCGTCTAAAGTGCTCTTTATAATTTGCTATTTCTTTTTCTTCTTTTGTAATTGATTTTTCTCAGTCAAGAGTAAAAGTAATTTCTTCTCTATCTAGTTCTGAAACTTTTTTTAGTTCTTCTTCACTAGCAAATGCATTTCCAAATAAAACATTATTAATTGTATTTGAATAGAACAATACTTTTGCTTGGCTCTCAACTGGTAGGTCTCTACAAAATTCAAGTGTAGGCAATTCCTTGTTTACAGCAGCTGGTCCTTGGTTACCATTGTGTGAACCAATAAAGGCTAATGTTGATAAGTTTTTAGATGTATATCTTTTTGTTGCTTCAACAAAGAAATCTCAACTTATTGCAGTATTTTTTTGTGGATAGAAATTATGACCCCCTTGCAATCTTGTAAGTACTGGTTTGAAGTCCAATACATTATCAATTAATGAATCATTGTTTGACATATTCAATTGAATGTCTAATTCGTAATCATTGTGAGTTAAAGCAGCTAAATCACTTGCCATTGCAGGAGAATCAAAGCGTACACTGTCAACTCCCATATCTTTTAGTTTTCTAAAATCATTAATTGGTACACCCAACATTTCTAATGATGGGAAGTGTACATCAGCTAAAATATAAAATCCAAGTGACTTGGCATATTTAATTGCTTCAATAACTGTGTTTAACTCTTCTTTTGCATCTTTTTTTAAATGAATAAAACTTACAAATACAATTTCATAATTGTATTTTTTTGCAAGATCTAAATAATCTTTTGTATCTTGCAGTTTTGCTTTATCAGGATAAATGCTTATTCCTATTTTTTTCTTTTCCATAAATACCTCTTTATATTAATTTTATCATTAATGGCAAATAAAAAAATGAGCCAAAAGTTCATTACACCCATTAATCATTTTCAAATTTATTTTTTACAAATTTTGATACATTAATTGATCCTGTTATATTTTCACTATATTTAATGTATAAATCTTTTATGCTTTCTTCGTCATTATTTGTATAGTCACAGTATGTCAATTTCCCATTATCTAATATGGCCAATTTATCAACTAAATTCGCCAGTTCATCGATTAGATGACTTGTGATTACAATAGCTATACCAACCTTTGCTAAATCGGATAAAATTTCTAAAAATTGAATTCTTGTTTTAACATCTAGGTTTGCAGTAGGTTCATCTAAGAATAAAATGATAGGATTTGTAATTAATGCGTTTGCAAGTAATGCCCTTTTTTGCATACCTGCTGACAATTCTTTGAATGTTTTATTTTTATAGTCAATTAGGTTAACATTTTCAAGTGCCTCTATTACAGATTTCTTAATAGTTTTTTTGTTTGCTCCTGATAATTTTAATGTATATTTTATAAACTCAAAAATACTTATATTTTGAGGATAAATACTTTGGTCTGGAAAAAGAGAAAATGTTCCCAAATCGCTTTTGTCAATTATTTTGTTATCTATTATTATTTCACCCGTTTGTCTTGTATATTCACCAAATATAGATTTTATAAATGTCGATTTTCCTGAGCCATTATCTCCAATTAAACCCAAAATCTCACCACTCTTAACATCTATATTTATATTTTCAATACCTTTCCCGTTTTTGAATAACTTTGTAAAGTTTTTAAATTTAAATTCCATATTTCCTCCTACCTAAATATTCATTTTTTTAAGAAAAATATACGCTGAAAATGTGAATACCAAAGAAGAAATCAAAATTCATCATAAGTATATCAATCCAACATTTATCTTATTTTTTTGAAATTCTAAATTAACAATTTTATATTTTATTTCTTTTTCATTTTCAATTTTTTCAAAAATTGGTTTTGCACCAATTGTATTATTTGAAATTGGTAACGGAGATAATGTTGTGTTAAATCTATTTGTGTAATAATCAGCTTTATAGTTTGAAAGAATTGATGTCAATAATAAATGCGTAAATGGATTAGAAAAATATTGAATTTTTAATTGATTTTTTTGACTTTCATTATATAAATTATTGATTTCTAACATGTCATTGTAGCTATATTCATTTTCATGAAAAACTTCAGACATTAATATATTCAATACTGCTGCAAATAATTGTATACCAGCACTTCCTGTCCTATATTGGTTAATAGATTCACTGTCTATATTTCTAAATACTCCTGACATCAAGTTTGTTGCACCAAATTTTGAATATACGGACGGATAAAAATTATAAGTATATGAAATTGCTTCAGCTAAGTTTTCAACCTCATCTGGACTAATAATATCTTTGAAATTATTTTTATTATTTTTTAAAATATCAATGACATCTTTTAGTTGGCCCTTACCTGACCAATCACTTTTTCTTTGCCCTATTAAAAAATTACTATCAATTGAACCGTAATTTTCAACTCCGATTTTTTCTTGAAATGAGTTGAAAAACTTATATGTAAGTGAATTTTCATAGTTTTCAAAATGTAATTCATATTGATATTTTCCTTCATTATTAATTTTTTCAAATACATCTGGATAATTTAATATAAGCCCACCTTTGTAAATATCTCTTGTATATATATTTGATTTCAAAGATCCGTCATTCTCATTCACAATAAACATGACTTCATTACTTTTATATTCTTTTACTAATTTAGATATAAAATAATTTTCATTTTTTGTAAGTTTTTTATAAACTTCGGGTGGATTATTAGTTCATATTTCTGATGCTGAAGGTGGAGTCATTATAAATTGAACAGATCCTGTTATTGGAAATAACATAAATAATATTGAAATTGATGACACTAAAATGGAAGTTAGTTTTACACTTTTAACCAATAATGTTAAGGATATTAATGCAGTTATCATAAAGTCAAAAATAACTTGAGTAAATAACCCAATTGTTAAGTTTTCTAATATATAAGATGAATATTGCTCACTAAAAATTGAGTTTATCATTAAAAATAATACAAATGATATAACTATCCAAAAAAAGATAAATGTTTTATTAGAAAAAAGCCTCATAATGTATATCTGTAAATTAGAGACACCCATTCTTTTTTCTAATCCATGAATACCATTAGTTTCATCTTCAAGATACATTTTTATAAAACTATATAAATTAAAAATAAATATAAAACCAATTCCAACAATATTAGCTATAATGACAAACATTCCCATCCCAAGTCGAGAATAGTTTGAACTTGAAATAGAAAAGAAAATCATGAATGATACATTTAAAACAAAAAATAAAGTAAATATAGATATAAATACTTTACTCTTTAAAATTTTTGTCATGTTAAACGTATAAACATTTAAAAGCAAATTATATTTTTTTGTTGTCATATTAACTAAATACTATATCCATCATAGTCATTTTTGCTGAAGCTCTAGCTCACATTGCATTTCATGCTGTTGCATAAACTCAAACATCAACCCTTAGTTTTATTTCTAATCTAAAATCATCAAGTCATGAAACAGAAACATGCCCCAAAGCTCTTTCTTGATTAACGTTTTTATAGTTTAATTCAAAAACATTAATACTTGTATCACCATTCAATTTAATTGTTTCATAATCCATAACCTTATTTATATCAGTCTTATATGACTCAAAATTATTATTAGAAGGTTTTTGAACGTCTAATGTTTTACTACCGTGATGATCTGTTTTGTATTCTCCTGTAAGTTTATAGTCCATATATTTGTAAGTTTTTAAGAATTCTGATTTACCCAAAGAAATATCAATTATTGATGTTTTTTCAGAAAAATCCGATTGTGTTGAATTATATGCAGCAACACTTTTTGAATCAGTTTCAATTTTTGATATATTATTAAACAAGCCATCAAATGTTATTTTTACATTACCTGAATAACTAGATTCTTTTGTGGCTTCTGCTATTGCAAATTCATAATTAATATTAGTTATTTTAATATCATCTTTTCTTAAACCAGTTTCCAAATTATTTAAATAAATTTGATTAATTAATACTTCTTCTGTTAACAGTTCTATGTCACTAACATGTGTATTCACAAGAACTTCACTGATGTCAGGTTTTACAATTGAACTTTCGTTTTTCATTTTAATATCACTAATAAAAAGTACTCCATCAAATTCATTATTTGATCCTACATACATTAATGTTAAATCGCCAGTTGTTGATTCACCTTCATTTATTGGTAGTAGTGGTAAGTCAACTATTCAATCATCAAAGTTTGAATTAACAGATTTAATTATCATTTGTAAATCTTTATTACCTTTGTTATCCTTCATTAACTCCATTAAAATTGTTTTTGTAACGAACTGTTCATCATCAAATTTGTCTTTCACTTTATTTAGATTAATTTCTGTTTCAGTTTGCACTACTACATCTTCCAATATTATAGTTTTCGCATAATTTAATATATTATTTGATCTCAACCCTGTGATTCTATTAACATTAGGTTCTACATTTGTAATTAAATTATTATTTGCATAATTCATTGAATTGGTATTTAACGAATATACTGCAGCTGATCCATAAGTAGCTAAACTAGTTATGGCTAATAAACTCATAATTTTTTTCATTATAGTTCTCCTTGAAAATATAATATCATATTTGGAAATAATTACCATAAAAATTTAATTAGTGATAAAAAATTAAAAATGAACCAAGGTTCATTTAAGTATTAATTATTTTATTTATAAGTTTTTTGCTTTATCTCCAAAATCATTTGCAAACATTTTGTTTTTAGCCTTTCTCTTCTTTGCTTTAATTGCTCAAGCATCGTGTTTTTCAACTGCTATTGAATCACGTTTAGTACGTAGTGCTTCAGCTTTTTCAACATAATGTTTTTGTTTAGCTAATGCTTTTGTTTTTTCTTCTTCAACACGTTTTTCCAGTTCTTCTGGTTTCATACGTTTTGCTCAAAATACTGTATTTACTTCAACATTGTCAACAATCGTATCTCCCTTATTAATTAAAGCATCATACTTGTGTTGTGTGTCAACTGCAAATTTATGATTTGGATCAACATAGTAAAGCATTTCTGCTTTATACAATTCTGGATCAGTTACTCTGATTTTTTTGAAGTACAGTAAGTTGTCTAATAATATAAATGGTAAGTACAATAATATATCCACTGCAAATATTATAAATATTGGAATCAGAGCCTTAATATCAAGTGTAATCAATACAGATGATAAGAAGAAAGGAGCTGTTCACGGAGCTGTTAAATATGGTACTTTGACAGCTCCTATGTTCATGAATATATAAGCAATCACAACATTTACTACAGGAGCAAACATGAATGGAAATAAATATACTGGATTTAATATTAATGGGTAACCAAATATTACTGGTTCACTAATATTAAATACGCCAGGAGGAGTTGAATATTTTGCTAATTCTTTTAGTTCTTGGCGTTTTGAAAACATTAATGTCATTAATAATAATGGAAGTGTTGCTCCTGCTCCACCGATGAAAGCAAATCCATCGAAGAATGCTCTAGCAAATATTCCCATTTCGCCTGTTGCATAAGCTGCATCATAACTATTTAAACTTGTGACTAGCGCTGAGTTAATTCCAAATACCATTAAAAATATTGGATCAAATACTCCTGCAATAACGTTTGTCCCATGTATTCCAAAAAATCAGAAGAATGAAACAACCATTACGAATAATATAGCAACTCAGATACCTGAATCACCAGTTACTAATCCTAAGAATCAAGATGATATAAATTGAAATATCGCTGCTGCCATTCCAAATGATGAAGAACCTAGATTAACTGCTTGATAGTTAATTGAAAGAATGAATTGTTCATCTTTAAAAATAGCTGTCAATTTAGTGAATTGATCAAATCCCACTAATTGACCTTTTGCGTTACCTAATGCAAGCGACCCACCATTTGAACTTGTCATCAATACAGAACCAATCACTGATTGTTCAGATACTGATAAAGAATCAACATATCCAGTAAATTGATCAAAAGAAGTAAATTCTATTTCTAAGAAAGAACTAACTAATTCATTTCCAACTCATGCCTCTTTTTCTATTCCTAAAATTAACGAGTTTAATTCTTTAAGACCATCATCACCACTAAGAGAAATAGTTCAAGATGATCCACCTTGTACATATAAATTACCTGTTACTACTGCTGGAGCAAAAACAATAATATTAATCCCCGCTACACATAGTAATGTAATAGCTACAGGCAAGAACACTGCAAATGATTTACCAACTGCTGGTGGTACACCATCAGGTAGTTTAATGTTAAGCGCTCTTACTGAAGTAAGTTTTATAAATATTTCCGAACATAAGAGTCCAAAAATTATGGCTGCAATAAGACCTTTTGCATCCATAAAGAAAGCAATTTCTCCCATTGTTGACAATCCAAATCCAGCCATTGATGTTAATCCTGCAACAATTGGATTTGAATGATTTCTACTAATTGCTATAAAGTATCCCAATAAGAATGCTGTATATATTGACATCATTCCTACTGTGATTGTGTTGATATGACCAATTGCTAGTCCCATAATTGTTGATGTTTGTCCTCAACCAGTTGTCGCATCAGCAAGTAACGCAGTTACTCCCTCTTTGTCCAAATCTGGATTAAAAGCCCAAGCTATCATACCTAATAAAGAAACATATCCTGAACCAGCTCCACCAAAAATAATTGCATTAATTAGCACAGAAATTGATCCAGCAATAATTAATGGAATCATTGTACCGAATGCATCACGGATAGCACCCATGTGTCTTTGGTTTCCTAGTTTACCCATGAATGGAATAACTTTTTCATTCATTACTCTTTTAGACTTTTGTTTAAAAGATTCAGGATTTTCTTGTCTTAGGTTATTTGTGTTCATTTTATCTGACATAAATTTCCTCGTTAATTTTTCTAAAATTAACTTTTTTTAAACTGTAATTCCTAATAATTTGTGTGTAAATTCAATTGCCTTGTCACCTTTTCCAAGCGCGTAAATTTGTGAAGGTATAATTTCAACAGGAATTTTTGTTACACTTTTAAATTCGTTTGCAATGTATGAAACTTGTGGGCCAATTAAACAAATATCTCATTGATCTAATTGTGGTTTACCCATAGCTGAACTCATGGCCTGTATTTCATAATCCAATCCATTTTTACGACAATAGTCTTGCATTTTTTTAACAAGCATACTTGTAGACATTCCAGCTGAACATACTAATAAGATTCTTAATTTCTTCATAATATTTATTTTCCTTTTTTATTAAATATAAAAAAATATTTTACCTATTTATACATTATTACTTTACTAAAATATATATACTTTTACAATATATAATTACATTTATAAAGAGGTATTGTATGCACCCCATAATCTATTTCACTTTTATTCCAATAACTATATTTTTATTATTCATTTTAATAGCAATGATATTAGAAAACAAATGACGATATACAATTCCGCATAAAAGTTTAATCTTAATTATTTTAGGAGTTATATCTGGAATTTGTGGAATTGTTCTTTCAATTCTTTCATTTGTTCTTTAATATAAATTTTCAGCATATTTTAAGTATCTAACTATTTTTTTGTTTGTAGCTTCATGTTTTTCTTTTGGGATTATTCCAAGAGCCATTTGAGTTCTCATAATTTGAACTTCAAATGATACTTTTTGACGTTTGGCATAAACAGTTCTCAAGTGTCTTTCTAAATAACCTGCAACTGAAGTCATACCTGTTGCTAAATTAAAGAATTTAATATTAGTTACAGTATTTTTTTTGTTTGAGTAAAACTTGATAGATCTAATAAATTGTTGATTGTTTGCATATCAAATTATTGATATTTCTTTATTTAATTCTAACTTTGAAACTTTAGTGATTAACTTATTACTTTTACCACTTGTACGATAAAAGCCGCCTTCATATAAATCCTCTGCCTTCAAACTAGTATGAATACTATAAGCTGCATCTATTAAAAATTGACTAAATACTTCTTCAACAGGTTTTTTAAGTTTTTGATTAATTATTAATTTACTTGCTCGAGATCTTTCTTCAGTTACAGATCCATAAATTCTTTTATCAAATTGTTTGGATAGACTTTCAAATTCAGCATTAAATTCTTCAATTAGTTTTACATCGGTAATTGTTGACTTATATTCTTCTCTTGCCATTGTAAACCTCAAATGTTTTTATGATTTTAACATACAAATTTTTCAATAAAAAAATCACTATTTTTTAGTGATTTTATTTCCTATTTTTTTATAAACTTCAACAAACTCTTTTGCTAAAAGCATAATTGTTTGTGTACTTAATAGTTGATCTTCTGCATGCATAAACAATACTGGGATTTGGAATTTTTCACCACTTGCTTCGGCTGAAACAATATCCATATGTGTATGACTAGCTGTATTCATATGTCCATCAGCTTCTGATAATTTTTCTTCTGCTTCCTTAAACTTTCCCTCTTTAGCAAGGTATATGGCTGACATTGCAGCTCCTTTTGCATCTCCAGAAAATGCAATAATTTGAAATGAAACTTCTTCAAAATTAATTTTGCTCATATTTTTTTCCTTTAGTTTAAAATAAATAACTACAAATATTATACACTAATCGTCTACTCTAAGTACAGCGATGAAGGCCTCTTGGGGTACTTCGACAGATCCAATTTGTTTCATACGTTTCTTACCTTTTTTCTGTTTTTCTAAAAGTTTTTTCTTACGAGAAACGTCACCACCATATAAATAACCTGTAACATCTTTACGCATAGCTTTAATTGTCTCACGTGCAATAATTTTAGAACCTATTGCAGCTTGAATTGGAATTTCAAAGTTTTGTCTTGGCAAAATTTCTTTTAGTTTCTTCACTAAAATACTTCCACGACCTTGAGCAAAATCTCGATGAACAATTGTAGATAGTGCATCTACTAAATCTCCATTTAATAAGATATCCATTTTAACCAGTTTAGAAATTCGATTTCCAATAAAGTCATAATCAAATGATGCATAACCTTTTGAAATAGATTTTAGTCTATTGAAGAAATCAAAGACAATTTCATTCAGTGGCATCTCATAAATCAATGTTCTACGTGTATCGTCAATAACTTCCATATCAATATAGATTCCACGTTTTTCTTGACATAACTGCATTAAATCACCAACACTTGCTTCGGGTGTCATTATTGTAGCTTTTACAAATGGTTCTTCAATTGTTTTAATTGTTGAAGGATCAGGTAATTGAGCAGGATTATCTAGTTCTAACACTACTCCATTTGTTTTAGTAATCTTATAGATAACTGAAGGAGCTGTTGCAATCAAATCTAGATTATATTCACGTTCTAATCTTTCTTGGATAACATCCATATGCAACATTCCCAAGAAACCACATCTAAATCCTGAACCTAATGATTGAGAAGTTTCAGGCTCATAAACAATAGCTGCATCAGATAAAGAAATTTTTTCTAATGCTTCTTTTAAATCTTTATATCTAGCTGTGTCAATTGGGTATACTCCACAATAAACCATTGGGTTTAATTTTTTATAACCTTGTAGCGGTTCTAAAGTCGGATTTTCGACCAGAGTTACAGTATCTCCAACATGAACATCCCTTACTGTTTTTATTGAAGCAGCAATTCATCCAACTTCACCAGCTTCTAGGAAATCTTTTTTAACTTCGTAAGGAGTTTTAACTCCTAATTCAACAACTTCATATTCTGCTTTAGATTGAACAAATCTAACTTTGTCTCCAACTTTTACACGTCCAGCAAACAGTCTAACTGAAACCATTACTCCACGATATTTATCATAGTATGAATCAAACACAAGTGCTTTTAATGGTTCTTCATCTTTTGCATCTCTTGGCGCAGGAATTTTTTTAACAATAGCTTCTAATACATCTTCAACATTTAAACCAGTTTTAGCTGAAATCATTGGTGCATCAGAACAATCAATTCCTATAACATCTTCTATTTCTTTTTTAACACGTTCTGGGTCAGCAGCAGGTAAATCAACTTTGTTAATAATTGGTATAATTTCTAAATTATTTTCAATGGCTAAATAAACATTAGCAAGAGTTTGAGCTTCAATTCCTTGCGAAGCATCAACTACTAGTAATGCTCCTTCACAAGCTGCCAAGGATCTTGATACTTCATATGTAAAGTCAACATGACCTGGAGTATCAATTAAATGGAAAACATATTCTTGTCCATCAGATTTTGATGTATATCTTAACTGAATTGAATTTAACTTAATTGTAATCCCACGTTCTCTTTCAATATCCATTGTATCTAATAATTGTTGTTGCATTTCACGTTTATCAACTGCTCCAGTTAATTCTAAAATTCGATCTGCAAGTGTAGACTTACCGTGATCGATGTGTGCAATAATTGAAAAATTTCTAATACGTGATTTTTCCATATGTTTATTCTACTTGAGACTTTGTTAATAAGTGGTAAATATATTAGTGTACTTAATTATTTTTTGCCTTTTTAAATTTAAAAAATAGAAACTCAAACAACAGTTTGAGTCTTATTTCTTTTGTGCACTTTCAGCATATAATTCAGCGACTAATTTTTGATCAAAGAAACCTTCTTTATTTTTAATCATTTCTTTAAGTTCATCAATTGTTTCTCAAACAATTTTGACTATTTCTGGACCGTATTCTCATTTGATTCGATGATCGTTAAATTCTTTTAAATCTAAGATTCTATATGACATGTCTTCATATACTCGTATATCTAAATCGTAATCAATATATTTTATTGTCCCTTCCTCATTTATATAAGGAGAAGCAATATTACAGTAATAGTTAACTCCGTTATCTTTAAACATACAAATGATGTTATATCATTTGTCCTTAAATAATATTCACAACGCTGGGTCTTTAGTTACTCACTTTTTACCATTCTTTTCTGTAATTAATATATTATTATTACTTAAAATTATGTATTCATCAGTTTCTTGAAATACCTTTGGTTTTGCTCAACTTCTATACAGCAAACCGTTATGTTTATATGCGTGCACAAGGATTTTTGTGTTTAACTTCATGTAAACTCCTTTGCTATCCTATAAATTATAACTTAATTAACACCTAACTTAAACAAAAAAAAGGCATTACGCCTTTTATGTATTAGATTTTGGTTTTTCAATTGCTTGATTTATAAAAGCCATAGCATCTTCCATAACCTTATCTTTTGTTATATCAAATAGAATTTCGTGACGAACACCTGGATAAAGTTTCATATCAACATTTAATCCTTGATTATTAAATTTCTTGTAAGTCTTAGTTACAGTTTTACCATATGAACCAACTGGATCTTCTTTACCTGCAACTAACATAATTGGCAGATTCTTATCCATATTTTCAATTTTAGACATTGTTTGATTATAGATTAGTCCAGAAAATAAATCCTTGAATCCAGAAGAAGTGAAAGTAAATCCGCATAAAGGATCGGCTACAAACTTAGCAACATTATCTTGATCAACACTTAATCAATCAGCACCTGTTGTTGATTTTTTATATTTTTTATTCAATGGCTTATATGACAAGTTATAAATAAAATCATCGATATGAGTTGCACCAAATTTCTTTTGATGTTTTTTTGCCATACGGCGTGCCATTTTAATTTGAATATTTGAATATCAAGCAGTTCCTGAAAGGATCACTGCCTTGATTGTTTTAGAATGAAGTATTATATAAGTTCTAGCGATAAAACTTCCCATTGAGTGACCTAACATTGCAATTGGTAGATTTGCATAAGTTTCACTAATATATTTATTAACAACAAATGTATCTTCTACTAACTTTGCTCAACCACGATCTTCCCCAAAAAAACCTAATGGTTGATTTTGTAATGCAGCAGTCTTACCGTGACCTCGGTGATCATTTCCAATAACAATTCACCCATGATCATTTAAGTAGTTAGCAAATTCATCATATCTTGCTAAGTGTTCACAACTACCATGGACAATTTGCAAAACACCCTTTAGATTTTCTACTTTGTCTCATAAATAGATGTGCAATAAATTACCATCACTGGATTTTATTTGTAATTCTTTCATTTTTTATCTCCTAATAAGCACGAGCAAAATAAACTTTATTTTTACTTGATTTGCCACAGTTAAAACATTTTGATTCAACTTGTTCTACATCATCAGGAATACATCTTGAATTTGTTGAAGATTTCTTTTTAATATCTTCTTCACATGAAACCTCTCCACAGAAAGGTACAAGAACAAAACCTGATTTTGTATTAATTATATTTTGATATTCATCAAATGTATCTGCTGTGTATATTCTTTTTTCTAAGTGTTCTTTTGCTACATTAAATATATTTTTATCATATTCATTAATTTGTTCAGTAACGTATTTTTCAACATCGGCTAATTTAACTGACACTTTATTTCTTATATCTCTTCTTGAAATAGTTACTGAACCATTTTCTAAGTCTCGTGGTCCGACTTCAATTCTAATCGGGATTCCTTTAATTTCAGCTTCTGAAATTTTAAATCCAAATGATTTATCACTCTCATCAATATTTACTCTTAATGTTTTTGATAGTTTAGAAACTATATCACTTGTAGCTTTTAAAACTTCGTCTGTATCTTTAATTTTAATTATTCCTACTTGAATTGGTGCTATAGCACTTGGTAGTACCAAACCAAAATCATCTGAGTGAGACATAATAATTGCCCCAATAATTCTTGTAGATACTCCTCAACTTGTTGAATAAGCATGTTCTTCTTTTTGTGACTTATTTTGGAATTTAATATCAAAACCTTTTGTAAAATTTTGACCTAAATAATGAGATGTTCCAGATTGTAGTGCTTGTCCATCATACATCATCGCTTCGATAGTATAAGTTGCTTCTGCTCCTGCAAATCTTTCATTCTCTGTTTTTTCACCAGTAATAACTGGTATCATTAATTTTTCACGAGAAATTTTAGAATAAACATCTAAAATATCCTTTGTCATTTTTTTAGCTTCTGCTTCATATGCATGAACAGTATGACCTTCTTGTCATAAAAATTCACTACCTCGTAAAAATGGTCTTGTCGTTTTTTCTGCTCTCATAACATTTACTCATTGGTTATATTTCAATGGTAGATCACGATGAGATCTTATTTCTTTAGCTCAATGATCTGCAATCATAACCTCACTTGTTGGTCTGATAAATAATTTTTCAGCTAACTGAGTATTACCAGTTTGAGTAACTGTTCAAAGTTCTGGAGCAAATCCTTCAACATGTTTTTTTTCTTTAATCATTAAAGATTCTGGAATAAGTAATGGAAAATAAACATTGTCCACTCCCAATTTTTTAAATTCAAGATCAAACAGTCCTTTGATATTTTCTCAAACAGCAAAACCGTAAGGCTTGTAAATTGTTGTTCCTTTCACTGGTCCATAATCAATTAAGTTTGAATTTTTAATTACGTCTGTATATCATTGTGAAAAATCAACATCACGAGATGTAATTTTATCCATTTTGTTTGATGCCATGAATTCCTCTTCTTTTGTCTATTTATATATTATAGTTTATTAATAAAACATTTACCCCAATTTTATTAGATATAATTACATTATGAAAGAAAACAAAGTAACCAAAAAATCATTTTTTAGAAATTCAGGTGAAAAAAAAGTATTAAGAATAACAAGTGAAAATGATGTTAAAAGCTATTTATTTTACACTGACATTTCTAATATTCTTTTTATTTTAGAAAACGGAATTAACCCCGTAAATAATATTAGAGATTTAATTACTACTGAATACACTGTCTGGTCTTATTTAGAACATGATGAATCAATTGGTCTTGAGTTTGATAATTCAAATAGAAAAAACTTTTGAGGTTGAATTGAAGAATCTGAAGCTGATATAAAAAGCATTGCAGTCATTGGAATTGATCCTTCAACTTTAAGTGATATAACAGTATATGATTGATCTTATGATGATAAGTCAAAAACTGTTGCTATAAATGAGCCAATCGGTGTTGAAGCAATTCAATGAATAATGGTTAAAGAAAAAGCGGAATTCAATGCAATTAAAGCAAGAGTATCAATATTGAACTTGAAAATACGTATTTTCCTTGGAGATAACGGATCAATTATAGAATCATAATAACTACTACATATACAATATATATAATTGGAGGAAAGTATGAACCCACTCTTTACAGCATTAACTGCCTCAGATTGAATAACATTATTTTCAGCACTTGCTACTTTAATGATTTCAATAGTTTCAGGTATCTTTGTTATTAAATTTAATAAATGAAATAGAAAAAGAGAAATTGAATCTAATTTGGCTAAACAAGAAGATAAACTTGAAGATATGAATAGGCAATTTCAAAATGATATCTTTTCTATAAATTCAGATATATCAAAAGAATCAATTCATATCCTTGATGAGTCTTTTAAAGCAGCTATTGCTAAAAATAAAGCAATTGCAAATTTTTCAAAAAAAGCAAAAGAAAATACTGAAGAATTACAACAGAGTGTTTATAGATCTAGATTGGAGATATCTTCTCAAATAGAAAAACATGTTTATAAATTTAAAAACATCCTCAGACAAAAAGAGATGTTAATTACTCAATATTACAAAAGTAAATTAATTAGTGACGAATATAAAGAATCTAACATCAATGTAAATAACGAAATAATCTATAGATGTAATGTATGCAACAAAGTTTTTGATATTCAAGCAGAGTGAAATCGTTATATTAAATTATCAAGTTCATTTACACATGAATTAAAAGATATAAATAATATTAATAAAGACTTTACAAAACAGCTTGAGGAGTTTGTTCTTGAGTCAAATGTTCTAGAACAATTAATTGGTTATGGTGTTGTTTTGTCAAAAAATTATAAGTATTATTTAAAAGATGAATTTATAATGTTTCACGATGATTGCGATTAAAATAATCAAACTTCAATAAAATAAACCTTAAATAGTAAGTACTTAAAAATTGGTGCAATTAAATATACAATATTTACTTATTATTTACTTAATACGTTATTTGGTTTTGTCCTTTTATTTTCTAACGCATATTTTAAGAAATGCTTATATATTGTTTTTGTTTTAAAAACTGATTGTCTTATTTACAGAAAAAGTCATTGCATATAATTTATTATTGATTATATAAATCTCATTTTATTTTCTTTTTGTTCCTTTTGTTCATAATATGCAAGAAAAATAAAAAGCAAGAGATTTGCTAGTTTCCTAACATATCTCTTGCGAAATATTTATATTATATAATTTAGCATTAATTAATATATATTATCTAAATTTTTCAGGAATAAATTCTTTTTGTAAACCTGAATAATCTGCAAAACTAACTCATTTTCTTACATTATCTACATTCCAATTCGAAATATCTTGATTGAAATTTTCAGCTCCATAAAACATATAACTCATATCTGTTACACTTGACGTATCTCAATTTCCAATATCTTGATTAAAATTAGTGGCTCCATAAAACATATAATACATATGTCCTACATTTGATGTATCTCAATTTCCAATATCTTGATTAAAATTAGTGGCTCCATAAAACATATAACTCATATATGTTGCACCTGATGTATCTCAATTTCCAATATCTTGATTAAAATTAACTGCATCATAAAACATAACACCTAAATTTCATACACTTGACGTATCTCAATTTCCAATATCTTGATTAAAACTATGAGCACCTCTAAACATTGAATCCATTTTTCTTACTTTAGATGTATCTCAATTTCCAATATCTTTATTAAAATTAGTAGCTCAATAAAACATAGAACTCATATCTGTTACACTTGACGTATCTCAATTTCCAATATCTTGATTAAAATTAGCAGCTAAAAAAAACATACTTCTCATTTCTGTTACACTTGACGTATCTCAATTTCCAATATCTTGATTAAAATTTTTAGCTAAATTAAACATTCTAGACATATTTGTTACATTAGATGTATTTCAATTACTAATATCTTGATTAAAACTTTCAGCTGTATCAAACATACTTTGCATATTTGTTACATTAGATACATCTCAATTTCCAATATCTTGATTAAAATTATAAGCAGATCAAAACATAAAGGTCATATCTGTTACACTTGACGTATCTCAATTTCCAATATCTTGATTAAAATCAAAAGCTAAATTAAACATTCTAGACATATTTGTTACATTAGATGTATTTCAATTACTAATATCTTGATTAAAATTACGTGCAGCATAAAACATATCACTCATGTCTGTTATATTAGAAGTATTTCAGTTTTCAATTCCATCAATTTTTTGAAATTTGTTATATCTAAATAAATATGATAAAGATGTAATTTCTTTTGGTAAAGTGCTTGGCATTTCATTAACACTACAATTTATTATTGTTGTTCCGTCACTTCAAACACCCATTTTTATAATTTTTTCAACATCTACATACATAAAATCTTTAATTTCTGTTTCATGTACTATACCATTACTATCAACATATATGGTTAATTGATCTACCTTTGGTAAAACATTTTGTTCTTTTATTAAAGAAGAACTATCAGATATTAATTTTTCAGAATCACTTAAATTAATATTTTTATTCAAACTTTCTACATTATTTTCAGTTAATTTTATTACAGGAACTACAGCTAATGAACCAATACTTAAAGTTCCAATTAAACTTAATAATTTAATCATATATTTTTCCTTTTTCTTAACCCGACCACTACCCATATCTCATAATATTTTACTGCAAATTTTAATAAATACAAAAAAATTATTAGGCGCGGAATAAAAAAACCCAGAATTTAAACTGATTACTGGTTTTTTTTATTCACTTAATATGTTATCTGGTTCTGGTTTTTTATTTTCTAATGCATATTTTTGAGAGATGCTTATATATCTTGTTTTTGCTTCAACAACAACATTATAAATAGACATTGCAACAACCATTGTTACACCAAATAAGATAACAGTTAACTGAAGTATTGTTTGTCATGTTGGAAATCAATTACCAGTACCCATTCACTCTTTTTCATTCAGGATTGGTATGGTTTGAAAATAGGCTATTCAATAATGAAATGTAGTCAGTAATAGTCCAAGTGAAGAAACTAACACAATTGATGAGTTTAAAATTCTTCTATTTTTTGTAACAATATTTACTAATCTAAAATGATTAATTACAAATGGAATTATAACTATAAACCCACAAATTAAAGAAATTAATAGGTAGTCAGATGCTAAAGCAAATACTTGTGCTGATTTATTAATTTTTGTGTCCGCAAAAATCACATCTAAACTATTTTCATTTTCATAGTGATTTCATATGTATCTAATATAACTGAATGTATGTTCATATTTAGCAATTAATCAAAAATTTTCTACATCACCAAGGTCATTTGAATATCTAAAACCCATAAATAGAGATGAACCTATTGTAATAATAGATACAATAAATACTAAAATTAATGTTGTTTTTCAGTTCTTTGAAGGACTAAACATATCTACCAATTTAAGTTTCATAGTTATTCTTTCTCCTTACCAACTTCATAAAGTTCTTTAAATAATCCTGGTACTTTAATCAATTGATTAAAAGTACCTTCTTGAACAATTTTTTTGTTTGTATCTAAAACAAATATTTTGTCATAATTTTTTATTGTACTTAACCTGTGGGCTATTGCGATTGTAGTCTTTCCTTCAATTAATTTTTCTAATTCAAGAGAGATTTCTTTTTCAACTAAATTATCTAATGCCGATGTTGCTTCATCTAAAATTATCAAACTTGGATTTTTTAAAAACATTCTAGCAATAACCAGCCTTTGTTGTTGACCCCCCGATAATTGTTTACCACGTTCTTTTAAGAATGTTTCATATCCATTTTCCATATTTTCAATTAAATTATGAATTTTGGCTTTTTTACAAGCTTCAATTATTTCTTCATCAGTTGCATCTTTTTTAACATATCTCAAGTTTTCAAAAACAGTTGCTGAAAGAATTTGGGGTTCTTGATCTACATACCCAATATTATCCATTCAATTCTTCAAAGAAATGTCACGTACTTCTAATTTATTATTAATTATTATCTTTCCACTGTAATCTTCATAAAACCTCATAAGTAATCGTGTAACTGTTGATTTACCAGATCCAGATGGACCAACAAATGCATATGATTTTCCTTTTTCTAAAACAATACTTAAATTTTTTATAACTTGTTCATCTGGTCTTGAGGGATAGGCAAAAGATACATCATTAAATTCAATTTTTTCAATCACATTTTTTGTTAAAAATTTTGGATATTTAATTTTTTTAATCTTATTTTCATTAGATACAATATCACCAATATTTTGTGATGATTTATTAGTAACATTAATACTTTGTAAAATTGTATTTAATTGGAAAATTGGTGTAACCATTACAAATATTCCAGCTGTAAAAGATGAAAAAACTGTAATTAATTTTTGAGTATTATCCCCAAAAATAAATACTCCAAATACCATTGAAGATAAAGTTAAACATCCCATTGCCCCAATTATAATCCCAGGAATTACTGAAATAGCCAAGTTTAATTTCTTATTTGTCTTGTTATTTTTTTCAGTCTCTATATTATTTTCTTTTACTTCGCTTTCTCAATTACCACTTGATTTTACAAGTCTAATTAAAGATATTTTTTCAGTGATACTTGAATCGTGTTCAGATCTTTCAACAATACTTTTCTTCATTGGTTTTGCAATAACTAAAACTACAATTAATGCAACTAATAGCGTAATCAAAATTAAGGCCAACATCAACATTGATATAACAACGTCAATATAAGTCAACATAGCAATTGAACCAACTGTTGAAAAAATAATAAAAACAATAATGATTGGAGCAACCTTTAATTGCTCAGCAATATTTTTACAATCCTTAACAATAGCTTCAGAAATTGAACTTTGTGAATTACTATTATAAAATTCAATATTTTTATATAGTAAAGATTTAACTAGTTTATTTTTTAAATCAGTATTGGCATCTTCACTTATTGATCCACACAATACGTAAGCTACGTACATAAATATTACAATTAAAAAAATACAAGATAGCAACATTCAAATTCATTCTATTTTCTTAACCTCTAAAAATAGAAAATGAGCCCTTGCAATCCCATCAGATCCAACACTTACATAATCAAAATAATAAGAATGGATAATTATGTTAATAACTTCCGGACTGACTGTTGAACTTGGACTTGATAAAAAATCTTCAAGTATTTTAATTATTTCAGGTGGAAGTTGTCCAGATATGTTTTGTTCAATAATTCCAGCTACAATTTCTGTCATCATTTGATGATTATTAAATGAATTCATCATAGTTTCAGCTACAAGTAATGAAGTAAGTTGTCTTGCAATAAAAATATTAAAAACAGAAAGAAGTGAAACTAGTAAAATGAAAAATATAACAAGAGCTGATTTAACACTATGTTTTTTTCAATAAAAAAATCAAATACTGAAAAAACCTTTACTTTTATTAAAGTTGGTATTTTCTGTTAAGTCTTTAAATTCAGCAAGGTGCTCATCGTTTTGATATCTTATAAAAAAGTTGTCTTTCATTTTTCCCTTTACTTTATATTTAGCAAATTTACTTTAGTTAATATTAACAAAATATAACAAGCTAATACTTTAAAAAATTAAATAAAACCTAAGATTTTCTATAACTTATTAAAATAATTAATTGGGAATTCATTTTAATTTTTTGACCTACTATATAAAAAAATAAAAAACCCAATTAAGGGTCTTAAAATTCTATAATGGCGGATTGAGAGAGACTCGAACTCTCGCGCCGTTGCCGACCTAACACCTTAGCAGGGTGCCCTCTTCACCAACTTGAGTATCAATCCAACTCTCAAATATTATAACAATAATAAAAATAATTTATGAATATACTATATTTAAATGATAAAGAAGAGTAATATTTTTTTGTTGGAGAAATTTGGTATGAAAAATTGATGATTAGGAGTGCAAGCTGAATTTGGTTCACGAATTGGGTCTTCTAAAAAAAGAATTATTAAATTTATTGGTATTTCACTTGTTCCAATATTGTATGCGGTAGTTTGTGTACTTGCATTTTGAAACCCTATCCCTGGAATTGGAAAAGCACCTACAGCAATCATAGATACAGAACAAAAAGTTTATGTAGGAACAAATCAAAAATTTGAAGTACTAGGTAAAAACCTACTAAAAGAAAGTAACGAGAGTGAACTTTCTGAAGCTTACAGAGTTAATACAAAGCTATCTATACTTCCTCACATTGGAGTGTTGACTGATGATATTGAATCTTTAAAAGAAGCAATTGTGAAAGATGAAAATAAAGAAGTTACTAAAGACGATTTTACTGGATCATTAAGTAAAACAATTGATATGAGTAATGTAAATTATGTTTATGCAGTTAATACATGAACATTGATGGAAGCGAATTTATTAAACCACAAAGGTGGTAATAAATATGAAGCTAAAAAAGCAATATCTGAAGAAGAAATTTTCTTTTCAAATATTACTCACTTACAAGGTAAAGAAGCTGAAGATAATTACAAAAATCCTAAATACTATTTACAGATGAAATTTGATGACGGGTTAGCTTCAGGATTAGTTACAAAAATTGGATTAATGTTACAAGGTAAACTATTTGATAACCCTGCTAAACAAGAAAATTTAAAAATATGAACAACATTTGAAAATAACTTTATTTTTGGTTACTACCTTAAAACTCTAAATTCATTTAGAAGTGCTATACCCTCTTTGATTTTAGAAAAAGTTGTAGATAACATTAAGCTTGAAGGAATTTCTAAAGGTGAACTAAAAACAAAATTAGAAGTTGCAAGAGATTTTGCAGTTTCACAGGCAAATAATGAAAATTCAATTACTGCTCCTATTTGAACTAAGATTGCAAATTCTTTAAATGAAGCAATTACATTACTTGAATCTGTTGGTGGAGAAATTGATGCCAAAGTGACAAAAATAATTCAAGAGCTAATTAAAGATGTTATAAATATTGTTGGACTTGGTGGCCAAACAAATAATATAATAGATGTTGAAATTCAAGGCCTAAAAAATGGCAATAACGCAATAGCAATTTATGGTATTGGACTTGGTGAATTCTTTATTTTGATTGGTATGTTTGTTGGAACTTTAATGCAAACATTTGTCTATGATAGAGCTAAACGTGTAAAAAAATTAACAAATACACAATGATACTTATCAAAAACATTTTTAATGTGAACGACAGGTATGTTACAAGTTGGTTTACTAGTTTTAGCTTTGACTGCTGCTGGATGATGAATAATTGGCGCATTAGCATTAGTAAAACTATGACTGTGATTAATGGTTGTTGAAACCGTATTTGTTATAACAATTCAAGCATTATGGTTTTCATTGAAAGATGAAACAATTGGTAAATTTTTAGTAGTTGTATATATGGTATTAAACCTATCAAGTGGTTGAGGAACATTCCCAGCATTCATGCAATTTGGATTCTTTAATGCAATAAGTTATATAACTGAATTTAAATATGCATTGCATGGTATGACATCAATTATTTATTCAAATGGTGATAATGCACTATTTATGTTTAAACAACTTGGAGTACTTCTAATATTTATGGCAGTGCTTATAACGATTGGATTAATATTTTCAAGAAATAGAGATAAGGAAATGTACTTTGGTTCTTATAGAGGTAAACAAGTTTATGATTGTTTACAATCTCTTGGCAAAACAGAATTGGCTGATGAGTTTAGAACTAAACGTAATAATGGAAAATCATTCAAATATAATTGAAAAGTTCTTGGTAAAGAACCAATGAAAGATCTTGTATTAGAGGTAAGAAAAAAATATCCTTTTGAAGGTCAATTTAAATGATTTAAAAATAAAGAACGAGATGAGGTTCTAAAACCAAATTATTCTGATGACGATGTTATCTCAAGAAATGATGATGTAACAGTTTAAAAAAAACATGTACTTTAACGGGTGCATGTTTTATTTTTAAATAGCATTTTTAATATAAATTGGATTGAAATTATTGATATCTGTTTCAAGAATAAACTTATCTCTAACTTCTGAAAAGTTTTTTACATAGTCAATATTATCTAAGTTGGTTATTATATTTTCTTTTGGTAATTTTTCATTCAAAACTATTTCTAAATTATTTGCAATTATTCCATTTGTGTTGCTAGCAAAAAAATGTTTTCCACCTCTTGCATCTATTGCAACGCTAACTTTCGATTTCCCTGCCATAAGTTGCATTGTGTTAATTGAATAAACTTTAATATCTTTATTTATTGTTCAAATTGTCTTAACAATTGATAATCCAATTCTTACTCCAGTAAAAGTACCAGGGCCTTTAGTTACATAAAATTCACTTATTTCATTAAGCTCAGTTTTTTGTTTAGCTAAAAACATTTTTAATTCATCATCAAAAATTTCACTAATTTTATTTTTTGCATCAACAACAATTGAATCAATCAACTTATTGTCATGTAAGTATATAAAAACTATTTTGTTATTTGTTGTGTCTATAAATAGTGATTTCATAATAGTCCTTTTAAATATTGTATTACACAGACAAATAAAAAACTATCAGAAGATAGTTTTAGTTTTCACAGTTTTTCTTTAAATTCTTTTTTAGTCTTTTTTTTATTTTTAAATAAAAGTAAACCCATTATGCATGAAGTATTTGTTTAAACACTTTGTACATAATATTGGGCTCACTATTTATATATTTTAAGATGCAGCTGCTAAATATTTAGAAACTAACTCACCTCTGATTCCTTCTTGGAATTCGCGGTATTTATTAGCTTTTTCTAATTTAGCTTTTTCTATTGCATCAGTTTTTGTGTCACCTTTAAGAGTGTCAGATTTAATGCTTGCCATAGCTGTAGTATAATTGGCTTTTAAAGTTGAAGTAAATGATTTTACATCTTCTTTTTTAGTAGTCATTAAAGCTTTTTCTTCTGGTTTAACTTTTGCATATGCAGCTTTTGCTTTTTCAACATCGGCTTTATAAGCATCTTTTACTTTTGCAATTTCTGATTTTTTAACATCAATTGCTGAAACATTTTTACTTAACTTTAATACTTTGATTTCTTCTTTAATGTCATCAATTTTGCTTGATTTTTCATTTGATAAATCAACTAATTTTGCAACGTGAGCTTCTTTAACTGAAGCAATTGCACCACTATCTGCTGTTAATCAAAATCCATAAACAAGAACTGTTGTGGCGATACCTGCTGCGGCTGCAATGAAGTAGTATAGAGTATCAACACCATAAGGTACTGCTCCTAAAATAGCTACAATTGGTCCACCATGGGCAGCCATATTTTGAACCATAAATCCACCTGCTATTGCTCCAGCAACAGCTGATCCAACAACGTTAGATGCAATGGCTCTTTTTGGATCACGGATTGCGAAAGGAATTGCTCCTTCTGAAATACCAATTGATCCCATAATTACTGCAGCTGATCCCATTCCTCTTTCATCACTGTTGAAGAATCTACCAAACAATAGAGACGTTAGACCCATACCGATTGGTGCTACAGGGATGGCTGCTGCCATTGTACCCATTGGTTCATATATTCCCATTGTAATTAATGCAGAACAAGTAACAAATGCGATTTTATTAATTGGTCCACCCATGTCAAATCCAGCCATAGCTCCGATTAAGATACCTAATGCGATACCCACACCGGCTCCAGCTTTTGATTCGTATGCTGATTTAATTGCATCTGAAAATTGGAACATTACTCATCCGATTGGTCCACCAATTACATAGATGAATAACATTGAAATTAATATACCTGTTATTAAAGGTATAAAGAAGATTGGCATAGCCGCTCTCAATGATTTTGGTACGTTTCATGTATTTATTCATGAAACTGCGTATCCAACTAATAGACCAGCTATTATGGCTCCAATAAATCCTGTTGGAACCATATCTGCTGAGTTCATTCCACCAAATGTCATGAACATTGCTGCATTGTTACCAATGAATGCACCAACCATTGCTGGTCCTATTGCTGCTCTACCACCAATTGAGTTGGCAATAAATCCTGCAAGAATAGGGATCATTAATGTGAATGCTGCTCCACCAATTTTGTCCATTACTGCTAATGGTCCTCATGGCGAAACTGGTAATGTTTTTAAAAAGTCTGCTGTGTAATTTAAATCAGTACCATTAAATGATCTAATATAACTACCATCAGATAAACCTCAAACAGCACCTTCTGCCAATGTTGGTAATGTCATACCTTCTACTCATTGAACACCTGATCCATCAATAATTACACCATCTTTAACTTGTACTAATCATCCTTTAGCAAAGTCTCCTGCAACTATCCAAGCTGATCCATCAGTACCTGCTGTTGGTCCTCATACTGCTTTTGCAATACCTAATGAGAACGCTAGACAGATACCTCCAAGAACAATAACTGGAATCATATAAGAAATACCTGCAAGGATATGACTCATTACAGTTTGTCTTTCTCCAGTTACTTTTCCTGATGTTTCAAATTTTGCTGCCCCAGCTAATGGAGCACCATCTTTGATTGCTATATTAATAACTTTTTGTGTATCTTTGATTGCCTTGGCAACTGGAACTTTGTAGAATTTTTTTCCAACAAATCTTGAGTTGTCAACATTCACATCAACTGCAAAAATAACTATATCAGCTTCATCAATTTCTTTTTTTGTAAGTGGTGTACCAATTCCTTTTGAACCATGAGTTTCAACTCTCACTTGGTGCCCCATTTTTTTACCTTCTTGGATTAATTTTTCTTCAGCCATATATGTGTGAGCAATACCTACTGTACATGCACTAATGGCAACAATTTTTAATCCTCCTTCAGTTGGAGTTGTTTGTTTGCTTTCTACTTTTTTAACATTAAATGCTTTTAATACATCTTCTTGTGTTTTTGCATTAATGATTGCACTTTTAAATTCTTCAATTATTAATTTTGTAGCGATATCACTTAATATTGACATATGCTCATCACCTTTACCATCTGGTACGATAAGCGAGAATAAATATTGAGTTGGTTTACCATCCATTGAGTTTCAATCGATAGCTTTTTTTAGTTTAACTACCAAGCATGCCGCCTGGTTAGCTTCAACTATTCTTGCATGTGGAATTGCAAATCCATCTTCGAATCCAGTTGAGCTTTCGCTTTCCCTTTTTTTGAATCCTGCAACTAATGCTTTATCACTTGTAACAATTCCAAGTTCTTTAGCTTTTTTTGCAAGGAAATCAAATACTTCGTCTTGTGAATTTAATTCGACATCTAAGAATATATGTTTACTATTCAAAATATCTTTATTCATATTTCCCCCTAATGATATTTTATACAAAATATTCACAATGTGAATAAAATTTATTATTTATAAATAAAAGAAAGTAGTAAAAAACTCCATTATTAATGGAGTTTATTTTTGGTCTCATCTTCATTGCTCAATAACATCAGATGAAATAGCTTCAGAGGCAATAATTGATTTAAATATTACTTCTCAAATTGCCATTCCACATAACCTTGATGTAAAAGAAAATGATCTAAATTTAGCATCTGTTGATTTAGCTTCAAATACAATATCAGCTACATCTCTAGAATATGAAGAAAAAGGTCCTGTAATTAAAATAATTTTGACATTCTTTTCTTTTGCTTTTTTCAATATTTGAGTAACCTCGTGTTTGTCACCTGAATAAGAAATAGCAATAATTACATCATTTGAAGACATAAAGTTAACATTTATTAATTGATGATGTCAATCACTTGATGACATTAAGTTCATTCCTATTTTTGATAACTTATGTTCAATTTCAACTTTTATTGTTGCACTACCACCGATGGCAATAACATTAATTCTTTCTGCATTCATAATAAGATCAGTAGATTTTTTAATCTCTTCATCACTAATGTGTAGAAGAGTTTCTTTAATGTCTTGACAAATTTGAGCCGAATTATCATTTAAATTATTTTGATCATAATTACTTTCAAAATATGTTTTAATCTCAGCATTTAATACATTAATAAATTCTTTATAGTTTTTTGTACCAATTATTTTTGTAACGAATCTAGTGACACTTGGTTGACTAGTTCCAGAATCGTTCGATAGTTTTATTATCCCTAACTTAAATTCTTTGTTTGCACTAATGTAGTTAATTATTGTTTTGGAAATTTTTCCTTCGATTGAACTATCGTATTTAGCGTGTTTGTTTAGTTTCTCTAAAATCATAATTCTCCTAATCTTTATTTTATTTAATTATATACATTTATAATTCCCATATATATTGAGTTGATTTTTGTTAGATAACAACTATAATAAAAATATTCACGGAGTTAATATTATGAATATTTTTAAAATCAACCCTTCTTTCTCAGAAAGAGTTTGAGGCGGACAAAAATTAAATTCAATGGGATATAACATTCCAAAAGATAAAAAAATTGGAGAAGCTTGAGTAATTTCTGCACACGAAAATGGTATGGGATTTGCAGCAGAAGGAATATGGAAAGGTAAATCTGTTAAAGAAATATTTGAATCAAATAGAACTCTTTTTGGAAACGTACAAGGAAGTTTCCCTTTACTTGTAAAAATTTTAACACCTGAACAAAATTTATCTGTACAGGTTCACCCAAATGATGAGCTTGCAAAAAAACATAATGATTTTGGTAAACCTGAATCATGATATGTTCTTGATTGCCCAGATAATGCAAAACTTATATATGGACATACAGCTAAAACTAAAAAAGAATTGGCTGAGATGATTGAAAAAGATCAATGAAAAGAACTTCTAGTTGAGGTTCCTGTTAAGAAAGGAGATTTCTTATATGTACCTCCAGGTAAGATTCATGCAGTTACTCCTAATGTTGTTGTATATGAATTACAACGTTCTTCAGACATTACTTACCGAGTTTATGATTATGGTAGATTAGAAAATGGAAAACCACGAAAACTACACATTGAAGATACAATTGTTTCAACTACTGTACCTGATACAAATATTGCAATAATCAATAATGCCACAAAATTAATTCATTCAAATGAGTACTTTTCACTTTACTTATATGAAACTTCTAAAGAAACTAAACCTTTTAAACTAATTGAAAAAACAGGTTGACTACAAATAACAGTAATTGAAGGTACTGGGAAGATAAATGGAGTTGACTATATTCTTGGTGATTGTTCAATTGCATGTGACCTAAATGAATCATCATCATTAGATATAACTGGAAATTTAAAAGTACTAATCTCTTGAATTAAACTCTAATGAAAAAACGAATCATTCAGATTCGTTTTTTTAGCTTAATAATAAACTAGGTTTTATTTTTTTAATTTGTCTATATGTTACTAACATTGTTGAGAGATAAATTAAGAATAAAATTCCAAACACCATTAGAGGCATTCAAAATTCAAAACTCACTGGCAATACAAAACTTGTATTTTGTGCAACCATATTAATTCCCCAAATAAAGAAGAATCAAGAGCCTATAAATCCTAAAATATATACAACTAACATACCAATTATATAAGGTGTTAAGATTTGCCTTAAAACATAATGATCACTGTAACCCATTAATTTCATCGTTGCTAAGAATTCTTTATTCTCACTTATTACTAGTATTGTCACTAGCAAAATAATAATTGTAGCAACAAGTATTGCTAACGTTATTAGACCAATTACAATAATGTTTACAACATCTGTTATTTGTGACAAAATTTGTCTTGCTTCAGATAATGGAACCATTGTATTAAATGACGAATATCCATATCCTTCAACAAATTTATCAAAATTTGGTTCTCCTGTTTCAGGATCTAGAACATAATTTCCATTCATACCTTGAGCACTAAAATCGGAAAATCTTTGTGATGTTGATAGACCTCGTGTTAAGTCTTTAACTTCAGGGTCCAAAGAATATTTGTAATTAAATACCGGAAATGCATTATTGAAAGATTTATCAATTTTTTGATACACATTATATGATTCACCTACAGCTTCATTCATTTTTAATTTAAATACATCATATTGAGTTAAGGTATTTTTATATTCTTCTCGCTCTATAATTTCTATGATTTCATTTAAAATTGGTTTAACTATAGATTTTTTATACTCATCATCTCCATTAGATAATCAATTTATATAGTCATTATTTTTTACACTTTCAGGAGCAAATCAATTTGCAAACATTTGAGATTGTGTCTTGTCATATCCCTTAATCTTATTGGCTTGGTCATTACTTATTCAAGCTTGTAACTCACCATAACTTTTTTGGATACCTACAACTTTAAATGATTTATTTAGATATTCGGATCCAATAATTAAATTACCCTCTGAGAATTTTTTATGTACAGCTGTTTGATTTGTAGAGCCGCTAGAAGTGGTTGAAGTAATATTACTTCCTCCAATTTTAACTGGAGAAAGAGATAATACTGAAGCATCAGCAAAGTTTTTTCCATCAGTTGATTGAATTGATTTTGCTGAATTTGGTCTATACGATGTTTCATATATATGTTTTGTTCTTTTTTTAGCTCCAACCTCCACATCTCCTGGTCTTAATATTTTGAATTCATCATTTTGATTTTCTCTAACTTCTATTGTGTCATTGTTAATTGTCATACTGATTAGTGAATTTTTACTTACACCAAATTTCTTTGAAATACTTTCATTAATAATTATTGGTATATATTCATTTGTATTGTTGTCAAACAATTTACTATTATCAGACCCAAAATTAATTAAATTATTTTTTTCATCAATACCATTAATCTTTAGTTTTTCTCCATTTAAATAGGCGTTTAACATTGTTCCACGTGTATCTGTAATAGGATTAAATGGTATTAAGTTAAATCCTAAACCGTAATCTTTATCATTAACAATTGCATCTTTCATATACTCTTGAATGAAGTAAGGAGCACGTGAATAACCTGTTTCTAAAATTGCAACACCTATCCTATTGTCAATAACAGATATAAATCAAGATACTAGATGTCCATTTATTTCTCGTATATTTTCATTAGATCAGTTATCTTCATTTTGTAATTCTAAATTTGATAGGTCCTCTAAATCAATTACTTCATCATTGATTTTCAACTCTAAGTCATGTCCACTGTCTTTTTCTACAATTATTATTGAATCATCTTCATATGATTTCGGATAAGAAAATAATTTTTCTTTACCATCTAATAAAAAGTGTCTATTTGATATTGTTTTATCAACTTCATTTAAACTCACATGCTTTTTGTCATCTGTTAAAAATAAGGGGTTAACAGTTAATGGCGGTCCTGCTATATAAGTTTGGTAAAAATCTAACATATATTTATTAAATGTAATTAATTGATTTCTTGTAGCCAAATCAAAATTGTTAGTATCTTTTATTACATTTGTTAAGTCTCTCTTTAAATTTGTGTAGTCAGTTCATTGTGTTAACAAAGAACTCATTGCAATTCCACCAATTATTCCTGATGGAGTATCTATATTTGGTAAACTATCTAGTGCTTTAAAAAAGCCAGTTGAAAAGGTAGTTCAATCAGTAAAACCAAGCTTTGCTCAGGCTGTTGTTGAACTGAGTGGAATGTCGTGATTATAATAAAAATTACTAATATCTCCATTTAAAAATTGATCATAAATCTTATTTGTGTCAAAAGTATTATTTCCTTTTTTGTCTTTTATAACTGGACTAGAAGTATAAGACAGTGTAGCTGGATTGGGATCAAATATTGTCCCTCCTCCTACACCACCTGTGGATACTTTCAATAATTTGTCACTTGCATTTTCTTGTGTAGGAAAACCTCAATTATCTTCTTTATTATTTTTATCTGGATTATACGTTTTAAAAAAAGATAAAGGATTTGCCGCAATTGGATCAATGTATTCTACTTTGTTTTGATAGTTTAATCCATCAAATGCCTTTGTTTTATTAGTTTCTAAAATTCTAGGAGTTATCACTGTTATCGATAATATAAAAGTTGAAACAAGTATTGTAAGAAGTGTTCCCAAATATTTTTGTCATGAGGTTGAAACTACTGCCAATCTTAGTCTTGGTTCAAATTTTTTTCTACTTGATCCAATGCTTTTTATTTTCATTTGGATTCATCCAATTGAACTTGGATTCATTTTTGCCAACAACTTAGATGGTGAATCTTTAATTGTTAAATAAGTGCAAAGGAATGTAATCAACAATAATCCAAATCAAGTTGTAAATATTGAGTTAACTAGAGATATGACGCTGAATGAAGACAATGTAAATGTCAGTGAAAAGAAACTAGAAAACATATCCATAATTAATGGTGATATAACAAATGACAACCCATAACCTAAAATTACACCCATAGCTCCTGAAATCATTGGTATAGCTACAAAGTTATTAACAATTTCAGTCTTTCTCAGTCCCATTGCTTTCAATATTCCAAGTTGCATTCGATAAATTTCAACTTGTTTTTTAATCATAATGACTAAAGCAAATAACGAAATTCCCATAACAATAACTAATAAAACTGTTATACCTGCTTTGTACCCAACAACTATTTGATCTAATAAGCTTGTTCTTTGAACAAACTTATACTCATCATCATTGATTCCATAAACTACTTTTTTGTTACCTGCATTATTATTAGTAATACTCTTAAATTCTTTATCAATAACTTCTAAATCATGATGAGTTGAATTAAATCTTGCTGAATAATAAATTTCATTTCCAAAACTTGATGTTGGCATTAATGATGATTCAGACATACTTTGTAAATAGAATGAACTATCTTTATCAACAACTAATCCAAAATGTGAGGGATGAACATATGCAACCATATTTGTTTTTGAATTAGGTATTATTGATGTTTCATCAATAATCGGTGACAGAAAATCAGCCGATGTTCCAAATCCAACTATTTGCATTCAATAATATTTTTTATATTGTTCAGGTAATTGTGTATGAATATCAGTTACTCCTTCAAGGTTTTTTCTAACCTCTGGATTATCTTTAACATTCAAAGTGTCACCTTGCTTATCTAGTTGAACACGAATAATATCATTCAATTTTAGATTATTAGCTTTTGCAAAGTTTTCATTAATAATTATTTCTCTTCTAGCCATTTCTGTTGATGCAGAAAAATTTCTACCTTGTGAAATTACTAAACTATCAACATTAATGTCATTTGTAAATTCCTCTTCACCACTAACATTTGTTTTAGCTAAGGCTTTAATATTTAATTTTTCTCCATCATTTGTGACATTACTAAAAATTCTACCTTCAGTTCTAGATCAAGAAAAGTCATATTTATCTTTTTGCGACAATTCATTTACATAGTATTGTTGAACTAATGTTTGATTTTCTGGTAGATTTTTGTCTTCAGGTTGTTGTAACCTGTATTCTGGGTTAATGCTAAAAATGAAATCATTTTGCTTTGATTCTATTTTTAGTCTTTCACTCCCTCCGATAACGGTTTCTTTAGTGTGCGCTGAAATAGATGTTAATAATGAAATTAACATAATTAAAAGTGTTAAGCCTATTATTTGCATCTTTGTGCGTTTGGCATTTCTAAAACCATTACGAAGTAAGAGTCTAATTGATCGTAAACTCATTTATTCTTCTCCTGTAATTTTTGATATATTAAAAATTACACTTGTGGAGGTGTTTGAGATTTTTTATTTTCCTTTAATTTTTCACTAAACATAGTTGTTACTACAAGTTCTTCCATATCATTTGAAATATGAAAAACCTTGATAAATAATAAATAGTTATCAGTATCTATTAATTTTGCAACATCTTCGATAACTTCATAATTATTTAGTCATTTTGAAAAAGATAACATAACATTTTTATCTTTGGCATTCTTTTTATTAATCTGTAATTTCAACATTATGCTGAATGCAAAATAAATTGAAAATAAAATAACAAATCCTAATGAGACAATAAAAGAAGAAAAAAATAAGTATTTAAACGAAGGTTTATCTATTATTGAAGTAATTCAAACTTTATTGTTTGTTTCAATAAATAATACAAAAAATTTTGCAGAAATTAATGTTGTAAATATTACAAATAATCAAAGAGTCAAAATTATTTTTTTATATGCATGTAGTTTATTAATGTTGGATATTTTCATTATTCTTTTTGTTTTATACAAACTAAAAATGATAACCTTTATCAAGGCAACGTTTAGAGCTACAAGAACAACAAATGATAAAATCATTGATTGATAATTTATTTGTTGTGAGATAAATGATATTTTATCAATAGCGAAAAACATAAAAAGAATAGCAATAACAACTACTATAATATCTTCAATTTTTTTAGTGAATCTACTTAACATATCAACTTATCCAATTTTATTAATTTTACTTTAATGTGATAAAAAAAGCACTTAATTATTATTTGAACACAATTATTTTTTAATTTTAAAATCTCTATTATATTCATCAATTACTAAAATATTAATTTCAATTACTTTACCATACTTAGAAAAATCTATTCCTAAATTATTTGGCCATTCTATTATGTTTATTGCTCCTTCAAAAGTTTCTAAAAACATATCAATTTCATCAGTTTTTTTTAATCTATAAGCATCCATATGATTAATTACGTAATTAGATGTTTTATATTGATTCAAAATATTAAATGATGGTGACGTAACATTTTCAGTTACTCCCAACTCTTTAATCAATTGTTTAGTGAAAGTGGTCTTGCCTGCTCCCAAATCGCCATTTAAGAGTACAAATGTATTACCTTCTAATTCTTTCATTAAATCTTTAGCAATTTTATTTAATTGTTCTAGTTTAACTATCATGACGACTCCATTAAAAATATTATATATATCTAAAAAATAAAAACACAAGATTGAACTTGTGTTTTAGTAATATTATTATTTTCAGTTTTTAATTCTTGACACAATTTTACTTGGCTCAAATCCGTAATCTGCTAATACAATTGCACCATCTGCTGACTTACCAAATGTATTAACTGTAATCATTAATCCATTTCTACCAGTAAATTTATGTCAACCAAATGATGACCCTGCTTCAACAACAATATATTTGTCGTGCTTTACAGGTAATATTGATTCTTGATATTTAACATCTTGAGATTCGAATAGCTCGACACAAGGCATTGAAACAACTCGTACAGATTTCTTTTCAGTTTCCATTAATTTTGCTGTTTCAATTGTTAATTCTACTTCACTTCCAGTTGAAATGAATATTAGATCTGGTTTTTTACCTTTTGTTTCATAAACAATATATCCACCTTTAGCAACTGATTCTGCTGAAGATCCTTCTAATTGTTTTAAATCTTGTCTACAAAAGATAAGTGTTGAAGGATTTTCTGTTAAGTTATAAGCTGCCACATATGAACCAATTGTTTCATTCATATCTGCTGGTCTAAAGTTAAATAAGTTTGGCATTGCTCTCAATGAAGCTAAATGTTCAACTGGTTCATGAGTTGGACCATCAAATCCTACTGCAATTGAATCATGAGTTAATATATGCATTGCAGGCAATTTTGCAATAGCTCCAAGTCTGATTGCATTTCTCATATAATCAGAGAACACTAAGAAAGTTGAATCGAAGGCCTTTAATCCACCATGTTCTTGAATACCATTTGTAATAGCGGCCATTCCAAATTCACGTACACCAAATAAGATATTATTTCCAGTTGGAGTTTCACTATTAAATTCACCCATAAAACCTTGGGCTTTTGTAGCTGAAGATAAGTCAGCACAACCACCAAGCATATTACCTGTTAATTCTTGTAATTTTTTAAGAACTTTACCACTAGATGTTCTTGTAGCTTCTTTGTTTGAATGTTTTAATTCTTTAAACTCATCAACTTTAACTGTTTTGTGTTCAAAAATTTCTTTATATTCTTTTGAAAATTTTTCTTTATACTCTAATTCAATTTTTGATCATTTCTCAAAAGCTGTCTCTCCACGTTTGTTAAAATTTTCTTCTCACATTTTTTTAACATCAACGTTAACTGTAAATGGTTCTTCTTTGTAATTAAATTTTTCTCGTAGTGATTGAACAGCTTCTTCAGAAAATGGAGCACCATGCATTGCTGGTGTACCTTGTTTTTCATGTCCAAATCCAATAATTGTTTTACACTCAACAAGTGTTGGTTTATTAGATTTTTTAGCGTCAGCTATAGCTTTATCAACTGATTCTAAATTAAATCCATCTTTAACAAAAATGTAATTTCAGTTTTGAGCTTCACATCATTTTTTTAAATCTATTTTTTGTACTTTGTTAACTTTAGTGTCCAATTGAACATCGTTTGAGTCATATAAAACAATTAGTTTTTCTAATTTTTGTAAACCTGCAATTTGCATTGTTTCAGATACAATACCTTCTTGTAAATCACCATCTCCACAAATTACGTAAGTGTGGTGATCAAATAATGGAAGTCCTGGTTTATTGTATTTAGCAGCTAAATGTTTTTCAGCCATTGCTGATCCAACAGCCATTGCAAACCCTTGACCCAGTGGTCCAGTTGAAGCATCAACACCGTCAGTTAGGTGTGACTCAGGATGTCCAGGTGTTAATGAATCTAAAGTTCTAAATTTCATTAAGTCAGATTTTTTTATATTGAACCCTGCTATATGTAGTAGTGAGTATAGCAAAGCACTCCCATGTCCAGCAGATAAAATTAATCTATCTCTATTTATTCACTTTGGATTAGATGGTACTGCATTGAAATGATTCAAGTACAACTCATGAACTAATGGAGCTGCAGACATAACCATTCCTGGATGTCCCGATTTTGCATTAGTTACTTGCTCTACACCAATCATCCTTAAGTTTGTTAAAGAATATTCTTTTAAATTTTTCATTTCTTCTTCCTCTTTAGCCCCACATTTTAGTGAAACATTAACTTTATTATAACATTGAAATCTTTTAACTTATTTAACCCATAGTGTAGTTTATTTTTATTTAACAGGAATTTTTTTAATACAATTTGGGAAAATTTTTATCTTGTACTGAATAGGTAATATCACATGATAAATTTAAAAAATATCAGCCATATATTTATATGTTTTTACTATTTATACTTTTTTTTTTTTTTTGTTTTATAGTGTATTATTATGAAAAGGAAAAAATAGATGAATATTATTACAGTAAATAATTTAACAAAAGTATATAAAAATAACTATGGTATTCACGATATAAATATCAGAGTTGAACAAGGAGCAACCTTTGGTTTCTTGGGCCCTAACGGTGCTGGTAAATCTACAACTATTAGACATCTTATGGGTTATATAAAAGCAGATAAAGGATCTGTTGAAATGTTTGGAATCAACGCTTGAAAAGATTCACATTTAGTTCAACCAAAAATTGGATACTTACCTGGAGAGATTACATTTCCAGAACAAACAAATGGATTAGATTATATTAAAATGATTTTTTCATTAAGGGAACAAACAAATTGAGAATATGTTGAAGAGTTAATTCAATACTGACAATTTAACCCTGACATTAAAATCAAGAAAATGTCAAAAGGAATGAAACAGAAAGTTGCACTTGTTATTGCATTTATGCACAATCCTGAATTATTAATATTAGACGAACCAACAACTGGTTTAGATCCATTAATGCAACAAAAATTCATTGACTTAATTATTTCACAAAAAGCAAAAGGCACAACTATATTTATTAGTTCTCACATATTTGCAGAAATTGAAAAAACATGTGATCAAATAGCTATTGTTAAAAGTGGAAAAATTGTTTCAGACTTTATATTACAAAAATTAATCGATTTAAGCGATAAGAGATATGTTGTTAAATTTAAAGGTAAGGCAATTGATTCGCCTTTCTTACGTGAAAAATTAAGTGAAAATACAGCTAGATACAAAGTTCCATACGATGAAGTTGAAAACTTTTTTTCAAGTATTAAGAAAGTAGATTTTATTAGTTTAAAAGAAATTCCCTTCTCTTTAGAAAAATACTTCATGGACTTCTATGATAAGAATAAGGAGGTTGCAAATGTTTAGTTTTAAAATTTATAAAAATACAATCAAACAGATGTGAAAATTTTGAAGTGTAATAACTATTGGAGTTATAGCACTTACAATTATTATGTTAGTTATGTTTGCAGACAAAGGTGGTTCTACAGCGCAAGGACCTGAAGGACCTATGAACCTTTATGAATTTGTTCTACCACAATCTTATTTTGGAGCTACAGGAATTGGATATCAATTGCCAATAATATTTATCATTATTATTGGTAACAGAATACTTGCAGCAGAAGTTGAAAAAGGATATTTGAGTTATTTGCTTTCTTCACCTCTTTCAAGAAATAAAATTGTAACTTCTAAGCTATTGGCTTTTATATCTTCAGTATTGGTTTATTCTTTATTAACTACTATAGTTGGGGTAATCACTTTAGCTTCGACAAACGAAAGTGGAATGATTAATTTTTGATTAGTTAATTCATTAGGTTTAGGATTATTATTATTAACTGCAGCTGGTATTTCATTCTTATTTTCTGCAATATTTAACAAAGGTGCTTTATCTTTATTAGTTACAAGTACAATTTTAGGTGTTTCAATTATTTTTGGAATGTTCGGTATGCTGTTTGAAGAAACAATTCCAGCACTAGCAAACTTAAAATACATTTCGCTAAATATTTTATTTGATACTTCATTTATTGATGCAGATAAAGTTGGAACATGAATTGGTCAATACCTTGCAATGATTGCTGGTTCAATTGGTTTATTCTTTGGAGCTGTAATATATTTCAAAAATAAAGACTTACCTTTATAAAAATAAAAAAACGAATTAGATTCGTTTTTTTATTTTTTAGAAATAACTGCTTTTATAAATCCATTAAACATCGGATTTGGTTTTGACAATCTTGATGTAAATTCTGGGTGGTATTGTGATGCTAAGAAAAATGGATGATCCGTAATTTCAATTAGTTCAACTAAATCACCTTTTTTATATATACCTGAAATTTTCATTCCAGCTTTTTCAAATTCATCTCTGTATTTATTATTGAATTCATATCTATGTCTATGTCTTTCAACCGCTTTTGATCCATAAATTTTTTCAGCTAATGTACCCTTAATGATTGTAGTTTCATATTCACCTAAACGAAGTGTTCCCCCTAGTTGATCTTTATTATTACCTTCAATTAAATGAATCACTTGATTTTCTGATTCAGGGTTAAACTCAGATGAATTTGCATCTAAATAGCCTAGAACATTTCTGGCAAATTCAATTGTTGCAACTTGCATACCAAGACAAATTCCTAAATATGGTATTTTATTTATTCTTGCATATTTAGCAGCTAAAATTTTACCTTCAACCCCATTTATTCCAAAACCACCTGGAACCAAAATACCATCACTGTCTTTTAGTTCTTTTTCAATATTCGTTTCAGTCAAAGTTCTGGAATTAACTCAATTAATTTTAACTTTTGTATTATTTCAAATACCTGCGATTTTTAATGATTCGCTTACAGAAAGGTATGCATCTTGTAAAGCAATATATTTTCCAACAATTGAAATTTTAACTTCATTTGTTGCATTATGTTTTTTTTCACTTGCTTCAATTCAAGCCTTTAAGTTTGGTTTCAATTTAACATCTAATTTATCTGCAATAACATCATGAATATTTTGTTTATATAAAGCTAAGGGCACGTCATAAATTGAAGACTGGTTATCTCCAATAATTACTTGATTCGGTTTTAGATTACATAAGTTTGATATTTTTTTTATCACATTTGGTGGTACAACTTCATTTACATCAGAACGTGCAATTAAGATATCAGGTTGAATTCCATGTGACAACATTTCTTTCACTGAATGTTGTATAGGTTTTGTTTTAAATTCTCCAGTTACATTCACATAAGTTAATAGTGCAACATGCACAAATAATGTATCTTTTTCAGGTAACCTATTTTGAATTTGTCTTATGGCCTCAATGAATGGTTGTGATTCGATATCTCCAATTGTTCCACCAATTTCTACGATCACAAAATCAACTTCATTATTACTTGAACAATCATATATTTTTTCAATTATTTTTTCTGTAATATGAGGAATTGTTTGAACAGTTTGCCCTTTGTAAACACCTTTTCTTTCGTTATTTAAAACCTCTCAATAAATTTTACCTGCTGAATAAGAAGATGTTTTAGATAAATTTGTATCTATAAATCTTTCATAATGGCCTAAATCTAAATCAGTTTCACCACCATCAGCTGTAACATAAACTTCACCGTGTTCAACTGGATTCATTGTACCTGGATCCATGTTTAAATAAGGATCAAGTTTTTGCATGAAAACTGATTTTCCAGATGATTTTAAAATAGCACCAATTGAACTACCAGCAATTCCCTTACCTAAACCAGAAACAACTCCACCTGTTATAAAAATGTATTTTGTTTGTTTTCCCATATTTATCCTTCTCTATTAAGTCTAAATTATAGCATGATTTTTTATCATAAAATATCTTCAAAATATAATGAGTTAACAAAATTATTTGCAAAGTTTTTAAATTAATTAGCTTTGTTTATTAGAATAAAAAAATCTGCATATTTTTTTAAAAGTGCAGATTTATTTTTTAAAATATAAATTTTTTATTATGATTCTCATTTCATTTTTCTAGATGATACGAAAGAATAAACACAAATTAATACAATTGCTAATCCTACATATAATCCCATTAGTCAGTCAAAATTAAATTCAACAGTAGAATTACCCATTATTGTATCTCCACTCGATCATGCTTTGTTAAATGGTTCTAAACAATATTTAAACACATTTATATATGTAGCATATTTAAGAACATCTGATCCTTCAATCATTGATGTTGGTAAAAAAGATCCAGATAAGAATGCAACAGGCATATAAATAACATTTGACACTGCAATATATGTTGTTGTAGATTTAAAAATTGAAGCCAACATCATACCTAAACTTATTGCTGAAATTAATATTAATAATAAGAATAATAATGAAGGTCCAGTTAGGTTTGCTCAAGCAATTGATCATCCCATATCTCCTCACCCAAACATTAATGCACCCATTAATAATGTTCAAAGAAACCCTAGAATCATTATTAATATTCCAGTTAAGTTAACTGTTAGTACAAAAACAAATGGTTTTATGTTTGTAGCTCCGATTCTTTTCATAAGCACACTATTTTTAAAATCAAGAATTGTTTGAGGAATAATAAATATTCCACAAGCTATAATTTGCATTGCTGCTAACGCTCCAATTATTCCATGAATTGTTCCCTCTCCACCAATATTTTGAAATGCAAAACCTTGCAAGAATAATAAAATTATAGGAAATATAAACACAAAGAACGGTACAGCTCCACCTTTTAAATAATATTTAAATAGTAATTTAGACAAAGGAATATTTTTTCCTTTAATTCTTTCATCATTAATAATTCTGTCAACTTTATTTTTTTTAATTTGTTTTTGTTGTTCAGATATTAATGCTTCTCTTTCTAAATTAGATTTAGATTTGTGGATTGCAAATTTTTCTCAAGTATAGTTGTGTACTGATCCATATTTTTTAACAATATCAGCTACTAATCCTTCTTCAATTATTACACCTTCGTGGATATATACGAATCTCTCACAAAGTTCTTCAACCTCACTCATCATATGAGTAACTAATATTAAGGCCTTATCTTTTTCTACAATTTGTTCTTTAATATGTTTAAATATTTCACTTCTAACTTCAATGTCAAGGCCTGTTGAAACTTCATCTAAAATAACCAAATCTGGATTGTGAATTAAACTCAATAATATATTTAATCTTTGTTGTTGACCACCAGACAGTGAAACGATAAATTTATTTTTAAAATCTGATATTTGATATGTTTTTAATAATAAATCTAATTCAGATTCTTTCATTGGAATTGAGAACGTTTCTAAATAATATTTCAACATATCTATAACTGTAATTCCAACAGGATACTTTGATTCTTGAAACTGTAATCCAATTACCATCTCCTCTTGCTTTGTAACAGATCCACTAGTAGCTTTTCTTATTCCACCTATTATTTCTGAAACAGTTGACTTACCAGAACCGTTCGCTCCAATTATTCCAATTCTGTCACCAGGATTGATTGTTAAACTCACACCTTTTAGAGCTTCTTTATCTTTATATTTTTTTACAACGTTATTTATAACGACTAAAGGTTTATTCTTATCTATCATTTTGCCTCCAAAATTTGTTATTCCCTTAATCTTAACAATAAAAAAAATAATTTTTTCAAATTATTTTTTAATCTCCCATTATTTTTGATAAAGAAACCCTTTTCATTGATTCAAATATTGCAAAATAAGTTATTAAATATATTATTATTCCTACAATAAATACAATCGGTATAATTCATCATGAAATTATGAATGGAACACTCACTTCAGCCGCTAATAAGGCGTTTGGTAAGGTTACTCCTAGTATTATGCTGTATGCCACTAGAGGTATAATTATACCCAATATTGCAACGGGCAAGAATATTGACATAATGATTGCATTAATCTCACCTTTTCTATAACCTTGAAGTCTCATGAACCCAATAAATATTTTAAACTTACCAACAAATATATCAGTAATATTGTAAAGAGTTATTATTGCAACAATCAAGAATATAACTACAAAAATAATTGAAATAGAATAACTACTTACAATCATGTTAATAAATGCTTCTTTTTCTTTTGAAACATAATCAACTTTACCGACTGATTCGATTAGTGAATCATCTAAATTTGATGTAGCATTATTTCCTAATTCTGTTGTCATCATCATTCTTTTAATTTGGTCGTTTATGTTATTCTCTCTACTCATTTTTGAATTAGATCAAATATTTATTTCACGTCCATCAAATAATTCTACTGAATCTGATGGATTTCTTAGACCGAGAATTTTATTTGCATCAACTTGATTCATTAAAATACGCTGTCTATCATAAATCCTTTCGGCACCTGCCACAACCAATGTCAGTTCTGAGATTTTTTCATAATCAGTTTTTACTGTAAACAACTTATTAGCTAAACTAAGATTTAATAAATTATTTGTTCCACCTTTTGACATTAAATCAATTAGTTGAGCAGAATCTAGGTCTACTAATTCTCCAGATTCATTTGCTAGTCTAATATCATAAGGACTGATGATAATACTTTTATCATCTTCTTTTATTATATTGTCCATATAAACTTTAACTGGTTTTTCATTTAATGAATTAACATATTTTTCATAATCTTCTTTAGTTTTATCAAAAGATTTTTTTAACTCTTTGTCATTTTCAATTATAGTTTTGTCAATCTTTAATTTAATATTTTGCATCAATTTATATGATTTATCTGCTTTTGCAATATCTTCACTATATGTCAATTTCGATAAATCAAATTCTTTTGAATTTATATCAGTAGATTCCCCTTCATAATATATTCTAAATTTATCTTCAGAATTATCAATTGTATTTAAATCTAAGAATTTTCTATTAAATTTCATTTCAATTTCAGAACCAATATCAAATCCTCGTTTAAAAATTTGATCACTTACTAAAACGTTTATTTTCTCACCATCACCTGTGGGTTTTGAAATTAAGTTTGAATGTTTCAAGTCAATTGAACGTTGATCATTTGCTACACCCACAACATTAACATCCTTGAAAACTCTGCTTGTTGATTTGTTTTCTATTGTGCTAACAAAACCTGTATATAAATCATCTTTTTTATCAATTGGGATTGAGCCAAAATTAAACATAAAGTTTTTGAAACTTTCTTCGTCATTGTTTCAGTCTTCTTTAATTGTTGACGGTAAAATGTTGTTTGACATTTCTTTTATACAATAGCTATATGTAGATTCATAATTTGAACCGATTCCAGAAATTGGTGATTGTCCAAACAATGAAGGCAATGCCACACATGCTAAGTTTTCTATTTGCTTTGTAACGGGTTTACTTGAACCATTTATTTGTTTATCAATATTAGCCATTCTATCTAATAACTTGATATTTATATTTGCTCCTTTAAATGTCATAAGTGAATTTGCAAATGCATTATCAAAAATTGATGAATATTGTTCAGAATCAAAGAAGTCTTTATAATCATCTTTTCAACTACCATCTTCATTAGTTACTTCAAAAATATTTTTTGGTCCTTCATTAACATATTTACTATTATTACTATTAAATTTATATGCAAAAGGGTTGTTATTATAAATAGATGTTGGGTTATTATCAAAGAATGAATATCTTGTAATTGGAACATTGTCAATTGTTCCTGTATAAGAATAATTATTTTCCATTTTTACAGGTTTATAGTACTCGTTTTTAACGTTATTTAAAGTTGTTGGTACAACTAATCCTGCAGTTAATATTGTTATTGAAATTAATATAGTAATAAAGAATAATGAAATATCTCTAATTGAAGTTCCAATCAAAGCAACACGTAACTTTGAAGATGTTGTTTTTGGTTTAAATATTTTTGCAAATAAAGATGATATAGTTGTTGAGTTTTTTGAGTACTTTGGTTCCATTAAAGAAAGTGCGCTTTCTTTAATTGTTGAATAAGCTATAAATCATACTAATGCAATTATTATTCCCAAAACCACAAAAAACTCAACTAAAAATAATTCTCAATCATAGTTAATGCTATTTTCAATATTAAAATATACCGAAAAAATATTTAATATTGGTATCTGAGCAAAAACACCAAGAATTCAACAAATTGGTACGATTATGAAAATTGGGAGAGCCATAAATGAAACAAATGAAAATATTAATTTTGATTTTCTATAACCCAATGCTTTTAGTGTTGCTATTTGTTTTCTTTGAGAATTCAATATTTTATTGAAAATGTTATATACAACAAAAACAATTACCGCAATCATAACTACACCTACTAATATTGAAATAAATATATAGATGTCAATTACCTGTTTTAATAATGTCTGTCTTTTGTTTATAAAACTAGTTTCACCATAATCTTGAACAATAACATTATTTGATACTTTTATATTTTCATTATTATTTGTTTCTAATAACTTAGCTGATATGTCACCCAAGGCAGAGGATTTGTCGGCCATATACAATTTATACATTTCAATATTTTCTAACATGTTATGTTTAACAGGATTCTTACTTCTTAAAAATATTCTTGAAACATCTTGAAATTTATTATTATTGACAACTGGTTTTGAAATTTTTGTATTTCTATTAAATAGGTTTTTGTAGTCATATGAATTAATATAAAAAATTGCTTGACTTAATTGATTAGGAATTAAGTCTTCTTCATATATTGTTGGATATAAATTCCTTGCATCAACACCATATCCATCTAACCTAAATTTGATACCACCAAGTCCAGGAATTATTGAAATATCATCTCCAACTTTTCAACTTTTTGCTCGACCATAACTTTGAGAGGAAACAAATGTACTAGATCCAAATAAACTATCTTCTTTTGAACTTAAATTTCGCTTTTCAAAAAGAGTTAAATTTAAATCATCATATTGTTTACCTTGTTCATTTTGAAATGCAGAAATTATTCTAAATTTTTCACCCAATTCATTTCACATAACAACTTGTCGAGTAATATCTAAATCAAATTCTGTAAGTTGAGCTACCATCAAATAATAGCTTGTATAAAATCCTTCGTTTTTTAATATTTTATCTCCAATCTTATAAATTGGTTTGTTGTTTATGGCTGATGTAAAGTTATTAGTTGACTCAAAGTCTTTTACTAAATAGCTACCTTGTGTTTCTAAAGAGTTATCAATATCATTGTATTTAATTTCATAACTTTCACCACTTGCCGAAAAGTCACCCTCTTCAGATTTTCCTAAAACATATCTTCCATTTTCAATAAATCCATATGTTTTATTATTCAAATACTCTTCAATGTTATTTACACCTTTATCAATTTGTCTTAAAATATCATTTTTTACAACGTTGGTAATACTTGAATTGTTTAGATAAAACATATATTCATAAATTAAATTAGCAGTTTTTTCCTGTTCAACATTGTATTCATTTGAACGAAGATTGAATTTTGAATATAGTTGCCCTATTAATGATCTGTTAAAGTATTCTGAATTAAAGTTAAATTTATATAAAAGACCAAATTTTCCACTTCTTACAACTTTATTTATTTCTTCTTGTGATGCATTAAAAACATAATCACTTTCATAAATTTGTGTTCCATCACTTTTTTTTGCAAATGATTTTTCTCTTTGATTAGGCTCGTCAATAATAGAATCAAGATCTCCAAAATTAAAGTTTATGATTTTTTTATTCTTAGTTAGATAGACTATGTTTGACTCATATGTGTTTCTTTCATTTTCACTAGTTGCTACTTTAAAATCGCCTTCCGAAAAACCAAGTAATGCTGATTGATGTTCATTTAATTTTTCTTCAGAATTTTTATTTGGATCTTGAAAAGAAATATAATTATATTTTCTACCACTTTTATCAGATTCAGTGGTATCAATATTAAATGCAAATCATGGAGAAAGTGTTTGTGTATCATTTGCTGAATAGTTAGAAGTAGTCATTTTGTATGAAAAATCATGTTTAAAAGATTTTTTTGTTATTTCATTATTTTGAGAAATCAATATTGATAAGGACATTCCCAGCATTGAAGTAAAAACAATAATTAGACACATTAAAAAAATATATATCCCAAATTGAATATAATCTTTAAATATTTGTCTAACATTATTTTTGAAAAGCTTTAGCAAAATTATTTTCCTTTATTTTTAATACATATTGTAGAACTCTTGTCCTTCATCATTAAATGCTCTTATTGATGTGATAACTCACATTTGTTCGTCTGGATTTCTTGAAACATTTTTTCATATTACTTCATATGAATGTTTTACAGGAACATACGCCCCATAATTTTCTTCTGTGCCTTTCAAATAACCATTATAATTTCCAAGTCCATCATATTTGATTAAATCTGAATCCTTAATTTTTAATTGTTCTTTACCTAGTACTTGACCAGACTTTTTATCAAAATTAAAATTATTATTTTTATTGATAATGTCTTTATTTTCTGGGGCTTTAATTTGATAAGGGTTAAAATCTTTTGGCACAATTACTTTTTGAGTTTGTTTACCAGCATTTGAAGTTGGATCACCATTACCATTGTAAGAAAGGGTAAATTTCATTTCTCCATTTAATGCTTTTTCATTATTTGTATTTATCTGTACATTATTAATATCTCAATATTCATCATCAGTTATATACTTAAATACATTTTCGTGCATTTCTTCAACTGTATTACTTACTGCATTTTTGAATGTATTTAATATTTTTCTAATTGGACTATCTTCTCTTCCATATTCTTTGTAACCAGAATAAAACTGGTCCAGCATTGAACCTTCTATTAAAGCGTTTGAACTTGTTTCAAACCCCAAATCACTTAAGAATGAATCTCTAGCTGCATTTTTCATAGTGATAAATGATAAAGTACTATTGCCATCTGAATTTTCAATTTCTAGAGCTTTTTCTTTTGCTTTTTCAATTACACCGAGTCCATCTTCAGAATAATCTTTTATTAACACTTTAAATATTCCAGAAACAACTTTTATTGATTCAATGCCACCTATTCCAGTTTCTACATTCATAGCATCACTTCAAACATCATCTTTAATATAACTATTTATGAACATTTTATATCCAGATACTAAATCACTTCCATTTTTAAATAGTTTTTCGTAGACCTCTTTTTTATCTAAAAGACCCTCTTCATAATTGAAAACAATTTTATCTAGTAGATTTACTACTAATTGAGCTTGGTCAACTTTGAAGTTCTTTTTTAAATTTACATAAGGTGTGCCACTATAAAAAGGTTCAACTCCATTTGCAGCTACAATTTCTTTGTCCGCTTGGAGCCAATCATAATTTTTCCCATTTTTAGCAACCTTTGAAACACCGTTTCACAATTCAAAAATAATTTTAGATCCAATTGCTCTATCATCAGACAATGATCCTAAAAAATCATTTGATATATTAAATACTGGCAAAATAATATCTATAAAAGACATCATATTATTTATACCCATTTTAGTTGAGTTAATATTTTCAAAAAGTGTAGAAACTTGTGCAATGTGTGAACTCACATTTGCTTCTCCTGCAGTAAATGATAATAATTTTCCAGTAGATCCAAACTGTAAAATTTCTTCTCCATTTTTACTATTTGTGATATCCATTAACTTATTTGGTTCAGTTGACTTTGATTTTTCCACTTTTAAATTATTAGACTTTATTTTATTATTACCTTCCGGAGACTTTAGAATACCAGGAAATGCAGTTGCAGATTTTAAACCATTACTAGTTACTGAATTATAATAAAGATAACCTCCAGCGTTAGTTCCAACAGATTTCTCTGCCTTTGTTTTTGGACCTGAAGACCCAGCAACTAACCCAGAGTAATCACCATCATAACCATTGTCTAAAAGATAATTTGTAAGTGCACCATTATCTTGAATTCCTCAAGAAAGTTGTCTCCTATAGAAAGAATCTAAATCATCACCTTGTGGTAAATTTGTATTCTTTCCAAAACCATTATAAAAACCTAAAGCAGAATTTTTTTCTCTAAATTTATTGCTTGCCCCATCTTCACTGTAGGCTTCATCAAATGCACCATTAACAATAAAATTATTATAAAAGTCATCATCCATCATGCCCATTATGTAACTTGCATATACTCCACGATAATCTCCATTATCATATGAATTAAAATGTGGGGCTAAATAACTTTTATACTTACTTATATCATTTGCAGGATTTATAACTTTTCCTTTGTAGTCATATAACATTGGTAAAAATTGTGCACTATTCATTGGAGTTAAAATGCTTGATAATATTTCATTAACATTAAAATTTAAATTTTCATGTCTTGAAGATAAAATAAGACGAGACATAAATTGCGCCCCCTCTATCATTCCTAATTGTTTTGTTGTAAATTTTTCTTTTGAAAGTCCTGTATTTTTATCGTTACTGTTTGTACATGCAACAATTAAAATTGGAGTTTGAATAGTTAAAAATAAAGTTGTTAAAGATAATAGAAGTTTTTTCATATTAACACCTTATAAATTTCATTAATTTTATTTTTTTAATTAAATCCTTATTAATCATTATGACAAAAAAAAAAAAAATACAATTCTGAAAATGTTTATTAAAAAAATAAATAGATTTTTTTTAATAAAAAAACACTATTTTAAATAGTGTTTTCTTTTTGTTTTTTTTCTCCATAAACAGCACCATACATTCCTGATTCCCAAGCGTCGGTTACTTCATTCATGAAATAACATAGATATAATTTATTTTTTTTATAATCAAAAATAATTTTCATTCTTCCTTCAAAATTTCTTAACTTTGGGTTCTCTAATTTAGATTCCATTGTGATCTCTTGAATATAATTTAAATCCAATTTTAATAAATGATGTTTTTTGCTAATCATGAAGTTATGACTAATCATTTTTCCTACAGCCATATCATGTTCGTTTTTGATACCAGTAACCTGTCTTGTAAAAAAATTTTGCTCAAGCTCAAATACATCTGAATAATAATGAACATCTTTAAATTGACCTTTATTTGCAATTACATAATCATAATTTTCTTTTGAAATTAATTTCATTTTTCTATTGAAATCATTATCATCAATACAATCACTTCTTAATCAAACTAATTGATTATTTTCCAATCATTTTTTTAATTTAGTAATATGTCTATTTTTTATATATGCAATAAAAGGAGTAATAACACAAACTGAAATTAGTAAAGTAATCATAACTGAACTAAGTATAATGGCTAAATTGGATCAATTAGACAATCCGGCATCGTGTAGTCAAAGTTCATTAATTATAATTTCAACAGTTATTGGTAATCCGATATGAAGCATTAATTCATATATGCTATCTAAAATACTTTCTTTTCTATATTTTTTATATGTAATCTGTTTATCCACTTTAACCCTTAATTTAATTTATAAGTTTTACTTTCACGTTTATAAATTACTATTTTATTATCTAAAATTTCATTAAATTTATATATACCAAAGAAGTGGTATCCTGGTTCATGTAGTTTATCTTGATAATTCACAAACACAACAAGTTTAATGTTTTCTTCAATATATTTATCAGTAGTCTTTTTAATATTTTGAGTTGTGTTGTAATGATAAATGTTATCATCGTTTTCTTCTAAGTAAATTGAATACCCTGATTTTATGTCCTTTTCTTTCTTTTGTTTATTACTCAAATTGACAAATCAAATTTTATATTCAGAATCAATTTTATAAGTTCCTGTTAATTTTGATATACCATTTTCATCTGAAAATAGAGCGCTAACAATATCGGCAATAACTCGGTATTGCACATTATCATCAACAGATATTTCTTTTTTATCTTTTATTTCTTTTATTGAATTACTCATAAGCTCCTTGAAAATAAAAATAGAAGTGACCTTCTATTTTACAATTAATGATGGTTGTGTCATTTCCTCTGGAATTTCCACACCTAGTATGTCTAAGATTGTTGGAGCAACATCTGCAATAGCTGCATCTTTTTCTCTTAGTTTTATATTTTTATCAGTAATTATAATTGGTACTTGTTGAGAAGTATGTTTCTTATTAGGCCCACCTTCAGCATCAATCATAATTTCAGCATTACCATGGTCTGCTGTAATTAACATTGTTCCATTGTTTGCTTGAGCTGCATTATAAACGCGCTCTAATTGTTTATCTAAAGTTGATACTGCCTTCTTAGTCGCAGCTAAATCACCAGTGTGTCCAACCATATCACAGTTTGCATAGTTTAAGACAATTAAGTCATATTTTTGACTTTCGATTTCTTCAATTAATTTATCTGTAATTTCAACAGCAGACATTTCTGGTTTTAAATCATAAGTGGCAACTTTTGGAGACATAATTAAATCTAATCCTGCGTGGGGTAAAGTAATTTCATTTGGTTTAGCTAAACCATTTTTAAAGTAATCTTTTCCACCATCAAAGAAAAATGTTACGTGTGCAATTTTTTCAGTTTCAGCAATTCTTAATTGACTCATTCCTTTAGAACTCAATCATTCACCTAATCCGTTAATAACTTCAATTGGTAAGAATGCTACATGTTTTGAGGTTACTGAGTCTGAGTATTTCATCATTGACACAAAGTGGATCTTATCACCTAAGAATTTTTCATCTTTAAATGCAGGATCTTTTCATCCAATGAAATCTTTATTTGTAACAATAGATGCCATTTGGATTGCACGATCTGGTCTAAAGTTTGCAAATATTACTGCGTCACCTTCTTTAATATAACCATTTGATGCTGCTTTGTTATATGCAGGAATGATCCCTTCATCATCTTTTCCAGCATCATATTGTGACTGAATGTAATCGGCTGAATTTGTGAAACTTTCTTTAATAGTTCTTTGAGTTAAAGCATTGTATGCAGCAGCAGTTCTTTCAAATCTTTTATCTCTATCCATTGCATAGAAACGTCCTGAAATAGATCCCACTTTACCAACACCTAATTTAACAAATAATTCTTCTAAGTCCTTTAAATAATTTAAAGCAACTTTTGGTTTTGTGTCTCTTCCATCTGTAAATAAATGTACATAAATTTCCTTAACACCTTTATTTGCGGCAGCCTTGATTGTTTCAAAAATGTGATTCATATGAGCATGAACTCCACCATCTGAGAATAATCCCATAATATGTAGAGCTGAATTATTTTTCATAACTAAATCAAATGATTCATTTAATGCAGCATTATCTTTGAATGTATTATTTTCAATTTCGTTATTAATTAAAGATAGTGATTCAAATTTAATTCTACCTGCTCCCAAATGAATATGACCCACTTCTGAGTTACCCATTTGCCCAACTGGTAATCCCACTCATCTTCCAGCAGCGTGCGCAGGAACTCATGGATATTCTTTTTTTAATTTATCAACAAAAGGCATACCAGCTTGTGTTACTGCATTACCTTTGTTATTTTCGCTTAATCCTCAACCATCTAAGATAGTTAAAATTACTTGTTTTTTTGACATAATATATCTCCTAATTTTATTATTTATTAAAGATTAATTCTTCAATAGTTTTTGCCACACAACCTTCTGCGTCAGTGTATTTAGAAACTGTTTTTGCAGCAGCTTTTGCAGCAGGCCCTGAGTTAGCAGGACAAACTGAATAACCAGCAACATTTAATGAAGCAACATCATTTGCTCCATCTCCCATTGCCAATACTTCACTGTGATTAATTTTTAACATACCGCAGAAGTAGTCCACTACAAACCCTTTATTGATGTCTTTTGCATTAATTTCAGCAACACCTCCGGGTTCTCATTGAACATGGAATCCTTTATCTTCTAATATCTTTTTATCTTCTTTTGTAAATCCAAAAAACAAAAATTTATATGAATTTGGGAATTCCTTTAATTCTGTTGACAGTAAATATTTTGCATCTGGATGACAGAATACTTTTTCAACTTCTATTAATGCTTTATCGGCACTGTAAATAACATCAAAGTTATCTGCTGAGTAACTCATAACAGAAAAACGATTTTCTGTATCAACATAATTTCATAATCATTTTGTCATTTCATTTGAAATAACACTTTTTTTAATTTCTGTATTTGTTGCTAAATTTCTAATATTAGCTCCATTAAAAGATGCAACATAATAGTCACCATCTTTCAAATTACCTAACTTATTAAATTCATTGAAGTGTGTGTAGTATGTTCTACCTGTGGCAAATACTACTTTTACACCATATTCATCATGTGCTTTTTTAATTGCTTCAAAGTTTCCTGGATGTGGTCCTGCAAATTTAATGTGACAAGTCCCATCTAAGTCGATTACTATTAATTTTATTTTTGACATAAATCTCCTAGTTGTTAATTTTTGTTAAAAACCAATTCTTCAATTGTTCTTGCGACACAGCTTTCAGCATCTGTATAATTTGATATTCTATTTGCCGCACTTTTTGCCGCTGGTCCACTATTTACAGGACATATACCATATCCTGCTTTTTTTAGAGATTCAACGTCATTTGAACCATCGCCCATTGCCAATACTTCACTATGATTAATGTCTAATTTTTTACAAAAGTAATCAACTACATAACCTTTATTAATATCTTGGAAGTTTATTTCAGCAGTATCACTTGAAGGTTCTCATTGAACATGAAAACCTTTTTCTTCAAGTATCTCTTTGTCTACTTGTGTGAAATGCTTGACAACAAATTTATATGTTTCAGGAAACTCTTCTTTCTCATAAGGTGAATGCACTTCAAAATCTGGATTATTAAAGTGTAAAACTCTTTGGACCAATAAATTATCTTTACTGCTTATAACATCACGTGAATTATGAATATAGCTCACTGCAGAAAAACGATCTTCTTTATTTATATAATTTCATAGTCATTTTGTTAAATTGCTAGGAATAGGATTTTCTTCTAGTAATGTTTTATTAGACATATTTTCAATGTATGCACCATTAAATGCTGCTAAAAAATAATTACCTTTTGAAATATCCCCCAGTTTGATAAATTCATTGTACTTAGAATGGTTTGCTCTACCTGTTGCAAAAACAACATTTATTCCATATTCGTCATGTGCTTTTTTAATCGCCTCAAAATTATTAGGATGCGGACCACCACCCATTTTGTGACATGTGCCATCTAAATCTAGAATTAGCAATTTGACTTTTGACATTTTAAACCAATAAAGCTAAGAATGAATCAACTTCTAATGAAGCTCCACCAACCAATGCTCCATCAATGTCTGGTTGACTTAAAATTTGTTTTACATTATCAGGTTTTACTGATCCACCATATTGAATAACAACTTGGTCTGCAGTAGCTTGATCATATAAATCAGCAATAATATCACGAACACCTTTACATACATTCTGTGCAATTTCTGGAGTTGCTACTTTACCTGTACCAATTGCTCAAATTGGTTCATAAGCAACAATTACTTTAACTGCGTCTTCTTTTGAAACTCCTGCAAAGTCAGCAACTAATTGTGCTTTAACAAATTCAATTGTTTTTCCTTTTTCAAATGTTTCTAAAGATTCACCACAACATAAAACTGGTGTCATATTTGCAGCCAATAAAGCTTTAACTTTTTTGTTAATTACTTCATCTGTATCATTAAAGTATTCTCTTCTCTCTGAGTGTCCCACTAATGAATAGTTAATATTAATATCTTTTAACATTGGTATTGATATTTCACCTGTATATGCACCTGATTGTTCAAAGTGAACGTTTTGTGCTGAAACGACCAATTTTTTTGAATTTGTTTTAACTGTGTCTAATAATGTTGCAGATACTGCAACTCCTGCAATTAAGTCTGGTTTTGTTTTGAAACCTTTTTCTGCCAATTTCATAAATTTTTTAGCTTCTGAATTTGTTTTAAACATTTTTCAGTTTCCAATTATTACTTGTTTTCTCATATAAAAACTCCTTATATATAAACTAATTTTAATATAAAAAAAACATATCACAAAATATGTTTTAAATATTTGAATTTGGTTAATATATTATAACTTCGAAGCTGCTTTTTCATCAATGATGATTGTTACATCTTTGTGGTTTTGTAATAAAGTACAAGGTCAACTTGGATCAACTTTTCCATTTACTAATTCGGCAATAGCCTCAGCTTTAGATTCTCCTAAAGCAATTAGTAATATTTTCTTTGCTGACATAATTGATTTCATACCCATCGAAATTGCTTGTGTTGGAACATCTTCTTTTTTAGCAAAAAACCTTTTGTTTGATTCTATTGTTGATTCAACTAAGTTGACAATTGATGTTAGTGAATCAAAATCACATGGAGGTTCATTGAATCCAACGTGACCATTAACTCCAAGTCCTAAAAGTTGCAAGTCAATTCCACCTTTAGATGCAATTAATTCATCGTATTGATTTGCTTCTTCATTTGTTTGAATTGCTCCACTAGGAATATTTGTATTTTCCTTTTTAATGTTAATGTGATCAAACAATTGTTTTCTCATAAAATAATCATATGATTGTTCATCAGTTGATTTTAAACCTTTATATTCATCTAAGTTGAATGTAATAACATTTGATCAATCAATTTTTTCATTTTTAGTTCTTTCAATAATTTGATTATATGTTGAAATTGGTGTTGAACCAGTTGCTAAACCCAATACAGGTTTATCTTTATTTATAACTAGGTCTAATATAATTTCTGATCCTAATTTCCCTGCTTCCATTTCATTTTTTACTTTTAATATTTTCATAATAGCTCTCCCCATTTCTCTATTAATATATTTTATCTAAAATATCATTTCATGTGTCAAAGTATGAATATAAATTTGGAATCTCATCAACATTTCATTCTCGTTCTTTATTCATTCTAGATAACATAACATAAGTAAGTAACTTGTTTTTACCTCTAACAAGATATTGTACTTTTTCGCATTCTATGATAATTCCAAATTGTTTTGGTGTAATGCTAATGATGTTATTGTATTTTATTTTATGTTTAATTCTTTGATCTTTATCAGTAATAATAATTTGGCTTGTTGAATAAAAGAAATCAAATGTTCCAATTTGTTCTATTTCTTTAGTATTGTTAAAAAAATGTAAGTTACAACTAGACTGATATAAATTGACTTTTTCTTTTGATTTAAACTTAATTTGCATTTCTTTTAAGGGCCTTCATGTTGTAAAAACTAGCTCTTCCAACTGCCTCACAAATTTCTTTTCCCTTTCAGTAAGTTCTATTTTTAGTTTTTTAATTATCTTATTGAATTCAAATAAGAATAATTCTGTAATTAAAAAATTGTCTTTAACTCATTTAAATAGAACCCAATGTTTATAGTCAACATAATTTTTATCTTCAGAATGTTGTGAATCAAGTTTTTTTAATTTAAGTTTTCCAATTTTTAAAACATTATCTGGATTCAAAATTGGAAAAAGATCTGATCTAATTTTTTGAAAATTTGAACTAGCATTGTGAATTACAAACATAAATTACCTTTTTAAATATATAAATATTATAATCTATATATTAATTCCTTGGAGGTGTACATGAAATTGATTAACGGCACTGAGTTATCTAATAAGTTGAATGAAGAAAATCGTATTGAAGTTCTTAAATTTAAAAGAAAACCAAAATTACAAATTTATCAAGTTGGGGATGATTTTTCTTCAAATAAATATATTAAATATAAACAAAAAAAAGCAAAAGATTTAGGAATAGAATTTGAACTATTAAGATTTAAAAATAATGTTTTAGAAGAAGTTGTTATTGAACAAATTAATAAATCAAACAATGATGATTCAGTTACAGCAATCATTGTACAACTTCCAATTCCAAAACATATTAATCAAATAAATATTATTAAAGCTATTGATCCTATAAAAGATGCTGACGGTTTTACACCTGTTGCCATGGGAGAAACAGTTCTTGGTCTGCCAATTAATCCACCAGCAACCCCTAAAGGTATTATGAAATTAATAGAGGGTGAAAAGATTAATCTTATAGGATCTGATGTAGTCATTATTGGTAGAAGCAATATTGTAGGTAAGCCGCTGGCAAATATGTTAATAAATAAGCAAGCTACAGTTACTATATGTAATACAAAAACAAATAATTTAGATACTCATATAAAGAATGCTGAAATAATTATTGCCGCAGCAGGATCTCCAAATTTAATTAATAAAAATAATATTGGACACAACCAAATAGTTATTGATGTTGGTTCAAACTATGTTAATGGAAAATATTGTGGTGACGCTAATTTTGATGAAATTAAAAATGAGGTCTCACTTATTACCCCTGTTCCTGGAGGCGTTGGTCCAATGACTATTTGAGCATTGTTTGATAATGTTATTCAATTATACAAATTGCAAAATAAAAATAACACATAAGTGTTATTTTTTTGTATCTTAATGGGGCGTGTAACGGGTCTCGAACCCGCGGGTGCCGGAACCACAATCCGGTGCGTTAACCACTTCGCCATACACGCCATAACTAAAAATTATTATACATTATTTGTTTTTAAGATAATGTTAATATTTCTGGTGTTTCCAATAAGTATTTGATTCATTTTATAAATTCATTTGCTTGTTCTTCACTAGAAACCCTTTGATCATATGTCAATACAAAGTTCATTGAAGCCTTACTATAAATTTTTCCTTTATATTCAAATGGCTTTTTAATAATTTTACTCATAGCAACAATAGCTACATTTCCACCTTCTAAAGTTGGTTTCATAAATGTTGATGATCCAGTAAATGTACCTATTTTAATTGATGAATGTTCTTCAGGTAGATTTCTTCCTCTTCTGATATCAGATGTAATTCCGATTAGCTTATTTCCTAATTCCTTAATTGATAAACCATTTGCCATAGAAACTACAGGAACAACGGTTTTTTCATCAGTTTCAATAATAACTCCAATATCATGCTTTTTAACATTTACCGGTTGTTGATTTGTTTTATCAAATCTACCATTGAAAACTGGGAATTTTTCTAATGCCGTAGATAATGCTTTAACAACAAACGCCATTGATGAAAATGGGAATGCAGAATCATTTTCTCGTAATTTATTTTTTAATTTGATTATTCTTGACATATCAATACTTGTAGAAAGTGTGTTTGGTTGAACTGTACTTCTAACAATTTCTAATGTTTTTTTTGTAACCGGTCTTGATTCAAAGTCCTCTAATCCAAACATAACATCTGCATCAGAAAACCCCTTATTAACATCCGCTTCAAAGTCAACAGTATTATAAACTTCTCTATTAACTTTGTTATCTAATAATTCTTTTTTTAATAAAATTATTTCTTTTTTCAATTGAGCTAAATCATCTGTTTTTGTTCTATGTTTTATTGTAGTAGCAGCTGATTTAACAACATTAGAAATTTCAGTTTTTGTTGACGGCAATTTAATAATTGGTTCACTAGAATTTTTCTTATTATCTTTTTTACTATTCTCACTTTTTTGTGAAGGTAAATTAATCAATAGTTTTTGGCTTTGTTTAGTTGATACAGGTTTTATTGAATTTGGATTCGATAAGGGTTTTTCAACAAATCTTTTTTTTGCCAATGATATTTCATCGCGACGACTAGTGATTTCACTTGGTTCTGGCAATTGAGGACCTGAAGCTGCAATTAAATTTTTTTTCGGTTGCTTTGGTTTTTTAACTTTAACCGGTTGAGGTCTTTCAATTTTAAAACCTGTTTCATTATTTAAAGTTGCCCTAATTGATACCCTCTGAATTTTAGCTTCTTCATCCAATTTCTCTTTTAATAAAGCTTGATCTCCAGTAACTGGTGGTAATTTTTTTTCTACTCTATCATAAATACCATTCAACTTAAGTCATATAACAAAATCATGGCGTCCTTCAACTGTGTTCTTGTATTTTGTGCTAATAACTTCACCTGTTGCATTGTCCGAGATTTTTAATTCACGGTTAAAGTGAACTGGAATCTCAATACCTTCAATATAACTATCATTATTTGATCTTCTTTTTCCAGCCAATTCAACGTCAAGTTCTTTACGTCTATTGTCAAGTGCATTGGCTTGCATTTGATTTTGCCCGTTCAATGAAGAACCTTGGTTTAATAATTTTCTTTCTGTATAAGTTAGACTAGATTTTGGTTTAGTTCTTAATTCATCTAGTTTTTTTTCTTGAGCTGACTCTGGTAACGTCACATTTTTGCCCAATGAGTCCGTTACAAATGATGAATAATTATTGAATTCAGTTGTATCAACTTTATCAATGTCTAACGTACCTTCTTCATAATCCTCTTTTCTTTGATTAATTATATTTCTATAAGTTTTTGGTCTACCTTTAGAATCAAGTGAAGAAGTTGCATCTATTCTCTTGTTTTCAACAACCTTGTAGTTCTCTTCTGCCATGATTTTATTCATACGTTGTTCAACAAGTTCACGAAATTTTGGTACATTATCTTCTAAAATCTTATCAGAAATATCAGTATTTGTTTTTGAATTTTTATCAGCCATGTAGTAAACCCCTTAGATATTTATTTTAATTATATTATATACAAAAAAAATAAGGTTTATTCAAACCTTACTTTTGAGATTGTTACACCTTTTTTTACTAATTTTTGGAAACGTTTTGCTTCTTTTATATTTCGAAGAACTATATCTGAATCTTTTTTAGACAGACCAGCAATCATGTCATCAAAAACTTTTTTGTATTGCCTCTTAGCAATAATGTATTCTTCAATTCCTCATTGCTGTTCTGCTCAAATTTGATTTTTTTCACGTTTGAATTCTTCAATTTCACGCTCGTGATATTCTTTTGGAATCAGTCTTAATTTACGTTTGAAATTTAATCATTCAACTTTATCATGAATTCTAACTTTTCGTCTTTCTTGTTTGGCAGCATATCTATTAGCTTTTCTTTGTGCCATACGATAATCATGTTCTTCTTTTGATAAAACAACATCATTCAATGTGTGCCATCTGTAATATTTTGAATTGTTTAATGATAAGAAACCTAATGTAACACCAATAAAAACTCCAGCAATTCCAAAACATGATCCAACAAACATTACTATGTAAGTTCATTGTGGATTGTCGTGCGCAAAAGATACAATTTGAGTACCATCACTATTTAAATTATAAGTTAAGCGATATTTATGAATGTCTAAAAATCAGTATGGATAGTAGAATTGTGATCCGAATCTTGCCTCTCGATCTATTATTCCGATTACTACTCCATCTGGGCCAAATAAACTTTCCCATCCAGGAAACGTGTTGTTATCATTATATGAATATATATGCTCGAAAAAAGCTTCGCTATATTGAATAAATCTTAATTCACCCCTAACCATAACAAAAATTAAATATAAAAATGGATAAGCACAAACCAATAAAATTCCAACTTTGTTGAATTCTTCAATTGACATATAAACATTACCAGTTGATGTTGCAAAGTTAAATACCATGAACATTGGTATTGCTAAATGAAGTACAATTGTTGATACTCAATTTATTGGACGATAAGCACCTATTTCATCTGGTGATGCCAATAGCCCAAACCAAAAAACTATAAATGTAACTGTAATATATGTTGTAACTGCTATTTCTAACCCAAGTAATCTTTGTGTTCCATAGATTTTTTGTAATGAGATTGTGAATATTAAATAAAACACAACAATATAGTTTGATTGTGTAGTTCAGAATGCATAATAAATATTAATTCTTTCAATAGTAGGTATTCCACCCAAGTTGTATTTAGGTAATCAAATTTGAGAACAAAAGTCAAAAATTAAAAAAGCAACTAATATATTAAGAATAATAACTTTAATTGTAAAGTCTAAATTTCTACTTGTTTTCATTATCTTTTCCTCGTTTATTAGTTATTATAAATAAAAAAAACCAAGTATTTCTACTTGATTACAAAGTTTACAATTCTATCTGGAACTGCTATTTCCTTTATTAGTGTTTTATCTTCTAATTGATTTTTAATTAAATCGATTAATTTTGCAGTTTTTAACAACTCAGGTGATTTAGTCCCACGATTTACTTTAAATGTTGCTCGTAATTTACCATTTATTTGTACTGCAATAGTAACGGTATTTTCAATTAACTTTGATTCATCAAATTTTGGTCAAGTTTGATCACAAACAGAACCTTTTTGGTTTAATTTTTCTCATAATTCTTCACATACATGTGGAGTAATTATTGATAACATTATCAAGAAATTTTTTAGGTACTCAATATATATTGGTTTTTGTTGTGCATAAACTTCATTTACAAAAACCATTAATTGTGAAATAGCTGTATTAAACTTATAGTCATTAATCATTTGCCCAAAATTTTTTACCATCTTGTTATAAGCAACTTCAAGTGAACCATCATTCTTGTTTGTAATTTCAAATGTGTTTATCATTCTATAAACACGATCAATTCATTTGCGCGAACTATCCAATCCATCTTCACTCCATTGCAACGAAGCTTCAATTGGCCCCATGAATGCAATAAATAATCGAAGAGCGTCTGCTCCATGTGATTCAATAATGTCATCAGGATTTACAACATTACCTTTAGATTTTGACATCTTAGTTCCGTTGTTATCAAGAACCATACCTTGATTAATTAATTTATTAAAAGGTTCTTGAGTGGGAACAATTCCTAAATCAAATAATACTTGATGCCAAAATCTGATGTACAGCAAATGCCCCACAGCATGTTCTTGCCCACCAATATATAAATCAACTGGTAACCATTTTTTAAACAATTTCATTGCTTCTGGTGATTCCAAATCAGTAAATTGATTTGGAGCTTTAGCTAAAATATAAGCCAAGTGATATCAAGATGAAGCAGCAGATTGAGGCATTGTATTTGTTTCTCTTACAAGTTTTTTACCATCAACTTCAATATTCAATCAATCCTTGATGTTAGCAAGAGGAGATTCTCCAGTACCCGATGGTTTAATATAATCTGTTTTTGGTAATTCAACTGGTAAAGATTTTTCCAATAATACAATATTTTGATTATTATCAAATGCAACAGGAAATGGTTCTCCATAAAATCTTTGTCTTGAAAACAATCAATCACGTAACTTGTAATTTACTTTTACGCTAGCCTTCTTATATTCTGCCAAAAATTTAATTAGTATATCTTTGGCTTTTATAACATCCATACCTTCAATTAATTTTGAATTAATGTATTCAGATTTACCAATAAAAGCCTTACTTTCATCATCTGCTTTTAATACAAATTTAATTGGTAATTTAAATTTTTTAGCAAATTCTCAATCGCGTGGATCATGAGCAGGAACTGCCATAATAACTCCTGTTGCATAATCATTTAATACATAATCACTAATTCATACAGGTATTTCTTCTTTAGTAATTGGATTTATTGCATAGCTTCCTATAAATACTCCAGATTTAGGTTTTGACTCATCTTGTCTTTCAATATCTGATTTTGATAATGTTTTTGAAACATATTCATCAACATCTTTTTTATTATCTTCAGTTGTTAACTCTGATACAATTTCATTTTCTGGTGCAACAACTAAGTAAGTAACCCCATAAATAGTATCAATACGAGTTGTAAATACATTCAGTTTTTTTTCTGAATTTTTTACATCAAATTCAACTATTGCGCCTTCCGATTTACCTATCCAATTTTTTTGCAAATCTTTAATAGACTTAGGCATATCAATATTATCAAGACCTTTTAGTAACCTTTCAGCATAGTCAGTAATCTTTAAAACTCATTGTCTCATTGGTTTTTTAAATACTTCAAAACCACCAACTTCAGAAATCATTTTTCCGTCTTTATTAATCACTTCTTCATTTGCCAATGCTGTACCTAATTCAGGACATCAGTTTACGTTCACATTTCTAATTTCTGCTAAACCCTTTTTGTAAAGTTTAATAAAAATTTGTTGTGTAATTTTGTAATAATTTGGATCAGATGTAATTACCTCTTTATTTGGATCATATGAGTAACCCATTTTTTCTAGTTGAGTTCTAAAAACTTCAATATTTTTTATTGTGAAATCTCTAGGATCATTTCCAGTTTTAAGAGCGTATTGTTCAGCTGGCAATCCAAAAGCGTCATATCCCATTGGGTGCAAAACATCATATCCATTTAATCTTTTAAACCTTGAATATATATCTGTTGCAGTATAACCCTTTGTGTGGCCAACATGCAATCCAGCCCCAGACGGATATGGAAACATATCAAGAATGTAAGCTTTTTTATCGCTATTATCTTTAGTAGCGAATGCATTATTTTTTTTTCAAATTACTTGTCATTTTTTTTCAATTGCTTTATGTGAAAATTCCATACACCGTCTATGTCTCCTATCTCTCTTTTTGGTATTTATACATTTTTGTTAGTACTGTTTTTCTTGGAGCAATTTTAATACCAAATTTTGCAAGCTTATTCATTTTTCCAATAATAACTACTGATTTATTTGTTTTTAAACATTTACGCAAAGATTTAATAGCATAAGTTCTAGTACTCATAACTTTTACCTTTGAATAATAAGTTGCGTCAATTTGATTAGAACTTCTATTTCAAAAATCCGTTTTTAGTGGTCCAGGACATATTGTAATAACACGCACCTTTGATTTAGCTTTTTTTAATTCTAAGTTAACTGCTTCACCAAGAGATACTACATAAGCCTTCGAAGCATAGTAACCAGCAAATACTGGTCCGGGAGTAAAAGCTGCCATAGAACCAACATTAATAATTCTTCCTACATTTTTAACTTTAAAAATTTTTACAAATTCTTTAGTTAATATATGCAAAGATTTAATGTTTAAATCAATCATGTTCATTTCAGACATAGTATCTGATTTTTCAAACATTCCCCAAACACCATAACCTGCATTATTAATAACCAGCTCAATATTTTTTTCTTTTACTTGTTCAATTAATTTAAAACAATTTTCATTATTACTTAGGTCCATGTTAATTGCAATAACTTCTCTATCTGTATACTTGTTTTTCAATTGTTCTAAACTAGTTGTGTTTCTTGCAACACCAATTATGTCATAACCTTGTTCCAATAAAAGATCACAATATTCAAATCCCAATCCTTTAGAAGCACCTGTTATAAGTGCTCATTTTTTATTCATTTTTTTCTCCATGTCCATGATCTGATGACATACTAAATAAAACTTCTTTATTTAATATCATGTAGTTCAATGCTGCTGCAACCGATAATATTGCTGCTGTATATGTTGGAATCATAACGATTTGGTTAATTAAACCAAATTCACCATATAGTCATTCTCCATTGTCATTTCAACTTGCTAACCCTACAAAAAATAATATTGACAATCCCAACATTTGTATTGCTGCTTTATATCTACCAAGATTATTTGCAGACATAATAGTTTTTTGTGAAGCAAGTAACTGTCTTACAACATCAATAATAAAATCTCTACCAATAAAGATTAATACTATTCACAATGGTAATATTCCAATTACTGCAAAAACTACAAGTAATAAGTTTGTTAATAATTTATCAGCAATTGAATCAAAAAACTTTCCAAAACTTGTAACTTGATTATATTTTCTTGCTATATATCCATCCAACATATCTGATAGTGAAGCTAAGATAAATAATATTCCCGCTAATAAATCTGTTAATGAAAGTGAATAATTTCCTGATGTAAATTTTGTTGTTATAACATCTCATCCATAACCTTTTGCTGGCCCTAAAAACATCACAATAATTATTATTGGGATTAACACTAATCTAATTAATGTAACTCTATTTGCTCAATTCATAAATAATTTCCTTAATTTAATTATATACATTAATAAAATTAGTTATTAATTGATTTAAGGTTTCACTTTAACATTGAATTTAAAAAAAAAAAAAAAAGGATTTCTCCTTGTTCCATTTCATCTTCTAAATGGTCGAAATAAGTGGACTTGAACCACCGACCTCTCCGTTATCAGCGGAGTGCTCTAACCAGCTGAGCTATATTTCGAAATGGTGGTTTTGAACGGAATTGAACCGCCGACACATTGAGCTTCAATCAATTGCTCTACCAACTGAGCTACAAAACCATTAATGGCGACCCCAACGAGACTCGAACTCGTGATCTCCTCCGTGACAGGGAGGCGCGATAACCAACTTCGCTATGGGGCCATTGGTTGCGGGAGCAGGACTTGAACCTACGACCTTCGGGTTATGAGCCCGACGAGCTACCAACTGCTCTATCCCGCGATATATAAAAAATGGCGGAAGATGAGGGATTCGAACCCCCGCTCGGGTTTCCCCGACTCTCGGTTTTCAAGACCGACCCCTTCAGCCAGGCTTGGGTAATCTTCCGTAAAATTTTTTTATGGTCCTCATAGCGAAGCCGTTTCTGGCGTCGAATTTGGTGGACATTATTGGACTTGAACCAATGACCGCCCGGTTATGAGCCGGGAGCTCTAACCAACTGAGCTAAATGTCCAAAATAATTAATATAAATATGGTAGCGGGGGCGAGACTTGAACTCGCGACCTCCCGGGTATGAGCCGAGCGCTCTAACCAGCTGAGCTACCCCGCCATATTTGGTGGACCCGATCGGGATCGAACCGACGACCCCCTGCGTGCAAGGCAGGTGCTCTCCCAGCTGAGCTACGGGCCCAAATAAATGGTCGAGAAGACAGGATTCGAACCTGCGACCCTTCGGTCCCAAACCGAATGCTCTACCAAGCTGAGCCACTTCTCGTTATATAACAAATATTACTGGTATGAATATTTGTGATGTTTCTTGCTGGCGCGCCCTAAGGGACTCGAACCCCTAACCTTTTGATCCGTAGTCAAACGATCTATCCAATTGATCTAAGGGCGCATGTGAAATATCATAAATATTATATATAAATTGTGCCTATACTTATAGACAAAATAAATTATATATTAAAAATTATCTATTCCCTTAAAAACGGTTTAAATTTCAAATTAATTTTGAACTAATAAAAACACAAAGTAATTTAAGACCTTGTGTTTTATTTGTTCTTTTTTTAAATCCAAAACTTATGATTTTATTCAATATCTTTTAATCATGAGAATGTTCTTTCAACTGCTGTACTTCAACCTTTGTTTAATCATGCAGCCTTTTTCTCATCAATTGTTGGAGATAAGACAAAATCTTCTACATAATTTTTTTTGATTTCTTCAACATCTTTTCAGTACCCAATTGATAACCCTGCAAGATAAGCTGCTCCCATTGCAGTTGTTTCAACATTTACTGGTTTTACAACTTTAGATTGAGAAATGTCAGCTTGAAATTGCATTAAAAACTTATTGTTTGAAGCTCCACCATCAACTTTTAATATTTTTAATGGAGCTTTAATATCTTTTTGCATAGCTCTAACGACATCATTTGCTTGATATGCAATTGCTTCTAGAGTTGCACGCACAATATGTTCACGTTTAGTACCTCTGTCTAATCCAAAGATACCTCCACGAGAATAGGCATCTCAATATGGTGAACCTAATCCTGTAAATGAAGGGACAACATAAATTCTTCTGTCATCAGTAACTTGACCTGCATATCATTCTGTTTCAACAGCGTTATAAACAATTCTTAAATTATCACGTAGCCATTGAATAGCTGAACCAGCAACCATGACTGAACCTTCAAGTGCATATGTTATTTTTCCATTGTATGCAACAGCTACAGTTGTAAGCAACCCATGGCTAGACATAACACGTTTTTCACCTGTATTCATTAGGATAAAACATCCTGTTCCATAGGTAATTTTTGATTCACCATCATTTACACATAATTGTCCAAATAATGCTGATTGTTGATCTCCAATAGAAGAACAAATTGGAATTTGTGTCAGATCTTGTTTATTAATTAAACCAGCATAAGTTATTCCATATTCTTCAGAACAAGATTTTATTTCTGGCAAGATACTTCTTGGAATATCAAATAATTTCAATAATTCATCATCTCAATCATTTGTGTGAATGTTATACATTAATGTTCTTTGAGCATTAGTATGGTCTGTAACAAAAACTTCACCACCTGTCAGTCTATAGATTAATCATGTATTTATTGTCCCAAACATTAGTTTACCTTCTTTTGCAAGTTCTCTTGCACCTTCAACGTTATCTAATATTCATTTAACTTTTGTAGCTGAGAAATACGGATTTATTATTAAACCAGTTTTCTTTTTAACCATATCTACTTCTTCTTGCTTCATTGATTCACATCACTTAGCTGTTCTTGTATCTTGTCATACAATCGCATTATATATTGGAACCCCTGTTTCTCTATTTCAAATTACTGCAGTTTCTCTTTGGTTTGTAATACCAATTGCAGAAATTTGCTTACCTTCAATATTTGCCTTATTTAAAGCTGTTGTAATTGTTGAACGTTGTGTATTTCAAATTTGATTCGCATCATGTTCAACTCAACCATCTTTAGGAAAATACTGTGGAAACTCAGATTGAGCAACAGAAATAATTTTACCCTTTTTATTTGTAATTAGAGTTCTAGCACTAGTAGTACCTTCGTCCAATGTAACAATATATTTTTCCATATTTATCTCCTTATTTTAACTTAGAGGCAAGATTGATTTTTCTTTTGGATTTCAATCTTTTCTCTTGTTTAATTTTTCTACTTTTTCTACTAATTCAATTACATAATCTGCGATGGCTGGAGCTGAAGCAATAGCTGGAGATTTCATACCAGCTACATTAATAAAGTAATTATCATCCTTAGCTGGCTTGATTCAAAAATCATTTTCAATTGGCTCAATAGGTCTTGATCCAGATAGTGTCATACATGTCTTATTCATATTTATTGATGGAATTAGTTTTTTACCAATATCTCCAATAAAGTCAAATTGCTTTTGAGTGACTAATCTTGTTTCATCTTTAGGAACCCCATCTTCTGCAGTGGGACCAACTAAAACATGACCATTTAACATAGGTGATACAATTACACCCTTTCCGTGAATTGTTGGAACCATAAACACAACAGAATTAACAATACCTGCTTCAGTTTTTTCTAGTATCCTGTATTCTCCACGTTTTGTTACTAAGTTAAAGTCAGGATAACCAGCCATTTTGGCAATTACGTCTGCGTAATGCCCAGCAGCATTGATTATAAATTTTGAATTTATAATTTCACCTTTACTTGTTTTAATTTCAAATGCATCATTTATTTTTTTAATTTCTAACACTTTTGAATTAACATGTAGTTCTGCTTTATTTCTAATTGCATTAGAAAATAATACTTTCGTCAGCTCTGGTGCATCAACTGCAATAGATGAATTACACACAAGAGCCCCAACAGCTTCTTTTGATATATTTGGTTCTCGTCGGTGAAGTTCTTTTGAATCTATAATCTCCATTTCACTTGGTTTTAAACCATTAGTTATTCCGCGATCATATAACATATAAATATGTTTCATTTCTTCTTTGTTGAAAGCTACAACTGTTGAATCTATTCTTAAATATGGAAATTCCATATCTCTAATTCAATCTTCATATCTTAATTTACCCTTTTGATTTAAACTAGCGTTTAATCTTCCAGGTGTTGGGTCAAACCCTCCATGGACTAATCCTGAATTTCCCGATGTTGTTTCTAAAGCAACTCTTGAGTTTGCTTCTAAGATTACTAAATCTACATTGTATTTTGCCAATTCACGAGCTATTGAAGCTCCAATAATTCCTCCACCAATTATGCAGATATCATATTTTTTCATATTTTTTATTCCTTATCTAATTTGCTAATAATGTTATTACACCAGCTAGTGCTCCACCAGCTAATGGTGCAAGTACTGGTATTCATGCATATGTTCAATCTGAAACAGATCCAGATTTTTTAAATAACAGCATGTGTGCTATTCTTGGACCTAGGTCACGAGCTGGATTAATTGCATAACCTGTTGTACCACCAAGTGATAGACCGATTGCCAATACAACTATTCCAACAATAATTGGACCAATGAATCCTGAAACAGTTCAGTGTCCTAATCCTAAAATTGCAAATACCAATATTGCAGTTGCAACCATTTCCATTAAGAAATTTAATGGAATTGATTTTGTTGTTGCTCCTGTTGAATGCATACCCAACACATTACTACATCCAAGTTCACCATCTGAAAGTGTCATTTTAATATGTTTTCAATATAAAATATCTAGTAATAGTTGACCTAAAAATGCTCCAATAATTTGAATAAACATTATTCCAAAACAGAAAGCCAAAGCTTGTCCATTTGTCATATCCAAAGGTATTGCAACTGCATCACCAATTCCATTAATCATTACACCTAATGTAACTGCTGGATTTAATCAACCAGCTCCATCAAATGAATTAGATATTAGTGCTGCCACAGTAACTGCAAACCCTCAACCTATCGTAATTGAAAGCCATCCAGCATTTTCTCCTTTTGTTCCCTTTAGAACTACATTTGCTACAATACCATTACCCATAATGATTAAAAGTGCTGTACCAAATAATTCCGTAAGAATTAAACTTGTTATACTCATATAATTTTCCCCCTATTAACAATATTATATGATTAAATAATTTTTACAATATTGTGTCAATTTATTGGAAATTATTATTATAATTTAATAATAAAAAAACTCCTTGTTGGAGTGTTACTTTCTTATTGGAGGCGCTAGTCGGATTCGAACCGACGATCAGGGTGTTGCAGACCCATGCCTTGAACCCCTTGGCCATAGCGCCATATAAAATATATTATACAAAATATTAGTTAATAATAGGTATTATATATTTAATGAATATTAAGGAGAATTAAGATGAAACAATCAAGTAGAGCAAAAGAATTTTGATCTATGTTCTTGTTAGTTGCTGGTATAGTTATTGGTGCTGGTATCTATTTAAAAAATAAAGAATTGTTAGCTCAAACAGGTAACCCAATTATTGCAACAGCACTATGAGGTGTAGTTGGATTAGTTTGTATTATGTCTGTTGTTGTTTTTGTGGAGATTTCTAAGTCGACTTTAAAATCTGGTAATGGAACAATTGGTAACTGATCAAAGTTATTTTTAAATAGACGTATAGCTTCTTTTTTTGCAATTGTTTATACTTTTGTTTATATGCCAACTACTCAATCAGTGTTTGTAGCTGGTGTTGTAGGATATATGATTCAAGCAATTGGTATTGAATTATCACCAGTTGAAATACTATCAATTTATTTAACATGTTGTATTTCTATACTTGCATTGTTTGTTATCACAAATATATATTCTCCAAGACATTCAAAAAATCTACAATTATTTGGAGGAGTATTTAAATTTATTCCTTTAATCGTTGCTATGATTGCTGGATTCATTCTTTGAGGAATGGGAACAAGTAATTCATTTAATGATCCAGCAATGGCAGAAAATATTAAGGCACTTTCATTTTTGGGTGGATTTGGTGCAATATTATTTTCTTTCGATGGTTATGTGTATATTGCAAATATGCAACGTGGAGCAAAACATCCAGAGCAAGTATCTAAAGCTTTAACTGCAGGTATGGTGTTTGTTACTATCTTTTACATCTTGATTGCCTTAGCTACATTTGGTGGTGGTAACGGAACAATTGAAGGAGTTCTATCTAAAATATTTGGTGGTGGTAAAGAAGCAGAAAATGTTGCTTGAATTATTGCAAATATAATAATGATGTTAGTTTGTTTACTATCTGTAAATATGTTTACAAATTTAGGTATGACCGAAATATTTAGTGACTACAACTGTAAAATTATTTATATTCCAAAATCTAAAGCAAGCATTAAATCTGCTGCATTATTACAATTTGTTTTAACTATAATTTATTTCATAGCAACTATACTATTGGGAACTCTAGCTCCGCATGGTGAATGACAAGGTGTTAACGCAAATGTTGGGCATTTTAATGGTGATCTACCACTCTACCTAGATCAAGCTGCATACTTCATTAATTCATTTTCATCTGCTACAACAGTTATGGTTTTTATTATGTTAGATATGTTAATTTTTGGAGCCATGATTAATCGCTTTACGCGTAAAGTTGATGTACCTAAAGTAAAACTATTTTGACCCGCTGCAATAGTTTCAAGTTTAATGATAATGGTATTTAATATCTTTGGTATCGTTGCATTCTTGATTCCTGACAAGGGTTTTACATTTGTAGAATCAAATGGTTTTATATTTTTATTAATATTAATATTCTGTATTTTTTACGCAACAATAATCTTTATTGCTCAAGAAATATTCTTTGCAAAAAAAGATCCCTTCAATGGTTTCGAAGGTGTTGTTGATGAAAATTTACTTACAAATAATTGAGTAGAGGCAAATAATGAACAAATCAAAATCTAAATCAAAATCCTATGAATTTTGATCAATGTTCCTATTAGTAATAGGAATGGTGATTGGAGCTGGTATATACTTAAAAAACCAGGAACTATTATCACAAACTAATAACCCTATTGTAGCAACTTCCTTATGAGCAGTTGTTGGTTTAGTACTTGTACTAAGTGTAGTTATTTTTATTGAAATATCTAAATCAACAATGAATCATGGAAATGGTACTTTGGGTAACTGACTAAAAATTTGGGTTGGAAGAAGAACAGCATCTGTATTTTCAGTAATGTATTCTTATATATTTATCCCATCTGTAATTACAGGATTTATGACTCCCGTTATTACATATTTTTTAATAACTTTAGACATCTATATAAACCCCTTATCACAACTATTTATTTATCTGTTTGTAGGTATTTTTATACTTATAACAATATATGCATCAAATGTTTGAATTCCAAAAGTTTGTAAAGGTATACAATTGTTTGCATCTGTATTTAAATTTATCCCACTATTTGTGGCTTTAATTGCAGGTTTTGTTTTATGAGGAGATAACTCATCATTCAATGACGAAACCTATAAACAAGGAGCAACAGCAATTACCTTTCTTTCAGGTTTTGGTGCTATCTTACTTTCTTTTGATGGATATGTATATATTGCAAACATGCAAAAAGGAGCAACTCATAAAGAACAAGTTCCTAAAGCTTTAATTGCAGGAATGATATTTGTATCTGTATTTTATGTAATAATGGCTATTGCCTTGTTTGGTGGAGGTGATGGTTCTATTGTTGGAGTGCTTTCAAAAATATTTGGTAATAGTGCTTCAGGTCATAGAGCGGCCGTGATTTTAGCAAATACAGTGATGATGTTGGTATGTTTTACTTCAACAAATGTTTTTGTAAGTGTTGGTATGACTGAAATGCTAAGTGACTACAACGCTAAAGTAATTTATTTACCAAAAGAAAAAGCAAACTTTAAGTTTGTAGCACTTCTGCAATTCTTGTCAACAACAATATTTTATATAGTATTAGTATTACTTGGGACTTTTGTACCACGTGGGGATTGGGAAGGAATTAACTCTGGATATGATCTTTGAGAAAACATTGAAACTAGAAGTTTATTTATGAATGCAATTGGAGATTTTATCGGACAAATGGCTAGTGCATTAACAGCTTATGTTTTCATTGCTATTAACACTTTAATAGTGGCAGCTATGATTAACAGATTTACAAATAAAGTTAAAGTTGAAAAATTGAACTCATATGTTTTTTGGCCAGCAGCAATTATTTCTTCTATCATGCTAGCAGTAATTAATATAATGGCTGTAGTAATATTTATTATTCCAACAAATGATGCAGTTCCATTTGTACAAACAGGTCAATTTATATTTTTATTATTCTTTATATTGTCTATAATTGCATCGTGCGTTCTGTGAACTATTCAAGAAAAAGTCTTTAAAAAGCATAATGAAACTTATTCAGATTTTAGTGAAAACATTGATGAAAATATGAAGTTAAATAACTGAGATTAATTTAATTATAGTTTTTTTAAATTGATTATTAAACACTAAGTTAAAACACACTTAATATAAGTGTGTTTTTTAATACTTCACTTTATTCTAATTGCTCAGAAAATGTAATATAATAAAAACCCATAGGAGTTATTATGGAATTTAAAGAAATGATTGATGCATGTAAAAAATACACAGGAACAAGAGACCTGGGGCCTGAAATTAAATGTGGAATGGTTGGTGCAGCATTATTAACAAAAAATGGAAATCTATATACAGGTATATGTTTGAATAATCATTGTTCAATTGGATATTGTGCTGAAAGACAAGCAGCCGGTGAAATGATTAAATTGGGAGAAACAGAAGTTGTAAAAATGGTTGCAATTGATGATTCATTTGCAGTGATTCCACCATGTGGTGTATGTAGAGAATTTGTTATGCAAATTAATCCTAAAAATTCCGAATGCGAAGTGATGTATTTAGATGGTAAAGTTAATAAGTTAAAAAACCTACTGCCCCATTATTGAATGGAATTGTTTTTCAAAAACAAAAAATAAAAAAAGAGTTTTAAGAACTCTTTTATTTTTTAATATTAATTAATTCATTTTTATAAGTTTCTTTTGACTCTTGCTTTACTTTCAAAAAATCCATTTTTTTATCTTCTACAAATTGTTTGTAATCCAATTTAATTTTCTGTTTTTCATCTTTGCTAATTTCTTTATTAACAATTGCCTTATTTTTTTTATTTAGTTCAATTGCTATTTCGTCTTCCATTAAATACTTAAATTCATTATTAACTCGGATTTCTTTTTGCTTTGCAATTAATCTTTTTGTTAACAGTGGTGATCCATCTTCAATAAGCCCTTCTGACTTAGCCACAATTGGTATTACTGCATTAGCTCCAAGAACATTGACTCCAGTTCTACCCATATCAAATATTCCATCTAGTGGTTGAATTATTCCTAACACCGGCGCAATAAATCCACCGAATCCCATACCTCCCAAAACACCAACTGTAACAACAGTTGCTGTACCTGGTGTTCCAGCTATACCTAATGAGGCTACCATTGTTACTATTAACGCAATCAAGAAGAAAGGTAACAGCCCCATACTGTGTACAACATCTCCATCAGAGTTAGCAGTTCATAATAAACTTGTTGTAATACCTGCTTGTACACCTGCACAAGCCATTAAACCTAATGTAGTGGACATAGAACCAATTGTATTTACGGCTTTTTCATTTACCTTCATACCTTCTCCAACACTAGTTAAAGTAGTTGGTAATGTTGCTAGTGCTGATTGAGTGGCAAACGCTTGAACAAATGGTGTTCATGCTTGTTTTCATCATTGTTTTACATTGATACCTGAAGCTGCAATTTGTAAAGTAAGTATCAATACACAAATTGCCAAAGCTAAGTAACCAATACCTATTACTTTTCCAATTGATGCCAAAGCTCCAATTGGTTTACCAACTATAGCGGTAGCTAACATAGCCATAACCGCTATTGGCAATATCTTCATAAAGTTCATCATCATTGATGTTGAAATTTTTCATGCTACTTCTGTACCAGCTCTTAATTTATCCATTTGCGGACCATTTCTTTTTGAAAGTATTCTAATTGACATCCCCATTAAAGCTGCTATTACCATAATCGGAATAATCAAAGTTCCCGATAACGCACTAACGATATTTTTTGGAATGTAATCACTAATTAATTGAGGTATTGGTTTCATACCTTCTGTCGCAATTTCACCGTTATTTTCAAGTGTAAGACCATCTCCAACTTTAAATAAGTATCCTAATCAAAAAGTTAATATAAATGCGATAGCTACATTAGCCAATAAAAGTGCAACACCCTTAATTGTTATTTTTTTTAAACCTCGTACTCCAACTTTTGATGTTATTCTTAACACTGCTAAAAAAACTATTGGTATACACATCATCATTACACCAGCTATAAATATGTTTTTAAATAAAGATAACCAAATTAATGATTCTTCCAATCATTTATACTCTTCTTTGAAAATTGTTGTTACTTTACCGTCAATCTTCTCATATAGATCTGATGAATCTGGAAATCCTATTGCTACCTGAACTATGATTCCAAATAATAAACCAAGTAACATACCAGATAAAACTCGGTATATAAATTGGATTTTAATCTTTTTCAAAAATATTCAAAAACCTATTTGAAGGAATAAAAATATTCCTATTACCACTAGTGATTGTCAAGTTGAAATTGCAATAAAATCTGTAAGAATTTTATTGCTAAATAATGTATTCATATAACTCCTATTTGTTTAATTTAGATAATGCAATATGCAATATATCTTGTGTTCTAGAAAAAGGTGGAGCATAAGGCATGTCTATTTGTTCTAATGCTGAATCCACTTTTGTTTTAGCTCATATTAACGAAACTATTCCATTAATTCTTAGAATTGAATTATCACTCCCAATAATTTGAGCTCCAATTAATTCTCTACTTTTTTTGTTCATTATTAATTTTAATGATATATCTGTTTGACCTTTTAAATATGAAGGATAATTTTTATCATTAATCAATACTGTTTGGTAATCAATACCTTCTGCTTTGGCTTGTAATTCTGTTAAACCCGTACGAGCTGATTCTTTTGAGAACAATTTAATCATAGCACTTTGAATTGATCCTACGTAATTAATATTTTTATTACTAATATTATCTGCAATAACTTTTGCCATTTTTGAAGCCACTGTTGCAAGAGGTGAATATATATCTTTACCAGTAATATAATTTTTAGAACTACTACAATCACCACCACTGTAAACATCTTTAATATTTGTTTCACATTTTGTATTTACCAATATAGCCCCATTATCCATCAATTTAATTTTAGTTTCTTTTAAGAAAGACGTATTAGGTTGGAAACCAATAGATAATATCACAGCTTCAACTTCTATTGATTTACCATTAGAGAATTTAACTCCACAAACTTTCTTATCATTTAAAAGGATTTCAGAAACTTGTGTAGAAGTATAAACTTGAACACCATTAATTTTAAGTTCATCTTCAATATGATGAATCATATCTTGATCAAATGATTTGCTTAATAAAGTGTCTTGCATTTCTATTAAGTTAACTTTTTTATTCATATTGATTAAAGAAACACTGGTTTCAACTCCAATGAATCCTCCTCCAATAATGGCAACAGATTTAATTGAATTATTTTTAGCAATCTTATCCCTAACTTCAACTCCGTCTTCAAGAGTAGTTAAACTATAAACCCCTTCACCATCAACCCCAGGAATTGATGGAACTATTGGTCTTGCTCCTGTAGCGATTATTAACTTATCATATTTATCCTTAACACCGTTTGCATAGACAATCTTATTATCAAAATCAACTTTTGTAATTTCAATATTAGTAAAAACTTGAATTCCACTTTTTTCAAATTCCGCAATACTTCTTGATAATAAATCTTTCTCGTTCTCTACTTTTCCATCAATAACATATGGTAAACCACATGCTCCCAAAGAAACATATGATGATTTTTGATATACAACAACTTCTGCATCAGGAGTGTTTCTTTTAAGTTTTGCTGCTGCTCCCATTCCGGCAGCACTTCCACCTATAATGATTATTTTCATAGTTCTCCTTTAGTGAATAAAAAAATATTATATATACATAATATTTTTTCAATTTTATATTAATAAATGACCATTTTATCCGTCATATTTTTTGTTATGATTTTTGAATTTTCCAGACTCATGCACTTCATAACGAAGTTTTTTAACATGTCCATGTCTCTTTCTTTTTCTTAATTTTGAAGTTATTCCAAGTGAAATAATATCTACAAATAGTGTTGATTTGCCTTTAGATTTTTTTCTATTTCTCATTTGGTATTTTCCCCACACATATATTTTAACTAATTATTATTCAAATAGAAAGGGACAAAAAAAATCCACAAAAAGTGGATTTAATTATTTTGAAGCTCTAATTTCATTAAAGGCTTCAACTACTTTTTCATCTAATTTTTCATTCAGTTGGAAAGGCTCACCTCTTTCAGCAATTTTAAATCAAGAATTTAAAAAGTCATACTCAAAGTTTTCAGGATCATCATTAATTGAACTTAATGCTCCTAAGTATCCAGAATAATCAAATTGCAAGTCTTGAATTTCTTCTTCTAAAATAAATGCAATTCATTTATGTGCAAGATCTGCATTTCTAGCAGAGTTTGAAATAACCATACTATCTGATCAAGTATTGGTTACTTCTAGTTTGTCACTTCCTTCAATTTTTTTAGCTACATAACCTTGTGCAAATGGAGCTGGCGCATCAACTGGATAATCACGATCATCCATTCAAGTATAAGTTGAACTTACAAGATCTCCGTTATAAATAACAGCTACATCAAAATTACCAGTTTGAACTTTTTCAATCAATTGATCTGTATATAATCCAACACCTTTATATTTAATTAACTTTTTAAGATCTTTTGTTGCGTCATCAATTTCACTTTGATTTTTTGGAGCTACACTACCCTTTTTACCAAGTGAGTACATTAAGAAGTTTTTTGGGTCCTCATTTAGTGCAACATCTAATCCAGCAATTGCTGCATCTCATAATATATTTCAAGAAAGTTGACCAGGATCAATTATTCCTTTATCGTCAAAATCAATGTTGTTAGTTTTTAAAAAATCTACAACTGAACTATTTTGAGTATTAAAAGCAATTCTAACATCTCCTCAAAAGAATGGTGCAGCATAATCTGAAAGAGAAGCATTTGGGTCTTCACCTTCTTCAGTTTCAATATTTATGTTTGATTTTTTCACTTGTTCAAATCAATTTGAATCAAGTTTACCATTACCAATAACTTTACCATCAGCATCAGTTGCCAATTTTCCTGTTTCATCATCAACAATTAGTTCTAATTCTTCATTATATTCATTTATCAATTTTCAATCAATTGGCATTAAGTAATTGTCTTGAGCAAGTTTAACTGCCATATAATCTGATGGAACCATAACATCATATCTGAATGTAATGTTTTTGTTATACATAATTTCGTTTGAATCATATTGTTGGTAGTTGACTTTAACTCCATATTTCTTTTCAAATTTTTTAATAACAATTGGATCAATATAACTTCCCCAGTTACCAATCACAATATCATAAATATTGTTCATTACATATGCAGTCGTAATTAATCCAAAAGATGTCACAAGAATAAAAATTGTTGCAAATGTTTTTCAAGTTCTTTGAATATAACTTTTACCTTTTGAATAGCCATCATTTCCTGTTGGAAAGTATTTTTCTTTTAACACTTTTTCTTCATTTTTAATTTCTGTAATTTTTTGACTCAACTCATTATTATCAGATTCAATATTTTGTTTTGCTAACATGATATATTCATTTCTTTTTTGAGTTAAATCACTATTTGAAAGAATGTTTCAATTATTTTTTAAATCAAACTCATATGCTAAAGAAACTTCTTTAAATACACGTTTTTTTAGTTCCTCTAAGTTTATATATAAAATAGCTATTTTTTCATCTTGACTATTTTTTAATTGATTTAACTTAATTAAGTTTGTTTTTAATTTTCTTTTACTTTTGCCATCAAGAATTTCTTGACGTCTGATTGTAAGATTAACAATTTTTTGATTTGATTTTTTAACGTAAACATCATTATGTTCTTTGTTAGCTAAATCTGTTTTTAACTCTTCAATTCACTCTTGAATCTCTCTAGCCTTTTCTTCATTAACTGCTTTTTGATGTTGAACACGCTCAATCAAATCCATCGCCTTATCGATACGTTTTTGTAATTTGTTAATTTGTAATTCAATTTTTTCTATCTTAACTTCATTTTTTTCGCTATTCAATTTAACTTCCAAAGATTTTTTCTTGTACACAAGTGAATCATATGAAATTTGAGCGTTGGCATCTTTTGTTATTTTTTTATTTATAACTTCAACTTCTCATTCTAGTTTAGAAATTTTTGAATAGTAGTTTTTATTTTTAACCATTTTTATTCTTATAAGTAAAAATCTATATTGAATTAATAGTCAAAGATTTTTTGTTTTTATTTTTTTAATTCCTGATTCAATAATTTGATTGTTATTTTCAATTTGATTTTTATAAGCAAGAATTGCTTTATTTTTGTATTCACTTTTTCTAACTGCATTTCTTCTTTTTTCATTGTTATATGTAACAGCTTTAACAATGTTAAAACCAAGAATTGCCAAAAAGATTGTAATTACTAAAAGTGTTCCAAAAGCATTAATATAAGGTTGTATTTTTTTAGCTGTATATATGAAAGTTGAAACGTTAGTTTGATCTCCACCAGTAAAATAAGAAATAATAAAATCATCAAAAGACATAGAAAAGCAAATTGCTGCTGCCGTAATAATTGATGGAATTAAAATAGGTAATACAACTTTAAAAAAAGTTTGAAACGGTGAAGACCCAAGGTCTTCACTTGCTGAAACAATATTTTTATCAACACGTTTCAAAAATGGCATCACAGTAATAATCACATACGGTACGTTGAAAGATACGTGTGCGGCAATTAAAGTAAAAATACCAAAGTTTAATCCTAGTATCAAGAACACAACCATTAAACTAACAGCAGTAATAATGTCAGCGTTTATCAATGGAATGTTTGCAATTGAAATTCATCTTGACTGCCTCTTTTGAGATAATTTAGATAATCCCACTACAGCCATAACTCCAATAACAATTGAAATTATTGTTGAGGTAATCGCTACAAATAAACTTGTTGTAATTGATTTTAGGAATGGTGAATTATTTAGTAACTCTGCATATCATTTAAATGAAAAACCAGTAAAATTTGAAATATTTGACGATGAGTTAAAAGAAAACAACATCATTACAAAAATTGGAATGTACATCAATAAAAGAATAATTACTAAATAACTTGACTGAAAGAATCTTTTCATTTTTTCTTTTTCCCCTCTTCAAATTTTTTAGATAATAGATTTGATAATAAAATTATTATAAAAATTAATATAGCAAGAACTATTGAAATAGCGGCACCAAAACCAAAGTTAGTTCCTTGTGTAAAGTATGATTCAATAATTGATGTAATCAATGTTATTTTTCCATCTCCCATATATCTCACAATTAATAGAGATGTAGCAGATTGAATTAGTACCAATGAAAAAGCGGTAATAACTCCAGGCATTGAATGTCTTAAAGTGATTTCTCTAAATGCACGAAGCTTGGACGCTTTTAAATCTAAAGCAGCTTGTACATACAAAGGATCTTGTCCCTCTAATGCATTATAAATAGGAGCCACTGCAAAAGGTAAGAACATGTAAACCATTCCTACAATTACTGCAAATTGAGTTCCTAACATATTACCACCTATTAGATGGAAAAAAGATTGAAGCCCAATTGATTTTAAAATCATATTAACTCATATTGGCATTGTTACTAATAATCAAATATTACGAGCAGCAAATTTAGACTTTAGTGTTGATAAAATATACGCTAACGGATATGCAATCAATACAGAAATCAAGCTTGCTACTAGTGCTAGTAAGATTGATAATATTAACATTCATACAAGTGATGAATTAGTTAAAAATTTCATAAAATTATCTAAATTAAATTTAAATAATGTTATATTTCCAGTTGGTTCAATAATTGAATAAATAACAACTGAAATAATTGGAATGATAATTAAAACTATCATAACAATAAAAAATGGAACCAAGATTGGCCAAACTTTTTTTGTCATTCGTCTTTCAACAAATGCATCAAACTTCTCTCTCTTTGTTTTTTTAATTTTAGGTTGTATTGGTGGTGTGTTTGTTTGATCTTGTAAAGAGATTTCCCCTGTAATATCTAAATCTTTTGTGTTAATGTCCATTACTCATCAATTTCCTTTCACATTACGTGAATATCATCTTTTTCTCATTTGATTGATACTTCTGTATCAAAGTCAAAAAATTGAGTTGTTTGTACCATAAAAGTTCTATGTTGTGTTTTAATAACATATTCGTAAACTGTACCTTTAAATACAACATCTTCAACTACACCATCAAAATACCCTTTTGCTTTTTCACCAATAACAATATCTTCTGGTCTAATTACAATATCAACACTTGCTTCATTTTTACCAAAACCTTTATCGTGACATGCAAACGTTTTGTCGTCGAATGAAACTTTTTCATCTTCAATAAAAATTCCATTTTCAATTATGTTTGATTTACCAATAAAATTTGCAACTCACTTGTTTTCTGGTTCATTGTAAACTGATTGTGGGGTTCCTATTTGTTTAATGATTCCATCATTTAAAATAACTATTCTATCACTTAGTGTTAAAGCTTCTTCTTGATCATGAGTAACTAAAACGAAAGTAATTCCTACTTGTTCTTGTAGTTCTTTCAATTCATCTTGCATTCTTCGTTTAAGCTGAACATCAAGTGCAGCCAATGGTTCATCTAGCAATAGAATTCTAGGTTTTAAGATCAAAGCTCTTGCAATAGCAACCCTTTGTCTTTGACCACCTGATAAGTCTTGCACACGTTTATGTTCAAAACCAGCTAGTCCCATTTTTTTAATATAGGCTCCAACTTCTTCTTGTACAATGTGTTCTTTTGTCTTTTTAATCCTTAATCCATAAGCAATGTTTTCAAAAACATCATAATGAGGGAAAAGAGCATAACTTTGAAAAATAGTATTGATCTCTCTTTTGTTAGTTGGGATCTTTGTTAGATCCTTTCCTTCAAATAAAAGGTCACCACTATTTGGATTTTCACGGCCTGCAATAATGTTTAGTGTTGTAGATTTTCCGCACCCAGAAGGTCCTAATAGAGTTACAAACTCACCTTCTCGGACATTAAAACTAATACCTTTTAAAATAACTTTCCCGTCATATTGCTTAGTAAGATCGCGAATTTCTAGAATTGTTTTATTCATGTAATTCTTTCTCCTTTACTTTTAAAATTTATTAATTTTGAACGCGCAATGCCTGCGCCTATACGGAGAGATTCTCAGTTCCTAAAACGTCACTTAATCATTCAATACGATCATCGATTACATCAGATAGTTCTGCAATTAAATATTTTTGTATGTTTATTACATTAGTTAATTTCATAATCAAATCTCCTGTTGAATTTTTTATTTCTTTTATTATATATATTTATTACTCATTTATTTGTTTTTTTATTTTGTAAATTTTGCACAAAAAAAGTAAAAGTTTTTTCACACTTCTACTCTTAGGCATTTATATTTTGGTTACCTCGAATAAATAATTTATTAAAAATTACACAAAGCAATAGCATTGGAATTGTTGAAATAATTGTTCCTGCCATTTTTAAGTTAACTGGATTCTCTAAGCTTGAACTTGGTAAATTTTCCGGGTCAATTAATCCTCAAAGCATCATTGGCAATGTAACTCATTTTGAATCTGAATTTAATACCGTTGTAGGTCATAAAAGTGAATTCCAAGATGAAATGATTGAAAACAAAACAACAATCATTATTGTGTATTTTATTTGTGGAATTGCAACTTTAAAAAAGAATTTAATATCAGATAAACCATCTACTCTTGCAGCTTTTTTTAGTTGTGAAGGAACTGATTCAAATGCTTTTGCAATTAAATAAATTCCCATTACATTTGCAGCAAATGGAACAACTAATGCAATAAACGAATTGCCTAATCCAATTTGCTTCATGAATATTAACTGTCCCAAGATCAGAGATTCACCTGGTATTGCAAGTGTGCCCATAAAAATAATTGTTGTTAATTTTGTAAATACATTTTTAAAGTTAGCAATTGCAAATCCTGCAACAATAGAAACTATTATTTGTACCACTACTGAAACAACTGTTACAAAAACAGTGTTACCAATTATTCTTCAAAATGAAACAGCATAAACATTATTGTTATTAATATAATTAATTAAATCTTCATATGGCTTGAAGGATCAATGAGTTGGAAAGAAAGGCGGCACAGAACCTTGCATCAAATACTCATCTGGAGTTAATGAAATGTTTAACATTCAATAGAAAGGGAACAAAATTATTAGAGCCATAATTATCAAAAATAACAATTGTAAAATTTTGTTTATAAGGAAAGTTTTAGATTCACTTCCAGCAAACTGAATAGTTCTAGAATTTTCTTTTCTTATATGTCTCAAAAATGAATAATTAACCAAATTGAATTCTATTTCAAAAATTAAATTGGAAAACATAAACAAAACTCTAAATATTAATTTTAAGTAACTTGATGAAGACAATAATTGTGCTTGAAAATTTTGTTTAACTGTTTTAATTTCTAAATACGAATTATATTTTTTTTCTTGCACTAACATTTTAGGATTGTTATCATTTTTTTTAAAAGAAAAATCATCAGACTTTATACGTCTAATTTCATTTTTAAAATTCTCTCTAATCTTTTTGTTTTTCATTTACCTACCTACTCGTTTTGAAATTAAGGAATTAATAATTGTCATTAGTAAAATAATAAACATCAGAACTACAGAAGCAGTTGATGAAAGTTTGTAATCACGTATTCCGTCAATCCCATTTAACCTATCGTAAATATAAGAAACCAATGTTTGGGCTTCTAGTAATGAAGTTTGGTTATATGATTCAAAAAGTCCAATTGGAAATATTTTGAATGAGCTTATTATTCCTAATGTAATTAAATAGAAAATAGTTTGTCTAATCAAAGGCAAGGTAATTTTAAACAGTTGTTTAAAATTACTCATGCCATCAATTGAAGCAGCTCTATAGTATTTATTATTTACTCGAACAAAAGATCCAGTTAATAGCAAAATTTGAAAAGGCATTAAAGTCCAAATACCAAAAATTAAAATCATGACAAGCGCTCAACCTTTACTGAATCAATTTATATTACCAATTCCCAATGATTGTAAAATGGAATTTAATATACCACCACTTGGTGAAAATATTATTGCAAATGCCATAGTAACTGCAATAGTTGAAGTAACATATGGAATGAAAAATATTGTTTGAAAAAAACTGAATGCCTTTTTATTTAAAATATTGCTAATAAATTTTGAAATTAAAATACTTAAAAATAATGAAATGGGAATTACAGTAACAACAAATATTAATGAATTTCGTAAAGCTATCAAAAAACTTTTATCCCTAAACAAAGTCCCATAATTTTTAAATGTAAACACATATGTTCAATAACTTTCATATTCGTTAGTTGATGATTTAAAGACTGTGAATATTGCAAAATATGAAAACATTACAACAAGAATTAATGCAGGAGTTAATCATAATAAAGAATTTAAAATTGAACTCTTACTTTCTTTTTGTTTTAACACTAATCTATCCAAATGCAATTTAAATTTCATTAGAGCACCTCAATTAATTTTTGATCATTTCCCTTTTCAAAAATTAACAGTTTATTTGATTTAAAGTCAAATTTAATTTCTTGACCAATTGAGAATTCTTTTGAAGCATCAAAAGAAGCAATAATTGTTTTGTTTTCAAATTTGATTGAAACATTTTTAGTTTGTCCCATATATTCAACCAAAGATATTGTGCCTGTAAATTTATTTCCAAAAATTATATCTTCAGGTCTTATGCCTATATAAACTTCTCCATCAGAGTTTGTTTTAAATTCTTCATTTTGTATTTTGATTTTAGAATTTGTAATTATTGCTTCAAAAATATTAGTTTTGGGTGATCCAACAAATTCAGCAACAAATTTATTTGCAGGGTTATTATAAATTTCACTTGGTGTCCCTATTTGAATTATTTTTCCCTTATTTAAAATAGCAATTTTATCAGACATACCCATTGCTTCTGATTGATCATGAGTTACGGCTATAGTTGTAATATTCATTTTTCTTTGGAACTCTTTAAATCATCTAGTTGTTGAGCTCTTTAGTTGATAATCTAAATGAGATAGAGCTTCATCCATTAATAAAACATCAGGTGTTTTAACAATAGCACGAGCTATTGCCACACGTTGTTGTTGACCTCATGATAATTGGCCAGGTTTTTTATTTAGTAACTCTTGTATTTCTACCTTAGTAGCTACATTTTCAACCATTGTTTTAGTAATATCTTTTATATTTAAAATTTCTGATTTTAATTTATTTTTTTCAGACTGCAGTTCTTCTTTTGAATATATTTTTGGTTCTAAACTAAGTTCTAATGTTTTTTTGCAGTCTTGAAAATCAGAAACAAAAGTATAAAAATTATTTGACATTACTGTTTTAACTTCTGTAATTACAATATTAAAAGCATTATTTAATAAAGAAAACATGTCATTTAAGTATTCTGGAGAAATGATTTTTTTAAAAGATTCAATTTCAATTTTTGATACTTTAATTTGATTTAATTCATGTTTAAATAAATCAATTTGAGACTTAACTGATTTTTTATTTTTATTTGAAAGATATTTATATTTCACAATTCATTCATAATCAAAACTTCTTAAAATGGAATTTAAAATTTTTCTAATCATTCCATCTGATTCTTGTTTTTCTAATGTAGATACAAAATTTTTAACTTCCTCAAATGTTTTTACATATTCATTAAAATAAAGTATTCTAGCTTGATCAAATAATACTGAAGTAATTCTTGCATACAATGTTTCTTCATTTCTACTAATTTTTGCAGCAGCAATAGCTTCAACTTCTTCTAATAATTTTTTTGTAATATTTTCATCATCAGAAAAGAATGCATCATGAGCATTACTAATTTGTTTTTCTAATTGTTCATAAATTGATATTTGATAGTCGAATAAATCCTTAATGTTATTTGATTTGTTTAAGATTGATATTTTTCTTTTAATTTTAATATTCTTTGTTTTAATTTTATTTTTCAAAGACTTAGACTCAAATAAAGGTAATGAAATATTTTTTTCAACACTTAAATGAGGGTAAAGAGCATAATCTTGAAATATATATCCTACATTTCTTTTTTGCGGTGCAGTTCTAGTAACATCGAATTTATCAAAAAGAATTTGACCTGAGCTCAGCTGCTTAAGTCCAGCAATAGAATCAAGCAATGTAGTTTTGCCAGATCCAGATGGACCTAATATTGTGAATACTTCACCACTTTGAACGCTAAAAGAAACATTATCCACAATGTTTTTGTTATCATATTTAATTTTTAAATTCTTTACTGTTAAACTCATTTTATCTATACACTACTCTTCTTGATTTTGATGCATTTTCAAATGCATCTTTATTATCAACTAGTACCCTTTCTTTATTTCAACCATTTTTACTTTTTAGTATATTTACAAACAATTCATTAAATATAAACTGATCATAAAGTCCTGAAGATTCATTTGCTTCAATACTAAACTGCTTTGTATCCTTGCTTTTTACTATCTCCAACACTTTTTGCTCTGGTGCTCCATCTTCAAATTTAAAATCTCCAGACAATTCATTACTTGTTCAAGGGATATATCCACTTGCACTAGCAGATGTTGATCATAAATCTTTGGACTCAATTAAAGAAACAACAAACTCTTCTGCTACATTTTGTTTTTCCTTACTCCCCGATTTTAGTGCAATTAGGCCATCTCCTCTTTGAACCATGAAGTTATCAGAATTATTTGGTAAATTAATTATTGCTATATTAGGATCTCACCCTTCTTTTGAAGTGTTGTAGTATTTTAATCCTGCACTTGATGCTGTAGTCATCAATAATTTTTGTTTACTAAAATCATTTGATGGTCTAGTTGAACCGCTTGTCATCACAAGTGAATTTCTAATTTTATTTAACTTACTCATTAGAGGATCAATTGTATCAATTGCCTTTTTATTTACAATCAATGTTTCATTGTAATAGTTGAATAAATAATCATCATTTTGCTTTGTTGTATTTATCTTTTCTTTTCTTGCAAATTGAAGATTAATTAAATCTGACAAATCATCAATTCCCATTAATTTTGACTTGTCTTTTTTTTCTAATGATTTAATCAACGATTCAACATTTTCAAAAATATATTCAATCAATTCATCATCTGGAGTTGATTCATCAAATGATTCATCAACTTCTTTTAATAAAGTTTTATTAATTAACAAGACTGAAAATGATTTTCCCACTGGAACCATTAACTGGTTGCCATCTTTATCTTGGCCATACTCTAAAAAAGAATAATCATAAGCCATACTTTTTTCAAATTGAATTGGCATAATTTCTTCAGATCTTATTTGTTGAACTCGAAATGTTCTATCCATTGACCCATTAATAATGCTTGGAGCATATTTATTTGATAATAATTCACGTTCCATATTACCTTTTGCAACATTTTTAACTTCCACTTTTATATCTCTATCAACATTAAATTCTTCAGCTGCTTCTATATATCCTTGTAACGATGGACTATTTGGATTTGACTCAATTCACATTATCACATTCTTACTTTCAATAGGTCCACAAGAAATCAATAGCAATGCTGTTGGCACCGTTATTGAAAATATGGAAAATAAGCTAATCAGTTTCTTCATAGAATTCCTTGGTTAGTTTTATTATATAAAAAAATAGTCCAAAGACTATTCCTATATTTTTAAGTTTATGTTTATTAATCTTTACTTTCAGGTGCGGCCTCGTCTGAAAGTATTGTATTAGATGCATGGCTTTCATCAACATGTTCTTCAACAAATTTTAAGATTGCTTCTGTAATACCTTCACCTTGCTCAACTCTGAATTTTGATACTTCTTTAATTTGATCTGGAGCCTCTGCCATTGCAAAAGAACTACCTACTCATTTTAATGAAGATATATCATTTTCGCCATCACCAAAGTAAGCAATTTCAGATTGTTTAATTCCAAATTCTTTTGCAATCATTTTAAGAGCATACAACTTATCAATACCTGGTGCTGTTACTTCTAAAATTTTTGGATTTGTTTTTGGATAACTTGCACTTGTAAAAATGTATTCTTTTTTAGTTAGAAATTTTTTAAATGTTGTAATATTTTTAGAAGAACCTCTAATTATCATTTTTGAAAACAATTCAGTTGGCAATGTTGTTCCATCATATTTTGATAGTGGTAATTTATTGTATTTTGACATTCCAATAGCAATAATTGAGCCTTTTTTATTTGTAAATGATTTTTTACCACTTACACCATAAGCAAATATCTTTAATTTTAAATCTTTTGCTTTTTTAAATATTTCTTTAATTTGATCTTCTGAAAAAGGTTTAGACACAACTTCTGTTAAATTATCATCTGAAAATTTAAAGATTTTGGCCCCATTTAAAGTAACAATATAATCGTCAAATTTGTATCCATCAATTGATCTTGAAATTTCTTCTACACGGCCAATACTTCTACCTGTATTAATAATAATTTTTACATTGTATTTTCTAGCTGCACGAATTGCTTCAATCGTATTTTTATTGACTCCACCTTTTGAATTTAGTAATGTACCATCCAAATCGAATCCTATCATTTTTATCATATTTTTTCCACCTTATTTTTATTTTTTAATTAAGTTTAATAACATATCTTTTGAAGCAAATCCAATATGAGATTTAACTTGCTCTTTATTTTCAAATACTAACATTGTTGGTATAGACATAATCGCAAATCTTTCTGCTATATCTTGATTTGCATCAACATCAACATCAATAAACTTTACATCTTTCATTTCTTCTGCAATGTCATGAATTATAGGTGAAACCATTTTACATGGTCCACATCATACTGCTGAAAAGTCTACAAACACTTTTTCATTTTCAGAAATTATTTTATCAAATTGTGACATACTTGTTACTTTTGTTACTGCCATATTTTCTCCTAAATTTTTGCTCATTAATATTTTACAATATTTTCTTTAATATATGTTGCAACACCATCATTATTATTTGTTTTTGTTTCTTTTTTTGCTTTAGTTTTTAAAATGTCTACTGCATTTTGCATAGCTATTGGATGATCAGCTTTTTCAAACATTGTAATATCATTAGCTCCATCACCAAATGCATAGGTTTCAATATCTAAACCTCTTTTTTTAAGTTCATTCATAACCACTTCAACTGCTGCACCTTTACTTGTTGTAACTGGAGTTAACTCATAAACACGGTTAGTATATTTATGAAATTGAGTATAGTCATATTTAAAAGTATTGTGCATTTCTTCTACATCTATTTCACTTGCATTTTCATTTAATATAAATGTTACTAAATAAATAGAGTCTTTTATCTCGTCTAAATTTTTTATAATCTTAAATTCTTTTTTTGTAACATTAGCTCAGTATTCAGTATTTTTTGCTTTTCCATAACTATAAGTTACTTTATCTGCAAAGAAATGAATTTTATATTTTCCAACTTTTCCATATGTTTTTTCAAAAATATCTTTAATAATTTCTTTTGAAACAAACTCATCAACAATCATTAAGTCATTTTTAATGTCATAAATTTGTCCACCATTATGTGCAACCAAAAAACCATCATATTTTAAAATACCCATAACTCGAGCTAGCATCATTACATTATTAATACTTCTTGCTGAAATTGGAATAAATATTCCACCCTTGTTACAAAATTCATTAATAATTTCTTTTGTGTATTCTGAAAATCTGTGATCATCACGCAGTAATGTTGAGTCAAGATCAGAAAAGACTACTTTTGTTTTATCTGACATAAGTTTTTCCTTTTTAATATTTAAAAAATTATAACAAAAAAAAGACCTATAAGGTCTTTTGGTTTCAATTTGGTCCGGAATAAGGGACTTGAACCCCCACGTGTTACCACGCCAGATCCTAAGTCTGGTGCGTCTGCCAATTCCGCCAATTCCGGAAGAACAATTAGATTAAACCATAAAATGGATAAAAAATAAAGTTAGAAATTTACTTTCTTTAGTTGTTTATTTATCAAACAGTTCCTTCATATCTGAGACTAAAATATATGCATAAAATTTATAAAGTGTATTAGGTGAGTAATTTATTATCAATAATCGTATTGCATTATCTGATCAATATCTATAACTTTTTGATCTAATATTCTTTCTAGGTAATTTATTTTTTTTACGTTTAGACGTATTTTCTCCATAAGAATCATTTTGTAAAAAATCATTAATTATTAATAAATATTTCATAGGATTATTAGTTGCTTTTTCTGTATGTTCAACTGTAATAGGTTTTAAAACACCAACATTTACAGCTAATTTTAAGTATCTATCAACCATAAAAACATATGAATTTCAAAATGTTTCAAACTCAATTTCATTATCAAAATCACAATCTTTAAATTTAATTTTTTTAAGTTCATTATAAGTATTTGTCTTATCTTTTTTGTACAATTTTCTTAATTTTGAGTTTTCAATATATCTATTAAATAAAGAAACACAAGCATAAAGTCCAATCGTTAATTTGTATGTTGTTTCTGAATCAAAATCTTTATATTTTAAAATGTATTTTTCTAATGTAAGTTTTTTACCGTCAACTTCTTTTCCTAGAGAATAATTGAGAGAATCATAAAAAATTGAATTCATAAGTTTCAATACTGTATTTTTAAATTTTGGATTACTCAATAATTCTATAGATGGTTCGTCACCTGGCTTTAGACCATAACTTTCCATTAAAGGATAAATCACACTTCTAATATAGCTTAATACCCTATTATTGAAAACTAATTTTATGTTCATTCCATACCTTTTTGGTAGTATCTTAACAAAAAAAAAAAAAAAGCAATCAATTTTTTTAAATAAAAAAAGACAATTTACATTGTCTTGTATTTTTCATTTTCAATGGTGCTGATGATAGGAATCGAACCTACAACCTACTGATTACAAGTCAGTTGCTCTACCGTTGAGCCACATCAGCATAAATGGTGGAGCAAGAGGGACTTGAACCCCCGACCACCTGCTTGTAAGGCAGGCGCTCTCCCAACTGAGCTATTGCTCCATTTATGGTAGCCAGTACGGGGTTTGAACCCGTGAATGCACGGATGAAAACCGTGTGTGTTAACCACTTCACCAACTGGCCAATTGGCGGCTTTTGCAGGATTTGAACCTGCGACCAACCGGTTAACAGCCGGTTGCTCTACCACTGAGCTAAAAAGCCGTGTATGTTATATGTGTAATAAAACTTACTCTAAAATAATAACATATTTTAGTTATGTGCGATATTGATTTCTTAGAAATTAATATCTTAAATTATTTTATATAATTTTATTTAAAATTGATAATTTTATTTAATAATGAATAAAAAAATATATTCATATTAATAATTTTGTTAGTAAATTTTTTTAAATATTTCAATAAAATAAAAAAATTATCTTAAAAAGTTTAAAATAAAGATAGGGAGAAAATCTAATATGAAAACAATAGTAATCGGTACAAATCATGCTGGAACAACAGCAGTAAGAACCTTAAGAAGGTTAGATCCTAATATGGAAATAACAACATATGATTCTAATGATAATATTTCATTCTTGGGTTGTGGTATTGCATTATGAGTTAAGGGAGAAGTAAAAGATCCTAAAGGTTTATTTTATGCTTCACCTGAAATTTTAAAAGCTGAAAATATTAACGTTAAAATGAAACATAAATGAGTTGGTATAAACGCTAACAAAAAAACTATTAGTGTTGAAAACATTGACACTGGAGAAGTCTTTGAAGACGGGTATGATAAGTTAATTGTTGCAACTGGAACATGACCTATTACACCCCCTATTCCTGGTATTGATTTAGATGGTGTTCAAATATGTAAAAACTATCATCATGCTCAAAAAATTAAGAAAGCTAATGAAGATAAAAAAATAAAAAAAGTAGCAGTAATTGGTGCTGGATATATTGGAGTTGAATTAGTTGACGCATTTGTGCATTCAGGTAAAGAAGTAACTCTTGTTGATTTTGCAGATAGAATCATGCCACTTTATTACGATAGTGAATTTACAAGCTTGGTTGAAGCGGAAATGAAAAAAAATAAAGTTAATATTAAACTTAATCAAAAAGTTCTTGAATTCAAAGGTAAGGATGGTAAATTAACACACGTAATTACTGACGGTGGTGAAATTGCAACAGATTATGTAGTATTTAGTGTTGGTGTTAAACCACAAACTGAATTACTAAATGGTATTTGTGATCTTGATCAACGTGGAGCAATTAAAACAAACTTATTTGCTCAGTCATCAAATAAAGATATTTATGCAATTGGTGATTGCTCTTCTGTTTATGATGCAAGTACAAAAACATCACATCAAATTGCTTTAGCCACAACGGCAGTTAGAACAGGAATAGTTGCTGCTTTAAATATTGTTAAAGGTAATACACTTAAATCACCCGGTTTTGCTGGTGCAAATGGTATTGAGGTATTTGGTTGAAAATTGGCATCAGTTGGAACAAGTGAAGCCTCAGCTAAATTACATGATATTGATTATGAATGTATAATGTTTACAGATTCAGATAGACCCGAATTTATGTCTACCTATAAAGATGTATTCATAAAAATTGTTTGAGATAAAAAAACTAGAAGAATAATTGGAGCACAAGTTGGAGGCCAAAATAATCATACTGAAGTTATGTATATGTTTGCACTTGCTATTCAAAAACAACTAACAATTGATGAATTACCATTAGTTGATATATTCTTTTTACCCCACTTTAATAAGCCATATAATTTCATCACTTTACCAGGTCTTGAGGTATTGGGACTAAATTACTTTAAAAAATAATTGAGAAAAAAATGATACAGCTGTATCATTTTTTTATTTTGTTAATTTAATTACGTCTTTGCAGATCATTAATTCTTCATTAGTTCTTATTTTAAAAACTTCATATTGAGATTTGTTTGTAGAAATTTTTAAACACTCATCATATTGTTCAATATTAGATTTAGAATCAAGTTCAATATTAAGCATAGGTAATTTTTTAATAATCTCCTCTCGAATAATAAATGAATTCTCACCAATTCCTGCAGTGAAAATAAGTCCATCTATTTTACCTTCAAGCTGATTTAAATACTTAATAACAAAGTCGGCAACTCTTTGACAATACATATCCACAGCTAATTTAGCACGAGTATTTTCATTCATTACAGATGTTATATCTCTCATGTCACTTGAAATTCCTGAAATACCCTTTAATCCAGAATCCTTATTTAATATCGAAGTTACTTCGATAACATCCATATTTGAGTCTTTTGAAATGTATTCTATAATTGACGGATCAATTTCACCACTACGTGTACCCATCATTAGTCCATCCAATGGAGTTAGTCCCATTGAAGTGTTAAATGACTTACCATTTTTAATTGATGTTATACTTGCACCGTTACCTAAGTGAGCAATTATTAAATTAAAATCATTATTTTTTAGTTGTTTGACTTCTCTAAACTTTTTGACAATATATGCATAACTTATTCCATGCATACCATATCTTCTAACACTGTTTTTTTCATATCATTCGTAAGGAACTGGATAAAGAAATTTTTCAGGTTTAATTGATTGATGGAATGCAGTATCAAAACAAGCTACTAATTTTGCATGAGATAAAGTTTTTTCAAATGCTTCAATTGTAACAAGTGCTGGTGGATTATGTAATGGTGCTAATTTTGAATTAATTTCAATAATTTTCTTAATTCTAGAATCAATAATTACTGGTTCAAAAATTTTATCGCCACCGTGTACAACACGCAATCCTATTGATTTTATTTCGTTCTGATTTTTTACAATATTTAATTCTCTTAATTTTTCTATAATAGTTTCGGCTGCTGCCAAATGATCTGGAAATTCAGTATTGAACTTATGTTTTTTTTCATTAGTAATTAATGTTAAAGCACCATCAATTCCTATTCTTTCAGCCAGACCTTCGACTAACACTTCAAAAGCTTCATTGAACAATTTAAATTTAATTGAACTACTACCTGGATTAACAACTAAAATCATTATTTATTTTCCTTTATCATTAAGCATTGGAAGGCAGTAATAATAACAGTACCTAAAATATCATTGACAGTAGCTCCTCTGCTTAAATCATTTATAGGTTTTTTTAAACCTAACATGAAAGGACCTATCGCATCGAATTTACCAAAACGTTGAGCAATTTTGCAACCTATATTTCCTGAATTTAAATCTGGAAACACGTATACATCAGCAGAGTTTTTTGTAAAGTTATTTTCTGGAAATTTTTTGTCTCTAACTTTTTTATCAAATGCAGAATCAAATTGTAGTGGTCCTTCAAATACAACATCTTTAGATTCTATTTTTTTTAGAATGCTAGTTGCATTTTTTACTTTTTCAACAGTGGGACCCATACCAGAATTATTTGTTGAATAACTCAACATTGCAACTTCAGGTTTTAATACGCCTAATTTAACTGCAAAGTCTGAAGCCATTCTAGCAATATCGACTAATTGATTTTCATTAGGATCAACATTTAATGCGCAATCAGTAAATAAGTAATTTTCATCTTTTTTACTCATAATAAAAACAGATGACGCAATTGAATACTCTTTACTTGTTTTAATGATTTGAAGAGCCGGTCTTAAAGTGTCAGCTGTTGTAAAAGTTAATCCACAAACCATGCCATCTGCTTCACCTTCTTTAATCATCATAGTTCCATAGTAGGTTCTCAACTTAATTAATTCTTTTGCTTTATCTAAATCTATTTTTGGTTTTCTTAAATCAAATAACTTTTGAGCAAAATCATCTTTATTAAGAGAAGCGACATTTATACATGTAAGTCCTTCAACAAAATCACTATCCTTTTCGATAAGTAATATTGGATCAATTAAATTATCATTTTTTAATATTTTGGCAACTTGAACAATTTCATCTGCATCTCCTTCTGGAAATACAATTTTTTGTAAGTTATTGTTTCTTAGTATTTTTTTAATTTGTTCGATGTTTATCAAAATAATTTCTCCTATTTACTTTGTATTAAAAGTTTATTGGTTTCCCGTGTAATAATGCTTCCGCTGCTTCACCAATAGCCTCACTTAGAGTTGGATGCGGATGAATTGCCATTGCTATTTCAGATATTGTTCCTTCACATTCCATTACAGTTGTTATTTCTGAAATCATATCTGTTGCATGAGAACTGATTATGTGAGCTCCTAAAATTTTACCAAACTCGGGTTCAATAATTAGTTTAACAAAACCTTCAGTATTTCCATCAGCTAATGCTTTACCAATGGCAGAAAATGGAAATTTATAGGCTTTATAATCTATATTGCTTGCCTTCACTTCTTGTTCTGTTTTACCAACAGTTGCAACTTCAGGATGAGTATAAATACAACTTGGAATTTTATCAAACTCCATTTTGTGGTCATCATTTGGCATTGCTCTTTTTTTGGCAATATGATTTGCAACAATAATTCCTTGTTTTGACGCAGCATGAGCTAGCATCACTTTTCCATTTACATCTCCAATAGCATAAACGTTTTTAATATTTGTTTGACAATAATCATCAATTTGAATGAATCCTCTCTCTGTCAATTGAATTCCTATTTTTTCAAAACCTGATGTAATCGCATGTCTTCCAACTGATTGAAGACAAACATCAGCTTTTATAGTTATTTTTTCACCACTTGTTGTTGATTCATAAACAACGGAATCTTTTTTAAATTCTAATATTTTTACATTAGGTTTAATTGTCACTCCATTCTTTTTAAATATTTTTGTCATTTCAACAGACACATCATTATCTAGAATTTCAAGAATTGTTGGCATAGCTTGAAGTATAGTTACATCAACACCAATATTTGAATAAAGATTAGCAAACTCAACACCAATAACTCCACCACCAATAATTATCATTTTTTTAGGAACAGTTTTTAACGATAATGCTCCTGTTGAATTGATAAGAAATCCACTTTTAATGGCTTCTTCAGCTCCAGGTAATCTTAGTGAATTTGCATCACTACCTGTAGCAATAACTAAACTCTCACAAGTATATTTTTTATCTCCTACTTTGATAGTGTGTTGATCTACAGCAATTGCTTCACCCTTTACTTGTGCTACTAAATTTTTCTTAACAAGCATTTCAACACCCTTTGTTAATTTAGCAACAACTTCATCTTTTCTACCTTGAAACTGTTTTCAATCAACTTCAACTTTACTTTCAGCTGAAATTTTAATTCCATAGAATGCAGCCTTGTTTTTAATTTGACTATATAAGTAAGCAGATTTAAGTAGTGTTTTAGTTGGAATACATCCAATATTCAAACATACTCCTCCATACTTATCTTTTTCTACAATTAAAGTTTTTAATCCCAATTGTGCACATTTGATAGCACTTGTATAACCTCCAACTCCGGCCCCGACAATAATTACATCATATTCAAATTTTCCAATTTTGTCTTTTAAAGATGGAGCAATTTCATTATTTCCATACTCTACTTTGGCTGAAAAAATTTCTTTTGCCTTTTCAACTTCTGCAGCAGGTTTTTTAGTTTGACCACCTCTACTTGGTATTACGTCATTAGATACAGGAGTTGATCCAACAACACTTGCGTTTTCTTCTTCTTGAACTAGCGGTTCTTCTGTTGAAACTTTTCCATCATCAATTTCAACGACTACATCTCCAACTTTAATTTCTTGATTAGCTTTTATTAATATTTTTGCTATTTTACCATCTGTTGGTGAAGGTATTTCAGAATCAACTTTATCAGTTTCTACATGAAATAAACTGTCACCCATTTTTACGCTATCTCCAATTTTTACTAAAACCTCAGTCACTTTACCTTCAGTTAAACCTTCTCCAATATCTGCAAATTTTACTTTAAACATTTTGTACTCCCTTTATAGCATTAATAATGCTGGTTTTGATAAATAATATGCAACTCTCATTAAGAATCTTCCAACATCGGCACCATCAATAATTTTGTGGTCAGCTGTCATAGAAAACGGCATGATTTGCCTTGGCTCTAATATATTGTTTATATACATTGGTGTAAGAGTCATTGTACCTATACCTAGAATCGCTCCTTCTGGAGGATTTGGAATAGGTGTCGCAAAATCTAAACCAACAGATCCAAAGTTTGTAATTGTAAATGTACCTTCCGTCATTTCTGCCATACTTAATTTTTTGTTTCTAGCTTTAGAAGCAAGTTCATTTATTTTTGCAGCTATTTCAAATACATTGTATTTATCAGCAGATTTAATAACTGGAACAACCAACCCTTCAGGAGTATCGACAGCTATTCCTAGATTAATATTTTTTACATGTTTTATTGCACCATTTTCAAAATCATTTCTAACATTAATGTTAGGCATTTCTTTTAATACTAAAGCTGTAGCTTTTACAATAAATGGCAGAAATGTTAATTTAACTTGAAGACCATCTGCATAATCTTTAAGCTGTTTTCTTAGATTAACCATTTCAGTTACATCAATATTTTTTATTCCACTAAATGTTGCTTGAGTGTCATGGGCTTTTTGCATTGATTTAACAGTTGCTTTTCTAATTGAATTCATTTTTATTGATTCAAATTGCAGTGGTTCACTATAGTTAGGAATGCTAATTTTTGGATTATTGTAATCAACTTTTGAAACTGGTTTGTTTGACAATGCAGGACTTGGCATACTTATAGGATTGAATGATTGTGATGTACTTATAGATACATTTCCATTTTCAATATCTGCTGCAAGTATCCTACCATTGGGTCCACTTCCTTTAATTTGGGAAATATCAATCCCTTTTTTGGCAGCCATTTTTCTTGCTAAAGGTGATGCTTTGATAGCACCATTATTAATTGATACATTATCAGTTTTTATAATTTCTCTTTGAATAACTTCATTAGAAACAGGAGTTGATCCAACAACACTTGCATTTTCTTCAACTGGTTCTGAAACAGATTCTTCTACTGTGGCGCTTCCATCATCTATTTCTACAACAACTTCACCAACACTAATATCTTGGTTGGCTTTAATTAATATTTTGGCAACTTTTCCGTCAACAGGTGATGGTATTTCAGAATCAACTTTATCAGTTTCTACATGAAATAAACTATCACCCATTTTTACGCTATCTCCAACTTTTACTAAAACTTCAGTAACTTTACCTTCAGTTAAGCCTTCACCGATATCTGCAAATTTTACTTTAAACATCGACCCTCCTAAAATTTAAAACCTAAAGTTTTTTTCATTTGTTCTAATACTCTGTATGGATTTATGTGGAAGTATTTTTCACCACTATCAAATGGGATTACAACATCATATCCTGTACATCTTGCTAAAGGTGCTTTTAAATATTCAAAACATTCTTCTTGAACACTGGCAATTATCTCTGATGAAATTGAAAAAGATTTTACAGCTTCATGAACAACTACTAGTCTTCCTGTTTTTTTAACAGATTCAAAAACCATTTTTTTATCTCATGGTTTGATTGAGCGTAAGTCTATTAAATCAACACCAACACCTGGGTTTTCTACTTTTAACATTTCCACTGCTTTTTGACAGTCAACTGTTTGAGCTCCATAAGTAACTACTGTTATATCACTACCTTCAGAAATTTTATAACCCTCACCAATTGGTACTGTATAAAATTCATCAGGTACTTCTTGTTTGAATGCTCTATATAATTTTGTTGGTTCTAGTATGATTACTGGATCATTTGATTCAACAGCTGCACATATTAAACCTTTAGTATCATAAGGTGTAGAAGGACAAACAACCTTAACTCCTGGTAAGTGAGCATAAATTACTTCCATAGCCTCTGAGTGAAGTTCTAATGATCTAATACCGCCACCCATTGGCATTCTAATAACCATTGGTAAAAAATATTTACCTCGTGTACGGTTTCTCATTCTTCCAACATGTCCTAAAATATTTTGTAAAGAGGCTCAACCTAGTCCTTGGAATTGAATTTCTACAATTGGTCTTACTCCATTCATAGCCATACCAATTGCCATACCTGCAAATAGTGCTTCTGAGATTGGAGCATCGAAACATCTTTCCTCTCCAAATTCTTTTTGTATACCTTGGGTAGCTCTAAAAACTCCACCTTCATATCCAACATCTTCACCATAAATAATTACGTTGTCTCATTTTTTCATTGTTGCAGTAATACCTTCGGCAACTGCTTTAATATTATTGATAGTTGACATACTAGTGTCCTCCTTTTAATACTTGCGGATATTTATCAATGAACTCTTTGGCTTCAGCCAATTGGTCATTTAGATCATCTGTCATTTTTTCATATGTATATTTGAAAATATCTTCCAATGGGTAAGCCTTTTTCTTTTCTGCAAGATCAAATTCAGATCTTACTAAATCACTTTGTTCTTTATCCAATTGTTCTTGTTTTTTTTCATCTCAAATATTTAATGAAATTAAATATTTTTTCATTCTTACTAATGGATCAAATTTTACCATTTCTTCATACTCACCTTTTGGACGATAAACATCAGGATTATCAGATGACGAATGGGCTCCCATTCTGTATGTATCAAATTCAATCAAAATTGGTCCGTTGCCTTTTCTTGCATATTCTATTGCATCAGCTGATGCTTTATATGAAGCAAGAAAATCATTTCCATCAACTTTGATAGAAGGCATACCTGTTGCAATTCCTTTTACTGCAAAGTTCATTGATTTAGTGGCTAATCTAACTGGAGTTGAAATAGCGTATTTATTATTCTCAATAATAAATACAACGGGTAAATTATGTAAGACTGCAAAGTTCATTGCTTCATAAGTTTCACCCTCTGATGATCCTCCATCCCCGGTTGTAGTAACCGCTACACCTTTACCTTTTCTTAATTTTTCAGCATATGCAATACCTACTGCTTGTGAGTATTGACTTCCAATGATAATGTTTGGTGGCAGTGAATTAACACCTTCAGGTGATTGGCCTCCAAACTCATTACCCATTCAGTACATCATAATTTTGTGTATTGGCATACCCATTGTTAATCATGCTGCATTGTTTCTGTATCCTGAAGCAAATCAATCTAACCCTTTTTTTAATGCAATAGTATATCCAACTTCACAAGCCTCTTGTCCTGTTGAAGAAAGAAATGAAAGTAGTCTTCCCTGGCGTTGCGCTTTATTTTGGAAATCATCTTGTCTTCTTGATAAGTTCATAATTTTATATGCTTCTATTAAATCTTTGTTTTTTAAATTTGGAACCATTGTTGGATTAACAATTTTTCCATCTTTGTCTAATATTTGTAGAACCTTATTTTTTAAGGGATCATATTTTTTTAAGTAGTCCATTTTATCCTCGTTTAATTTAATAATATTTTTAGAAGATCTTCTGGTTCAAAACTTGGACCAAAAATACCTTTAATATCTGCCTTTTTAAGACATGTTAATAATTCATCATGTTCGAAATTTATACCTATCATTTTTTCTTCTAATTGTTTAGTACCAGAGAAGCCTAAGAAGTCACCATAAATTTTGCATTCGGTAATAATATTTGAATTTATATTTAAAAATATTTCCACCATTCCTTTGTTCTCTAAATACTCCCTAAACTTAAATTCAAAATCAGAATTTTTATTTAAGTTTCATGAATTTTGACTATATTTATTTTTAACAATTTGTTCAACGTTTAATTGATCTTGATTGTCTAAGATAATTGTTTTAATTTCTTGTTTTGTTAAATACTGATCTAATAGTTTAAATTTGAAATTTTCAATATCTATTTTTTCAGAAACTTCATTATTTATATTTGTAACATTTGATTTTACTGAACTAACACTTTTTGTTTTTATTTTATCTTTACTACCAGTTAAGTATTTTTGTATCTTATCAAGGTTTGAATTAAATAATAGTGTTCCGTGCTGTAAGAATCTATTACCACTTTTCCACATAGCGTTTCCAGATATTTTTTTTCCGTTCAAAACTATATCATTCTTGCCACGTATTTCAGCTGGCGCACCCAATTTATTCAATGTTTCAATAACTGGTTGCAAACTATTTTTAAACATAGAAACAGCTGTATTATTATGGTCAGGATATATAATACTAAAGTTTACATTTCCTAAATCATGAAAAACTGTTCCACCGCCTGTATTTCGTCTAACAATTTTCACAAAATCTTTATTAGCTATTTCTAAGTTTACTTCTGATGCAACGTTTTGATTTCTACCTACAATAATTGAATTGTCATTTTGAAATATGAATAATATATTTTCTTTTGCAAATTTTCTATCTGTTACAAAATATTCTTCTAATGCCAAGTTATACATTGGGTCATTATTTTTGCTTATATATGTGTACACTGTTTGCTCCCTTTCTCCTTCTCCTTTATTATATAATTTTTTTTATTCAAAACTACATAATGACAAAAAATTACCAATCTTTTCAAATATGTTAAACAACTGTACTTATTCTTAAAATAAAAAAAACACCTTTTTATTGGTGTTTTTCTAAACTTCGTATTTAGATACAAATGATTTATTATTTAGATATTCAAAATCACTTTCAAAATTAAAAAATGCAACAGATTTTGCAACTAATGCAATTTCTCTTTTCATACTTCTTTTTGCCCCATATCTAAAGTCTCCTTCAATTGGAGAATTATAATATCCCATAACTGCACGAATTTGATGTTTTCTACCTGATCCTAAAACTATATCAGCTACGCCTCTTCTAAATTCAACAGACATCTCACAAGATTTAATTCCATATTCTTCTTCAATATACTCAGGAAAAAATAAAGATTTTTGAATATCTGAATCATATTTCATAAATCCCTTAACTTCGTTTGGTCCTTTGTATATTTTTTCTAATCTAGCAATGTATCGCTTTTCAATTTTATTTTTATCTTTGATTACTTCTAAAAAATAATCTAATGCTTTTTTATTTTTTGCATAAATAACTAAACCTTTTGTCAGTTTATCAATTCTGTGAACATGACTAACAACAAAACTATTTTCTTTATTTGGTTGATATTCTTTTTTCTTAAATAAATATGATTTAACCATTAAATCCAATGAGTCATTTATATCAGAATGCACCTCTAGATTAGATGGTTTGTCAGCAATCAATATATTTGTATCTTCAAATATTATTTTCAACTCCTTGTATGGTATCGGAACAAATTCATCTCTGTTTTGTTCAATTGCAATTTTAGAATAAATTTTAACATTGTCTCCAACATTTAAAATTACAGAATGATCTTTTACTTTCTTGTTATTAATTTTTACATTTCCTGTTCTAAATAATTTATAGATTATTGAAAGAGACATATCCTTTTGAACTTTTTTGACAAACTTAAATATTGTTTGCCCCTCATCATTTGTATTTACTGTATATTCAATCATCTTATTACTCCTTAAAATTTACTAATTACTAACGACACATATGCAATAGTATTTCACGCAATATGTATTGATGTTGAATGTCCAATTGATCCAAAAATTGTAAATGCAGCAGACATTACAAATGAACCAAATATGTATATAGGAATACTAGCAAAGTCCCCTGTATTTGTTACATGCATAGTTGCAAAAAAGATTCCACTAATTACTAGTGTAACTCATCTATTACCACTAAATAAAGCTATAAAGTAACGAATAGTTAACTCTTCAAAAATTGGAGCAGCTAATATTACAAAGAAAAATAATAATATAAAGATAAAAATCTTTTCTGTCAGATTATTTGCTATAAATATTAAATCTTCAATTGATCCTTGATTAACTGAACTCCTTATACCAGCCTTGTTCATTCCTCACCCTCATAAAAACATTAATGGCACTGCAATAACAACAGCTAATAGAACTGTGAATCATTGTTGATTTTGAAAACCACTTATAAAGTTTCTTCTAAATCCCTTAATCTTTATAAAAGCAAATATGATGACTGTAATCTGATATATTGTTTGAGTGATTAAACTCAACAGCATATTATTCAGATTTATTTGAAGTGCAGCAGCAATAAAAGAAACAAATATCAGAATGCCAATAGATATTAAATTGGCAGAGAAAAATATTACTTTATATTCATTGAAGAATTTAGTTCTTGAAGCATATATCAGGGCAAATATTCAACTAGCGATTGTGATTATCATTTGGGCAAGATCAAAACCATAAGACTCAGAAAATTGATTTCCGTTTAGTATCGTAAAAAGTAAGCTTGTTGCAAACGGAATAAACAAGGCAATCGCCATTATCATTCCACCATCTCTTTTTCAGTTAGTTACTGAAAAATAACTCTTTCATTTGGTATCATCTAATATTAATTTGTGTTTATTTTCAATCTCATTCATATGTTTATTATATATATAAAAAAATCGCCTTAGCGATTTTAGATTAATATTAAGCGATTGTAACGATTAAGTCTCCAGCTTTTACTTCTCCAGTTTTAACAATTGTCATTTTTTTACCAGCAACTGAGTCTGTCATAAAAATAATTGGTGTTTCTATTGAAGGTACTTTAGGTGTAACAGATGCAAGATCAACATTAACTAATGCTTCACCTTTTTTAATTTTGTCCCCTTGGTTAACTTTGATATCAAATCCTTCTCCTGCTAATGCAACTGTGTCTAATCCGATGTGAATTAATAATTCAACTCCGTTATTAGCTTTAATTCCATACGCATGACCTGATGGTTTGAAAACTGTTACAAGTTCTCCATCCATTGGTGATACAAAGTTTCCATTTGCAGGAACGATTGCTACACCGTCTCCCATCATTTTTTCTGCAAACATTTCATCTTGAACTTCTGTTAAGTCAATAATTTTTCCATCTACTGGTGCGAAGATTTCTAATACTGCATTAGATGCAGCTTTTACTTTTTTTGAAAATAGTCCCATGTGTTCTCCCTTACTACTTATATATTATTTTATAGTTTTTCTTACTAAATTTAACACTTCTTCTGAAGTTTCACATTCTAATGCTTTAGCTGCCAATTCTTGAGTTTCTTTTAGTGTTAATTTTGACATTATGCTTCTAGCTCTTGGAATTGATGTAGCTGACATTGAGAACTCATCTAATCCTAATCCCATTAATAATGGGACTGCTTCTGGTTCTCCTGCCATTTCTCCACACATTCCAACTCATTTTCCGTGTTTGTGTGCTCCGTCAATTGTTAGTTTTAATAAGTTTAATATTGATGGTAAATATGGTTGATATAGATATGACACTTTTTCGCTCATACGATCTGCAGCCATTGTATATTGAATTAAATCATTTGTTCCTACTGAGAAGAAATCTGCATACTTAGCAAACTTATCAGCAATAACTGCTGCTGCTGGAATTTCAATCATCATACCAATTTCTAGATCTTTTCCAACTTTCACGCCTTCTTTTTCTAATTCAGCTTTACATTCTAAAGTGAATGCTTTAGCTGCTTTGAATTCGTCAACTGTTGCAATCATAGGGAACATTATACCAAGAGGTCCAAAAGCTGAAGCTCTTAATAATGCTCTCAATTGAGTTCTAAAGATTTCTTTTCTGTCCATTGTAAATCTTATCGCTCTATAACCTAAGAATGGGTTTTCTTCGTGAGGGAATTCAAAATATGATAACTTCTTGTCCCCTCCAATATCAAGTGTTCTAATGATTGTTGGTTTACCTTTCATTAAATCAACAACTTTTTTATATGAAGTAAATTGTTCTTCTTCTGTTGGTCAGTTTGAATTATCCATATATAGGAATTCAGATCTAAATAATCCGATTGCTTCACCACCATGTGATAAAACATTTTCAACATCATTTGGAGAACCAATGTTAGCTGCTAAGATGAAATCCTTAAAACCATCTTTTGTAACTGTGGGTGCATTAATGAATTTTTTTAATTCTTGTTTCTGTGTTGCAAAAGCAGCCGCTTTTTTTTCTCAAACTTTTTTGTCTTTTGGATTAATTTCAATTTCACCAGTTAATCCATCCATTGCTACGATGTCTTTTTCTTTAACTGAATGAAGAATGTCTTTTAATCCTAATACCGCAGGTATCTCTAAACTTCTTGCCATAATAGCTGCATGTGAAGTTCTTCCCCCAACATTACAAGCAAAACCCTTAACTAGTTTTGGATTTAACTGTGCTGTCTGTGAAGGTGTTAAGTCATCTGCAACAATTACAACTTCTTCATTGATAGCTGCAAGGTCAATAATTTTTAATCCTAGTGCATGTTTTAATAATCTCTCTGAAATATCTTTAACATCAGCTGCTCTTTCTCTAAAGTAATCGTCATCCATTGCCTCAAACATAGTTACGAAATTTCCTGTAACTTCATGAATAGCTTTTGAAGCTGAGTATTGAGAGTTATTAATTAAATCTAAAATACCTTCTCCAATTGCTGGATCTTCAAGAATACTTAAGTGAGCTTCAAAGATTTCTGCTTTTTCTGCTCCTAATTTTTCAAGCGTTGTTGCTTTTAGTTTAACTAAATCATCTTTAGTCTTAGCCATAGCACTTTCGTACTTAGCAATTTCAGCTTTTGGGTCTTTTGATTTAGCATCAACAATAACTATTTTTTCTTCTTTTAAGATGAAAACTTTAGCAACCGATATACCTTCAGAAGATCCAATACCTTTGTAAACTTTGTTTGTCATTTAATAATTTCTCCTAGTGTCTCTTTAAATAATAACACTATTTAAGAATGAATTATAATCAAAAAAAATGACACTCCAAAGTGCCATTTTTAAATAATTCAATAATTTTAATTAATAATTTATTCTTGATTTTTTAGGTTTTTTTTCATGTGTTTTATAATTATTGTTTTTAGATTCATTGTTTATTAAACCATTTGAATTTACATTATTTTCATTTTTATTTTCATGCTCATCAATATATAATGTTTTCTCGTAATTTATTAATTGGGTATCTTCAGACTTTACTCTTATTTTTGTTACTTCAATTCCTCTATCTTCACAAATATACTTATTAACTGTTCTATAAACTTTGGATATCATGTTAGGACTTCTTTGTATTATTGAATCCTTTACAGCTCACAAAGTTGAACTTCTATTATCACTTATTATACTTTTAACTTCAGACACCATTGATTCATATATGTAATTGTTTTCAAAACTATAATTAGCTTTTTTAAGATATAATTTGGATTCATTTATTAATCCATATAGTATCGTTTCAAATCTTTCTTTTCTTTTAGCTTGTTCAAAAATACTTCAAATTATTAGAACTATAAAAAATATTACAGCAAAAAAAATCAAAACTCCAAAATATCATGGCATATTACTCCTTATCTATATGTAGTATTTTTTCAATACTACTTCATAGTTTATCTTTATACTTCTCTTCACTTCATCATAATGTAGATGGAATCCTTACAAACTGCCATCCTCTACTTTCCAAATAAGATTGTCTTTCAAAATCCCTTTGTACTTGAATATCGGATGAATGATAAGCTCAACCATCACACTCTATAGCAAGAATAAATTTGTTTAAATTTTTATCAAAAATTGCTTGATCTAAATAGAACCCGCTCGTTTCTACTTGAGTCTTTAATTCATATCTGCTTTTATCTAATTTGCTTTCTAAAAAATTAAATACTTCAACTTCAAATTCAGAATCAAATATTAATCCATCTCCACCTTTACTAAATAAGTTTTGATCTATGTTCAGCAATGATTTAATTTGTTCCTTAGATTCTTCATTGTCTTTTTGTAGAAGCTCAACATATCTTAAAAATTCTTTAAAATGTTTAGGTCCAAGATTATCTTGCTTAATGTTCAACACTTCAGAATTTATAGATTTAAAAATAATCATCTTCTCTTTTGCTCTTGTTATAGCAACATTTAATCTTTTTTCACCGCCAAACTGACTTAATGACCCAAATGAATTTCTAAATAACCCTTTTTCATTTTTTGCATAACCAATTGAAAATAAGATTATATCCCTTTCATCACCTTGAACATTTTCAATATTTTTAATAAATAATTCAGTACCATTTGATAAATTCATTTGTTTAAAAACATTGTTATTTACAGCAGATTCTTTTTCCAATAAATCAGTAATTAATTTTTGTTGTGGACTGTTAAATGTAATTACACCTAATGACTTATTTTGATTTAATTCTTTACTATAGAAATCAATAATGTATTTCACAATTTCTTTTGCTTCAGCATCATTTGTATTGTTAATTCATGTTCCATTTATATTTTTACATTCGATAGATCTATCATTTGCATCATTAGAATTAACTACTTTTAATTTATTTTCATAATATCTACTATTTGAAAAAGCAATTAATGGTTCACTTTTTGATCTATAGTGATATTGCAACATATATTTTTTATATCTACCTTTTGCAAGATCAATTAGTGATTCATGAGTTATCAAATCTGCAATCCCTTGGTTTTCCAATTCTAAATTGTCAATTTCATCTTCATCAATTTCTTGCTCTCCTCTAGAAGAGAAGAATGATGAAGGAGATAATTGTTTATCATCTCCAGAGACAATATATTTTTTTGCTCTAAACATTGAAGGAATACATTTTTCTGTATAAATTTGTGAAGCTTCGTCAAACAATGCAAATTCAAACTCGCCTTTTTCAAGTGGTATAAGTTTATGGTTTGCCATAACTTCAGGAGACCCAAATATAATTGGAAATAATAACTCCATTATTGGATAATATCTTTTGAATCAAGTTTTTAGTCTAACATTTGTTTTAGTACTCTCAATTTTTCTTACCATATCATTAAATAATGTCTGTAATTTTTTTTCTTTGTAAGAGTCATTAGCATCATTGTAAGTTTTAGTTTGTATGATATAAATTATTCACTCAATTCTATCTGCATATATTTGCTCTGTATCAAATAAAACTTTTGTTTTGTTGTATTGAGCTATTTTTGAATTTCAATCTGAATTATAAAAGTTGATCAAATTTTCATTTATCTTTTTGTATTTTTTAATGAATAGAAATTTAATATCCAATAGAGAGTTAATTTTTATGCTTTTATCTAATGAGCTTAATACAAACTTAAGTAAAACTAATTTGTCGTCGTTATTTTTGATCATGTTTAATAAATTCAGAATTCTGCAGTCTTGTGTTTTGAATTGATTGAATTTTTTCTTTTTAAATAATCCAAGTCTAGATTTTTGTTTACCTAAAGTGATTCAATTGAATAAAACATATTCAATTGAATCATCACTAAATAAATTTCTTCACATTGTTTTGGGTAGTTTTATTTCATTTAATGATTCAATTAATTTATTTACATTTTCAATATCGTCGTCACTGCATATACCCAAAATTAAATCAATTTCATTTATTTCAAGCTTATCTAGTTCGTTTTCTAATATTGAATATTTCTCATGATTTAATTTATTATTTGAAATTAAAGTTAAATATCTTTTACCAAGATCGGTTTTGAATAACGCTTTATATTCATTTAATTTTTTAAAAATGTTGTCAATTTCTATATCGATATTTGTTCTTTCCGTAACATAACTACCATTGTTAATATTTTTTAATACTATATTTACAGTTTCTTTGATTTTATTATGAACATTAGAAGCTTTTTCATTGTTATGTAACATTAGTACAAATAAATTTAATTTATTCATTTTGTCATATACAACAGTTGAAGCAACTTTTTTTTCAGTAACAAATATCGCTCTTTGTTTTAAGTCAATAATGTTTGCTAAAATGTTTACAATTGTTTGTGATTTTCCAGTTCCTGGGGGGCCAAAAATATACGATGAATTTGATAGAGAATTAATTACAGCTCTTTTTTGTGTATAATCCATATTTGAAATGGTTTTAATTTCATTTGTTTTTCATTCAGCTTTATCTTTTGAAAAACTATCATGAACTTCAGATGAAATTTCTTCTAAAAAATCTGGATCTTCCATTTCATCGTATGCAGATAAAATTGTACTAGAAGCAATATCAAAAACTCCAAGTGCAGCATAGTTACATGTGTAAGCATTTAATCCTAATGAACTCCTAGATATAAATTCCTTAAATAATTCTGATTTAAGTCCTTTGGGTGCAGATCTCAATTCATTATTGTAAGACTTACTTCAATTTGAATTTAAATCAATCATTTCAATTCCAACACTTTTTAATATACTTTTAAAATATGAAAAAGATTCAGTTTCTCCTAATTTTTTTTGATCACTGATATCTAATATTGAAAATGTTTTATTATTTTTATTCGCGAATATTGATAATAGTGAATTATTAATTATCTTTTCATCCTCAATAAATAACTCATATCTGTTTGTGTTTATTTTTTCAATTCTTAACTGTGTAAACATTAATGGAGCTCTAAAATATTCTTTTTCTGTATTTGCTAATACCCCTTCAATAAAATATGTCCCTAAAAATAATGCATCAACATTTTTTTCTTGATTGTATAATTTTGCCTTGTTCATAATTTGACCAAGTAATTTACAAAGATTAATTTTTCTTTTTTCATCTTCTTTTTCAGAGTGTCCTGAATTTTTAATTACAAATTTTTTTGAATTCATAGCAATTTGCAATGAAATATTTTCTTCTTTTTTAGTAGCTGAATAAATCATATTTTGATTTTCAAATTCGAATAAATCAATTGAGTGCGATGTTTTTGAAAATTGGTTAAAAAAAGTTCCAGATTTTCTATTTGTAGAAACTAGTCTTGTTTTAAAATTATTTATAACTGAGTCTTTTATATTAATCATGTTCTTACCTTTTAATAATGTGATTATATCTTCCAAAATTGTGTTATTTATTTTAATTATACTTTGACTAAATTAAATTACTTAAATTTAGTCAAAAAAATGACACTTCAAAGTGCCATTTTTTAATATAAATTGTAGAAATTAGATTAAGTTGTTTTCTTTCATAGCTGCTTCGATAGCTACGATTGCTTCTTTTTCATCTGTTCCAGTTGCTTGGATTTCTACTTCTGTATTTGTTTTAATTGCTAACGCCATAATGTTCATGATTGATTTTAAGTTACCTTCTTTTTCACCAGATTTGATTTTAATTTCTGATGTAAATTTAGAAGCTTCTTTAGTCAATATTGAAGCTGGTCTTGCGTGTAGTCCTACTGGATCTACAATAATTGCTTTAATTGAAGTCATTTTAATTTTTTCCTTTTATACTTATTAATTATATCATTAATTGCTTTTTCACCACACATTTGAATTAAGTGGAATCATTTTAGTTTTATACTTTGGATCTGAAAATGCAATGGATATGAATTTTCCTTGAATTGAAATTACCACACCCAGCCCAAAAGCTGCATGCTCAACAATATCTCCTTTTACAACTTCTTTAGAACTTGTATTAATTTGTTTTTGTTCAACTGTTGGAATAATTATTTTTGAAGACATCTCACTTGAACTGTGATAAAAAATATTTGATTCTAATTCATATAACTTAGAATCTATTTCTTCCAAAAACCTTGATGTCGATAATACCTCTCCCGCTAAATGAGAGAAAGTTCCAACCGAGTACATAATGTAAAGTTCTTCTTTTGCTCGAGTAATAGCTACATAAAATAATCTTCTTTCTTCTTCAAGAGCATTAACACTAATTTTTGAAAATCTAGATGGAAACACGTTATTGTTAACTCCAACAATAAATACAACACGTCTTTCAAGTCCTTTTGCTCCATGAACTGTAGACATAACAACTTTGTTTGGATTCTCATCGGTCTCTGCGTTAGTTACATCAATTGCTTCATTTTGTAAAAAGCTAATAAATAATTCATGTGTATTTGTAATTTCACCATCAGTAAGTTCAATGTAAGATTCCAATTGGTCATAAAATGTTAGAATGTTTGCCTTAGCTTCTTCATCTTCTCTTGACTTGGAATTAAATTGCAGTTCATATCCCAAACCGCTAACTATTCCTTGCAATATTTTTACAGGTTTTTCATTGCTATCTATTTCACTTTTAGCTGTTATAAGTATGTTCTTAAAACTTTCCAAATTTTTTGATATTAATTGCAACTCATCAAAATCCTCTAAAAATAAACTTAATACAGTTTTGTCTTTTGACTTTGCTAATGAAAATATTTTTTCAACTGTCACCGCTCCAATTTTTGGTACGTGTTTAAACACTCTATTGAATGCAATTAAATTTCCATGTGTCATCATCTTTATCATAGATGATAAATCTTTTACGACAGCCCTGTCTCTAAAGGCCATTCCCCCGTATATTTCAAATGGGATTTTTTCATTTTGAAAGGATGTTTCAAATGGTCTTGAAATCGCGTGATTTCTATAGAGAATAAAGAAATCTGAATATTTATATCCTTTTTTATTAACTAACTCATTTATTTTATTTGATACATATTTTGCTTCAAATGGTTGTGATGCAGCTTCCTTAACATGAACACTAGCTCCAGATTTTGTATCTGAATAAATATCTTTTTTTTCACGCATTTTATTTTTATCAATAAAATCATTTGCAACATCCAATATTTTTTGGGTTGAACGATAGTTTTTATTTAAGAATACAGTTCTAGCATTTTTAAAATTTTTTTCAAAATCTAAAATAATATTTAATTCACTTCCTCTTCATGAATAAATATTTTGATCTGGATCACCCACAACGGTTAAGCAACCACGATTAGCAAGTAAAAGTTTTACAATATGATATTGTGAAGTTGATGTGTCTTGAAACTCATCAACCAATATATATTCAAATTTTTGAGATCACTTAATTAAAACATCTTTATTAGAAATAAATAAATCTTCAACTTTTAAAATTAAGTCATCAAAATCAATTGAATCATTATCTTTCATATATCTTAAGTACAAGTTATAAACTTTTGCAATTTGAATTTCTTTATAGTTTGTTGAGTTATTCGGAGATATTTCAAGACGTTGATTTTTTCATCTTGAAATATATCCAATAACTTCTTTATCTTTCAATTTACTGTCAATATTATTTTCTTTTATCAACCTTTTAATTATTGTTGACTGATCTGATGTATCTACAATTTGAAATGCTGAAGTTAAACCCACACTCATAAATTCTTCACGCAAAACACGAACACCGAAAGAGTGAAATGTAGTTATAAATCTTGGAGTTGTTCCAATTAAATTATGTATTCTTTCCTTCATTTCATTGGCCGCTTTGTTAGTAAAAGTTAAAGCCAATATTCTACTTGGATGAATTCCCTCGTTTTCAATTAAATGCCCAATCTTACCAGTGATGACTCGAGTTTTTCCTGAACCTGCTCCAGCTAAAATTCTAAGGGGTCTATTTAATTCAAGTAGAGCATCTACTTGTTCATCATTTAAGGATTTAATTAAATCATTTAATTTACTCATTTTTGTCATCCTTATTTTCTAATTGTAAATCTTCTTCATTAAAAACTAAAGGAAGGTCTTTCACTATTTCATATTTTGTATCTACTTTTTTCTTTTTAATTATTGTTTCTAATCTATAAACACGAACTTTATTTTTCATGTCAACTCAAGCCAAGTTATCTGCCTGGACATAAATTGTGGCTAATGTATATATACTTCAACCAAAAAATATTATTAATCCAGCACGAGCAATTCATCCAACTTGACTTGCAGTTGCGTTTGTTTTTAAAGCCACAACAACTTCAATAATTTGAGTTAAAAGAAATAAACCTATTGGGATTATTACAAATACTAATTCTCTTGTAAATATTTTCCAAGCTCCAACTTTTGTTTTATTATCGCTCAAAACTATCAAACCAAAAATAAATTTAAACAAAGTTCTTCCATTTGTGAAAATTGGAATCAAGATAAAATATAAATTTATCATTAAAAATTGTATGAATATAATAATTATTGTTTTGACAATACTTGAATCAACATTACTAAAACAAAACATTACTACAAGTTGCAGTAAACTAACTAAGAATAAATCAAAAAATCTAGCTGCTAGCAATCTTCCTCAAAATGGTTTAACTAACTTCTTATTCAATAAAAAAGAAGGAACATCATTTGAATAATTTCTCATGGTTCCTCCTAGTTATTTAAATTATTTTGTAACTCTACCGATAAGTTTGATATGTGATTCAAAATTTTCCACCATATCTTGGAATTTTGTATCTTTTGCTTTTAAAAATACTTTATTTGATTTCATAAACTTAATTCTTTTTTCTTTTTTGAATTTCATTTCTACAAACTCAACACCTTTTTTAATAAGAACTTTATTTCCTTCTCATTGTAAATTCCATAATCATCTATGAACTAGCAATTTATAGTAAGCGTATTTAACATAATCTTCATTTACTTTATAATCATTAGTTTCTCTAAATCAATTGAAGATATGTGTTCATTGATTAACAGTATCAAACATTGAATAATCAACAGGTCTAACTGGATATGAACTTTTAATTTCATCAGCAATGTAGATATATGTTTTGGCTTTTGAAAGAAATTTATAAACGAATAATAAATCATATCTTTGATTTCTTCTAAATTTTAATTTGTTTGCCTTAGCAATTTCGGTCTTGTAAATTTTATTAAACACTAATTCTGATGTATAAGCTAATGGTTCAAACTCTGTATTTAAGTCATAAACTTTATTATTTCTTAAAAATAAAGATGATTCATATGATCTAGTTTTGTATTTCAAAGAAGTTGTATATTCAATAATGTCTGGTTGATCTTTTGATTCAATTAATGTTGCAAGAGCCTCAACAAAGTTATCACTAATTTCTTCACCGTCATTGATAAATTTAATATATTTACCTTCAGCAATTGCCATTGCATCATTTCAACAATTTGCTTTTCCTTGGTCAAGAGAATTTTTTATTAATTTAATGTTTGAATTTTCTAACATTATTTTTCTAACTTCTTTATAACCAATTGAGTCATCACCCTCTTCTGAGCTATCAACAACAATAATCATTTCATAGTCTTTCAAAGTTTGAGTTTTAATTGACTTAAGAGTCTTTTTAAAATCAATTTCATTTAATTGAGTTGTAACAATAAAACTTATAATCATGTTGTTGTCTCCTTCGGATTATTTATATTATTTTATATCAATATTTAAATTATTAGAATAATAAATTTTTAGGTGTTCTTGGAAACGGAATAACGTCTCTAATATTTTTAGCTCCAGTTAAATACATAACTAGTCTCTCAAATCCTAACCCAAATCCAGCTGATTTGAAATACCCAAACTTTCTTAAATCAATATATCATTTTAAATCTTCTGGATTAATTTTTAATTCATTACACCTTTCAATCAACTTATCATAAGAATCTTCACGTTGACTTCCACCAACCAATTCTCCTATTCCTGGTACAAGCAAATCAGTAGCTGCAACTGTAATTCCATCATCATTTAATTTCATATAAAACGATTTTATTTCTTTTGGATAGTTTGTAACAAATACTGGCTTTGCAAAGTGCTTCTCGCAAATATATCTTTCATGCTCTGTTGAAAGGTCCATTCCAAATTTAATATTAGATTCTTCAAAATTAATCTTTTTAGAAGCTTCAACTAATATATCAATTGCTTCTTTATAAGTTACTTGTTCAAAATTATCATTTGACATTTTTTGTAATCGTTCTATCAATCCTTCTTCATAGAATGATTCACAGTATTTAAGATCTTCTAAGTTATTTTTTAGAACATAGTCAATTACATGTTTTACTAATCCTTCAATTATTTCAATATCTTTGACTAAATCTGCAAAAGCAATTTCAGGTTCAACCATTCAAAATTCAGATGCATGTTTATTTGTATGTGAATTTTCAGCTCTAAATGTTGGTCCAAATGTGTAAACTGAATTAAATGATTGCGCCATTGCTTCAGCATTTAATTGACCAGAAACTGTAAGACTTGCTTTTTTTCCAAAAAAATCTTGGTCGTATTTAGCATCTTTTCTAGTTGTTACAACAAATGCTTCCCCTGCTCCTTCTGCATCATTTTCAGTAATAATTGGTGTGTTCATATATACAAAATTTTGCTTGATAAAATATTCATGTATAGCAAAAGCTGCTGAAGAGCGAATTCTGAATGTTGATTGGAAAGTTTTAGCTCTAGCTCTTAATTGAGGAATTTCTCTTAGATATTCCAAAGTATGTTCTTTTTTTTGTAGTGGATAATCTTCTGCACAGTTATCCAATAAAATTACTTCAGTTGCACTAATTTCAAATGGCTGAGGTCTATTAGGAGTTTCAATTATCATACCTTTAATTGAAACGATTGCTCCAACTCTTGTTTCAGAAAATTGAGAGTATCCTATAGTTTCTGGCTTATATACTACTTGTAAATCTTTTGCATAAGTTCCATCATCTAAAACTAAAAAAGAAACAGCTTTACCTTGCCTGTTAGATCTAACTCTACCAATGACTGTAATCTCTTTTTTTAACTTTTTAAATTCTTTATATATATCTATTATTTTCAAAATATCTCCTATTCTAATAATTTAGATTTAACGTCTCTTTTGTCGTTTTCATCAAATACTTTTAATTGTCATTCTTCTCTAATATTTGCAGCCATTTGTTTTTGATTTTCATCAAACAAATTTAAGCTCTCTAAGAATTCAATAATAATTTCATTATATTTTTTAAAATGAAACTTAATGCACTGTGTATGTGGGGCTGATGAAAAAACCTTAATCCTATCATCAATGTGCCCTTTGTAATATCTTGTTCTTTTAATCACATATTCATATGTTTCTTGGTTCATTGTTTGCTTGTCATCCAATGAATGAAAAAACAATGTGGGGAATAATTTAAAATCAGATTCTGAATTAGCTCTATTTTTTAAAAATCTAAACAAGTTAATATCTTTATAACTAATAATTTCATCATCAATAATTGTGGATGATTTATCCATTTTTGCAATAAACTTTTCAAACAATTCTGCTTTTCTTTTTTTTCTAATTCATCAACTAAGTCTTCTTGAAAAATGTCATATTAGTTTTGATATGTTTACATATCCTGCATCAGAAACAATAAATTTTAAGTTTAAATCATCTAATTCTTTATAGTATTTTAGTGACGCGAAGTTTGCCACAAACGCTCCCATACTTGTTCCAAATAGTCCCATTTCTTCAACCTGTCTATTTTGGTGTAGTCAACGAACTGCAGTAATGAAATCATGTGTTTCGTTGACTCCAAGTGTTGTTATCTTGTCTTCAGAATTACCATGTCCACGAAAATCAATTGCCATAAGGTTATAACCTAATTTAGCAAATATTTGAGCATGATATGTGATTCAAAATTTATTACCTGTAAATCAATGACTTATAACGACTCACTTTTTTGAACCTACATTTGGTTCATAAACCATACCATTTAACTTAGTTCCATCAAATGACAAAATATTAAATTCTTTCAAATTTTCTGAGTCATTAATCATAAGCTCTGGTCTTTTATAGAATTTTTTGACCATATTATTATATTTAGCAACTTCTAAATCTATATATGGTTGTTTACTATTTTTTAATATTTGTTTTCTAATTTTGCGACTTGGCTTATAATTATTTTCAAATGCTCCATAGAAAATAGATAAAAACTTTTTTGTTCTGTTGACAATTGTTGTTTGTTGAACTTGTCTTTGTATTAGTTCAGTGGTGTTATTTTTTGATGTGTTCCTACTGTCTAATCTATTTTCTTCCATGTTATCCCTTTTTATTTCTTACTTTTACTATTATGTATATTTAATAAGTTTGCGATTATCATATCGTTGAAGAATGTGTAAATTCCAACATCTGATATTTGAATAAGGTCATCTGATTTGTTAGTTGAAGTTACAATTACATGCTTAACATCAATGTGTTCTTTAATACCCTTAGCTGGTTCTTTAATACCAATAAATATAATTTTTGCTCCAGCATTTTTAATTTCTTGTACAAAATTTTTAAATCTTTCTGATTTATAACTTAGAGTTGAATAAAGAATAAAAACATCTTTTGAAGTAGTGTTTTCAATAACATCTTTAATAACTGATTCTTCTTTATCACTTAATATTGGTCTTGAACCAATTTTGTAAATAACTCTTCATAATTGTCTTGCAGGGGCTGCAAGTTCACTATCTCAATAAATTATATTAATATTTTCAGCTTCTGTAATTAAATCAACTGTAAATTCTAAGTTTTTTTCGTCAAATGAATTAAACCCTTGATTAATTATTTCAATGTATTTGTCCTTGATAGATTCATCAAATGATTGGTTTGAACTTTTTCTTGTTTGATCAGCATCAAACTTAATTGTAGAAAGTAGCTCTTTGTATCCACTTAATCCAGCTTGGTTTATTAGAGCATAAATAGCACTGTATCCCGTTTTTGCTTCTTGTGCTAATTTTTCAATTCTCATATCCTCGTCTGCGATAGTTAAAAAGTTTTTACTTATGTATTCAATTAACTTCTTTTCTTTTGGTGTTAAATCACTTGGATTTATTTTTGCAATGTTTAGTGCGAATGATTTCATTTTTTTATTTCCTTAATTTTATTATTGTTCTATATCCTAACATTCCCATCATTGCTGCATTATCTGTACAATATTCATGCTTTGGAATTATAGATTTTATTTTGTTTTCTTTTGCCATTTCTTGGAATTTGTTTCGTAACATTGAGTTAGCAGAAACTCCTCCTCCTAGAATAACAAATTTTGGTTCATATTTTTTTACTGCTTTTTCTAATTTTTCAATTACATATTCTACACATGTTTTTTGGAATGAATAAGCAAAAGAGTTTAAGTCTAATTCAGTTTTTGATTGTTTTAATTTGTGCAACAAATTAATTGAACCAGTTTTGATACCTGAAAAAGAAAAATCATACTCATTAATATCTCTTGGTTTTGGTATTTTATATTTAGATTCATTTGATATCTTAGCAATTTTATCAATTGCGGGTCCACCTGGATATGTTAATCCCATTTTAATAGCCACCTTATCAAAACATTCTCCAATAGCATCATCTTGTGTTTGACCCAAAGTTTCAAATTCCAAGTGATCTTTCATTAAAATGATTTCTGTATGACCACCACTAGTTATTAGAGCTACTGCTGGAAATTCAATATCATTTTCAATGAAAGCGCTGTAAACGTGACCGTGTAAATGGTTTAGTGGTAACAAAGGTATTTTTAAATATTGAGCCAAAGTTTGAGCAACTATTTTACCTATAATTAAACTTCCAATTAGTCCTGGATTAGATGTATAAACAATATAGTTTAATTCTTCTAATTTAATTCCAGCTTCTATTATTGCTTCATCTAAAACTCAGTGAAAGTTTTGGACATGTAATCTTGAAGCAAGTTCTGGAACTACTCCACCGTATTCTTTATGTTGTTCTATTTGTGATGAAATTATGTTTGATAAAACTTTACCATCTTTTAAAATTGCTACTGAGAATTCATCACAACTAGATTCTATTGCTAGTATATTCACTATTTTTTTGCTTTCTTAACACATGTCTCTAAAGCAATCTTTATCATTTCCATAAAGTTTTTTTCTCTTTCTTCGGGAGTAGTAACTTCATGAGTGATGAATGAATCAGAAACTGTTAATAAACACGCTGCTTCTTTTTTATTAATAATTGCGTTTGTGAAAAGCGCAACACTTTCCATTTCGACAATATCTAAATTATTCTTTTTAGCAAACGCTAATGAATCTTCATAACGGTAAAATACATCTGATGAATGCGCTGTACCAGTATGAGTTTTGATTCCTAATTCTTTAGCAGTTTCTTCTAATTCATTATAAAGTGATTCTGTTGCAGGAACAATGTTACCGTCAATGTTTCCAGCAATTTTAGGATAATTACTTTCACCAAAAGCTTCTTTAACATTATAAACGTCATACACATTTAGACCTTCAACATATGATCCTCCTGAACCAACTCGTATTATTGTTTCAACATCATAAAATTTATATAGTTCGTACGAATATATACCAATTGATGGAACTCCCATTCCACTTCCGGCAATAGTTATTCTTACCCCATTATAAGTTCCTGTAAACATCAACATGTTTCTAACTTTATTAACAACTTTAATATCTTTTAAAAATTTATTTGCGATAAATTCAGCTCGAAGCGGATCGCCAGGCATCAATACGTATTTTGCTATTTCATTTTTTTCAGCTTTGATATGCGGTGTCATATTTAAATCCCCTTTTATTATTTATATTTTAACATTTTTATAGTATTTTTTTTCACTCCGGAGCATAATTCTTCAATATATTAAATAAAAAAAATAAAAAATTACTTCTTATTTTTTATTTCAATTAGACGAGTTGCTTCAGTAATTTCATTTGTTAAATCTACAATTTCTTTATCTATAACTTCAAAATTTGCTTTTTTATGTTCATTAAATAGCTTATTTAATTCGTCCATCGTTTTAGCTTTTTTTATTTTATATAAATATTCACTGTGAACTTTTTTAGAATATATGGCTCCATTTTTTGCACGTACTATTGCAGATCCTTTTACACTTCTATGAATATAAATTGATGATATAAAAAATGCAATAAAACCAAATGTTGCAAAATAAGGAATTCAAAGTTGTCCAGCTAAACCAAAGTCAGTTGAATAATTATCTATATCACTTATATAAATCATATTATCTGCTCCAACTCATCCAGCTTGGATGACATTAAACATGTATCTATGTGGGAATAAATAAGTTATTGTATTTAAAACTTCATAACTTGCAATTATGTAATATGGATATGCACATCCCAGGAAGTTTCAGCATAAGTTAAAAAATAAAATAGAAATAACCTGACTAATCTCACTTGATTTTGATCATTCATTTAATACATAAGCTGATAAGTTTGAAAGAATGACTAATAAAAATAAACCTGTTATAACCATTCATCAGTTAATATTTGCAATATATTCTTGTTGTCCTTTGTAACCTATAAAACCTAATGTAAGTAGCATTGAAGAAACAATTACAGTGATGGTCAATGATACAAATGTTTGTGCTGTAATTTTTATTGATAAACGCAGTGGTATATTATCTAACTTTTCAACTCAACGATTATTTCTTTCAATAATTAAAGTTCTATGAAATGAGTACAATGAGTTTCTCAAAATTGATCCCCCAACTAATGAAATTAATATGAATGGATCATCTGATTTAAATGTAAGTCATACAACCAAAATAACAAGCGGAAGAATTACTCCTTGAAGGATATTCAATCATGATGCAAAAAAGTTTTTCACACCTATTTGGAATATCAATCAAAATTGATTTAATTGAGTTTTATTAAACATTATGAACCTCCATTATTTGGAGTTTTATTATTTTCAATTAATTGGTTTAATTCCTCAAGATTATTTATTTTCTTAATTAATTCAATTCTTTTATAAGCATTTGAAATTTCAATATTGTTTGAAGTTGATTTAATTGCATTGATTCGCTTTTTGTAATTTAGCATAACCAGTCAAGTTAAAGTCGTAAAGATTACTATTGACCCTAATAAGTAAGGCAAAAATACATATATTCCATAACCAAAGTTAGCTCCACCATCAACTATACCAATTTGAAAATCTGTTGCGCCTATTCATCCAGCTTGCATTATATTGATTGCATATTTTTGTGGAAATAGATAAGTCAAATAAGTGAAAAACTCATACTGAGAAATTTCACTAATTGGAACACCAAGACCAAGGAATCAAACACATGTATAAAAAAACACATTTGATCAGAATGAAGCTTTATCGTTTGTTTTTACATACTCAACAATTAAAAATGAAAACAAAATACATGTAATAACTAGCATTAAGTAACCAATTAAAAACATACCTCAATTAACATCATTTAAATTATTTCTTTGATCTGCATACAGCATGGCAGTTGTAAAAAGTAGTGTTGTTATTATAAAATTTATCAAAACATTAAATAAAATTATTGACGCTAAAAAATTTCATTTTGATATTGGAGTTGAGTATATTTTGTTTAAAAATCCTTGATTTTTATAATTGAATAAAATTCTAGTTGTGGCATGAATGCAGTTTCTTATTGTACCTACACCAATAGCTGATGCTAAGACAAATGGATCATAGGCAAAAGCATTTGGATTTGTTTGTTTAAATGTTAATCAAATAAACAAAGTAAGAAAGGTAAGTGTTCAACCATAAGTAATTGTTACAATATCTTGTCTATAATGGTCAAACTGCATCTTGAATAAAATGTTAAATGATTTCATTATTTTGACCTCACAGCTTTTTTGATTTCTCTGAGCTCTTTTTTAATTAATTTCTTTTTCATTCTTTTCAATTCATTTTTTTCCAAAGTTGTCATCGATAATGATTTTTCATCTTCTTGATAAACAACTTTCAACTCAAGCATTGGAAATAACTCCAATCTTAAAAATCTTACAAATTCAGCAAGTCATGGATTGTATCGAGAGTAAACCTTTTTGAATTCACTTTCCAAATGAATTTTTTTGTATTCTTTTAAATATTTTTTATGCTTTTTTTCAATATTCTGAATTTGATTTGCCAAGGTTATCATTTCACTTTTAGAAATAAAATTTTCAGAATAATCTATTAGATTTTTATGAAAATTTTTAACATCAAGCGACATTTTTGAAAGGGATTGATTTAAGGATTCAACTTCTTGGGTTAATATAAATTTAGACATTCTTTCTCTAAACTTAGAACGCTGTTCACTTAAAATATTATATTTACTAACAAATCTTTCAATTATAGGTTTAAATACTGGATCTGGGGTTAATGGTTTAATTGATTTTTGTTTAATTCTATTAATGATATCAAGTGAGTAACTTGAATAAACAAAATTATCATTATTTTCGTGTTCACGAACAATAAATCCCTTGCTCATTACAATTAATCTATTACACAAAAAGTCAAATGTGAAGTCATCAGGATTTACAATCAAATATGAAACTCCATACTCTTCTTTGTATTCTTTCATAAAGTTCAACACGCGTTCCTTATTATCCATTGATACAACTTGAGTAATTTCATCAATTACAACTAATTCAGGCTTCGGAATAAATGTTAAAAACAATGAAAACATTTTTAAAAATGTTTTATCACTATTGTTAACTTTTTGATTTAAAGATTTTTCAATATCAAAAACTTCATACAATCTACTCATTCATTCATCATCATACATTTCAAATGAAGTTTTATACAAATTAACAATATCTTTTATTTTTATTCCAGTGGGTCATTCCAATGATCTTTGAGTATAGCCTATTGCTTTCAGTAAGTTACTCTCTTTGAAGTTGTAATCAATTGTTCCATTAGTTGAAAATTCTTGGTTTCCAATGATGCTTGCTAAAATAGATTTCCCAGAATAACGAGGTCCAATAATAGCAACAGTCTCATTTTTCATTATTTTTAAATTAATTTTTTTTAGTGCTCACTTGTCTTTTCCAAAGACTTTAGCCACACCATTTAGACTAACTGCTCATCCTGCCATGTTATTAATTTCCCCATCATTCAAACCCATCTTGATATTTATATGATATTACACTTTACACATTTATGTGAAATTTGAAAAAGAAAAATAAGAGAATTTCTCTTATTTTTTAATTATTATCTTGTTAATGTTTTTACCATTTTCTGAAAATCTTTTTTCATATTCTGTCATAACATTTAGTTGCATTTCCTGAGAATCTTTATGTAAATCAGTAGTACTGTATACAATAGTAAATTTAGATTCTGCTATTTGTTCCAAACTATATTCATAGAGTTTATCGTTATCAGTTTTAATTTCAATTGATCCATTTTCATTTAAAACTTCTCAATAATTATTTAGAAACTTAATATTTGTCAATCTTTTTTTAGCATGTTTTGCTTTAGGTCAAGGATCTGAAAAGTTTAAAAATATTTTACTAATAGAACCTTTTTCAAATATGTCTAATAAATTTTCAGCATATCTATTTATAAATAAAATATTATTTTCTTTCTCTCCAGATTCAATAACATTTCTTAAAGCAACACCAATAACTGTGCTTTCTTTTTCCATTCCAATTCAATTTTCATCTTTAACTTGATTAGCTTTACCTTTGATAAAGTTACCTTTACCACAACCTATTTCTAAGTTAATTGGTTTATCATTTTTAAAGTTATTATCAAATTTATTATTAATGAAAAATTCTTGATTGGCTTCTATATATCTGCCTGTTCAATTTTTATGTCTTAGTCTCATTATAAAACCTGAGTCACGATTGTAATAAATCCAACTAGAATTGCGGCAGTCATAATTTCAATAACTGCTATCGCTATTGGCATTGGAATTGCTACTTCTCTACCCTGAGTCTTTAATGTTCACAATGGAATTAAAGTTGCAAGTAATGTAACTAAGAATATTGCTGCAAACATACCTGTAGTAATTATTACAGTATCAATCAACACTTCTGTAATACCACTTGTATTAAATATTAATTCAACTATCAATGAGTGAATGATTGCTAATCCCATTAACATTAAACAATTCATTAATGATATTGTCATCTCTTTTCCAATTACATGAAGTGTATCTCTTTTTTGAATTTCTTTTAAAGAAATACCACGATTCGTAATAACACTTGATTGCATAAATATTAAAGGAATAACTGATAAATATATTGATGAACCGGTAATACCATAAAACACAGCTGGGTTATTTTTTAATGTATCTGAATCATTTGCTGTAATAACTCAAAGCAATAATAATGAAGTAAGAACTGAAACTATAGCAACAGTAATAATTGTCATTACACGATGTCTAAACAGTACAAATATTCCAGTTTTAAAGTATTCATCCTCACTTGGTGTAACTCCACCAAGTTTATAAATATCTTCTGTAACTTCTTCTTCAATAACATCAAGAACATCGTCTACTGTAACAATACCAACTAAAATTTCTTCGTTATCTACTACTGGCATATTTATGAATTCATAACGTCTAAACATTTCAACAACTTCTTCTTGATCTTGAGTTGTTTTCAAACTCATTACACGATCATCCATAATGTCTTTTAGGTTTTTTGTCGACTTATTAAACAATAGAGTTTTAGCCTCTAATCTACCAACTAAAACATTGTAGTCATTTACAACATAAAACTCTTCAACATCTTTTAATGAATCCAAATTATTTTCAATTTCTTCAATACATCTTTTAACTGTTCAATCTTCATTTAATGCAATAAAGTCAACAGACATAATTGAACCCACTGAATCATCAGCGTGTTTCAATATTTCATTAATGTCATCTCTTGATTCTTTTGAAATAGCTTTAAGAACTTTTTTTGCACTTGAATCATCCACATCTTCTAAAATTTCTACAATTTCATCTGATGGTACTTTTTCAAATAATTCTCCTAAACTTTTTAAAGATAGATTTTCAATAACAATTTCTTTTAATTCAGATGATAATAATTCAAATAGTTTAGCTTGGTATTTTGAATCAAAGAATTCGAACATCTTAAAAGCGTGATCCAATTCTTCTGTATCTTCTAACGCTTCTACAATATCTGCATCATAGTAATCTTCAAATAGATCAGTTAATAAACTGTTATCGTTTCCAATAAACGCAGCTTTTAACTTAGCTTTAATTTCACCTAATTTAATGTTTTCAGTTTTTTCCACAATGGCCCTTATCTTATTTGTTTAGTAGATATAATAGTGAATCACTTATTTCAGTTGGGTTTTCAAATTGCCCAAATAGTTTTCCTGTAAATAATTTTATATCAATTTCTTTTAATTTCTTATATTCATTATATCTATTAATATTAGTTGCAATAATTTTTGCATCAATACTATCTGTAATAATCTTTAGTTTTGAAATGTATTCACTATAGTTTTTTACTTCCATACATTTTTTGGCAATATCTATATCTAAAAATGCATATGATGGTTGGAATACCTCTAGGTTTGACAAGTTATTATTTATTTTTCCAAAGTTATAAACAAATGTATTTATTCCAATTCCCTTTAATTTTTTTATATTTTTTCTAATTACGTCAAAATCATCAATCTCAAAAGAAGAATCAAATCCAAGGTATAAGTTATCTCAAGTATCAATTTTTGTTTTTAATGAGTTTTTAAATTTACTAATGTCAAATTCTGTACTAGATAATATTTTGTGATCGTATTTTAAAAATACATTTGTTTTTGCTAACTTATGTGTTTTAACAGATAAACGTTCAAGTGAAATTGTTATTAAGTGACGTCTTAGTAAAGAAATTGAAGCTTCAGAATTTAGTCTCTTGGCAATTTCACCTTCTCCTGAATAAGCAAAATTAACTTTATCTACAATGTTATCTACAAGATACATTTGATAGCTTTGTGTATTGGTATCATAAATCGGATTCATTGTAACTTCACTTGTATTAAGTGGAACTTGTTCAAGAATTGTATTTAATTGGTGTCGTATAATCTCAGATTCTTTAATTGAATCTAAGTTAATAATATTTATTTCATCAGAATGTAAGTGCTCTTCTCTTTCTTGATGGAATTTATTATAGAAGTTTAACAATTCTAAGTTATTAGAATGTAATCCAAAAAATGAAGCAACATTCTTTAGTTTTAAATCTATGTTTAGATTTTCATATTTAAAACTCAAGTTTATATCGTTATAACTTTTTTGAATTTCTTTAAGTTGTTTATTAAATTCTTCATCTAATGACAATGTAAATTTATCTTCTAACAGTGGAATAAGGACCCCAAATGTATGGTAATCCCTTTTAAAAAAAACAGCATTTTGATATCTTTTTACAATCAAGTTATAAACTTGGTCAGTAATATTTTTTGTAATTTCACTGTTTAGTTTTTTATCAACAGACTTTTCAAATGTAAATACATCGGCAATAAAAAAAGTTAGGTAAATTGCGTAACTGATATTTTGATTTTGAATATTGTTTAACATAACTTCATTTGCAGAAGCGTTATTTACATAATATTTATTTTCATATGTTACTGCGTTTTGTAAGTTAACTGCAGACATGTGTAGTCTATCAATTAGAGCTACTAATGCGTACGAGACATATGACATCAATAGTCAGACACAGATTAAAAGAATTTGATTTATTACTTCTGCTTCACCACTAAATATTCCAAAAAATCTTACAACAATAAAAATCATACTTCCAAGTGTAATTAAAGATCAAATCATTCATGGTTTAATTCTTGTAAAAATTGTTCTCAAAGCAGCAAGAGCAAAAATTGCTATATAAATAATTAATATCAAAATAACAAATCAAGATACCTCAATTGAAGGTAGAAGATTTTTTTTCAGAGTAGATAAGTAAAACAAAGATATTAGGTTAACTGATCCAACAATTATTCCTGAAATATTTGATATAAATACAATTGCAATTCAAAAATATAATATTTGGAATAAGTATAAAAATAAACTCACATCAGTAGCATCTTTAAAAATCAAAAGCTTAAATATTATTGTTACAAATAATGAAATGGCCGATAAAACTATACCAATAGCTACATAATAATATTTTCCATAGCGTTCAAGTAAATGTTTTGTAAATCCTCATACAAGAGCATAAACAAAAATAATTATCCCTACATAAAGGAGACCATTAAATATAAATTTAAGTAAAATTTGTTCCATATTCAATTCCCTTCTTTATTTAACAATAAAAAAATGGTGGAGATGGCGGGGGTCGAACCCGCGTCCAAAATACACCAACTAATAACATCTACAGTTTATTCAGTTCAACAATACATCAAGAGGCGACTGAACTAACAAGATTACCCAATGATGTCGACTATAAGTTTCACAACACCCTATTGCCGCTTTTGGATGCGCTATCGTGCCTGGCTATTCACTAATCATCGGGACACGAGACCAAATCATAGTGTGAAGTGCTATAACTTAACTAAGAGTTAAAGGTTATTAAACGGCTAAAGCCATTCCAGCTGATGCATTATTGATCATAAATGCTGGCATTTCAATTTTTTCTGTTTTGTTTGCAGTTAAGAAACCTAGTGGTATTATGGTCTACCAGACCTCTGCAGTTAGAAGCTGAACATATCTTGTCGAAGCCAAGACATCCCCATAACTACTATTATATATATTAATTTTTAAAATAAAAAAAACTACACTCCTTTAAGTTGTGTAGAAATATTTTTTGTTAATATTTAAATTTGTTATTAAGTTAATGTTATTAATCTGCGTTTAAATGTTTTATGCAAAGCATTAGTTGCAGAAAGAACGATTATTATAATTATTGAAATTGCAACAATGAATATTACTCATCAATGAACTTGGAAAGGAATAATAAGATTCATACTTCCCATTAATGTTAAAGTTTTGTTGACTAATAAAAGACCAATAACTATACCCAATATAACAAATATTAAGTTACATATTCCTGAAATAAACATTGTATTTGCAACAATTGTTTTTTTGTCATAACCCATCGATCTCATAGTAACAATGAATTTAGAATATTTTGATACAAATATATCTGACAATATAGAAATAATTAATCCTACAATAATTAATATCCCAATAATTAAAAATAGTGAAACTAACATAATTGTTTCAGCAACATTGATAATTACTCCCATTTTAGAACCCAATACTTCAATTCCCATATATTGAGATTGCAAGTCATCAAAGTTTTCTGGGTCCAAAAATCCTGGAGATTTTGGAGCAGCTACTCTAACTCCAGAAGTAACCCCATAAGGTTCTTTGAAACTTGAATATTTAGTATTAAAATCCTTATTTTGCATTGCAAACATCAAAGGTTGCTCATGTAATTTAGATAATTCATTTTTCATGTAATAACTATTATTATTTTTAATAAATTCTAATTGTTCTTTTGGTGTTCTTGTATCATACATTTTAAAAGTTTGGTTACCCTCATCTATTTTATAAGTACCTTTTACTTCTCCATAGTAGTTATAATCAACAGGAATATATTTTATTGTCGAAAGACCCGCTAGTAAATTGACAATATCTTGATCAGCAATTATTTCATTTCCTGATTTTGTGTTTAAAGTTCCAACTTTTTCTAGCTTAATATTTTTTATGCCCATATTGTATTGGTAATCATCTGTAATTGTGATTGCAGAACTATCAGTACCAATAACTTCAGTTAATCATGGCATTGCAAATTTAATACTATTTACATCATCAACATATGCTCCACTTGCTCCTGACTTTATATTATTTTTAGGATGGTATGGAGCTATTCAAATTCAATTACTGTTTTTGTATTTATCTCCTCAAGAATTTAACACATCGACAGGAATCATTTGTGTAGCAGCCGAAGAAGAGATTTCTCCTGCCCATTTAGATTGAGTAAAAATATCTAATCATTCCTTATCATTATTAGTTAAATTATAATTTTTTAAACCTTCCAAATTTGCATATCTTGAGTTTTGTAAAAATGAGATTGTGTTTTTTTCTTCTGTTGCTTCAACAGGGATAAATAGTTTAATATTTGACATTTGATATTCAGGTCTAATAGCATATTTAACAGCAGTATCTGAATTAATATCCTCAGCATCTGTAGAAATTCATGAATCAATAAACATACTTGCCCCATTTTTATTTAATGTAACTTTTTCTGGATTTGAAGTATTGTAAATATTTGACAATGTCATCTTACTTGCTGGAATTGTATCTGGATTTATAAACGGTTCAGCAATTTTTTTAAATTCCTCACTATTTTTATCTGTGATATTATTTTCTTTCATTAGGAAATTGATTATTTCAGTTGATTCGGACACTATTCTATTGTCATAAACTCAAGCACCCTTAGGAATAGTGACACCTTCTTTTGAATTTAATTTCGCTTCAGTTATTTTAAAAGAATTAACTATTCCACTTGTATTAAATTGCTTATCTGCTATCGAATTTGTAATAACTGGAATTGTTAATGTTTTAGAAACATGACTGTAAACATTAATTCCATTTATATTTATATCTTTATCAAATTTTTCAGGGTTTTTGAATAATTCATTTAAGTCATTAATGTCTTTTTGGCTTTTAATAAACGCATTTGAATTTTCGCCATTTAAGTCAAATGCTTTTTGCCCTTCTTTTAAACCAAGCAATGTAGCATCTGAATTATTTAATTTAATATTCAATGTAGTTGATAAGGTTTCAATATCAGGTGTGTAATTTTCAGAATTTAATCCTAAAACAAATTGTGACATTCTATTTGGTGATTCAGATAAATACTTCATTCCAACACCTGGAACAAATGCCAATGCCAATAATAGAAGAGCCTGTTTTCAATCATCTACTTTTGGTATTTCTCCAACTAATTCCTCTAATTTTTCTGAAAATAATTCAAACAACTGAGGAACTAAACTATTCAATTGGTTGGAAGCAGCTTTAATTTGTTTTAGTTTTATATTTGCAATTTGACTCATTGATTCATTATGAATATTTCCATTTTCTAAATTAATATCAGTATTTCAAATGTAAGCAATTATAGATTCAAATAAACCTGGTGAAAAAGAATAACCATTTAGATTTGTTACTTTACCTATTGCTTGGTTTATAAAAATTGGTAAAAAGTTTGTTCCTACTGAACCATTTTTTGCAGCTAATGCGTGCTCTTCAAATCATCGAACTTCGTCATTAGATGCACTGTATATCATCTTAGGAGTAATTGTAGAGTCTCAAACTGAATCATTATATAATTGAGATCTATCAAAATAAATATTTACAATATCTTCAATTTCTTTTGGTTCAGTAAATTGTTTATTTAGGTTTGGTAATCCTTCTGTTGCAGTTATACCTTGTCTTGCAGTTGGTATATTTGATACTGGATTATTTTGAATATATTTATTTTCATATGTAATGTTTTGTGTTGAATTTTTAACATACAAATTTAAAACTGAAGGTACTGCAGCGGAAAATGTAATTATTATTGTAGCAACAAATACCGATACAACTGTTATTGTAATTTGTTTTCAACCACGTGCTGATATTTTTATAGGGAATCTATATTTAAAAGATAAACCTTCAAAAAATTTTGACTTATATTTACGATCTTTTATTTTTACATTTGATTCATGATTGATAATTTCTAATGCAGGTTTTCTAATTAAATATAATGTCATCAAATAAGATGCAGTCATTGCAAATAGTTGAAATAAACAAATTGCAATAATTAAAATTTTTCAATCAAAAATAAATTCATACATCGTTGTTGACATGTATTTTGAAAATATTGATGATATGACTTCTTGAAATAGTCCAGCTGAAATTCAAGCAACAGGTACAACAATTATTCCGATAATTAACGAATAACCAAGGTAAGAAACTGCAATTGAAGTTGGTTTAGTTCCCATTGCTTTAAGGAAACCAATTTGTTGAGCATTTCTATCTATTAGTTTTTTAATTGTAAATAATAATGTATAAACAACTATTGCAACTATTATCAATGAAGCAATTAGTGAAAATGTATTAATAATTTTAAGAATCATTGGTTGCAAATCTCAATTTAATGCAAAATTAGTTTTTGCAAAATCTTTTATATAACTATTTATAAATGATGTATCTTCAAAATTATTGTCAATAAATTTATCATAAGACATTTGAAACTTTGTTTTGTTTGACATTAACAATGAATCAAACATGTTGACTTTTTTTGTAATTTCTTTATCAGAGCTTCTTGTTTTATTGTCGTCCAAAAAATAAATTGTACTGAATACTGTATCTTTATCCATACCTGTACTCATCATAGATCTAATTACTGATTTTGGTAAATAGACTATAGCGTTACTTTTAGCATCGGATACTGGAATGTCAGGATCTCCTAATGGATAGTATGTTAAAACATCAACACCTAAACCTGAAACAATAAACGATGTTGACCCAATCATAATTGAGTCACCCACATTAATATTATTTGCAATTGCAAATTGTTGTGAAACAACTACTTCGTTTGACGTGACAGCTTCAAGCCCAGCAATTATTTTCAAATTAAATTTTTCTACATCATCAAAAATAACAAATCTAAAATTCACACCTTGTTCACGATCATAGTAATATGCTTCTTCTCTTATTAATAAATTTAAATTAGATATATTTGCAGCCATTTCTTGATGCATTACATTCATTGAATAAATTGATTTATTTGAATAATCACGATCTGTGATGTCTGATTTTTTTGCACTTAATTGAGAAGCAATTTTTATTCCCGGATTAACCTTTTCTCATACACTTAATGATTCATATGTTTCCATCGACATAATTGACAATTCATTATCATAATTCAAATATAAAGGATTAGCATAACCTCTTTTACCTAATATATTTTTTTGAGTAATCTTGATATATTCATCGCTATTTGTTTCTAAAATAGATATATCTTCAACTTGGTGAGCAAATTTTAATTTTTTATTTCCTTCACCATTTGCATCATAAATATATTTATTATCTAAAGATTTATAAAAATTATTTTCCATAACATAATCATCAAATAAATATGTTCCATACATATATGAAAAAAATGAGTTCAATATATCTTTACGCATACTTGAATCACTATTTGAAGGTTTAGTAGTAGATGGGTTATTTAATATAATTTCACTTCCGGAACTTTTCAAACCTTTAATATTAATTGCTAGCAATCCAACTTCTCCTGAGTTAAATGCTATTTTATTAAAATTGTTAAAATAATTTGTATATGCCTCTATTAATTTTTCTTCATTTTCGAATGGTATTTCACTTTCCCATGGTTTTAATTCAGAAACCATTTCATTTACTCTAGAAATACTTCTCTGAACATAGATTTGTCATTGATTAACAATGTCGAATGCAACAGACTCTAAAGCATTATATATGTAAGTTTCAGTTTCTGTCATATCTGGTATTTCCCAAATATTTTTATATTTTTTAATATTTTCATCAAACTCAGGTTTTCTGAAATCCAATTCCAACTTTTTATTTTCAATAAAGTACATCTCAAACAATGATAAGTTTTCAGTTGAATAAAGACCTGATTCTACTTCTTTAAACCTACTATAAAGTGAATCAGCTAATAATGAAGTAATATCATTAACAAAGTTAATAAGTCCATTTTTTTGATCACCTGAAATTGATTCTAATATTCCTTCTACACCGTTCATAAAGTTTAATTCTATATCCTGGTATGAGTATTTGATTTGACCTTTATTTAAATCTATTTCAAAATATAAACTTTGTCCCAAAAAACTTCCTAGTAAACTCTGAAAGTTTTCTTCTGCCAAAATCTCTCAAATACTTTTAAACTTTGATTTGACTTTTCCATTTTCATCAAACATAGCATCGCTTATGAAACTTTTTTTATTACTTTCATCAAATGTATTAAACTGAAGATTAAAAGAATCATTTTCATATTTATTATTTGATTTTACATAATTCAATTGTTCTGGCATAAAATCTAAGATTGGTAAAAATGTTTCATTCTTAGAAACTAAATTTGATTCATCAGCTTTTCTAGTATACGTATAGTCAAATTTTTCATAGTTTTTTACAACATCGTTATACATTTTATTCATACGTTGAGTAACCGATGTACTTGTAGCTAAATAGAATACTGCTAAAAATGATAATATTATCAAAATGAAAAATTGAATCTTTTGTCTAAAAAGAGCCTTTGTTCCTTGTTTGAATAATAATCATAATTGTTTCATTTTTATTTCCTAATTCTTTTTTGTTATCGGAGTTAAAACTAAATCCTTATATTTTTTATCATCTGAAGTTGGATCCAAATGAATTTCAACTTCAAATTCATAAATTTGGTCTTCTAAATCTTTATACTTAATTAAATATTTTAAGTACGAAGGTTCAGTAGTATTTGAAAAGTTTTTATATTCTATTAGTTCAGTTGAATATCTATTATCATTTAATACCTTCATGTAATTTGATTCATGTGGATCTGGAATGATTGTTTTTTTTGCTTGATCTAGTACTAATTTAATTAAATTGAAAATTCCATCTAATAAATTTCCTGTATATCCACTTTTAGAATCTCATATTTTTTGGATACTTCTCATAAGTCCATCTTCAGTATAATTACCCTCTTGATAACCCAATATTTCATATGATAAGTCAATTGGCTTGATATTTTTTCTGTCACCATACGTAAACTTGAAGCTTTTAACTTTTCCACTCATAAGTAATACTCCAGCAAAGAAATCAGGTATTCCACCTTCAATATCTTTCATCCAACTTGCACCCACTTTTTCTAATAAATCATCATAAGAAACATTCAGTGGGCCAGTTTGAATTGCTGTTACTACACCGCTATCCATTTTATCTTTTAAATTGAATTCTTTAAATCCGGTAAATGCTTTTAAAAATCCTTGAATATTTTCTGCCGATGCTTCAATGTTATTGGTAACATTCTTTAATGCATTTGAAATGTTTTTAATTGCTTCTGCAATTGCACTAACATTGTCAAAAGTTCCCGATATTAAGAATTCAATCAACTCACCAACATTTTTATTAATTAGTGGAATCTTAATTCTTAAAATTGATGAAGGATCAATTACAGTTTCTTTACCCTCTTCTGGAGGATTTAAGGTATCTAAAACTTTACCTATTAAGTTATCACTCATAATTGATGTAATTATTTGATTGGACGCCATTTCACCTAATTCTAAATATTTATCAACATCATCTTGTTTTAAAAGTTTTAGTAGTCAACTAAGATTGCTATCGTTTTTAATTTGTGAAAAAAATCCCGAAGCATTTGAATCAGATAACAAAAAAGGAATATAGTTTACTAATACATTAGACATTTTATCTATATTTAGATTTATCAAAAGTGAAACTCATGAAGGAATTTTTTCTCTTATAATAGGAGCTAACAATTTTTCACCAAGCGGTAAAAACAATGGAACAATACCATTAGAAATTCTATCTTCATTCTTTGCCCACTCACCACCTCACTTAATTTGAGGAGGTATAAGTGATATTTTAAAACCTATTTTATTTTTTCCATTTTCTCCGTCAAGATCTACAACCTCATCAGGTTGAAAAAGAATTTTTAATATTCTGGTGTTTTGTGAATTAATCTGACCATTTTCATTTGGTTTTAATATATCTGTAACTACTTGTAAAATTGTTCCTCAGTTAGATTTCAAACTAGAAAAATAATCAACAGTTTCAATTTTAGTACTTTGAACTTCTGTAAAAACCTCAAAGTTGGTTTTGGTTTTAGAAAATACATCATTTAATCCAGTTGCGTCTTGATTTATATAATTATCAAACGCTTGCACATATCATGTTAATCCCATAATAAAATTAGTTAATTTAACTTTAATTTTATCTAAATCAAATGCCAGATTACCTTCAACTACTTTTTCAATAATTTTTGTGTACTCAACTAAGAAGGTTTCGGAATTATATAATTTATCATAATTATATTCAGTAAAATTAGATGACAACGCCAGAACTTCTGCAAAATTACCCATTGCTCAAAACCTAATATCATTTTGAGTGAAACCGGATTTTGTATTGTAAAAACTAATTAATTCACTTTTACTATTTATCTTTAATTCTTCAATTAATGAGTTATATGTTTTAATATCCTCTGTAGTTTTAGAAATGTTATAATCAATTTTTTCAAATTTCGTTGCAAAATCTGTAATCTTTGCTTTGATCTCGTCCATGTTATTTCCATGCTTTTCAAGATTTTTAAAAATATTGTACATCTTATCATCTTCAATTAATGTTTTTGTTAATGACGGCAATGCTATCTTTAAAAACAACTCCGGCTCAAAACCTTTTATATTTAAATGTATAAAATTAACTAAACTACTTGCTACTTCAACTAATTTCCCAAACTCACTTTCAACAACTGGATTATCAAATCCTGGCTGATTAAATATATCTTCACTAAACTTATTCATTGTTTCATCAGAAAAATATAATGAAAATAAATTACTCATTTTTGTACTGTCTTCAGTATTTTCAAATTTACCCAGTGTACGTGAAGATAAGTATTTTCTTACAGTAGGACCATTGTATCCTTCTGTATATGCAGTTATTGCCGGTTTGAATCAATGAGATGAAGATTTCATTAGATTTTTTATTTTATTATCTATACTTATTTGGTGTGTATCTAAAAAACTACAACTTACTAAAGTTGCAGCTGAAGTTATAGATATAGCTATCGTTCCCAATAGTGCATATAATTTTTTCATATAACTAACTATAGACAAAAAAAAAAAAAAAACATAGATTAAGACAAAAAATGTAAACTACATATAAACAGAATGTTTAATAATATTATTTTTATCTAATCATGTTTTTTATTTTAATATTTGTTTTTTTCACAATAAATAACCTACATAATATAGGACAACCATTAATAAAAAGTGTAATGTAATTATTAATTCTGGTGAAACAATTTTGTGTACAACTGCAATTTCAGAATCTAGACCATTAATATTTACTATTTCCATTTCAAAATAATAATTCAATGAGCTATATGGATTTTTACCTTTGTAATCAAATGATTGAAGTAATAAGTTTGCACTGCTATTAATTGGTGCATTAAACATCATACCTCAAACAGTCAATGGATTTAAAATGTGTACAAATGCATTTGTACCAGTTTTATTTTTTAGTTTCTCATCAATTATTGGCTCTTTAAATTTATCACCAACTCTATATGAAAGTTCGTGCAGAACAGTAAAGAATGAAACGTTAAATACAGCAACCTCAATTGAGTTTTCATACATATTTTTTTCGCTTTCAATATATGAATAAATATAATCGTTATTTCAATTTGAGTCGTAATTATCACTGTCAAGTGACATAATCAAACTTCATTCATTAAAGATTTCAGTTAATACCCTAATTGTATTTTTATAGTAACCAGAGTTAATTTTTGATAAATAACTATTAAATATGCTTGGGTCATAGCTTAAGTTATATGATGGTCCATTTATAAGTGAATGTTTAGGAATTAAATTATCAGTCACAACTAGATTATAAAATTCTTTGATATTTTTATACTCTTCAGGTTTAACATTGTGATTTTCTTTTTCAATGAACGGAATTCCTTTATGCAATTCTTTATCAGAAAATCCTTCAATTGACTCTAATTTTTCATATTCATTTAACATATCAAAGAAAACGTCTTTTTCATCTATGTCAATAATTAGCTCTTCAAAATATTTATCATAAAGTAATCTACTTATTAATTCACCCTTGTAACGGTATACTTTCTCATTATGTCCAGAAGAACCAGAACCAATTCCACCACTAATAGTTGCTATTAGGTTTGAAACTACAGGAGAAAATGCAACAATGATTGTCAAAAAATATAATACCATTTTTCCAAATAACGCACCAAATACTAATGATATAAACATTGTTAATAATGGAACTAAAAACAATAAATATAAATTTCATACACTAGGTATCACAAATGATTTAATATAAATTACTTTAGAACCCATTGATCCAAAACTACCACCAATTAGACTTGCAATTAATACTATAAATCATGCTGAGAAACACATTGCAAATATTCAAATTAATCTAGATAAAACAATTTCTCAAGGTTTATAACCATATCTTTTTTCCAAATCATATAATGCTAAATCCTTATCTCTAAATAAAGGAGTAGCTGCAAACATGATAAATAACAATGATAAGCAAATACCCGAAATTAAATTAAAGTATGGCATTAATTGTAAAACAATGCTTGAATCAAAAATTGCAACTTTTGAAGCTATAAATGCTCCAAGTAATATAAACGCAACAGCTAAACCAATTAGTAAATAAACAAATACTCAAAACTTTTTGTTTCTCATATTAAATTTAAAAATATTAGCTGTTAGGTTAAATATTTTTTTATTTTCTATCTTCATTTAAAAGCTCCTCAATACTCATCTCTTGTTGGAATGTTTTTTTTGCTGTTTCTTTATATAATTTTTTTAGATCACTTACTTTATCATGTGGTTCATCATATACTATTTTCCCTGAGTCCAATATTAGAACACGATCGAGCAAGTGATTTACCTCATCAATTAAGTGAGTAATAATTACAATAATTGTTCCTTCATTTTTGAAAGCTAACATAGCTTCAATAATTTTGTTTTTGTGGTCAACATCAACATTTGCAGTCGGTTCATCAAAGAATATAATTTTTGGTTTTAATAATAAGCAGACAAATAAAACTAATAATTTTTTTTCACCACCGGATAGACTACTAATTTTTTTATCCAAGTAACTACTAATATCAACAATTTGTGAAGCCTTCGAATATCTATTAATAAATATTTTTTGAGGCATCATGCTTAACATTGCTATGTAATCAACGTAATCTTTTGATTTCATATTTTTTGGTAGATCACCACTTTCACTAAAGTAAAACCACTCTGAAAAGTTTATTTTATCTTTTTCTACACCATTTAAACTTATTTTTCCAGTTTTAATAGAGGTTTCTTGAAAAATCACTTTTGTTAATGTAGTTTTACCTACTCCATTGTTTCCAAGCAATCCATAAATATTGCCACTCTCTAGCTCTAAATCTAAATCTTCTAAGATTGTTTTTCTGTTGTAAATTTTAGTTACACTTTCAATTTTTAATTTAATTTTTTCCATAACAACCTCCTACTAATTTTTTCTTCTTCACATTAAGTATGTTAGTGGAAGTAGTATTAACGCCAAGAATGCATAAAATACAAACAATCACTCTGTTAGAACAATTCTTTCATATCCTTTAAATGAACCATCTTTGTTATACGTAATTTTAATATTTCTGGCATAAAGAGCATTATTACCACTTGAATTTGAATATGTTATTGCTTCTTTTAATCCTGCATTCAATCCCATTGAAGCTCTTTGCATTAATGCAAAATGAGTAAATGGATTTAGCATCATAGATGCCGCTTCTGATTTAGTTGGGTTAAATACTATATATCACTCTTGGATACCACCATTTAAAGAATTCATTCCTTTAACAAAATCGCTGTATGAATTTGCAATAACTGTTTCACCATCTTTTGTATATCTCATTTTTTCACTAATTCTTGTGTGATCTTTAAAAAGAGTACTTATTACTGTAGAAAATAATGCCATAGATGGGTTATTTTTATAAGCCTCACTCAATTTCACTTTTTCAGAAGAAGAAAAACTTCTTCAATATGAATATGAATATTTAAAACTTGAATCAAGTAAATCTAATTTATTCATATAATGATTTAGCAAGTTAAATGAAAGTTTATTACTATCATCAATATTTGCATAATCAAAAGCTTCTCAAGCATCTTTTACATCATATATAGTTTTTCTAATATCATTGTTATCTTCGTTAAATAAATAGACATCACTTTGGCTTCAATTTAAGTTTTTTGTTAATTCATTTAAATTATCAAAAAATGCTTTAGTTTCAACATATTTTTCAGGTTCTATCGGATTATAATCAGCAATCACTGCATACTCATATCCATAATAACTATTATTATTATTATTAAAAAAATTTTTTAGATTATTAAATGTTTTATCTTCATTTAATATACTGTCATCAAATCAAAGTGATTTATCAACAGTTCAATCTAATTCATTATCTCTTGCTTCATTTCAACCACCTGTTACATTTTGTATTGGAGCCATGTTAAATAAAAACAAAATTATTATTATTAACAATGAGGCTCTTGTTGGACCCATTAAAAATAGAATTACCAAAAACAATAATAAATACACTAATGCAAATACTATTTCTCAACCATATATTCCTATAAATAGTGCATATAGAAAATCACTATATCCTTCTTTGCTTAGTATTGCAAAAAATATTGAAGATAATAATAGGTTGACAATTATTGTTGAAAATATAGTTGTAACTAATCAAGTTAATCTTGAAAAGAATATAGCTATCTTGTTGTATCCAGCATTTTTTTCAAGTTCAACTACCTTATGTTTAATATTGTTAACAAATACTCGTACACAAAATACACTTATCAATATTGCTATCATTACGATATGAATAATTATGGCAATTGTAATGAACACTTCATTATATGTTCCATCATTTAATTGTCCTCGGTTTAAAGTTAAACCAACAATTCCGAACGTTAAAGTTAATCCTGTAGAAATTATTAAATATAAACCAATTGTTAATCAGAAAGCAAAAGATTTTGCATTTCACTTTAATTGAACTTTAAATAGTTCAAATGAGTTTTTTAAACTATTTAACATTATTAATATACTCCTTAATTTTTTCTGATTGAGTAGTTCGATCAATTGCATACTCATCAAATAATTTAACCAATGATTCACCTTTTACAACTGGTTCATCATATTTAATTAAACCATCACTCATTATTACTACATGATCTAGTATGTCCTCTACTTCTTCTATTAAGTGAGTAATAACAACTACTATTGAATCTTCAGCTTTTAGTGTTTTTATTGTTTTTAAAATTAGTTCTTTATTATTTAAATCAACGTTAGCAGTAGGTTCATCAAAAAAAGCTATCTTTGGTCTTAATAAAAGACATAGAAATAAAACAACCATTTTCTTTTGACCAGCTGATAATGATTTTATTTTTTTGTTTCATCATTTTTTAATATTAATTATTTTCATTACTTTCGCAACTTTTTCATTATAGTCTTTGCTAGGTTTTTGTGCATAGTCATAACATCTTCCGATATATTCTTTTACCTGTGTATCAACTGGTAAATCAGCACTTTCACTAAAATATAGTCATTCAGAGTAGTCTACATCTTTAAGTTCTTTTCCATCCACTGTGACGCTCCCGCCGTCATAATCAAAGTTTTGGAATATTAATTTTACTAATGTTGTTTTACCTGCTCCATTGTTTCCAAGGAATCCATATATCTTTCCAGATTCAAAAGTTGTAGTTACACCGCGTAGTGCAAACCAACCACTAAACTGTTTTTTGACATCATTTACTTTAATTATTTTCTTCATACAATGATTATATAGTGCTCAACAAAAAAAAAAAAAAAGTAAAAATAATGATAAGTTTTTATTTTTCCTTGCTCATTAGGTTTTTATCAAGATCAGACAAAATATATTCAGATAATATAGTTCATTAGTATCATAGTTACTTACTGAGATATTATTTTGATCATTTCTATTTATTTAATACCTGGTGTAAAATTTTTAATATAAGGAATAAACATAATGAATAAAGAATTGAGTAAAATTAAATATTCTAGTTTTACAACTAAAACAAACAAAAATAATAAATTGTTCCAAATCCTATGGATTGCAACTTTAAATACGGTCATTCTATTATTTATTATTGGAAGTATTTGAGATCTTAAAATAGCAAAGGCATTTGGAGATTTAAATGATAATGGGTTTATAAGTTGACTAAGTATGTTTTGGGATAAATTAGCTTATACAATGACAGTTCCTTTTATATTTGCAATAACTGGTATATTTATGGAAACATTAAATAAAAAGTACGGTAAGCAAAAAATAACTTTTTCAATAATAATAAATATTATTTATATATCATTCATTATTATTTTTACTATTTTGTTTGCCTTTACTACTAAGAATATGGCTAACTCAATATCAATATATGGAACTGGTAGAAGTGATTGGTTTGGTTTAGATAGAATCCATACCATTCTAGTTATGTCTATTGAAATTGGAATAGAAGTAATAATTATGATCGGTTTAGCTTTATATCTAAGATTAAACTTTTCAAGAAGAAATGACTTGTTAACAAGAAACTACTGAATTGATGGAATAAAGGTTTTAGTAGTATTCGCTGTTGTAGGGTTCATTGTTGATCCCTCATTAAAAACATTTTGAGGTAGACCCTACTTTATACACGTTGATTATCAAAATGTAATTAATAGTTTGCCTGACAACTGAACAAAGCCTTTACCTAGTGATATACATAATGCTGAGTATTTAGATTGATGACAAATTCAAGGATTTAATCCTGATTATTGAAAAGCTTATTTTAGTGGGGATTATGGTAATACACATTGAAATAATGTTGCATTCCCTTCAGGTCACATGAATTCATCTTCAATGTTAGTTTATACAACTATATTATTATTAATGAACGAAAAACGTGGCGACAAAATTTCATGATGAAAATGATTAATATTTATAATTGTTGTCTTTGATGTATTTATGATGGCCATTATGCAAATGGTTTCAAGAACACATTGAATAACAGATTTAATGTTTACACTTGCTCTATTGCTTCTTGTGTTCAAACCCCTGAATTGATTAACTGATCATATTATTTATTTTGTTCTTTCTCTAATTTGAATAAAAACTGGATCTACTAAATCGATGGTTGAAATTGAAGTAAAAAATAAAAGAGTTATATTTATTAGTATCGATAATACTTACTGACAAGTGGCAAAAGTAAAAATAAGCAAAATTGAAACATCTAAAAAATTCAAACGATGACATTCAAATAACTTTAAATATTAAAAAAAACTCATTGAGTTTTTTTATTTTTTAATGTTATTTAACCTTCTTGATATATCACGAGTTTTAATTGTTTCACGTTTATCTACTGTGTTTTTACCTCGACCTAAGCCAATTTCTAGTTTAGCCAACCCTTCTTTTAAATAAAGTTTTAAAGGAACAACTGTTAATCTATCTTCTTGAATTTTTTTAGATCACTTTTCTATTTCACTTGCATTTAATAATAAGTTTCTTGTTCTAGTGGGCTCATGACCTTTTTGAGTTGAGAACTCATATTTAGGTATATTCATGTTTAGTACTTGAGGTTTACCTTTTCTCATCAAGATATATGATTCAACAATAGAAGCACCATTAACACGAATAGATTTAATCTCAGACCCTAATAACGAAATACCAGCTTCATAAGTATCCAATATTTCATAATTGAATTTTGCTTTTTTATTTAGAGCTATTATTTTTTCAGCCATTAGTTTAAGTTCCTATTTGTATTAATTATATAATTAACTACTTAAATAAATAAAAAGAATCATTGTATGATTCTTTTTATTTAGTGTTTGCAAATGTAAAGTCAATCATACGTTTTTTAACGTCTGCATCTTTTACTTTGATTTTTATTTTTTCACCAAGTTTTCACATTTTTTTGTCAGATGTTAACATGACTCCACCTTTTTCATCATAGACTGCTCCAGGCATTGATGAAATATGAATTAGTCCCTCAACTGAATTTGGTAGCTGTACAAATATACCAAATTTTAAAACAGCTGAAATAATTCCTTCGTATTCTTGCCCTATATATTTTTGCATATATTCAGCCATACACATTTTATTAACTTCACGCTCAGCATTGATAGCTTTTTTTTCTGTTTCATTAATAATCTTACATGCTCGTTCAATAAAATTTTCAACAGCCTCTAAGTTAGTGTTATCCTTTTGAATAGCAAATTTTTTTAAGTAACGGTGAACCATTAAATCTGAATAACGTCTAATTGGAGAAGTAAAGTGTGTATAGTAAGGAACTGCTAATCCAAAGTGTCCAATGTTTTCTGGTTCATAAGCTGCCTTTTGCATATGATGTAATAATGTAATATTAATAACTGTTTTACGAGTTTGATCAGTTACAGCTGCATCAATATCTTTTAAACCTTGTGATAAAGCTTTTGGAGTAATTCCATTAGTTATATTAATGTTAGTGTTAATACCTAACATTTTTAAATTGCTAATTCATTCAATAATACTTTCTTCTTCTGGTTGCCCATGATTTCTATAAAGAAATGGCTTTTCTAAATCTAGTACAACTTTAGCTACTGCAACGTTTGCAGCAACCATAAAGTTCTCGATCAATTTTTCACTTTCCCCGCGCTCACGAGCAATAATGTCAATAACTTCAAATTTATCATTCAATATTGCCTTGGGTTCCGGAATTTCAAAATCAATTGTTCCCTCTTGTCTTTTTCGTTTTTCTAATATTTCATGTAGCTCAAAAGAAATATCAAGCATGTCTTGTACTTCTTTTGGATATTCTGATTTTCTTGTTTCAAAAAACTCATTTACTTTTTTATAAGTTAATCTTCCTTTTGATTTCATAATAGATTCATAAACATCTGTTTTCAAATGAGTACCTGTTTTATCTATCAAGATATCAGCTACCATACATAATTTATCTTCATTTGGATTTAGAGAGCAAACACCATTTGACAATACTTCAGGTAACATTGGCAATACTTTATTTGCAAGATATACTGAGTTACCTTTGTATAGAGCTGCATTATCTAATTCAGTTCTGGGTCTAACATAATACGAAACATCTGCTATAGCTACAGTTAATAAGTAATTGTCATTAACTTTAGTTACACAAATTGCGTCATCTAAGTCTTTAGAATCATCACCATCAATTGTAACTATAGTTTTATCATATAAGTTTCTTTCCAAACGTTTTTTAATATCTGGAAGATCCTTGTTAATTGGTTTAGCAACATTGTCAGCTTCTTGCAAAACATTCTGTTCAAACCCAGGTTTACAATCATTTTCATAAGCTACTGATATTATTCTGTCTACTGCTTTATTAGCATCGCCAATTATTTCTTCGATATAAACAAACAGTTTACCTTCTTTAACATTAGAAACTTTAACCCTAACAATAAGATCAGCTTTCAATTTAAATTTAGATTTATTTACCAAGACAATTCTATAATTTATAAGAGCCTTATCACTTGGTACAAAGTCAATAAATTTTTTGTCCCTGCTTTCTTCTAAAGTACCAACCATGAATTTTATTTCACGCTTAATAACATCAATTACATTTCCACGTGTTCTACCATCATCTTCAGTAATAATTGAAAATAAAACAGTGTCATAAGAAAGACAGCCATTTAAAGCAATACCAGGTATAAAAAAATCATCTTCTCCAACAAATGGTTTAATGAAGCCAAATTTTTTAGAATTAATTCTAATTGTTCCTAGTTGTTGTTTTTCATCAACAAAATAAACAATACTATTAATTGATAAAACAACTTCATTAGTTTCTTCAAATTCTTTTAATGATTTTGCTAAAGATTCATTATTGATTTTTAATTCATCAGCTAATTCAATAAAAGAAATAGATTTTTTAGCTTTTAATATATTTAAAATTTTATTTTTCATTTTACAAAATTACGTTAGTCAGAATGGCCATGACAACTGCAACTAATGCTAGAATAATACCCAATCCAAGCATAACTTGAGAAAGAGTTTTATCTAGTCCGCGTTCTTTTGAGTTAGCGAACAGTTCATCATTACCACCATTAAGTGCACTTAAACCTGTTTGAGATTTTTTATTTTGAACCAAACCAACAATGATCATAACAATAGCTACAATCATACAAAAAATTTCTAATCCAAATATTACAGCATTAGTTGTTTCTTTAAATGAATTGGAATATGCAAATAAGTTCATACACTTTTCTCCTTTAATGATATGATACTATAATTTAAGTATATAAGGTGATTTATGCAGTGATTAGATAATGTGTTTTCTTTTATTAATTCAATATTTAAGAATTGATATTGAAAAAGAAAGTTTAAACACAAGTACAATAATAAATTACAACGAATACTTAATTCAGACAAATGACAGGTAATTGACTTAAGACCTAGTGCAGCATTTAATGAACATCACCTAGTTGGTTCAATCAATATTCCTATTACAACTTTTAAATTAAAATATTATGAAAAAATCAAACTAAGGAAAAAGATACTTTTAATAAGCAATGATTATAGAAGTAATTTAAATGTATATATTGATCTAAAAAATAAAAGACTAAAACCTTATGTTTTATTTGGTGGATATAAAGATGTTAGAAACAATCCTAAATTAGATCATCTAACAGTGGCAAATTTAATATAAAAGTATTATCTTACTTTTTTAAATTGCTATCATACAAGCAACAATTTATACCAAGAATTATTTCTGTAAAAATTATCAGTCTCTACTAAAATACCGACATTGTTGTCATGTGACTAAACATTCACTAATAGCCTTAATTTATCTAATTTTGATATCCACTTTTTATCTAGAACACTAGAATTAACAATTTGATCAACATAATCTATGTTGATTACAAGATTAAATCTTTTCATATACATCAAATTCATCTTTAAATATTATTTTGTATCCTACAAACTTTTTAAAATTTTTAGTAATTAGAAAATCTAAACTATTATAAAATCTATATTATCGTTAACTGAATAATTAAAAGAATTAATAATTAAAAAAATAGACTTGAGTCTATTTTAAAATTTATAAATCTTGCTTGTTACTAAGCTTGGTAAAAAAATGATAAAACTGTAGGAGTTTCTGTTTCGGCATCTTTAACTTTAAAAGTAATTTTTACAGTTCCTTGGTATTTATCACCTTTAGCTGTAGCTGTAACTTTACCTTCAGCAGGAGTTCCTAATTCATAGTTACCTTCTGCTCCAGCATTTTTTTCGTTAATAGCTGCTGTAATTGTAGTCACTTCTGCATCTACTAAGTCTTCGAAATTTGTAATTTTAATTAAAGTTGATAACTCTTCTTTAACTACTTCTACTTTACCAAATGATAATGTAGCTGTAGCTGTAGCTTCTGAATCAGCTCATTCATAAGTTACTTCTGGGTTTTCACCTTCTTCAAAAGTTACTTCTGGAGTTTTTGCTTCAACTGCAACTTTTGCGCTAAAAGTAACAATAACTGTCTGATCTTTAACTTCAGTTTTGGCAATAACTGAAATTGCATCTTTAACTGCTACTTCAATTGTAAAACCTTTCATAACTTCTTCAACTTTAGTTATTGTAGCCTCTGAAGTTTCTTGTTTTGCAATTTTTTCAACTGCTTCTTTTGCTTCATTAACTTTTTTTTGGTCTGCTGATACTGGTGCAGGATCTGTACCACATGATACCAATACGGCACTTGTAGAAACTACTAATCCAGCAGCTCCTAACATCGCTAATAATTTTTTCATATATAATTTTCCTTATTTTAAAATTTAATTTATGATTATTATCACTATATTGAATTAACAAATAATTATTAGATTAATTAATAATATTTTTTAATCAATCAAAAATACTTATTCCAATATTGCTTGTATAAATTATAACATCTTTGACAAAAAAAAAAAAAATTCAATCTTTTAAATAAAAGTGGTAATTTTTACCAAAATGATTATTTATGCTTTATGGTTAACGTCTATATCCCTTTTTTGCTTAACCTAATTTTTATTTTAATTAATATTTTTGTATAAATTTTCTTAATATTTTTTTGATATATTTTCAATATTGGAGAAACTAATATTGAAATAAATATACTTGTTATCAGTGTTAATGCAAACACTATAAAGTCTTCTAAACCATTACTCATATTTCAATTAGATACAAATTGATCTTTATACCAATACAAGATTGTGTAGTGTGCAGCATAAACAATAATTGATAAACTACCTAAATAATTTAAAAATTTACTATATTTAATATCTCAAATATAAAATAGTGAAAATATACAAAATCCAGCAACTATAGTTAAAGCACTTTGATTTGATGTTGATAGTGAAGAAATAATATTCAAAAATGGATATGATTGATTTTTATCTAAAACATTTAATAATAAAGAATACGAAAGCACTTTAATAAAAACTAAAATTACTAATACAGGTAAACATATATTTAATACCAATTTCTTTTTTTAAAAGAAGCCCTTCTGCTAAATATTTTTTAGTCCAAGCTCCAAACATCAAAGAAAAAATAAAACAAACGGGTTTGAATATCTATATGAATCAACAGTATAAATATAATTCAATTGTGATAATTGAACTACCAGATAAAAAATTATAATAATTGTAAGTGACGTATATTTATCCAAGTGTTTAATACCAAGAAACAATAATGGTGAAATAAATAATGTGAAAAGCATTGCTCATAGATACCAAAATTGTACTTGTCCAAATAGGAAGGTCTTTGTTCAATCAATAGTATTTAAAGTTCCTGTTATTGAGTGTGTAATTAAAGTTATTAAAACATTTAGACTTATTAAAAAAATAATTGTGGGTATAAATTTAAATCCTAGGTAGCTATCATTTCTTTCAAATAGATAAAATCCTGAAATAATTGCAAAAATGGTCACAGCTGAATAAGTTAATGAAAGCGAGTAATCAAATACTCCATGAACATGAATTATTACAACAAAGATACATAGTATAAACCTTAATACTTCAATATTAGAACTTCTTCTTTTTTCAACAATTATATTCTTTGTTTTAAGAACGAACACTTTTTTACTCCAAATTAGTTAGATATTTTTAATTACTTTTACCAAAAAAAAAAAAAATCAAGTCTCATAAATTAGATGTGAGACTTAATTTTTATTGTATTTAACTTTACTTTTTAAACAACTCGTCTACGTTAACATGAAGTCCCTTAGCTATTTTTTCTACAGCCTTAAGTGATATATTTCTATAACCTCTTTCAGCATCAGATATATAGTTTTTATGTAAACCAGATTCAAAAGATAATTGTTCCTGAGATAATTTTCTTTCTAATCTAATTTTTTTCATATTCTTTGCAAAAATATTTATTATTTCTGGTGTATTACTGTTTTCCATATTAATTATCATTAACCTCACGTTGCATTATTTTAAACAAATTACTTATACCTGCTTTTGTTATACTAATACCTTCAACTCTCATTAAATACTCAAGTTCAGAAAAAGAAGAATCAGGATTTGATAATCTTATTTTACACAATGCTTTTATTTTTTTAGACATATCTCTAAATTTTTCTGAACTCATTAATTTATTAATTAATTCAATTTGATATTCAGCAGCCTTGTTTGTTTTCTTTTGATTGGATACATCTAAATTAATTGTTCTGTTTAAACTATTTTGAAAGTCACGATCAATTCTAGTTGCTTCATAATTCATCATTGATGTTGTCGCATCTATGTATCGCAAAAAGTCAGAAATTAATGTTGATTTCTTCATATAAATTACATATTTATTTTTACGAACAATTAATTTAAATGGAAAATTTTTTAACAGCTCCATTGCGTATGTTGCTGAATCTTCTTCATTGAATTGGAGTTCTAAATGATAGTTAGTTGTAGTTGGTGAATTAACTGAACCACAAGCCACAAATAAACCAGCTACATATGAACGATGAATACTTTCTTTTTTAGTTCATTCACTTGGAATTCTAATTACTTTGTCTCCATTGTCAAAGTCATATATATTTTGTTCTGTTAAAAATTTTTGAATTTCTCCTGAAAGAATTAATTCAAATACTTTATTTTTCTTTAATTTTTGATGTTGAATAATTCTTATATCAATGTCACCTTTAAATATTGTTTTAAGGTGTTCATATATTGAACGAATTACTTTATTACTATTTGAAGACATCTGAATTGATAGCCCTTTATTTGTAATTGAAAAATTTGCATTATATTTAATATAAGCATTTAAAAAGGCGCTAACCTGTTTTTCTTTAAATGTATGAGAAAGAATATCTTCTTTTACTTCTAATGAAAATGACATATGTATACCGCCTTGTTAAATTATTTACTTAAATAAAAATATTGTTTTTCATATTTATATTCAGTTTTTCTTAATACGTATGGTGCAACGAATTGACACAATAATGCAATTGCTAAACCAGCTAAAGCTGTTAAAGAAATTAGTGTAACAGATAATGGTTTATCGTATTTAATAAATAAAGAATCTTCTGCTTTTGAGACTTCTAAGAATACCCTTACTATATTTCATAAGAATAAATAAGCGCCTGTTTTAACACCACTATGCAGAACTATATAATTATCTGGATTGTTAGCTTTGTATAAAGCTTTACCTTTTTGTCAACGTGTTTTGTAAGTGTTTAAATTTTCTTCATATTTGATTCTTTCTTCTGAATTGATTTTATCAATAAATGCTTCATTTCATACTCCTTGGTATGAATGAGGTCATTCTTTATTTCAAACAAATAAAGATTTAAATGTATCGTTTGCATTTATATAGAATTGATCTTTATATTTTTTATTTGGTCCAGAAAATAAAGATACAAAGTAAGGTGCACCAATTATTAATGCTCAAGCTAATCCTAAACCAATTGATTCATACAAGAAATATGGATGCATTATATAAAAATTACCATGACCATATAATACTAGATTTCTTCAGAAACCAGATAATGATAAAGCTTCAGCTGATCCACCAGAAAGTTCAGTCATTGGTGGCCCCATTAGCTCATGGTTGAAATAATTACCTCATCTACCAATGGCTTGTGATAATAATATATGTGGCAAGATTGAATCTAAGATTGCTAATATTGAAATTTTATATTTTCTAGAAACATATCAAGCAAGAGGAGTAGCTCCGATTGCCGCAAATAATATTCCTCCATGAATAGCCATACCTGCTTCTCAAAAAGCAATTAGATCTATTATGTTATGGCTATAACCTTTTATACCTATCTTCCCAAATAATGACGCCCCCATCAAAGAAAAAGGTACAAGTACTGAAAGTGCAATTATTATTTCAGTTACTGGTATTTTTCTAATACGACATGAGATTACAGAAATGACAATTGCTACTAAAATAGAAGAAGAAATAACTAAAGCATAACCTTGAAAACCACCAATTTGGAGCTGCTCATCAAAAGTTCAAATACCATAACCTGGTTTTCCATATTCATTATTTTCTCAGTTATTTCATCAATTCATTTTATTTCTCCACTTGATTAATAAATGTTTGATATTAGTCTAGCAATTCTAAATATTTAACTGCTTCTTGTCCTGCTAAAGCTCCATCAGCAACAGCTGTGGCAATTTGTCTAAAAGGTGTAACACGTACATCTCCAGCTGATCATAGTCCTTTTACAGTTGTCTCCATTTTTTCATTAACAATGATATTTTTATCACTATTCATTAATTTTTCATCTTCAATAAATTTTGATTCTGCTGTTTGTCCAATAAAAGGAAATATTGCTGAAACTGGTATAGTTTTTATATCATTAGTAATCAACGATTTAACATCAACTGTTTCAACTTTGTTTGTTCCATTAATTTTTGTAACAACTGAATCTAAGATAAATTCAATTTTTGGATTTGCTTTTGCTTTATCAACAGACTTTTTATCTGCTCTAAATTCTTGCCTTCTGTGTACCAAGTAAACTTTGTTAACAAAACGAGTCAAGAATATAGCTTCTTCAATAGCAGAATAACCACCACCTACTACTACAACTTCTTTCCCTTTGTGGAAAGCAGCATCACAAGCTGCACAATATGAAACACCTTTTCCATACAATTCAACTTCACCGGGAACTCCAATTAAGTTTTCTTTACTTCCTGTTGCAATAATTAGAGCTTTGGATTCGATAACTTCACCATTTTCTAAAGTAACAATAAATGTGTCATTTTCTTTTTTAAATGATTTTAATCCTGCATAAATAAAGTTAGCTCCCAAATTCATGGCTTGTTCAAAAAATTTAATTCCTAATTCAGGTCCAAGTATTGTATTAAAACCTGGATAGTTTTCAACTTCAGCAGTTTTCATAACTTTACCACCTGGCGTTGACCTTTCTAATACTGCAACATTCATTTCAGCACGTGCTGCATAAATTGCAGCAGATAATCCAGCAGGACCAGCTCCAGCAATAATTATGTCAAATTTTTTATTCATATAATTATTTCTCCTTTTTATATTAATATGATTTTTCATACAACCATTCTGGTTGTCTTCACTTATATGGCGCAATGAACTGTACTAGTACAAGTGCAAATATTGATACTAAAAATACCGTTACTAAGAATATGTAATTTGCAGCCATTGAGAATTTAAAGGTTAAATCAAATCCTGTTCTTTGGTGTTCTAAAGACATACGAATGATTGAATAACCCATTAGGTAAAGTGATGCTTGCACTCCGCTGTGCATCACTTTATATCCATCTGGGTTGTTTAAATTATATAACAATTTAGAGTCCTTTGTTAATGAGTTAACAACTTTGAATCTATCTCATCTATAAGGTCTTAGTGCAATTGATCTTTGCTTTTTTAATTCCTTAATTTTTTGCTTATCTGAAGTCAATTTTATTTTTGCTCTAAATTTTCCTTTTATATTTTCGTACTCCATACTCGCGACTTCTTGAATTTTTTCATGATCATCATTTGCAATTATATATTGTTCAGCTAACTTGTTATCTGCTTCATATAAATAATATGCACGCTTTCAAGCATTAGCTTTTGTATATCAATAACGTGAACCATCAGTCTTTAGGTCTAATTCTCTTTGAACAGGTATTGATAAAAGTTCTTCTTTGCTTATTGCAACACCTTTAATTGGAAACGCATGTGGATTTTTCTTTCAAGGTTTAGGACTAAATAATTTAAATAAAAATGGAACTAAAAACATAATTACTAAAAATAATATTAAGTTAGCAATTGATTCATATAAGAATAATGGTTCATGGAAAGTGTATCCTTTCACTATTTCTGATATACCATTTTCATCAGGAACATACATTGGATATAATCTAAATTTTATTCAATTAGGTAGCCATTCTATTTTTCATAATTCTTCAACACTAAGTTCATTACCTAAAATCTCATGATTAAATAAGTTACCTCATCTTCCTAAAGCCTGAGCAATTAAAATAGCAGGAACAATACAATCTAAATATACTCATATTGAGATTTGCAATTTATAGCTTACTTGTCTTAGATAAATATATCCAGCAAATGAACCAAATACCATTCCACCAAAAATTGACATCCCACTTCTTCAAAACATAAAGTAATTTCAGATTTGTCATCCGTAATTAAATCCCCCTAATTTACCAAAAAATGATGCTCCAATTACTGCTGCTGGTAAGGCAATATAAGTTAAGGTAACCATATTTGATAAAGGAATACCCCTTTTTCAAATTCTTAAATAAATTAAACCAATAGCTAAAAAACCACCAATAGTAATCATTAGTGGATACATAAAAAAGAGAGGTTCTACTGCAACTTCAACATTATTGCCAAGTTTCATTAACTCCTCTAAGCTTTGATTTTTACCACCTGGTAGCCAACTCATCTTTATTCCTCAAAGTCCTTTAATCTTGCAGATAGTATTTCTGTAGCTGGTATAAAGTCATTTGCTTCAGTAGATTTTAATTGAGAGACAGCTGTTTCAATTAAGCTTGATAAGTTTCTACCTGATGAAACTGGCATCTGAATGTATGGAATTTTTAGTCCTAAGTATTCCTTAGTTGAAAAATCATTTCCCAATCTATCAAACACATCCTCTTTATTAAAATCTGTAATTTCAATAACAACATCAACTGCAGTTTCTTTTTGAATTATTTGATAACCAAATAACTTTTGCATTTCAACAATACCAATACCACGTACTTCAATTAAGTTTGTAAGTAATGGATGTGATTTACCAAACAATCTATTAGCTTTTTTGGTAATAACGATTCTATCATCTCCAACAAATAAGTGATTAGTTTTAACAAGATCCATAACAAGTTCTGATTTACCAATACCACTTCTTCCAATGATAAGAACTCCCTTACCAAAAATATTTACCAATGAAGCATGTACTTCAGTAGTTTCACTAAAGTATTCATCTAATCAACTAAGTACATTTTGTGTAAATGAACTTGTTTTTTGATCAGAAGATCTTAAAACAGGAATTTTAAATTTTTTTGAAACTTCCAACATATGTTTGTTTTTAAATTTAGGAGTTAATATGAAAGCTGGAATATTTAATTTAAAAATTGAAGTTAACTTTTCAATTTGTTCTTCTTTTTTAAATTGTTCTAAGTATTCAAACTCTTTAGAAGACAAAAGCATTATTCTATGTGAGTTTGTTCCCTTTGGTACAAAACCAGCTAGTTCTAGTCCAGGTCTATTCATTCCATAAGTTACTATTTTGTTGTTTAAGTATTCGCTTCCACTTTCCACTTTTAATCCAAAATGATCTACCAAATCTTTTGCTGTTAATTTCATATTAATTACCTCATTAACTATATTCTACTATATGCTCTAAAACAAAAATCAAATTAGTTGGTTTTGCTATAAAATAATAATGTAATGGTAATTATGAAGATTTTAAAAACAGACAACTTATACACAAATGAATTTGTTATCAAGAAGTCACGCTTCATTACCATTGTTAAACGAGTTTATTCTAAGTCAGATATTGATAGTGTTATAAAAGAAAACTTACAAAAAGATGCTAGACACAATTGTTGAGCTTATATTTTGAATGATGGAGTACATGTTACTGAATCATTTCACAATGATGGAGAACCTTCTGGTACTAGCGGAGACGCAATATTAAAGACATTAAAGTCAATGTTATTAACTAACGTTATTGTTTTTGTTGTTCGATATTTTGGGGGTACCAAACTGGGTACTGGTCCGTTAACGCGTTCATATACTCAAGGGATTAAGACAATTGTAAACGAAAACAATTTATTAAAAGATTTGGAAACAGGGATTCAATTAACATTTTTATTTAATATCTCTAGTGTTAAGAAAATTGAATTGCATGTTCAAAAAGAATTTATAAATATATCAAAAACATATATTGAAGACAAGGTTCAAATTGTAGGTACTACAAAAAATGAGACAGCATTATCTTCAATAAGCGATTTGATAGAATTAATAGAAGAGAAAATTATTATTTTCTAAGGAGCCAATATGGTTAACAACAATATCCAAAAAACTAAAAAGCCAATACTAATAATTGATGGTTATCATTTACTTTATAAGGGCTATTACGGATCTTTAAAAAGAAAAAGACAATCATTAAACCGTGATGGTCAATTGATAAATGCTGTTTATGTATTTGTCTACAATATTTCTGAATTAATAAAATCAGGTAAATATCACACAGTGATTGTTGCTCTTGATGTTGGTAGAGCTTGTTGAAGAAAAGAGTTATATCCCAAATACAAAGAAAAGAGAAAAGAAACTCCTGAAGATCTAAAACCTCAAATGCAAATTATGCGTGAGTTTTTAGATGCTGCTAAGATTCCAAGATATGAACACCCTACTTGTGAAGGTGACGATGTGATTGGAACAATCTGTAAAATTGGATGTAAGCTAGGTTTTAGTTTCGAAATTTTGTCTGGAGATAAAGACATTTACCAATTAGTAGATGATAAGGTTAAAGTTATTTCTCAACAAACTAACAAAGAAGAACCAGTTCAAATTGATGCCAATAAAGTTAAAGAGCTTATGGGTGTTGTTCCTAAACATATTCCTGACTTAAAAAGTTTATGCGGAGATAGTTCAGATAACATTGCTGGTGTTAAAGGTATTCACCAAAACACAGCTTTAAGTTTAATAAATCAATATGGATGTGTTGATTGTATTTTACGAGATATTGATGCTATTGAAGGATTCAAACCAACAGTAATTAATCGTTTAAAAGAATTTCAAGAACAAATTGAAATCTCTAAAAGGATTACAACTATTCAATGCGATTTAGATATTGGTCGAATTAACTTTAGTCCTTTAAAAATGAACTATATTGGTTTATGTGGATTTTTAAAACAACAGAAAATGTTTTCATTTTTAAATTTATTCAAAGAAGAAGTTGAATGACAAAAAGAAATGCGCAAGAAAAGATATGAAAGAATTGAAAGTGAGAATGCTAAAAACTCACAAAATAAAAATCCTCAATAAAGAGGATTTTTTATTTTTGATTTGGTTTATATCCTTGACTATCAACGTCATATGCATTTTGTGTAACAATAGTTAATGAATTTTTATCTAGTTCAAAGATTCCTCTGTGAACATGAATATAACGGAAATCTTTTGATTTGCTTTCTTTTACTTTCATATATGAAAGTTGCAGTCCACCAATTAATGACATGTGGTTCTTCAATAATGTAATTTGCCCGTTAGTTGAAGGTAATGTTACTTGTTCAATTTTTAACTTATCACAGAACACTCCATTGGGAGTTACAATTCTCATCTCCAAACTATCCATTATTTTCTTCCTTACGATGTCTTTCAATTACCTCATCAATTGATGAAGCAAACATAAAGTGAGATTCAGCAATGTGATCTACTTCTCCTAAAATAATTGATTTAAATGATCTAACATTATCTGAACTTGAAACATATGCCCCTGGTCTACCTGTGAACTTTTCCCCAACAGTAAATAGCTGTGACATAAAGTTTCTTAAACGACGAGCTCTGTTAACGATTGTCTTATCTTCATCAGATAATTCATCCATACCAAGAATGGCAATAATAGATTGTAGTTCTTTATATTTTTGTAATGTCTCTTGAACTTTAACAGCTGTATCATAATGTTCTTGTCCAACAATTTTTGGGTCAAGCATTCTTGATGATGAGTTTAATGGATCAATAGCTGGATAGATTCCTAAAGCAGCAATTGAACGATCAAGAACAATTTTTGCATCCAAGTGCGCAAATGTTGTTGCAGGAGCTGGATCAGTTAAATCATCAGCTGGAACATAAACTGCTTGAACTGAAGTAATAGAACCTTTTTTAGTAGAAGTAATTCTTTCTTGTAAAGCTCCCATCTCAGTTGCAAGTGTTGGTTGATAACCAGCAGCTGAAGGTAGTCTTCCTAATAAAGCAGATACTTCAGAACCAGCTTGAGTAAAACGGAAAATGTTATCTACAAATAATAGTACGTCTTGATTTTTTTCATCACGGAAATATTCGGCAATAGTTAAACCTGTCAAAGCAACTCTCATACGAGCTCCTGGAGGTTCGTTCATTTGTCCAAACACTAACGAAGTTTTATCTAAAACTCCAGCTTCTTTCATTTCAAAATATAGATCGTTCCCTTCACGAGTTCTTTCTCCAACTCCAGCAAATACTGAAATCCCTCCATGAGCTTTGGCAATGTTATTAATTAATTCTTGAACTAGAACTGTTTTACCAACTCCAGCTCCTCCGAATAATCCAATTTTTCCACCTTTTGCAAATGGTGTAATTAAGTCTACGACTTTAATTCCAGTTTCTAAAATATCTGTAGTTGTAGATAAATCTTTATAACTTGGAGCTTCTCTATGTATAGGCATAACTTTTTCACCAGTTAATTCTGGTAGCCCATCGATTGGTGCTCCCAATACGTTGAACATTCTACCTAAAACTTTTTCACCGACAGGGACACTAATTGCATGACCTGTGGCGATTGCCTCAGTTCCTCTTGAAAGACCTTCTGTTGAACCCATAGCAATTGTTCTAACTAGGTTATCACCTATGTGTTGAACTATTTCTAGGACTTCTGTTTTTCCTTGTAATTGAATTTCAATTGTTGAATAAATTCCAGGCAATTCACTTGTCTCAAATCTAACATCAACAACAGATCCCATAACTTGGACGATTGTACCTTTTAAATTCATAATGAGTCCCTCCTATTGTTGAGCTGTCGAACCTGCGACAATCTCTGTAATTTCTTGCGTAATGTTTTCTTGACGTTTTCTATTAAATTGACTTTTCAATTCCTCTACTAAGTCTTTTCCATTTTTTGATGCATTATCCATAGCTTGTCTACGACTTGCTTGTTCTGATAATTGTGATTCCATAATTGAACCAAAAATTATTGTACTCAAATAAAAACTAATTGAGCTTTTTAATATTTCTGAAGCACTTGGTTCAAAAATAACCTCTGAATTGCTACTTGGTTTTTTAAGTTTTACAATTGGAAGAATGTCTAAAACAGTTTCTTCAAACGTAACGTTGTTTATAAATTTTGTATATATAATTTTAATTGATTGGATTGTTTCATTGTTATATGCAGAAATTAAATCTGCTGTTAAACCATCTGTAACATCTTGGATTGTGAATTTTTCATCAACAGAAAGAAACTCATTCACAATATTTAAATTTTCAGCTCTACAAAAATTTCTCATTTTGTTTCCGACAACTACAAAGTCGTCATTTTTATTAATGTGCTTTTTAGCTAACTTTATGGCGTTTGAATTATAACCACCACATAGTCCTAAATTTGAACCAACTAGAATTCATAATGTTTTTCCAGGCTTAAACCCTTCATCACACATGTATTGAGATTGGCTAGTATTTGCAATAATATCTACAAATAATTTATATGTATCGCGTATGTAATCTTGCATAGACAATACTCTATTACTTAATTTTTTGAATTTAGATGTTGCCACCATTTCCATAGCCTTAGTAATTTTATTTGTATCTTGAGTATTTGCAATTTGACTTTTTAGTTCACTTAAATTTGCCATTAGAATTTATCGTAATCTTCTATTTTTCCAAACTCTAAAGGATTGTAATCTGGAATAGATGTGATTATTTTTTTAACCAATTTTTTGATTTCTGTAATAGCTGCTTGTTTTGTACTATCGTTAAATGAATTAGATGCTCTAACTTCATCAGCGATTTTAATACCAGTTGGATCTTTTCTAAAGAATTTAATAATTGCTAGTTTTAATGTTTCTACTTTTTCAACAGGAATTCATTTAACTAATCTTTCATTAATAGCCATTAGTACAAAAGTTTGAATAACTTGATCTAATGTTTTACCTTCTGGTTGTCTTAAGATTTCAACAATTTTTTCTCCCTGAGATAAAATTGCTCTTGTGTTTTCATCTAGGTCACTTCCAAATTTTGAGAAAGCTTGTAGTTCATAGTATTGAGCTAATTCTAATTTCAGTGTTGAAGCAACTTGTTTCATTGCTTTAATTTGAGCTGATGAACCAACACGGCTAACACTTAAACCTGTATCAACAGCTGGTCTGATGTTTGAGTTAAATAGTTTTTCTGATAAGAATATTTGACCATCTGTAATTGAAATAACATTAGTTGGAATGTATGCAGAAATATCTCCTGCAAGTGTTTCAATAATCGGTAAAGCTGTGATTGATCCTCCACCAAATTCTTGAGTAACTCTAGCTGATCTTTCAAGTAATCTTGAGTGTAAATAGAATACATCCCCTGGGTATGCTTCACGCCCCGGTGGTCTTCTTAATAATAATGATAGAGTTCTATATGCTTGAGCATGCTTAGATAAATCATCATAGACAATCAATACATCTTGTCCACTGAACATTCATTCTTCAGCTATTGTTACTCCAGTATATGGAGTAATGTATTGAATCGGAGCTGATTCACTAGCTGAAGCAGTAACAATAACTGTATATTCAAGAGCTTCTGCTTTTCTTAATCTTTCTACAATTTGTGTAACTGTTGATTCTTTTTGACCAATCGCTACATAAACACATTTAACATTTTTACCTTTTTGGTTAATTATTGCATCAACTGCAATTGTTGTCTTACCAGTTTGACGGTCCCCGATAATTAATTCTCTTTGACCTTTTCCAATTGGTATCAGTGCATCAATGGATACAATTCCAGTTTCCATAGGCTGATCAACTGATTTACGAGACATAACTCCCGTTGCAATTCTTTCAACTGGTAAAGTTTTAGTTGCATTTATTTCACCTAATCCATCAATTGGGTGTCCTATACCGTTAACTACTCTTCCTAATAAAGCATCACCTACTACAGTTTTAACAACCTCTTTAGTACGCTTTACTTTATCACCTTGGACAATTTTTGATGTATCACCCATAATAACAACACCAACCGCTGACTCTTCTAGGTTCATAGCCATTCCAGCTACTCCTCCAGGAAACATCAACAACTCACCGTTCATTACATCTTCTAATCCAGAAACAGTTGCAACTCCATCACCAATTGATAGAACTACTCCTTCTTCTGATTTAATAACTTTTGAACCGTAGTTTTGAATTTGTTGTTTAATTACTTCAGATATTTGATTTAATTTAATACTCATAACTAACCTTCCATTTTTTTTATAGATTCTTTCAAATCTTCAAATCTTGATTTTAGTGATCCGTCGTAAACGACATCTCCCACTACCACCTTAATTCCAGCAATCAGACTTTCGTCAATTTCTTGAATGAAGTGTATTTTTTTGTTAAATTTGTTTTCCATCTTAGAGGTAATTTTATCAATCACATCTTTTGACAGCAATTTTGTAGAATATATTTGCCCAAAAGCAAAGTCTACATTTGTTGATAATAATTGTTTTTTTGTTAATTCAAATATTTCACGAGCTCCAACAAAAGCATCACATTCCACCATATATTTAATTGCATTAATTAAAATTGGGTCGATACCTATTGAACCAAAAGTGTCATGAATTAATCCATCGACATTATCTTTTGATAATTTATCAAGAGATAACAAAGTTGTTAAAGAGGGGTTGTGATTTAAACCATAACATATTGCATTTATTTGTTCTAGCATCTCTGATTGTTTGTTACTTTCAATAGATAACTGATAAATTGCATGTGCTCAGTTTTGAATTACTTTGTGTTTCAGCATACTAATCTAGATCTTTTAAAAACTCATTAATATATTGTTCATTATCTGATTCACTAACCTTAGCACCAATTAATTTTTTAGCAACTTCTAATGAGATGTCAATAACTTCTTGTTTCATAGTTTGTTTTGCTTCACGCTTTTGTCATTCAATATCATTTTCAGCTTTCATTTTTAATACCATAATTTCAGATTGGGCACTTTTTTGAATTAGTTCCTTTTCTTCATTGGCACCAACAATAGCATTTTGAATAATCAAGCTTGATTCTTCATGAGCTTTAGCTAATACTAATTTTGATTCAGTCTCATTTTCAGATGCAATAATTTGTTTTTCAACAGCTTCGTCTAAAAGTCTGTTAACCTCTTTTCTTCTATCGATGATCATTTTTTTAGCTGGCTTGTACATTAGTTTTGTAAGTATTATTACTATAACAATAGTTGCAACTATATGTGCAATAAAGTTTGGGATGTTCGGGAATAATGACTCAATGATATTTGGAAGACCTGGTAGTCCTCCTGATTCTTTTGCTTCTGCAAAAAACAATCCGCTATATTCCATAATTATCTATTTCTATACTACGAATAAAATTAAGATTGAAATAACCAATCCGTAGATAGCTCCTGATTCGGCAATTCCGGCGAATACCATCCCTGCTTTTGTAATTTGCCCATTTGCTTCTGGGTTTCTACCAATTGCTGTACATGCATTTGCCCCAATAATACCTTGACCTAAGGCTGCCCCTGTATAAGAAACAGCTGCAATTCCTGCTCCAAGGTATTTCATTCCTCAGTCTGTTACACCATCACCGCTTGCTCCTTCAGCAGCAGTTGCCATAAACATTGGCATGAATACGCTTCAAAATGAAGCATAGTTAATTAATAAATTTGAAAATACGTCTAGTATCATAATTTCTTCTCCTGTTGTTTGTAGTGGTTTATATTGTTTGTTCCATGTGAGCTAATCCTTTATCATCCACAGAAACGCTCTCTTCTTCTTCAACACTTTCACTTCAATAAGTTAATGTTAATGTTATAAATACAAATGATTGCAACCCACCCTCAAAAAAGTCTAGGTACAAGTGAATAAATGGTGTTATTAATACTGAACCAATATTTAGACCTGCCAATAAGTATTCAGCTTTCATTTCACCATTTCAAATACTTTCAGCCGGATTTTCACCGCCTAAAAATAATGAGCCTTGAATTCCAATAATCATTCCATAGACCATACCAAGAATAATTGATCCCCCTAGTATATTTCCAAATAGACGAAATGATATAGAAATTAAAGGAACAAATTGTCCTATTAATTCCATTGGATTTATAAATTTTCTGAAAAATCTAAATCTTTGAACTTTTAATCCAAAGTAGTAAATTCCAAAGAATGTTACAAGTCCCATTGAAAGAGTTACAGTTAATGACGTAGTATGCGGTTCAAAACCTAGCAATGATAACATCGATCCTGTAAAGATATACATTACAATGTACATCGCATATGGTGTTAGTTTAGAATACTTTTTACCCATTGCATCAACAACCATTCCTTCCATTGATTTTACAAATGTCTCAACAATAACCAAAAAACCTGGCATTGGTTGATTTATATTGTAATTTCTAACTTTTACATTATAAACAATTGAAATTGTACAAATAATGATAGTAGTTAAAATAATCGATGTTAGCTGTGGTGTCAAATGCCAAAGAGTTTCTGACATATCTGCAAAAAACATTTTATCTCCTTGTATTTTTGTATTTGTTAAAAAAGATTAATCCATTTAAGAATAGAGAGTTTACTAAAACTCCAATCAGTATTCCGTAAGTACTGAATACTGATTCTATATATATACAAAATATAAACGGAACCAAATAAAGGCCATGAATTAGTATCATAAAGAATAAAAACAAATATATATTTGAATATAACTTTAAGCTTTTATCTTTAAACGTTTGTAAATAAAATACCACTAATATGAATGCTGAACCAACAATATATCCATATGTTCAGTTCATTCCAATTACCTTCGTGATAGATAATATAAACAAGATAACAAGCACGATCCCCATTACTGTAGAAGTCATAATTAGCTTCCCTCGTAATGCATTCATATGTCCCCCTTGATTACGCATGTGTATATATTACTCCTATTTATTTCTCGGTCAAGTTTTTTTAAATAAAAAAATAACACTCTAATGTGTTATTTTGTACCGAAAATTCTATCACCGGCATCTCCCATTCCTGGTTCGATATAGCCATGTTTATTTAATATTGGATCTTTACATGCTAAGAAAATATCAACATCAGGATGAGCTTTTTGAAGGGCATCTATTCCTTCCTGAACTCCAACAAGTCCAACAAATTTAATATTCTTTGCTCCCTTGCTCTTGATAATATCTATCGCCTTTACTGCACTTCCACCAGTTGCCAACATAGGATCAACAACAATTGTATATGAGGAATCAATATCGGCTGGAGCTTTTGCATAATACTCCACTGGCTTCATAGTTACTTCATCTCTATATAAACCAACATGGGCAATTTTTGCAGTTGGAATAATTTTTTGAATTCCATCAACCATTCCTAATCCAGCTCGAATAATAGGAACTAGAACAACTGGAGTTTCAATTGTGTATCCCTTTGCTTTTTTTACTGTGGGTGTTTTAATTGAAATTTCTTTTAACTTAACGTCTCTAAAAATTTCATAAACCATTAACATTCCTATTTCATTTAAATTTTCTCTAAAATCTTTTGAAGAAGTTTCCTTTCTTCTCATTCTAGATAGTTTATCCAAAATTAAAGGATGATCAAATATTGTGATAGCCATATTTCGTTTTCCTTCCTAGTATTTTAAATCTTTATAGATTGGGAAGTTTTTGCAAATTGCATAAACTTCTTTTTTAATTGAATCTCAGTTTTCTTGAGTTCTATCGCTCAATGCGCTTGTGATTCATTTTGCTAATAACGTAAATTCTTTTTTACCAAATCCACGTGTAGTCATTGCTGCAGTTCCTAAACGGATACCTGAAGTTTTAAAAGCTGATTCTGTATCAAACGGAATCATATTTTTGTTAGAAACAATACCTATATCATTTAATATTGTTTCAGCTTGTCGCCCAGTAATTCCAAACGATTTTTTAACATCAGCTATTAATAAATGATTATCGGTTCCACCTGTAATAATGTCTAATCCATTTTTTGCCAATTCTTCAGCAAATATAGAACAGTTATCAATTACATTTTTGATGTACAACTTAAATTCCGGTTTTGTTGCTTCAATGAAAGCTTGAGCTTTACCAGCAATTACATGTTCCAATGGTCCACCTTGAATTCCAGGAAAAACTGCTGAGTTTAATTGCTTTGCATATTTTTCTTTTGCAAGAATTAAACCTCCTCTTGCTCCGCGTAATGTTTTATGAGTTGTTGAAGTAACAACATCTGCATACTCAACTGGGTTTTGGTGTAAACCCACAGCTACCAATCCAGCAATGTGGGCCATGTCAACCATTAAAAGTGTATTGTACTTATCAGCTATTTCTCTAAATTTTTTAAAATCAATGGCACGTGGATAAGCACTGGCACCAGCAACAATTAGTTTTGGTTTTTCCTTAGCTACAATTTTTTCTATTTCATCATAATCTAATAAGTAAGTTTCTTTATTAACACCATAATGTGCAAATACATAATCTTTTCCAGAAAATGAAACACTTGAACCATGTGTCAAATGCCCTCCGGCATCTAGATCCATGGCTACAATTTTGTCGCCTGGTTTTAAGAATGCTTGGTAGATCGCCATATTTGCTTGACTACCTGAGTGAGGTTGTACATTTGCATATTCAGCTTTGAAAATTTCTTTTACAGTATCAATTGCTAACTGCTCAATTTGATCAACAAATTCACATCCTCCATAATATCTTTTAAATGGATATCCTTCAGCATATTTATTTGTAGCAATTGAACCAGTAGCTTCAAGTACTGCTTCGCTTACATAGTTTTCACTCGCTATTAATTCAATATGATTTTGTTGTCTTTCTAACTCTTTATTTAGTAATTCTTTAATTCTTTTATCCATTGTATTCGTTCAGAACTTTAATTCTGTCCTCGTGTCTTCCACCTTCAAATTTTGTATTTAAAAACTCATCTACAATTTCAGCAGCCTTTTCATTTGCAATAAACCTTGCTCCAAGTGCAATAACATTTGCGTCATTATGCTGTCTTGCTAAATGTGCTGATTGTATTTCATAAACAAGTGCTGCACGTACTCCATGAACTTTATTTGCTCCAATAGATATTCCGATACCAGAACCACAAATTGCAATCCCTAAACTTCCTTTATCTTTTGCAACCGCTTTTCCTAAAGCAATTCCATATTCAGCATAATTACTTGATTTACCATCAGTATTACCTAAATCAATTACTTCAATATTATTTTTTTCTAAGTGTGCTTTTAAAAACTTTTTCATTTCAACAGCTGTGTGGTCATTTCCAATATATACTTTCATTTTCTACCTCTTTAGTGCTCTGTTATATATTTTATCTACATTTCTTAAGAAATACTTGTTTGAGAATAAGTTTTCAAGTTCGACTTGATCTTTAATAAATTTTGCAATTCCTTTATCTTTTAAAACTTGTTTAAAGTCTAGATTATTCATTTGACATAATAACGTACATTCTTGAACAAAGTCATAAACCTCTTCTCTTGAAAAATTGTAATTTAAAACAATATGAGTCAAAACTCGTTGTGAAAAATAAATATTATTTTGATGTTTAATAGTTTCATCAATTCTTGAATAGTTAATTACAATATTCGATAATGTACTATTAAGTCTTTTCAATGAATAAGATAAAGCATTAAATATATCAGGAAACATAATTCTTTCATTTGACGAATGACTTATATCTCTTTCATGTCATAAAACGTTATTTTCATAAGCCATATTCACAAATGATTTAATATATCTTGATAACCCAGAAATATTTTCAGAACTAATTGGATTTTTCTTGTGTGGCATAGAAGAAGAACCTTTTTGATTTTTACCAAATCCTTCTAATATTTCACCCACTTCACTTCTTTGGAACAATCTAATTTCAACAGCTATCTTTTCAAGTGTTGATGCAATATTTCCGAATACTGAAATTAAGAAAGCATGTCTATCTCTTTGTGTAACTTGTGTTGAAAGAAAATCTACATTCAAATTCATTTTTTTAGCAACAAACTCTTCAATATCTAAATCTACATTTGCATAGTTTCCCATTGAACCTGAAATTTTAGTAACTTCTATTTGTTTTCTTGCTAAACCAAATCTTTCAACTTGTCTTTTAATCTCTTCAAATCATAACAAGAACTTCAATCCCAAACTTGTTGGTTCTCCAAAAATACCATGTGTTCTACCCATTATTAATGTATCTTTATTTTGTAAAGCTAGATTTTTTAATGTTATTAAAAGATTGTCCAAATCACTTTCTATGATTTCATTCGATTGTTGAATCATCTTATTTTGTGCAGTATCTACAACATCAGTTGAAGTAAGGCCTAAATGAATTCACTTCTTTTCATCTCCCAAACTTTCAGAAATCATTCTGGTAAAAGCTACCACATCATGTTTAGTGATTTCTTCAAGTTCCAACATTCTCTTTCTGTCAACAATACTTTTTTCTAATACTTTCTTCATATCTTGTTTAGGCACTACACCTTTTTTAGACCAAGCTTCAACAACACAAAGTTCAACCAATAATCACATATTAAGTTTATTATCTTCACTTCAAATTTTGTCTATTTCTTTAACTGTATATCTTTCAATCATTGCGTACCTCTAACTAAATAATATTTCTTTTAATTATTGTTTGTGTTCTATCTGGCCCAACTGAAAATCCAATCACTTCAATTCCACAAACAGCCTCTATTTTTTTTAAGTACTCAATAGCTGCTTTAGGTAATTCCTTGAAAGTTTTAACACCAGTAATATCTTCAGTTCAACCTTTCATAGTTTTATAAATAGGAATACATTTTTCATATTGAGAATTGGTTGATGGAATTATTGATGTTCTTTTACCATTCAACTCATACTCTGTACAAATTTTAATTTCTTCTAAACCAGTTAATACATCTAGTAATGTAATAAATGCATAATCAATTCCTGATGTTCTAATTGCATTTTTTAAAGCAACACAATCTAATCATCCAACTCTTCTTGGTCTACCAGTATTTGAACCATATTCATTACCTTTCTCACGAATGTAATCTCCAATTTTGTTGTCTTGTTCTGTAGGAATTGCTCCAGCTCCAACGCGAGTTGTATAAGCTTTAACTACACCCATAACATTGCTTATCATTTTATTAGGTAAACCTGAACCAGTTGATGCATTGTTTGCAGTTGTGTTTGATGAAGTCACAAATGGGTAAGTCCCGTGATCAATATCTAACATTACACCCTGAGCACCCTCAAATAAAACTTTTTTACCAGCTTTAATTTCATTGTATAAATATTCACCTGTATCGATTACATTAACTTTAATGATTTCAAATAATCTCATCAATTCTTTATATTCAACATCAACATCAATTTTTGGTGACTTATAGATTTTTGAAATATATTGATTTTTTTCTTCCATGAAAGAATAAAATCTTTCCTTAAAATTTGGTTCTGATAACTCTCCTAATCTTATTCCAATTCTTGAAACCTTATCTTGGTAAGTTGGTCCAATTCCACGTTTAGTTGTACCAATTTTATTGGCACCCTTTGCTTCTTCTTGAAGTCCATCAATTTCTTTGTGCACATCAAAAATAAGATGAGCTCTATCTGATATATACAATTCACCCAATTCTAAACCAGTTTCTTTAATTTTGTTATATTCATTAACTAAACTTTTTAGGTTAACAACACAACCATTTCCAATGACATTAACTATATCTTTGTTAAAAATTCCTGAAGGTATAATTGTGACTTTATGTTTTTGTCCATTAAACTTGATAACATGCCCTGCATTATCTCCACCTGCAAATCTTGCAACGATGTTAGCTTGTTGAGCAAAGTAATCGGTCATTTTACCTTTTCCTTCATCTCCTCATTGGGTACCTACTACGGTAAGTGTTTTAAATTTTTCCATTTTACTCCTCTTTGCTTCAATCATATTTATTGAATTTTTCTATATCAACAGATATAAGCGCTGGTAGATTTCTAAATTTTTGAGCATAGTCTAATCCATATCCCACAACAAATTCATTTGAAATTTTAAATCCAACTCAGTCAACATTAACTGCTATTTGTCTTCTTTCTTCTTTATCGAACATTGTCACTATTTTGATTGACTTTGCTCCTCTATTTTTTAAATGCCTACTTATGAATTCCAAAGTATATCCTGAATCAATGATGTCTTCAACAATTAAAACGTCTTTATTTTCTATGTTCTGGTTTATATCTAATAAAATTTGTGGTGTAGTTGATGACTTGTCACTGTTACCATAACTTGCAACAACCATATATTCAGTAGTTACACCAACAGACATATACTTCATTAAATTAGCCATAAAAGGAACACATCCTTTTAATAAACCAAGCATTACTATATTATTTATATTTTTTTTGTGATAAGAATCTGATATTGTTTTAGCCAGTTCTATACATTTATTGTCCAGTTGAGATTCAGTAAACATTACCTCTTTCATTACTGGGTGCAATACGATATTTTTTTCCATTTTTTGTCCCATTACTAATTTACTATACTTTTGCTTTAATATTTATAAAAATTTAAAATAAAAAAATCCCAAATGGGATTTTAATTATTATTCTACTTCGTTAACTTGAATGTTTATAACTTCATCTTTTAAAGGTATTAAACCTGTTCCTGCTGGAATCAAGTTACCCAACATAATGTTTTCTTTCAGACCTTCCAATTTGTCAACTTTTCCACGAATAACTGCTTTAGTTAACACTTTGGCTGTATCTTGGAATGATGCTGATGATAAGAATGAATCTGATTCAAGTGGAGCTTTTTTAATACCAAATACTTTTGGTTTTGCATTAGGGGGTTTAATACCCTTAATGATTGCTGCCTTAACTTCTGCTTTGAATGTATTAACAGATACTATCTCACCAGGTAATAATTTTGTACCACCGGCGTCTGTAATCTGAACTTTTGATAAGATTTGTTTTGTAATAATTTCGATATATTTATCTGAAATCTCAATACCTTGTAAGCGGTAAACTTTTTGTACTTCTTTTAAGATATAGTTTTGAACAGCATTAACTGTTGAAACTTCAAGAAGATCTTTAATATATATTGCACCCTCTGTTAGTTTTTGACCAGCCACAACTGTGTCACCTTTGGCAACACGCAGGATTGCTCCATATTGTGATTTGTGTTCTTTAATATCATTTTTAGATTTAACAACAATTGTAAATATTCCATCTTCAGATTCAATATCTGTAACAGTACCTTCTAGTTTTGAAATAACTGCTGCTGCACCTTTTGGTTTTGTAACGTCAAATAATTCTTTAATACGAGGAAGACCTTGAGTAATATCTGCTTCACCAGCAACCCCTCCTGTATGGAAAGTACGCATAGTTAGCTGAGTACCTGGTTCACCAATTGATTGAGCTGCAATAACTCCAACTGGTTCACCAATTGTAACAAGTTCTCCTGTCGCAAGGTTTAGACCATAACACATTTGACAAACACCACGTTTAGCGTCACATGTTAATACTGATCTAATTTGAGCAGTTTTTACACCTGCATCAACTATTTCTCTAGCTTTAGTTACATCAATGATGTTGTTTGCTTCTATTAAAACTTTTGAACCCGCTTTAATATCTTCGTGGGCATAACGTCCAACAAGTCTATCAAATAGAGGAACAATAATACTATTGTTTTTTGTATCAACAATATTTTTAACTGTAAATCCTTTTTTCGCGTGACAGTTATCAACTGTAACAACAACTTCTTGAGATACGTCAACAAGTCTACGTGTTAGGTAACCTGAATCGGCAGTTTTCAGCGCAATATCGGCCATACCTTTACGAGCCCCATGAGTTGAAATAAAGAACTCAGAAACTGTTAGTCCTTCACGGAATGAAGATTTAATTGGTATTTCTTTAATATCACCTTTAGGGTCATTCATCAATCCACGCATACCTACTAACTGTGTAAAGTTAGATACGTTACCACGAGCACCTGAATCAGCCATCACAAAGATTGGATTTTTAAGATCTTCACGTAAAACGTTACTTAAATCTTTTTGAATTACATCTTTAACTTTTGATCAAACATCAATTACACGACGTTTTTTCTCACGACGTGTCAACATTCCTAGAGAATAGTATTCTGTAATTTCTGCAACTTTTTTGTCAGCAATTTTAAATGCTTCGAATTTTTTGTCATACACAACTGCATCTCCAGCAGAGATTGTTGTACCTGATAATGTTGAGAATTTGAATCCTTGATCTTTCATGTTGTCTAACATCACTGAAGTTAATTCAGATCCATTTTCATTGAAGTATCTTAAAATGATTGCTGATAATTCTTTTTTCTTAATTTGTTGTTGAACTTCATATTTTTTAGAAATATATTCTGAAATGTTTGTTTCTTCAGAAACTAAGAATTTTTTAACTTCTTCTTCTGCACCATTAATGTTTCCATTTGAGATGTATGGGAATTTGTTTCCAAAAATTGAAATGTTGAAAATTAATTTTCCTACTGATGAAATTAAATATTTATTTTTATCTGCTTCATCTCAAACTTTGTTTGATAGTTCACTAACTGGGAATCCTACGATTGCGTGTAATGAAACTACTTTGTTTTCATATGCGTTTAATAATTCAGTATATGAACCAAATAACATACCTTCACCCTCAGAACCTTTTTCTTCAGTTGTAAGGAAGTAGTTACCTAAAATCATATCTTGAGTTGGAGTAACGATTGGCTTACCATCTTTTGGTCCAAGAATTGCTTTTGATCCCAACATTAATTCACGTGCTTCTCTTACTGCCATTTTTGAAATAGGTAAGTGTACAGCCATTTGGTCACCGTCAAAGTCGGCGTTAAAAGCAGTTGTAACTAATGGGTGAATACGTAAAGCTTTCCCTTTAACAATTGTTGGTTCGAATGCTTGAATACCAAGTCTGTGTAGAGTTGGAGCACGGTTAAGCATAACAGGTCTTTCTTTAACAGCTTCTTCTAAAACTTCTCAGATTCTTGGATCATTTTGTTGTATTAATTTTTCCGCCACTTTTACGTTTTCAGCGTAACCTTTTAATTGTAATAAATTAATTACAAATGGTTTGAATAATACAATAGCCATATCACGAGGAATTCCAGCTTGGTGCATTTTTAAGTCAGGCCCAACAGCAATAACTGAACGACCTGAGTAGTCAACACGTTTACCTAAAAGGTTTTGACGGAAACGACCTTGTTTACCTTTAAGGATTGATGTTAGAGATTTTAAAGGTCTCTTATCTTTACCAGTAACCGGTCTTGGTTTTCTTTCATTATCTAATAGAGCATCAACTGCTTCTTGTAACATACGTTTTTCATTGTTAACAATAATTCCTGGAGCACCCATTTCTTTAACTTTTTTTAGACGTTCATTTCTAATAATGATTCTTCTATATAAGTCATTGATTTCTGATGTTGTAAATCTTCCACCGTCCAATTGGATAATTGGTCTAATATCTGGAGGTATTACTGGAATTACACGTAAGATCATTCACTCTGGTTTTGTATTTGACTCATGTAATGAGAAAAGAGTTTCAAGTCTTTTTAATAATTTAGTTTGTTCTGTAATTAATGAAGTATCAGCAATTTTTGCACGTAATTCAGTAATTTCTTTTTCTAAATCAATTTTTTTCAATAGTTCTTCAATAGCTATTGCTCCTATACCAAATTTAATATCAGTATGTTTTGCAATAAATTCTGAAGCTTCATCCATTGAAAATGGAATTCCAGGTGTTCTTAAAATGTCTAATAATCTTAAACATTTTTTGTGTTGGAATTTTCCTTCTTCTAATTTAGTTTCAATACTTTCTAAAATTTTAATTAATTTTTCACGTGTTTTACCTGAATTAGCTGTACTTAAGTCTAGTACTTGTTTTTCTTTTAGAAAATCAGTACCACCAGCATCAAGAACAATGTGATTAACAAAGTAAACAACTTCTTCAACTTCTTTTGTTTTTAAATCAAGAATTGTTGCAAGTCTTGATGGGTTAATTTTTAACATTCAAATATGTGTAACTGGTTCTTCTAACTCAATGTGCCCCATTCTTTCACGACGCACAATTGCTTCAGTAATTTCAACACCACAACGTTCACAAATTTTTCCTTTATTTTTTACTTTTTTATATCTTCCACATGAACACTCATAGTTTTTAGTAGGTCCAAAAATTCTTTCATCAAATAATCCATTTTTCTCTGTTTTAAGTGATTTATAGTTAATTGTTTCTGGTTTAGTTACTTCACCACGAGATCAACTTCTGATTACATCAGGAGAGGCTAGCTCAATTTTTATGCTTTTTTTTCTGTCATCCATTTTAATCTATCCTCCTTCTTATATCTCAAGTGATTCATCAATATCACTATAATCTTCTGGTAAGTCGTCTTCAACTATTGAGTATTTTGTCTCAATAATATCTACATTATCAAATTCAGTTTCAATTGATTGTTCATCATATGCATTAATATTCATTTTTTCACCTGTTTTATCATCGAACATAAACATGTCAAACCCTAGTCCCATAATCTCTTTTGTTAGAACATTAAATGATTCTGGAATTCCTGGTTTTGGTATAGGTCTATTTCTTACAATAGCTTCATATGTTTTTGTACGTCCAATAATATCATCAGATTTAATTGTTAATATTTCTTGTAAAGTATGTGCTGCTCCATAAGCTTCTAAAGCTCAAACTTCCATCTCACCAAATCTTTGACCACCATTTTGTGCTTTACCACCTAATGGTTGTTGAGTAATTAATGAGTATGGACCAACGTTACGTGCATGCAGTTTATCGTCAACCATGTGAGATAGTTTCAACATGTACATTACACCAACTGAAATAGGCTTATCAAATTTTTCACCTGTACGACCGTCAATTAGTGGAACTTTTCCATAATCTGACATACCTGCTTCTTTCATAATTGCGTTAAGATCTGCATCTTTAACTCCTTCAAAAACTGGAGTTGAAATTTTGATTCCTAATTTTTTAGCTGCCATTCCTAAGTGTAATTCTAAGATTTGACCAATGTTCATACGTGAAGGAATACCTTGGGGGTTAAGCATAATGTCAACAGGTGTTCCATCTTCTAAGTGTGGCATATCTTCTAGCGGTAGCACTTTAGAGATAACCCCTTTGTTACCGTGGCGACCTGCCATTTTGTCACCTTCTTGAATTTTACGTTTTTGAACAATGTAAATTTTAATAATTTCTAATACATCTGAAGGTAATTCAAACCCATCAGCTTTTGAAAATCTCTTAACTGATTGAATAATTCCTTCTCCACCATTTGGTACTCGCAATGAATTATCTTTTACGTTTTTTAGTTTTTCACCAAAAATAGCATGTAACAATTTATCTTCTGGTGATAATTGTTGTTGCATTTTTGGAGTAACTTTACCAACCATAATGTCTCCTGGTTTAACTTCACTACCAACTGCGATAATTCCATCTTCATCAAGATTCTTTTTAGCTAATTCTGAAACGTTAGGAACTTCACGAGTAATTTCTTCAGGTCCTTGTTTTGTTTGTCTTCTTTCTATTGTATATTCGTCAATATGAATTGAAGTAAATACATCTTCTTTAACAACTCTTTCTGAAACAATAATAGCATCTTCATAGTTGTAACCATTTCAAGTTGTGAAGGCAACAACAACATTTTGCCCAAGAGCTAATTCACCTTTGTCAATTGAAGGACCATCGGCAATAACTTCATTCAACTCAATTTTTTGTCCAGTTTTTACAATTGGAGCATGAGTAATTGAAGTACCACTATTTGATCTTACATATGATGAAAGATTGTAAGTTTTAATTCCATCCTTACCTTCAATATCAATTCTTCTTGCATCTACATAAGTAACTGTTCCTGCTTCTAAAGAAACAAGTGAGTTTCCTGAGTCACGAGCAATTTCATGTTCAACACCAGTTCCAACAATTGGTGAATCTGGGTTAATTAAAGGCACTGCTTGACGTTGCATGTTGGCACCCATAAGCGCACGGTTAGCATCGTCATTTTCTAAGAATGGAATACATGATGTAGCGATTGAAACAATTTGTTTTGGAGAAACATCTATGTAATCAACTTGTAAAGGAGTGACAATTGCATCATCACCACGGTGACGTGCTACTAGGAATTCATCTAAAATTTTTCCATTATCATCTTTTGAAACATTTGCTTGAGCAACAAAGAATTGTTGTTCTTGATCAGCTGTTAAATATTCATAATCTTTTTCTTGGATTACACCTTTGATAACTTTTCTATATGGAGTTTCAATAAATCCATATTCATTAATTTTTGCGTAAACTGAAAGGTTATTAATCAATCCAATATTTGGTCCCTCAGGAGTTTCAATTGGACAAATTCTACCATAGTGAGAAGTATGAACGTCACGCACTTCAAGCGCTGCACGATCACGGCTTAATCCACCTGGCCCTAGAGCAGTTAATCTACGTTTATTTGTTAACTCAGCTAGTGGGTTGGTTTGATCCATAAATTGAGATAATTGAGATAAGTTAAAGAACTCTCCGATTACAGCTGTTAATGGTTTGTTATTAATAATATTTCCTGGTTTAACTTTATATAGGTTTGATGTAGAAATTTTTTCTTTAACATTTTTATCTATACGAACTAATCCAATTCTGAATTGGTTTTGTAATAATTCACCTATAGTTCTTACACGTCTGTTTCCCAAGTGATCAATATCATCAATATCACCAATATCGTGAACTAATCCAATTGCATATGACATTGTTGCTAAGATAGCAGGCACTGATAAAATAGTAGCTGATTTATCTGTAGTTTCAGGAATACCAATCATTACAATTGTTTCATTCATATTTGAGTCAGTAAACACTTTCACAGATTGAATTTTGTTTTTTGTTGACTGTAACTCAGGGTGGAATTTAATAGTTTTTTGCATAGCACCATTATTCAATGCTTCCACCACACTTGCTAAGTTTTCTTTTGTAATTTCTGTTTCTTTAGCAAGTACTACTTTGCCATCAACATCAATTAAGTCTTCAGCTAAAATTCTTCCTCTTAACCTTCTTTGTAAAGCAAGTTTTTGTTCAAGTTTAAATACACCTGTTTTTGTAAGATCATATTTTCTTCTTTCAAATAACAGAGAGTATATATATTTTGAAGCACCATCAGATGTTGCTGTTTCACCTTGTCTAATTTTTTTATAAATATCTTGAACTGCATTAGCTCAATCAGTTGTAACATCTCCTGAAATTAAATCAGTATTGTATGTATCAACTAAAATTGGATCTCTATCAAATAACTCAAGAACATATTCATTTGGCATACCCAATGAAGTTAATAAGTTTGTTGCTGTAGTAACACGAGATTTATCAATTTTTACATTGAATATTCTTTCAGCTTTTTTAATTTTTGATGAAGATTTTGGATCAATCTTAAATTCTAATCATGTCCCCATTGATGGAATGATATTTGCTTGATAAATAAATTCACCATTTTTTCTTTCAATTTCTTTTTTGAAGTATGAACCTGGAGATCTAACTAATTGAGAAACAATAACTTTTTCACTTCCGTTAATTACGAAAGTTCCACGTCTTGTCATTAATGGGAAATCACCGAAAAATACATCAGCAGTTCTTGTAATGTCCACGTTTGCATGGATGAATTCTTCGCTTTCTCCTGTAATTTCAACTTGAATTAAATCATTAGTTGTGTTTTCTTTTGTTTTACCCTTAATTCCGTAAAAATATAAATTTTCTTTTTGGTCCTTAAAAGTAACAGAAGTTGTAGATTCTGATCTTTCTTCTAATCAAGATTTCAATGCTGTTTTTTTATCACCTGAAATCATTTCTTTTTCAATTTCAACATTTTCCATTCTAATTGCTATTGATAGATTTGCATAGATTGGAGCTTCAAAGATTTTACCCTCTGCTTTAGCACGGGCCTCGTCCATTCTAGCTTCTCTAAATTCTCAACTATTTAAACTCAAAATAACATTTCCGTCATTAGATACTATTGGGAAGATTTCGTTGAAAACCTCATCAATACCATCTTGTTTGAATCATTTAAATGTTTCTGTTTGTAGCTCTATTAAGTTAGGAATTTCTAGGTTACCAGAAACTTTAGTATAGTCTCTGCGTTCAACTAGGTTGTTTATTTTTTTATTTCTGTATTTCATTTTAAATGCCCCTTATGAATTAATTAATTTTTATATCTAACATAGTCCAAAAATCATCCCCGAGGGATGTTTAATTTGGACTGAATATAAGAAATTATTTTAATTCAACAGTTGCACCTGCGTCCATTAATTGTTTTTTGATAGCTTCACCATCTTCTGGTTTTACTTTTTCTTTAATTGCTACTGGTAATGTACCGTCTACTAATTTTTTAGCGTCCATTAATCCTAATCCTGTTAATTCTTTAACGATTTTGATTACTGAAACTTTATTTCCACCTGGTGATGTTAACATAACGTTTACTTCTGTTGGTCCTGATGCAGCTTCTGCTACTGGTGCAGCTGATCCTACTGATGCTATAACTCCGAAGTGATCTTCGATACCTTTTACTAATTCATTTAATTCTTTCATTGTCATTGTTTCTAATGTACTAATTATGTCTGCCATTTTAACTACTGCCATATATTTATTTCCTTTTTTTCCTTATTTTAAATTTAATTTTGTTTGTTAAATTTCTTTTGATTATCAATTCTTGGTTTGTGCTATTAATACCGTTGAATTTTTATTTCTTATTCAGTTTTTGTATTTGCTACTGCTTCAATTGCTGCCATTGTTTTTCTCAATGGATACAATAATGAAGAAGCAAACATTGAGTATAGTTCTTCTTTTGAAGGTAGTGCAGCAACTTCTTTGATACCTACTGTATCTTTTACTTCACCATCAACAATACCTGCAACTAATTCAAGTTTTTTATATTTCTTTTTGAAGTTTGCAACTAATTTAGCTGCTGCTATGTTTTCTTCTGAGAAGATGTAAACATTTTGTTCAACTAAGAATTCGTCAAGACCTTTAATCTTTAGATCTTTAAGAGCTCTTTCAACAAGTGTACCTTTATAAACTTTAACTATAGCATTTTGCTTTTTAGCTTCAATTCTAAGTGCACTCATTTGAGCAACAGTCATAGTTTTGTAGTTTGCAACTACAAACCCTGCTGAATTTTTGATTCTATCAGCAATTTCTTTTATGACTTGCGCTTTTTTAGCATGAGCTGGTCTTTTTCCTGTCATTTCGTCTCCTTTATATAATGTTTGTTTTGTATTTATAATCAAAAGAAAATCTCGGTCGTCGACCGAGATTAAATAAAAATAAAACTAATTTTCTTAGTTGTTATTTTATCGTCATCCTCGGTAACAAATTAAGGGTTGCCCCTGTTACTTTCTTTGGTATGAATAGCAATATAATAATATTACATATATCAATTAAATACAACAAAAATCTTAAAGTTTTATTTTTCATCTATTTTGCATCAAGGATGTGTAGCCATCATGTTTTCATCAGCATCTGTACCACCCAAATGTTTAGGTTTAATGAAACTCTTATTTCAAGCCAATTCATGTGCCAATTTACTTTCTTCAAAAACAAAAACTTCTTTGTGCATTGTTTTACTACATAGATAACAAACCTTATGCATTGTGTCACAAGCTTCAGTTCCACACGTACATTGTTTTGCATTTCATCATGCTGTGAATTTCTTATTTTCACTTTTGTTTTTACTTTTTGACATTTCGTTATTTCCTTATTATATTTGTTTAATGTGTTTAAATCATTTTTTTGAAAACCATCTTTTTGTATATATTATAGACCTTGACATAGGATCTAACATTACACATAGATTAATTAAAATAACCCCTAATCCGAAATTACCTTTTACAGTTAAATTTATAATTCATGGTAAGGCTAACATTCCTATAACCATTGTGAAAATTGAAATAATTAATGGAGTTCATAAATCCCCAACTGATCAAAGTGATCTTAGTAAGGTCAAGTTAACCGTATCAAATAAACATTTTATAAACACAATTGCATACATGTAAAATCCATATTTAACTACATAACTATGATCACGTTTATATACATAAACTAATAGTCAATATATAGCAATAAACACAATTGTTGATAAAATTAGTTGTCCATAGATTGCAATTCTTCAACCATCAATTCCAGCTCGAAAAGCTCCTTCTCTATCATTCATTCCAATTTTCTTAGCAACTAAAATAGAAGTTACTGTTCCTGAAGCTTGCAAGAATACTGTTGCAAATTCATTAATGGTTAAAATTGTTGAATGAATCATATACAGTTTATTCAACTCTATATCTCCATTTGGTAGATAACTGGAATCTAAATTAGTAATTGCAGCATTAGTACCAAAGTTACAAAATTTTCATAATGCAATTTCTAATGTTATTGGTATTCCGATTTTGACAATATTTGAAACCAATCTCTTATCTATGCTATCTTTAAAACTGTATTTTTTCATATCAATTAACTTATGCGCAATTATATATGCATAAATCATTTGAAATAAGGCAGCAATTGGTATTCCAAGTGAGGCTCATATAGGTCTATTCTTAAATACAAATAATACAACTGAAACATAAATAACATCTAGTACACTGGCAAGTACAGCTCCTATTGCAATATGCTTTTGCTTCTTGATTGCTTGTAAACCTGAAATATAAACTTGTGCAACAGACATGATTAATAATTGACTGGCCATTAATCTAAAATAAGAGCTAGCAAACTCAAGTTGATTATAAACAACACCGTGAACTTCTTGAGTTAAATCTGCATCTTTAACCGCAAGTAAACTTAGAATTTGTGGGGCAAAGATTTCAACAAACAATAATACAGTCATCGTAACTGCAACATTAACAAGTAAGCCGTTTTTAATAACCTTACCAAGTTCGTTTTCACGCCCTTGTCCTGTAAAGTTACTTCCTACAACAAGAGCACCAGAAGCCACTAATGAGGGTATGAATTGAATTGTAGTAAATAGAATAGTTGCCTTAACTATTAGACTTTGAAACTCTTCTCCCGCATACAATACAAAAACAAACATATTAACTTGTGCTATTACTGCAGCAAAAAATAACTGAAAGAATATGTGCCCAGTCATGCTTATTATTTCTTGTCAGTTATTTGGAAAGAATACCTTTCTCAATTCAAATTTATTTTGCTTTTCCATATAAATATTTTATTTTAATTAATTAAATAAAGAATAAAAAAGTTGCCTTGTGACAACTTTATTAGTTTTGATCAAATGCTACTTTTATTCCAGGTCCCATTGTTGATGAGATTGAAATATTTTGAATGTAAGCACCCTTAACCGCAACTGGTTTTGCTCTTTTAATTACATCAAAAAGTGCGTTGAAGTTTTTAGTAATATCTTCATTTGAAAATGAAACCTTACCTAAAATTGAGTGAATGTTACCTTCTTTATCTGTACGGTATTCAACTTTACCTTTTTTAATTTCATTAATTGCGTTAGCAACGTTTGGTGTAACTGTTCCAGTTTTAGGGTTAGGCATTAAACCTTTTGGTCCTAAAAGTTTACCAATTTTACCAAGTTGAGCCATAACTTCAGGAGTAGCTACAATAACATCGAATTCGAATCAATTTTCTTTTGAGATTCTATCAATCATCTCTTCACCACCAACAAAGTCTGCTCCAGCTGCTTTAGCTTCTGCTTCCTTTGTTTTTGTAATAACTAAAACCTTTTGTGATTTTCCTGTTCCACCTGGTAATACCATAGCCCCACGAATTTGTTGATCAGCATGTCTTGGGTCAACATTTAAGTTGAACGCAACATCAATTGTTCCATCAAATTTAGTAATTGATGTTTGTTTTACTAAACTAATAGCTTCTGATAATGAGTATTGTTTTTGAGAGTCAAATTTAGCTTTTGCTGCTTTTAATTTTTTAGATGTGTATGCCATTATGCTTTACCTACCTTTGGTTCATATCCTAATTTAACACCCATATTTTTACATGTACCCTCGATAATACGCATTGCAGCATCGATACTATCTGTATTTAAGTCAACCAATTTATACTCAGCAATTGCTCTAACTTGTTCTTCAGAAATTGTTGCTACAGTTTCTGTACCTGATTTTGAAGCACCTTTTTTAATATTAAGTGCTTGTTTAATTTTAAAAGCTGCAGGTGCAGTTTTTAATTCAAAGTCGAATGATTTGTCATCATACGCTGTAATGATAACTGGAACTACTTCTCCAGCTCTTTCTTTTGTTGCATCGTTAAATGCTTTTGTGAATTGAGGCATGTTAATTCCAAGTGACGCTAATTCAGCACCTGGTTTCGCTTGCATTGCCATAAATTCTAATTTCGCTATACGTTTTACTTTTGCCACGATAAACCTCCATTGTTTATTGCTGTGATCCAAACGGCGGTAACTCTTTAAGGTCGTTACCTACCTTTCACAATTCTTTAACCTAGAATAAATAATATCATATTTCCTAAATAAAAAAATAGTCCTAAGACTATAATGATTTAATAAATTAATGTTATGTGGTTTCTTCAATTAATGCGTGTTGTTGTTTTTCTTCAGCACTAATCACTCGATAAATATTATTCTCATATTTTTCAAATTCAATTAGTTCTTCACTAGATAATTTATCAATAGCTTTTTTATTATAAACAAAATGCAAAATCAAACATAAAGTTAAAATACTAATAAAAGTAACTATTTGAATAACAGATGAATAAATCTTTTGAATATTAGCATTCTTGTCAAAGAATACACCAAATACATCTTTACAATAGTTTCCAAGAACAAACAAAAGTAACATCACAACAATTGCTCAAATAATATATTCTACAATTCGTACTTTTATGTTCTTTTTAATTCCATGGAATATTGCAGCTGAAACTACTAATCCATACATCAAGACAAAGAACAATGATGTAATTTGGACAATTGAGGTGAAATCAAATGGCGATGGTTTACCAGTAGCACCCTGAATAATATCTGGAATTACTAAGAATACAAATGAAAAGGCTAAGTTTAAAATTAATAAACCAACTAAGCAATATCTTGCAATGTTTTTATCGTTTAAAGTTCCCAGTTTTTTTGGTAAATATTTTTGAGCAACCAAAGGTTCTGTTGCGTTAGATCCGTAAAAAGCAATTTGAGTTAATGAATTAAAACGGTTTATTATCATGTAAAACAAAATAATTGGAATTCCAAAACCGATTGCCAAGTTTTTATCAATACGCTTGAATATCTCCATATTTGGTGTTCCACCAAATTCAGATACTAATGAAAATAAAATTAATAGTGAAAACGTAATAAAGAATACGGCTGATAGAATAATTGAAATAAAAATTATCTTTGGAAGATTTTTATCACGATTTTTAATTGCACGACCAGTATTGATAAATGTCTCAAACCCACCAAAACTAAAAAATAATGCTAAGAATGCTACCTGAAATGAACTATAGTTAATTTCAGATTTAATAGGTCCTCTTTCACTATAACTACCACCAAAAATTATAATTAATGCACCAATTGCAATTAATGCAGTAATAAATCAAGATAAGTAAGCTATTAAAGTTGACACTTTTTTCAGTTTATTAACACCATTAAATGCTACAAGTGCAGCACATGTTGCTAATATAATTCCAAAAACATCATAAAATAATGTTGATCAATTATTCAAAAAATTAAAGATATATTTATCACCAATTGTTGTTTCAATAAATGATTGTCTTATAGATACAATCATTGACATGAATAATAGTGATATTACAAATATAGAACATGCACTATAAATAAGTCCTGCAAATTTTCCAAATGCTGTTCTTACATATTGTGCACCACCACCATTTGCTGTAGGGTGAATTTTTAGCAATTTAATAAATGCTCAAGCAGTCGCTAAAACAACTACTGCTAAAAGAGCGATAATTCAAATAATATGGAATCCAATGTGATTTCCACTATTATTTTCGCCCTCACCATTGAAGGCACCAAAGTTCATAATGAATGTTATACCAGCAATCATGCTAAATAACATTCAAACACCATTTCAAACACCAATTTGATTTGATTCTTTTTTTGTCTTCATTTTATTTATCTCCTATCAATTTATTATATATATATTTGTGTACTAATTATAAGTTTTATACTTTGTATTATTTTATTTTTTAACTCTTTAATCTTAACTTGTTGAAGCGAATTACGCTCCTATTTTTACAATTAATTTTAATTCAAATTAGCATATAAAACACAGCCATTTTCCCTAAAACTTTTATATAAAAAAGTAACAGAACTGTTACTTTTTTATGCAATAGACTATAACTTGTAAGCCAACTCTAAAGATGCAAATTCGACTTCTGATGGGGTAACCCTACCAAACATTTCAATTTCAACAATTGCAACACCCTTGTCTAAATCCATTTCAGTAACTTGACCTTCCATTCCTTCAAACGGTCCATTTTTAATCAATACAATATCTTTAACTTTAAAGTCAGCAGTATGTTGAACTTTTTCTTTTTTAGCAACTACTTTACCTTTGCTTGAAGTATTTGATGATATAGACTCCTCTTTTTCAGCAGCCTTAGATTTCATATTCAACATACGGGCAATTTCTTCAGCAGTAATTGGGAAAGGTTTAACTCCTTTTCCTGATGATCCAATAAACCCTGTAACACCATTAGTATTACGAATTGTAAATCATGTTTCGTCTGTCATTAGCATGTTGATAAAAATATATCCAGGGAATTTATTTTTATCAACAACTTTTTTGTTTTTATCAAAAACTGAATGTTTAGAAACTCTAACATTAAAGATTGTTGAGCTCAAGTTGTTTGTTGTAATTTTTTGTTTGATATCACTTGCAACTTTATCTTCGTGACCTGAGTAACAGTTAACAACAAATCATTGTCCTTTAAAAGATTCTAATTCTTCTAATAATTCTAAATTTAATTTTTCCATATGGTTCCTCTATTTAATAATGTGTAATTCACGGAACAATGATACTAAACCTAAATCTAAGGCATAGAATACTAATGCTGCCACCGTAATAAAAATTAATACTGTAACGAACTTTTTACCAAGTTCTTTTCTTGTTGGGGTTTTTAATTTATTTGCTTCTTTTAATAATTTGATTGGAAATTCTTTAAAATGAACTTTTCTACCCTCACTTTTGTGAAGTTTCTTAATTTCATGTTCTTCGATAATTGTATCTTTATTAGCTTCGATGTCTTCATAACCACCAAGTAGTTGTGCTTTCATTGCTAAGCGCTCTTCATTTCTTTTTTTCTTTGCTTCACGCTTTTCTATTTTTGCAGCTATCTTAACCGCTTTTTTTTCTTCTCTATTCACTATCTTGATTCCTTATGCAATGTATGTTGATTACAAGTTTGGCAAAACTTTTTGATTGCTAATCTATCCTTTTGTGAAATTGAACTCTTTGTAAAAGAGTAATTTCTAGACAAACAATCTTCACAAATTAACAATATCTTTTTCTTTGATCTAATCATTATTTTCTCCAAATAAAAAAGCAATATTTCTATTGCTTGTATGTCAATAGTATAACATAGTTAAACTTTATTAATTCAACATTGTTTTATAGCTATTGATAAAATTATTATATCTTTTGTTAATCACTGTGTTAGATAAGTTCATAATTTTAGAAACTTCTGTTTTATTATGACCACTTAAAATCAATTCTATTGTCTTTTTTTCTGAGTCGGAATCTAATCCATCTAAATAATATTCACAATATAATTTAAAACTTATATCTTCAATACCACTTTCAAGAACAACAGAATTATATAAACACAAATCATTATTGTAAATTATTTCTGTGACTGGAACTTTACCGCGTCCCTTGACAGATCTAATTCTATCAAAGATTCTTCTTTTGAATGTTATTGAAACAATTTTTTTCATTTCATTGAACTCTAATCTTCCGTACTTATCGTGATAAGTATTTATTGATTGTCAACAAATAAAGTACATGTCTTCTTTGTCTAAACCAATTGATGAAAATGATTTGGCTGCCTTCCAAGTCATCTTGGTTAATAACTCGGCCAGCTCATGTATTTGTTGTTTTTCTAAATATTCACAAGATTGATATATTAATACTAAATAATTATTATCCACGCCCTTTATTTAAAGAGTGCAATATAATTCCTGTAGCAACAGATACGTTTAGTGAATCAATTATATTTTTAGTTTTAATTTTGAATTTGTAATCTGAGATATTTTGAATTTTTTGTCCCACGCCTTCTCCTTCGTTTCCAATTATTATTACAGATTTAGTATCAAATTTTATTTCATCAATTTCAACAGAATCATCTGTTAAAGCTGAGCAATAAACTCAATAGCCTCCTTTTTTCAATTGTTCAATTGCATTAGATAAGTTTGAAACTCGTGCAATCTTTGTTTTAAACAAAGTACCTGCTGATGTTTTAAAAACAGTTGCATTCACTGCAACCTGACTATGGTCTAACATCAATATTAAATCTACACCAAATAATGCAGCACTTCTGATAATAGCCCCAAAGTTATGTGGATCCTGAATTTTATCCAAACAAAGTATTGTTTTATATTTGTCGGGATTTTTTGAAATATCTCCAAAGTGTGTGTATTGAAATTCCTTAACTTCACAAATAACACCTTGGTGATTTTCAAGAGTAATATCATCCATCTTTCTTCTAGGTAATTTCGATACATAAATTTTAAGGCTACTTAAAATTTCTTCTTCTTGCTTTGTTAGAACAATTGATTCTTGAATAAAAAGTGATTTAACAATTTTAGGATTATTCATCAAAATATTGAATACAGGTTTTCTTCCATATAAAAAATCTTTCATTATAGTACTCCTAGTTCAATTAATTCACTTCTTATTTCATCTGCTTTATTAAATTGTTTTTCGTTTATGTATTTTTTTCAATTTTTTAAAAGTGTAATTTCTTTTTCATTGATATTTGATAATTTAAATTTTATTCCTAATACTTCTAATATTTTTATTAATTGTAAATACAGATTACTAAATTCTTTTTTTGATATTTGAGAATTAATTTCTTTAACAATTTTATCGACAAGAGTTATTACTTGTCCTGTATTTAGATTATCGTTCATGTAACTATCAAACTCTTCTAAATAATTTAAATTGAATTCCTTTATTAATTCAAGTTTGCTATTAATAAGTGATTGTTTAATTGTATTCGTAACTTTTGATATTCATTTATTTGCATCTTCAATATCCTTATCAGTAATTGATAATGGGTTTGAGTAATTTATTTTTAGCATTAATAATCTTAAAATATTTGGAGAATTAACTTTAAGAAAATCTCTAAGATTCACAATGTTCCCAAGTGACTTCGACATTTTCTCTTTATTAACATTTAATGACCCGTTATGCATTCAAATTTTTGAAAGTTCAGTTTTGTATAAACTATAAAATTGAATGCGCTCATTTTCATGATGAGGGAATTTTAAATCAATCCCCCCAACATGTAAATCTAAACTCTTTTTAAAGTATTTGTCAATCAAAGCAACACATTCAGTATGTCAGCCCGGTCTACCCTTTCCAAATTGTGAATCTCAATTCAACCCAATTGATGTTGACTTTCATAGTGCAAAATCTAATGGATCATTTTTTTCATTAGAAATTTCTTCTGATATTAATTGATCAATTTTTTGTTTTGAAATATACCCATAAGTATTTAGATTGTTTTTCAAATCAAAATAAACACTTCCATTTTTCACATATGCTTTTTTAGCATCCACTAACTTTTTTATAAATATCTCTATTGTTGAAATTTCTTCAGAAACTTTCACAAATCTATTTGGCATGATTATATTCATTCCTTCTAAATCTTCAATAAATTCGTCTGTGTACTTTTTTGTTATTTCTGATTCGGTAGTATTTTCAGAAATTGCTTTATTAATAATTTTGTCATCAATATCTGTAATGTTCATCATATACTCAACATCAATATTTTTATAAGATAAAAATCTTACCAACGTATCGGTAAGCAATATTGGTCTTGCATTTCCTATGTGAATGTTTGAATAAACAGTTGGTCCGCAAGTATATATTTTTACTGACTTGTTGTTTAAGTCAATTTTTTTATTTGAAATTGAATCTAAAATTTTCACAATACCTAGAAGTCCCTTTTTATTAGTGGTCCTATTATTTTATAGGTTGTGAATAAAACCGCAGTATTAAATATAATTTTAAATGGTGCTTGAATTAATCTACTTATCACCATTGCAGAATAACCATCATCTCCAACACCAAATAAGGCTGCTTCTCCCCAGGAGCTGACGAGTATGGTTAGAGCAAATTCTGTAGAAATTGTCAACAATAAAATTGGAACTAGAACTGTCAAAGTTTTTGTTTTCTTTTTAATATGTAATACAAAAACAATACTTCAAGTAATTACTGCAACAGCTGCCAACATAACACCAAACATAATAGCAAAGTATTTCGCTTCAATTTCTCATTTTAATATTTTAATTGGAATAGCAACTTCAACTCCATTAATACATTCAGTCCCTAGTGGTGCATTACCACCATATATTGACAAAATAAACACACCATAAATAAGTAAAAAAACATTAATTACTCCAAATGTAACTCAGTAGTTTCCTTTTGATGCTCTCATAAATGAAGAAGCTATTCCTCCAAAAAATCCATAACCCAACATAATAATTATGTAAGCTGGGTGAATATATGATGGAACAAAGAACATAACCAATAGTTCAGTTACTCCACCAATGATTAATCCAATCACTGGTCCAAAAATAAATCCTGACATCTTAACTAAAATACCCTCAACTGCTATTCTAATTGGAGGTAGAACAAAAATAGGAACTGTCATACATATAACAATAGTTACACTCACACTTACTGCTATAAGCATTGTCATACCAGTTATATTTTTTGTAGTAAATCTAACACCATGATATTTTTCCTTTAAAAAAACATATGATCCTCAGTTATATAAGATATAAAAAACTGCGACAATTCCAATAAAAATTGAAACAGCTATCGCCAAATTAGAACCTTGTAAAAGTTGGTGTTTTATATCTGTAAAAGTACTCATAACTTAAAGTTCCTTATTTTTATATTTTACTAAATAAACAGTAATAAATATGTGTAATATTTGTCAATTAAAATGAATGAAAAATCAAATGATCAACATTTGATTTTAAATAGTTTAAATAAGTGATATATCTGCTTTTTCAAAAATATTTTTTTTCTCAACTAAATTTTTGTACGTGCTCACATAAGAATATACTGATGGTAATCAAGTCATGATATAAGTTTTAGTTGTCTTCTTATCTTCATCATTAACTACAGTTTTACCAGCGATAACACTAGGTGATAAAACTAGTTCAGTATTTTTAATTTCTAATTCAATATCTATATCATTCTTTTGTTTACCGTTAAGATCTCCAAAACCAATTTTGGTTTTAAAGTCGCCAACTTTGGTATTTGTTGCTTGTAAAGCATCAAATAAATAGTTTTCAGGTTCATTTTCTTTAGTATCTTTTTTTATGAAGTTAAAATCAAATGAATCGTTAAATATTCTATCTTTAGCTTGCTCCTCTGTTATTTCCTTAATAATTACACCTGGATCAGGCATACCAGATGGTAAATTACCAATTATTGTGAACTCCATTTCTTTATAAAGTGAAGTGAATTTATCCTTTAATTTTTTAGCTTCATCTTCATTTTCGCCTCAAATATCTGAATCTCCAACAACCGCATCATAAGACATTGGACTGGCACTTTTTACAATTGGTTTTGAACCATTATTTTTATTGTCATACTCTTGAGTAATAACTGTAAATTTTAAATCTGTACCTTTGATTACATTTGGATTTGTTTCTTCATCAACACTTGTTTGACCTCAATTAAAATCAAATGATTTAATACCATCATTATTTATTGAATTTAATCTTTTATTTAAGTCCTCATATTTTTTATTTTTATATGTCAATTTATATAAATTTAAAAGCTCAGCATTTTCGCCTAAAGTCTCAAGAACTTTATTTGCAGTAACTTCATTAGTATATTTACGTTTATCAAATGTTAAAAGTTCTAAAATATTCATCATAAGATTTTGAGGTTGACCTCTTCAATCTTTAGTTTTGTCATAATTCTTACCATTAATAGTAAAATTAATTGAATTAGTTCTCATACCACATGAAACAACTGAAACAGCAGCAACTGACGTAGTTAATGTTATGGCACCAATTAATGATATTAGTTTTTTCATGTATATCTCCATTTGAATGTTAATTATATATTACATTTTTTTATTTTCAAACTTACCAAATGTTTTAATAAAGTCCAATGAAATTGTACCAATTGCGCCATTACGGTGTTTTGCAATAATCACATCTGTATTTGTACTTTCAAGTTCTTCTTTTTTGTAATAACCTTCACGATACAAGAACATAATGATGTCTGCATCTTGCTCAATAGCACCTGAATCTCTTAAATCGGACATCATAGGAGTTTTATCTTCCCTTTTTTCTACTGAACGAGAAAGTTGAGATAGACAGATAATTGGTATTTCTAATGTACGAGCAATTGTTTTAAGTTGTCTTGATATTTCCGAAACTTCTTGTTGACGTCCACTTGGGTTTGGATTGATTGAATTGATCAATTGCAGGTAGTCTATAAAAGCAATTTTAATATTGTTTTCATGTTTCATTTTTCTAAGCTTAGATTGAATTTGTAAAACATTAATTGAAGCAGTGTCATCAATGATAATATTTTGTTCACGTAAAATATCTGAAGCATCAGTAATGTTTGCTCAATTTACATTTCTTGCATTTCTAATTTGAGATCCATCAATTCCACCAACTGATGAAATCATTCTTTGAACTAACTGTTCTTTTGGCATTTCAAGTGAAAAAAATGCAACTCCACCTTTTTCTTTTCTCATTTTATCTGAAGCATTAAATGCCAAGTTAAGGGCAAATGCTGTTTTACCCATTGATGGCCTTGCAGCTAAAATAACTAAATCAGATTTTTGGAATCCATCAGTTATTTTATTCAATTCACTAAATCCAGTATCAACACCAGTAATTTTATTTGATGATCTCTCAGACAATTCCTGCATATGTTTAATAACATCCCCAAGAATATCTTTAACACTTTCAGGTTCATCTTTTTTTGATGTCATATTAATACCTAGAATTTTTTCTTGAGCACTCGCAATAATTTGATCAATGTATCCACCCTCATTTCTACTGTTTTTAATACTATCCAAAATTTTATCAAGCTGTCTACCTTTTGAATGCCTCATAACTACATCAAGTAAATCAGAGTACCCCTCATCAGTAAAAAATAAAGTAGTAATATCGTATATAGTTGGTCTCCCTCCAATTATTTCTAATTTTTTTTCAGTTTCTAAATAGTCTGAAATTTGAGTAGTTGATACAACTATATTTTTAGATACAAGGTGAGAAATGGCTTCAAAAATGATTGAATGTTTTTCAGTTGAAAAATCATTTTTGTTTAAATTGGATATGACTTCATATGCAACAGTTTCTGAGTTCATAGCCATTGCTAAAAGGTCAGCTTCTACACGCTCTAACATTTCTTGATTATTCATAACTATTTCCCCTCAATTGTTATTTTTAAATTAGCTTTTACCCCATGTGATAGTTTACAAATAATTGTATGCTCACCAAGTGATCTAAGATTTATATTCTCTACAAAAGATTTTTTTGTAAGTGTGATATTATGTTTTTGCATTTCATGAATCACGGCAGCACCATTAACAGAACCCTGTACTAACTTATTATTCATTCTTAAATATAACTTTATATTTAATGATTCAATTTTATTTTTTATTTCATTTGCTTTTTGTGTTTCAATATCGTTTTTTTTATCTTCTTCAATTTGATTTCTTTTTCTTTTTTCAATATTGAAATCATTTGCTTGAATTACCAAACCTTTTGGTATTAATTGATTTCTAGCATATCCATTTGATACTTCTTTTATTTCATTTTTCTTACCTACATTTTTAATGTCTGTTAGTAGAATTACTTTCATATAGAACCTCGAATTAATTATTCTTATTATAACAATAAGACCCTATATAAAGATAAATAAAAAAACGGATTTTATACCGTTCTATTATTTATTATTCAGTAATGAATGGTAATAATCCCATTATTCTTGCTCTTTTAACAGCAGTAGCTAATGCTCTTTGGTGTTTTGGTGATGTACCTGTAACACGTCTTGGTAACATTTGCCCTGTTTTAGAAATGAATCTTTTTAATAATTCAACATCTTTATAGTCAATGTAGTCAATATTGTTCTTTGCAAAAAAATTGACCTTTTTTCTTTTAATTACTTTTTTCATATTCTAGTCCTCTCATAAAATTGAATCATTGTTAACTTTTGGACTCTCTTCTTTTTCTTCAACCAAATCATAACCATAATTATTTAGTGATGATGTTTGATTAGTGCCTTTTACTTGAGATTGTGATCCTCCGCTTGATGATTCTAAGAATGTAATTTTAGCAATATTTACACTTGTGTATGTTGTATATTGCCCATTTTTATTTTCTGTTCTTACGTTGATTGATCCCTCAGCAGCAATTGGAGATCCTTTTTTTAAATATCTAGCCATGTTTTCAGCTTGTCTATTTCATGCAATACATGAAATAAACTGAGTTTGTCTTTCTCCACCGAAAAAATCATCTACAGCAAGTGTGAATTGTACATATGGTTTACCATTAGACGTTGTTTTAATTTCAATATCTTTAGTAATTCTTCCGATTAAATTAACTGAATTCATTTAACTACTTCTTAGGAGCTGGTTTAGGAGCTGCTGGTTTTGCTTCTGTAGGTTTTGTGTTTACAGTAGCTGTTCTTGGTGTATATGGTTTACCATCTTTGTTTGTTCCTGATTTATTGTAATCTGGTTTTGTTCATGGCTTTTTATTTGGGTCATATGATGGGTTTGGTGTTCCGTCAGCATTTGTTGCATTGAATCTGTTGAAACGTTCAACTTTCTTAGCATCATATGCTTTCTTCATATCATCCATCATTTTAGCAACATCAGTTTTTGACAACTTTGTTGTTTGAATGTAGTTTTGTTCACTTTCAGTATTAATTACCATTGTTCTAATAACATTTCTATCAATTCCAGCAATACGTTGGAACTCTAAAATATTTTCTGAACTTGTTTTAGTAATAAGTACTACGTATCTTCCTGCATCTTTTTTATTAATTAAGTACGCAAATTTTTTGATTCCTCAGTCTTCTGATTCAACAATTTTTCCTCCATCAACTAATAAAATATCTTCAAGTTTCTTTCTTAATTCTTCTACGTTAGGTGTGTTTTGGTCTAAAATGTACATTACTTCATATGTTCTTTTCATAACTTTCTCTCCTTATGGTCTGTGGCCTAAAGCGGCAAGGAGTTAACTACGTAAAATAATTAACTCTTAAAAAAGATTATACTATCAATTACACAAAAATATCAATGTTGTTTTTTTCACAATTCTCAATAAACTCTTCATCCCACAACGAAGCATGAACTTCAGCTATGTGTTCCTTTTCCAAAATTAACATAGAAATTGCATTTGTATATAATCCTGATGTTATTGTAATTGGCAGCTCGTTTTTCTTAATCAAGTGGTTGTAGTCAGTTTCAGATTTTCAACCTTCTCTTGAAATAATGTTTTGTTTTTTCAAAGCCTCTCTTCCAACTTGGTAACTTGCATAAGCAAGTGAAACAGAAGATTCAATAACATTGTTATAAACAAACAATTCGACATATGTGTCAAAATCAAAAACATCATTTGATTGTTGATCTAAATCTTTTGAAGCTGCTTGGTTCTTAATAAAATTAGTAAGAACAAATGAACCGTGTTCTTGCCCGAACTGATCAATTCTTTCTTTCATATTTAGTAGTGGATAAAGCTTTCTAAGTTGTGAATACTTAACAAATGTAATTGATTTAGAAAGGTGATTAGTTGATAATTCTTTATATTCATTAACAATTGTTTTATCAGCTTTTTTAATTATTCTATAAATTTCAGAAATTACAGTATTAACTTTTTCTACTGAATAATTTTCTTGTATCTGATCAAAACCAATTTCTTTATAAATAATTGATTTAGTACTTGATGGTTCTATATTTCTTCTAACACAGTTGAATTCTGTCAACACACCTTCTCCAATAGAAAAGTTGTTTTTATATAAAAAATATCTTCTTCATTTATTGTTTGAGATTAATAGTTCTCCAAAATTTTGTTTCAATTTAATGTCAAAATCAATGGCTCTTTGAGTTAATTTGTAATCATCATTTAGTCACAATTTTCTTTCAGTGACAAGACCACTATCAAATTGAGTTAAGTTAAACCTTTCAGTTAGAGAAGCAAATAAACTCACTTTAATTTGATTAAGTGAGTTTATTGTTTCTCTAACATTCAATTTTGAGGCATAGCCTATTTTGATTTTTTTCATTAATTAATCCTTGTTTTTTAATTGAGGAAAAAGTAGTACATCCTTAATAGAATCTCTTCCAGTTAACAACATTACTAGTCTATCAATACCAAGTCCAATACCAGCAGTTGGAGGCATACCATATTCAAGTGCCTCAACAAAATCAATATCCATATCAGTGGCTTCATCATTTCCTGCTGCCGCTTCCTTGATTTGATCTAAAAATCTATCATATTGATCAATTGGATTATTAAGTTCTGAAAATGCATTTGCATATTCTCTACCAACAATAAATAATTCAAATCTATCTGTAAATCTTGGATCTTGTTTATTTCTTTTAGAAAGTGGAGAAATTTCAACTGGGTGTCCTGTAATAAATGTGGGTTCTATAATTGTACTTTCAACAAATTCTTCAAAAAATAAGTTAATAATATGTCCAACACTTAGGTGGTGTTTTTCTACGTGAACTTTATGTTTTTTTGCAATTTTTAAAGCTTCTGCATGGCTCATTTCTTTTCAAAAATCTACTCCAGTAATTTCTTTAATAGCATCAACCATATGTCATTTTTTGAATGGTTTATTTAAATCAAGCTTGTTACCACCATATTCAATTTTGCATGTATTATTCACAGCCATACATGCCTTTCTAATTAGTTCTTCTGCAATTAGATACAAGAAATCAATATTCTCATATGCTACATATAATTCAATAGTTGTGAACTCTGGATTATGTCTTGTGCTGATACCTTCATTTCTAAATAATCTTCCAATTTCATATACTCCTTCAAAACCACCAACTATTAGTCTTTTTAAGTGTAATTCTGTAGCTATCCTTAAATAAAATTCAGAATCCAAAGCATTATAATGAGTTGAAAAAGGTGCAGCTGCTGCTCCCCCTCGCAAAGGGTTTAGAATTGGGGTTTCAACTTCAAAGTAACCTTTTTCATCTAGAGTATTTTGAATTGTTCTTATAATTTTTGTTCTACTTTTAAACGTTGACATTGTTTCTTCATTCATAATCAAATCAACATATCTTCTTCTATATTTTTCTTCGATATCTGTCAGACCATGAAATTTATCAGGAAGAGGTCTTAGAGCTTTTGTTAATAAAACATATGAACTAACACGCAAAGTTAATTCACCTGTTTTAGTTTTCATCATTGTTCCTTCAACACCTATTATGTCCCCAAGGTCAAGGTCTTTGAATAGTTCAAAAGCTTCTTCTCCAATAACATCTTGTCTTACATAAATTTGTATTTTTGAATCTTGATCTTGAATTGATACAAACGCAGCTTTACTTCCAGCCAATCTAAAAGCACGAATTCTTCCGGCAATTTTAAATGATTTTGTATTTGTTTCTAATTCCTCTTTTGAAAATTTTGAAAAGTCATTATTTAAATTAATGATTGTTGTGTTTCTGTCAAACTTATCTTCTAGAAATGGATCAACTTTTTTAGCTACCAAATCTTCATATTTTTTTCTTCTAACAAGTTCTTGCTCGCTAAATTTTCTTTGTGACATACTTACCCCTCAACATTTAAATTATACATATCTATTATTCTATTTATGTCATTTATCCCATTAATTTTTGATGCTTCTTCTTTCATCTGTTTACATATTTCTTTTTTAGGAAGAGTCCCTATATATCAAACAAATTGTTTTCTCATTTCTCTGTTTGCTAAATCTTCACCTTTATATTTGACAACTAGACTTCAATGTCTTCTAACAACTTGTGCTCATTCTTCAAAAGTTGGCCTTGCTAGTTTTTCTCCAGTAGCTAAATAATGATCTATTTGTCTAAATATTCAAGGGTTACCTTGAGCTCCACGAGATATCATAATTGCATCACAACCAGTTTGTTCAAACATATCTCTTGCAGATTCTTCGTCAGTAATATCACCATTTCCAATAACTGGAATTTTTAGTAACTCTTTTGCTTTTTTAATCCACGACCAATCTGCATTTCCTCGGTACATTTCTTCACGTGTTCTTCCATGTATAGCGATTGCTGACGCCCCATTTTCTTCTGCTATTTTTGCAGCCTCCAATATAGTTAGAGTCTTTGAATCTCAACCTAAACGCATTTTTACAGTCACTGGTTTAGTTGAATTTTCTACTGTTGCTTTAACTATTTCGCCTATTTTATTAACATCCCTTAAAAGTGAAGAACCTGATTTAGACTTTAAGGCAATTTTTGGGGCCGGGCACCCCATATTTATATCAATAGTTTGACATTCAGAATTTTCACTAACATATTTTGCAGCCTTAGCAAAGCTTTCTTTGTCTTCACCAAATATTTGTAATGCAGTAATAGATTCTTCAGGTGCTATGTAAGTCATCGACTCTGTTCTCAAATTTTTATGTTTTAAACCTTCAATGCTTACCATCTCTGTGTAAACCATTCCTGCTCCTAGTTCGCTACAAATAATACGAAATGCAGTGTCGCAAACTCCAGCCATTGGGCCTAAAATTGTTTTGCTTTTAACTTCAATATTTTTTATAAACATACAATTAGCCTACTTTCTTTCCATTCAAATAAAATTTCTCATTTATATCATAAAAAATTACGCCAACAGTTGTTCCTTCTTTTCCAAAAAACGATTTTAAATGGTCTGCAAAAATTTGTTGTTTATCTAATCTACTCATTCACTCAACATTAACAATAATAGAATATTCTCCATTACCTCTAACCACGTCTACATCTTGATTTATAAAAAATATATTTTCTTTTTTGGCTACAATCAATTCACAAATTTCGTCCACCTTTTTTGAATATTCTTCTATCTGTTTTTGGGTTGTACCACTGAATTTAATTATTGGCATAAAGCCTCCTTGTTATTTATATGATTATATGAAATCTATTTAAAAATTGATATGGTTTGCAGCTTTAACATGTTATTTGGTTTAAATTAACAAATAAAAACTCCTTTAATATTAAGGAGTTTTTTAATTACGATCAGTCAATATCAGCTGGTTTCATAGGTTTACTGTTCAGTTCATTTGATCCAATTCTACCGTTTGCAACGTGAATAATTTGATCTCCAATCTTAGCAATATTAGGGTTGTGAGTAACGATAATAACTGTTGTGTTAAACTTACGGTTAACATCAATTAGAATTTCTAATACTCTTTTACCCATTTCTTCATCAAGAGCACCTGTTGGTTCATCACCAAAAAGTATTTTGGGGTTTTTAGCAATTGCTCTAGCAATAGAAACACGTTGTTGTTGACCCCCAGACATTTGGTGTGGGTATTTGTCAATTTGCTCAGCCATACCAATAAGATCAAATATTTCTTCAATTTTGAATCCTTTATTTTTTCTCTTATTTAAGTTTTCACCTATTTCAGTATTTTCTCTTGCAGTAAGGTTTTGTAATAAATTATATTGTTGGAAAATAAAACCAACATTATCTCTACGGAATTTTGTTAGGTGTGAATCTTTTAATAATAATAAGTTATGACCTGAAACAAAGATGTCTCCCGCATCAACTTTATCCAATCCTGAAATCACGTTAAGTAATGTAGTTTTACCTGAACCTGATGGCCCAAGAATAATAACAACTTTTCCTTTTTTAATTTCTAAATCAATCCCTTTCAAAACCGGAGTTGTATTTGATTTATTTGAATAAGCTTTTCTTACATTCTTCAATTCAATAATATTTTCATCAGTGTTTGGTACTGTTTTAGTTGTTGAAATAATTGCACCATCTAACACTTCTTTTGAATATTTTTTGATTAATTTTGCATTTTGCTTTTGTAAACTCTTTAATTCTTTAACATCATCATAAGCATAATCAGTATATTCAATTTCTTTATAATCTCTTTCAACAGAAACTGTTTCAGTTTGCTCATTGTTAGTTGGGTTTTCAACTACTGAGTTATCTTTAGCAGTTTGTTCTAAATCTTTTTCTAACATATCTAAATCCTCGTTTTATTATTTTAATTAATTATATATTAATATCGCTTAATGATATTCTATATTTTTTACCGCAGAACTCACAAACAATTTCTGGTTCTTCTTTATTATCAATAATTTCTTGAATATCACTTGGTTGTAGTAACTCAATAAAAGAAAGTGATTTATCATAACTACACTTACATTTGTATTTTAAATCATCACTGACTCTTAAGATTTTTGATCCAGGAGCTATATCTTCAACTAAATTGTTGTAGTTCATTGTTTTAGCAAGAACCTCTTTCATGTAACGAGTGTTACCAATTTTTGTTTCAAGAAATGTCACATTTTCATTAGTAAATCCAGGTAACATATGAATCATAATTCCACATGATCTAATAACTTTGTTATCCTCATTAATTATTGTTGTTGTTGCAATTATGTTATTTATTTGTTCACTTTTTTTAGTAAAAATCATTGCGTTTGTATCGATATCGCTTCCCGATATTTCAATTGCAGACTCAGACAAAATAAGTCCCTCTCGTATCTTATATTGAGCTATTTGACCTTCTGTTCCCAACATTTGATCATAAATATCTTTTTTTAAATCTAGGGACGAAGGGTCTAATAAAATATTTTTTACTTTGCCTCTATAATGATTGTCATAAATATCTACACTTAACTGTTCCAATAAACCATCAGTAGTTAATTGAAATCTTGTTTCAAGTTGAGAATCTTTATTATTTAAATTAGTTAGTATCGATGTACAAATAAACTTACCCAACATAGTTGATGTCAAAAAATTTGTACTTTGCAAATCAATATTTTCTTGTAATGTATCTGTAATGTCTACTATTGCAATTGCAATATTTAAGTCATTATTAACAGCTCTTAATGTAATACTCATAAGTTTTATTATAAATAAAAAAAGTGATTTAACACCACTTTAATTAATCTACATCATCAGGTGATAATTCAATCAAATCACCATTTTTGATTTCTTCTTCTTTTTTACTTCTTGATTCTTTTTCTCTAACAACTTCTTCAGGAAGTTTCATATTTTTATCAATGTATTCAATTTGTTCTGAAGTAATTGTTTCTAAAACACGTAGTGATTCAGCAATCAATTCTAATTCAGGTTTATTTGCATTAATAACTTTGATTGCTTCTTGATAAGAATGCTTCAGAATTTTAGCTAACTCCTCATCAATTTTAGATGCAACTAAATCAGAGTAAGTTCCTTTCATATATCCTGCAGCTTCTTCTTGCATAGTTACAAATTTAGTTAGTCCTAAATCAGACATACCAAATTGTGTAATCATTCTACGAGCAATATTTGTAGCTTTATCCAAATCATCATGTGCACCTGTAGTAACTTTGTTTTTACCAAACATAATTTCTTCAGCAGCACGACCACCCATATAACCTATAATTGTTGCTTTTAAATCATCAATAGACGAGAAATTTGATTCATCTTTTGGAGTCATGATTGTATAACCACCAGCTGATCCACGGGGTATAATTGTAACTTTTTGCACTTTTGATGCTGATTCTAATTTCATACCAATCAATGCGTGTCCTGCTTCATGATAAGAAACAACGTCTTTATCATGAAGTGTCATAACTCTTGATTTTTTAGCAGGTCCACCAATAACTCTATCTATAGCTTCATCGATATCAGTTAATTCAATAATTTTTCTATCTCCTCTAACAACTAAGATAGCAGCCTCATTAAGAACATTTTCTAATTGAGCTCCTGAAAAACCTGGAGTTCTCTCAGCAATGTTTTTTCAATCAATTTTTGGAGATACTGATTTATTACGTGAATGCAGTTTTAAAATGTCTGCACGTTCTCTAATATCTGGTAATGAAATTTGAATTGTTCTATCGAAACGTCCTGGTCTTAACAACGCACTATCAAGTACGTCAGCACGGTTAGTAGCTGCCATAACAATAACACCTGAGTTAATTTCAAAACCATCCATTTCAACAAGCAATTGGTTAAGAGTTTGTTCTGTTGTTCCACCACCCATTGAAGAGTTTCTTTTTCTACCTACAGCATCAATTTCATCAATGAAAATAATACATGGAGCTGCTTTTTTAGCATCCCCAAATAAATCACGAACACGACTAGCACCTAGTCCTACAAACATTTCTTCAAATTCTGATCCAGCCATTGAGAAGAAGGCAACACCTGCCTCACCAGCAACAGCTTTAGCAAGAAGTGTTTTACCTGTCCCTGGAGGTCCTTCCATTAATACTCCCTTAGGTACACGAGCTCCATGAGCTGCATATTTTTCAGGTTTTTTTAAGTAGTCAACCAATTCAATCAATTCTGCTTTTTCTTCATTAATTCCAGCTATATCTGAAAATTTAACATTAGATTTTACTTGTCTTGGTTTTGATTTTTGACCACCAAGCATTCCACCTGCTCCACCTTTTGACATTGCAGAGAAAATTCATATATAGAAAGCAATTAGAATTAACATTGGTAAGAACGATGATATTAATCCAAGTCAAACACTTTGTTCTCTTATTTGAGTTATTGTTCCATCCAAGGCGTTTCTAATATTGTTGTATATTTCATCCCCCATAACATTACGACTCAATATGAATTTAAATTGAGCATATGAATTGCCTTGAATAAATTTACCAGTAATTATTGAGTCACCAGATGATAACTGTTCAATAATCATATTTTCAGGACGGATTTGACCTAGTTCAAACATTCTTAAAAATTCTTCTGGTGATAGATAATTAATTGTTCCAGCTTTTACAATAAAGATAATTGCGATTAATAATACTACTACTAAAGCAATAATTATCCCGACTCATATCGATCTTTTTCTTTTATTATTTTTCATTTATTTCTCCATTATCTTAGTTAGAAAATCATTTCACTTTTAATTATATATCATTCATATCTATATATTAATAACTAATTACTAACCATCTCTATTGATACTTGGTTTTTTTGTTTATTAATTATTAAGTGATCCGTAACAATCTTTAGATTTTTACTTGAGCCAAGTTGTTTTACTACCTCTTTAACAAACTTTTTTTTCTTTTTCATAATACTATTTGTAGAATCATTATTTTTGATTCAACAATAAACAAATCTATTAATTTCAAAATCGTCCATATCAACAAATATAGTTTTATCAAATGAATTTGACTTAAATAAATGCTCATATTTTTTGTTAAATTTATCAACTGTTTTATTTTCTAATTCGGCTTGGACTTTAAGATTATCTATCTCTTTATCGGTTAAAGTTTTTCTAATCTTATTTCTCAAATAAGATTCATCTTCATTTGTTGAGTCAACTGCGTATTTAACTCCATTTTTATTCAATTCATTTAATATAAAAGATTTTTTCAAATCTAATATTGGTCGCAATACCTGAACTCCATCATATTCACCAATGGGATTTATTCCATAATAAGTGACAATGCTTTTTCTTAAAGTTTGCATCAAAAAAGTTTCAGCATGGTCGTTTAAATTATGAGCAATCACTATTTTGCTAAAACCATTATTTCTAATTTCCTCAACAAAAAAATTGTATCTAATAAGTCTTGCTCATTCTTCAAAGTTTCCTTTTTCTTCTGAATAATAAACTGATTTAATTTTTATTTTTATATTATTTTTTTTGCAATAATCTTCAACAATAAATTGATCATAACTAGAATCATCTCTGAAGTTGTAATTAACATGACACACAATTATGTCCCCATAATTTTTATCAGTAAATATTTGATTCAATAAATACATTGAGTCAGGCCCACCGCTTACACCTATGACTAATTTAAATTCTTTTAAATCCATTTTTAATTTTCGAGCATTTTATTAACTTCTTCAGTAAAACTTTGATCATCGTTATGTACATATAATGGTTCCAAAATAGTCATACCTTCATTACCTCTGTTTTCTGCTTCAATTAATATTTTCTTAGCCTCGCCACCCTTCTTTGAATATATTATTCTTAATTTTTTAATTGTAAAATGATGCTTTCTTAATAGATAAAAAATTTCATCCATCCTAGAAGCAATGTGAACCATTATTAATTTACCTCTGTGTCTCAAACAAATAGCAGCAGAAGTTATAATTTCTTCTAAAGTAATCATTGTTTCATGTCTTGCATTAATTACTTCTTGAGAAATTTTTTTAAACTTACTTCCTTCTTCAACTTTAAAATATGGTGGATTTGAATATACAATATCAAATTCATTATTATTTTTTTTAGCAAATTCTTTTATGTCTTCATTAACAACAATAATTTGTTCTTCCAAACCATTGTTAGCGATACTTTCCTTAGCAATCTCAATAGCGTTAGCATTAATATCTACACCAACAATTTTGGCTTTTGTATACTGGGAAATAACTAAAGGAATAATTGCGTTATTAGTTCCAAAATCACATATCTTTTTAGTTCTAGACTTGATGTCTATAAATCTAGCCAGCAATATTGAGTCAATTGTAAAAACAAAATTTTGATTATCTTGTGTTAACTTTAAATCTTTATAACCAAGAACAAATGTTTCAAATTTCATTAAATTACCTCATATATTTTTACTATTAAATTTTCTAAAACCATATTTGTAAAACTGTTTACACGGAACTGTTCAATTGCCTCTAAAAAATCTTTGGCAATTTCTACATGGTTTACAAGAATTTCAAACTTATATGTTTCTTTAATAATATTGATTAACGTACTTGCATCAGTTTTCTTGTTTTTGTTTCCAAATAAAAATAATGCTTTTTTATCTTTTCTCCTTATTATATCAATAAGTTCATTTTCTTCAGATTCAATTTCTGCTTCAAATGGTATTGAATATTTAACACATCTTGACTTAATTGTAGTCATCACCTTAGAAGCATTAGTAGTTGTCAATATTGCATAAGTATTTGGAGACGGTTCTTCTAAAAATTTAAGTAGAGCATTAGATGAATCAACAGCTAACAATTCAGCAGCATGAATAATGTATACCTTAGTTTTATTTTCAACAATCAAGCTTGCTGAAAACTTTTCAATCATATTTTCAATTTGTGCTTTTTTAATTAAAACATTATCAACAATTTCAATTTTATTTACTATAGTGTTTTTAATTGAACCAACACAAAAATAACAATTATCACTTGGATTTGAATTATTTGGACAAATAATCATTCTAGCTATATCTGATACAAATGCTTTTATATTTTTACTGTTATTTGATTCAAACAAAATAGCATGATGTAGGTCATGCTTTGATATTTCATCTTCAATTTTTTTTGTCAAATCAAATCTATTCATTATTTTTTAAGTACCTTAACTAGTTCATTATACAAATTATTTGCAACAGACTCTTGATCTTGATCAGCATTTATAACTACAAATCTGCTTGAATATTTTTTAACTAATGCCAAGTATCCTTTGTATACTCTTTCTTGAAATTGTAAACCCTCCAGTTCAAGACGATCCAAATTACCGCGATTGTTTAAACGAGAGACAACCTTGTTTGGCGCAATATCAAAAAAGAATGTTTTAATTGGCATATTCGCCTCTAAAACTAAGGATTGGATTGAATCAATTTTATTAACATCTTGGTTTCGACCATATCCTTGATATGCTGTTGTTGAATCCATAAATCTATCACAAATTACGATTTTTCCGGCAGCAACGGCAGGAGCTATCTTTGTATCTACATGTTGCTTTCTAGCAGCAATATAAAGTAATGATTCTGTACCTGAAGTAATTTCTGGATTTTCTGTAGAAAGAATAAACTTTCTTAATTGTTCAGCAATTCTATCTCCGCCTGGTTCTCTAGTGAGAATTACATCATAACCTTCAGCAGTTAATCTATCTACCACTATTTTTGAAGCAGTTGTTTTACCACTGCCATCTATTCCCTCTAATGTAAAAAACATAAATCTCCTATTTTCTATTTTTAAATGCATCATTTAAAGTTGTTTCGTCAACATAATCCAATACATTACCAACAGGCATTCCCTTGGCAAGTTTAGTTACTTTAATTTTCTTTGTTGATAATCTTTTAATAATATAATTAGATGTTACTTCACCTTCAATTGTATAGTTGAAAGCCAATATAACCTCTTTAAAATTATTTACCCTACTTATCAAGGAATTAAAATCTAATGAATCAGGAAGAATGTTTTTTCTTAAATCAATTTCTCCACCCAATACATGTATTAATCCATCATATTTACTTTTAGATATTCTAAACCCATCAGCAATTGTAGCAACTACACACAATTTCGAATTGTTCCTATCATTTGCATCACAAAAAATGCATTTTTTATTTTCTCTAACAAAAAAGCATTTATCGCATAGTGATAAATCACTATTAATCATTGCAATAACTTCAGTTAGATCGTCTAATTTATCATTACTTATTAAGTCAAATAATATTTTTTCTGCTGTTTTAGTACTAATACCGTTAATACCTTTCAATTTTAAAATAATATCTTCTATCATTATTTAATCACCGTGTAATCATCATCCAAAAATAAATCTTTAGATTCCTTAGCCAGTGGTGGCTCACTCATATCCTTTATTTGCTCTTGTAGACTTTCATAAAAGTCATCTACATTTGGAATAACATATTCTTCAGGATGTTTAGCAGCTAAAACATATTCTTCTTTTAAAATCTTTGTTCTTTCTTTACTTACACTGTAAATAATTAACTCAGTATCTAATTTTTCAAATATATGCTTTCTAAAATCCAAATTGTTTATTTTATATTGTAAATAGTTACTTAATATTGGTGTATCCATTATCAAAACAATAGAAGTATCACTACCCGCTAAAACTTTTGCACCAAATAAAGGGACTAATTTTTTAGCTAGTGTTGGATCAAATTGAGGTGAACTAATATCAAATATTTGATTTATTAGTGTTTGAAATTTTAAACGTTTTACTTTGTCTGCGTTTAATAGCGTTGCAACTATTTCTGCATCATCTATTCATATAGTATCAATATCTTGATACTTTTTATCCAATGGTCCTTGATGCTTTAAATTCTCAAAATACGATAGATCATAAACAACTTTTTCATTAATTGGAATTGTCAATTCTGTATCTAAATCCATTGTATTAATAACACCAGTTTCTTCTTCTAGTAGTTTATCAATAGTTTTATCGGCAATTAATTCTTCAACAGACATGCCTTGATCAAGATTTAAGTCAGTAATTTCAATTGAAGGATTGATATTATCCAAAATACCTTCACCAAGAATATATTTCCCTATGTTCTCTGTAATTTTTGTTTTTTCTTTTAATTCATTTTTTTTGTCAGTTTCACCTAAAACACTAGGTTTTTCATCAACAATTTTCTCTTTTATTTCAATAGTTTTAGTACTTTCCTCTAACTTATTGAATTCAGTTTTAACTAATCTTTTTTCTTCTTTATTAAAAGGAGGTAATTCAGTTTTATTCATTTCAACTTCTTTATTTGTTATTTTGTTGCTCAAAACTACTTCAGAATTTACTACACTTATAAGTTTACTTACATTAATAACTTTTAATAAAGCAATTAACAGTAATTGACTGTCAATCGATGAACCCTTTGTAGATTCATACGCTTTAGCTATTTCATCTGATAAATCAAATAATAAGCTAATATCAAATTTTTTAAAACTATTTGCCTCTTCTAAAGTTATGCTGTAATTCTTTTTTAATTCACCAACCATTTTAAATTCAACAATTTCCTTAATTAAGTTAATGATATCAAGAGAAAGAGACTGAAAATCAATACCCTGTTGCTCTGAATTTTCAAAAAAACTAATAACATATTTAGCATCTCCACCAAGAACCTTGCTTATTAAAGCAATTTTTTCTTCCTTGGTTGCTATTGAAAACACATCCTTTAATACTGACTCAGTAACTTTGTTTGCATACGAACCAGCTTGTTCTAACGCGTTAATTGCATCTCTTAATGATCCTTCTGAAAGATAAAATATTTCATCCAAAGCCTTTTCTTCTACATCTATGCCTTCCAATTTGGCAATCTTACTTATTTGTTCTTTTAAATCAACTTTAGTTATACGGGCAAAATTAAAATTTTGACATCTTGAAATAATTGTCAAAGGTATTTTATGTAACTCTGTTGTAGCTAAAATAAATTGTACGTGTTGAGGTGGTTCTTCAAGTGTTTTTAATAATGAATTATAAGCTGATTTTGTTAACATATGAAATTCATCTATTATATAAACTTTATATTTAGACAAAATGGGCAAAGTAGATACATTAGCTCTAATATTTCTCATTTCATCAACACCATTATTAGAAGCAGCATCTAGTTCAAAGATATCTGGGTGAGAATTATTATTTGCTTGTATACAACTATTACATGTTTCACATGAAGCAGCATCTTTAGGGTTTTCACAGTTGATGACTTTAGCAAAAATCTTGGCAACTGATGTCTTACCGGTACCTCGCTGACCAGAAAAAATTAAAGCATGCGAAAACTTATTGTTTTTGATTTGCTCAATAAGTATCTTTTTAAGATTTGTATGACCTGCAACATCGTTAAATGTTTTGGGTCTGTAATATCTGTATAATGAATTTTTCTTTTGCATAATATCCCTCAATCAATTAAATATATTTTACTTTAAAGGCTCCTTGTTTACCTTAGTTTCTTAAAACAATTTTGTAATTTTTTGACATATAAGTCTATGTTTTTCTCATTTCTTAAGTGTATATATTCAATGTTTGGGCTTTCATAAGTATTAAACTTGTTTTCAACATAGTAAAAAACCTTTCTTATTTTAACTTGTTCTATAGCTCCAGTGCACATTGTGCAAGGCTTTAAAGTTGTATATAAAGTATATTCACTAAGATTCTGATAACTTATGTTACTAATTAACTCATTTATTACGTTAATTTCAGCATGTTCAGATATATTGTTATTTAGTTTTCTTGTATTATACGATTTAGCAACAATTTCACTATTGCTATTAACCAATAGCGCAGATACTGGTATATCTTGTGATTTATCGCAATTATCTAAAAGGTTATAAAGTTCTTTAAAGTAATCCATAGTTTTTCTTTCCAAATAAAAAAGTCAAAGTACAAGGCACGTTTCCTTAAGGCTGCTATCTTCCGATCCTGACCTGATTCAGCTGTTACCCCTACAATGACAAAATGATTTTAACATACTAACTAATAAAATAAAAAATGTTTCATGTGAAACATTTTAGTTATTTAATAAATTTTTCATTATTGAAATATGGTTTTAATACATCAGGTAGTACTAACTTTTCACCATCAAAGTAGTTTTCTAGTATTGCTGCAAATAACCTATCAATGGCAACACCTGATCCATTTAATGTGTGCACGTATTGAGCTTTACCTTCACTGTTTTTAAATTTGGTTTTCATATTCATAGCTTGAAAGTCACCACAATTAGAGCATGAAGAAATTTCACGATATTTGTTTTGTTCAGGGAATCAGACTTCTAAATCATATGTCTTTAATGAACTAAAACCAATATCTCCTGAACATAATTCAACTACACGGTAAGGTAGCTTGAAAAGTTTCAAAATTGCTTCTGCGTCTCCAACCATCAATTCAAGTTCTTTCATTGAGTCTTCTGGTCTAGTCATTTTAACTAACTCAACCTTGTTGAATTGATGTAATCTGATCATACCTTTAGTATCTCTACCGGCACTTCCAGATTCTTTTCTAAAGCACTGTGTGAATGCAGTTAATTTAATAGGTAGTAATTTTTCATCAATAAACTCATTTGCATATATGTTTGATAATGGAACTTCACTTGTTGGAATTAAATATTGCCCATTTTCTAATTTGTAAGCATCATCACCAAACTTAGGTAGTTGCCCTGTCCCGTACATGGCTTCAGGATTAACAATAACAGGAACAAACATTTCCCTGTATCCGTTATTTGTATGGTGATTAAGTAAAATATCAGCCAAAGCTCTAACCATTTTTGAACCTTTCCCAGTATATACTAAGAATCTTGATCCACTTAGTTTAGGACCTATACCAAAGTCAACTAAACCGAGTTTTGTTGCTATATCTCAATGAGGTGTTTCACGTGAAACATTTCCTTCTTCATTATATTTTCTTACTTCAATATTTTGTTCTTCATTGACTCCAATAGGGATATCCTTGTTTGGAATATTTGGTACTGAAATTAATTTTTCATTTAATGAAAATTCAATCTTTTTTAAAGTTCCTTCTAACGTACCAATAGTTTTAGAACTTTTTTCAACTTCAGATTTAACTTTATTTACTCCAGATACATCTTTATTTCTCATTAATTCAGAAATACTTTTAGTTAATTTATTTTTTTCTGATTTTAATGTTTCTAATTTAGAAATTGTCAGTTTGCGTTCTGCATTTTCTTTTAATATATCATTAATAATTTTCGTAAAATCAGCATTACGTTTGTTTAGTTGTTTAATAGCGTACTCTCTATTTTCTTCTAAAAATTTAATATCTAGCATAAAACTCCACTACACTTATAAGTGTTCTATATATAATTCATTCTTACTTATGATTATAGACATTAAAATAAGTAGTATAAAAAAATACGTTATTAACACGTATTTAATATTTATTATTATTTTAAGTTTCCAATTCATTATCTAGATCAGTAATATCTATTTCATCCATTTCTAGACCGTCAATCTCAGCAATTTCAATTGTGTCATCCACAACGATGTCTTCAATCAATGATTCTTGAATTCCATCTTTAATAGGCTTGTTTCATACAATACATGTTGAAGTAATAACTTCATCCGTATCTAAACCAATTCCTTTTACACCACTAGTATTTCTTGACTGAACATTTATTTCATCAAGTCCAATTTTTACAATTTTACCAATATTAGAGATCATAATTAATTCATCTGTTTCACGGACTGGTATCATTGTTGAAAAAAGACCAGTTTTATCGTTAATCTTCATTCCAGCAACACCTTTTGAACCTCTACCAATTTTAGAGTATTCAGAAATAAGTGTCTTTTTCATAATTCCACGTTCTGAAATCGTTAATATGAATTTATTTTTGTAATCTGAACATGCTCCAATAACAATATCATCTTCAACTAGGTTAATTGCTTTAACTCCACGTGACTTACGTGATAGTGATCTAAAGCTTTCTTGTCCAACTTTAACAATACGTCCATTTTTAGAACCTATAAGAACATTGTCTTTACCTGTAACTGGAACTACAGAGATAAGTTTATCTCCTTCATCCAGTGTAATAGCTATTTTACCTACACGATTAATTCTAGCAAAATCGCTTGTTTTAACGCGTTTAGCGATACCATTTTCAGTTAACATGAACAGATACTCAAATTTAGTTGTTTGTGTTTTAATAGGGATAATCGATGTAACTTTTTCACCTTTTTGAGTTTCAATAAAGTTAACAACCGGTAATCCACGTGAAGTACGAGTGAATTGAGTAATGTTATAAGCTTTTTCTCTAAATACACGGCCTTTATCAGTAAAGAACAAAATTTCATCTTTCATTCTACCTACACGAGACATAACAATGTGGTCTTCAGCAGAGGCGTTAATAATAACTCCTTTACCTCCACGTTTTTGACTCTTAAAGTCATCCAATGACAAACGACGGATGTAGTTATTTTTTGATAACGTAATCATAATTTGTGAGTCAGCAATTAATTCTTCATCAGCTATTTCAATAATCGATTCATCAATAATTTTTGTACGACGATCATCTCCATATTTATCGGAAATATCTTGTAATTGTTTAATAAGTGTTTCATTTTGCAAATCTTGTGAAGCAATTAATTTAACCAATTCATCCAATCTAGATTTGATTGCTTTAATTTCTTCTTCAATTTTTACTCGTTCAAGTCCAACTAATCTACCTAAACGCATATCTACAATAGCTTTAGATTGTTTAGCATCAAATCCATATTTAGATTCAAATTTAGAAAATACCTCTTCATTCGTTTTGGATTTTTTAATGATCTCAACTATTTCATCAATGTCTTCTAATGCTGTACTAATAGCAGTTAATATGTGCGATCTAGCTGCCAATTTTTCTTGTTCAAATATTGAACGCTTAACAATCATTTTAATTTGGTGTCTTACATAAAAGTTAATTATTTGTTTTAGATTTAAAACAACAGGAATACCATTATTTAATGCCAACATGTTAATTGAAAAATTTGATTGCAAGTTAGTAAATTTAAATAACTTTGTAATAATAATTTGAGTGTTAGTATGTTTAGCCAATTCTAAAACAATACGCATACCTTTATAGTTAGATTCATCACGAATATCAGTAATACCAACAATTTGTTTGTCTCTGTATAATTCAACAATTCTTTCAATTAATTTTGCTTTATTTGTTTGGTATGGAATTTCAGTAACAACAATTCTATCTTTTTCCTTGTCACCAGTTTCCACATCAATTTTTGCGCGAACAGTAATAGAACCATGACCTGTTAAATAGGCAGTTTCTGTACGAGAACCACTAGTCATTAATGCACCAGTTGGGAAGTCAGGACCTTTAATATGTTTTAAAAGATCTTGAATTGTCACATTGTTATTTCTAATAAATTCTATAATAGCTGCGTTTACTTCTCTTAAGTTATGAGGAGGAATATTTGTAGCCATTCCAACAGCAATACCTGTTGCTCCATTTACTAAAATATTAGGAAAGTAGCTTGTTAAATATTTAGGTTCAATTTCAGTTGCATCGTAGTTTTCTTGAAACTCAACTGTATTCATATCAATATCTTTTAACAACATTGATGATATTTTTGTAAGTCTTGCTTCTGTATAACGCATAGCAGCAGCTCCATCACCATCAATTGAACCAAAGTTACCATGACCATCAACTAGAGGATAACGATATGAAAAATCTTGAGCCATACGAACCATTGCATCATAAACAGAAGTATCACCATGTGGGTGATATTTACCAATTACTTCTCCAACAATACGAGCAGATTTTTTGTGTTGGCTATCTGCAGTAATTTTTAAATCATTCATAGCATAAATAATACGTCTGTGAACAGGTTTTAAACCATCACGCAAGTCTGGTAGGGCACGAGACACAATAACTGACATTGCATATTCAAGAAAACCTTTTTCTACTTCATCTTTAATGTCTGTTTCAATAATAGTTGTATTATCAATAAATTTATTTTCGTCAATTCTTTTCATTTTCTAATACTCCTTATTAAATATCTATGTTTTCTACAAATTGTGCGTTTTCAGTGATGAATTCTTTTCTAGCTTCAACACTTTCACCCATTAGGCTTGAAAAAACTTCATTTGCTAAGAATGCATCTTCAGCATTTATTCTTACCATTGTTCTTGTTTCAGGATCCATTGTTGTTTCTCACAACTGAATCGCGTCCATTTCACCAAGTCCTTTATAACGTTGAATTTGGTATCTTGAACCTGCATATTTATCTTTTTTAAATACTTCCAATTGAGCATCTGAATATGCATAATCAAATTTTGTTTTACCAGCCTCAATTTTATATAGTGGTGGTTGTGCAACATATACGTGCCCACCTAATATTAAATCTTTCATATAACGATAAAAGAATGTTAATAAAAGAATTTTAATATGTGCTCCATCAACATCGGCATCTGTCATAATAATGATTTTGTTGTATCTTAATTTTTCCATATTAGTATCATCTTTAGTTCCAACACCAACAGCCGCAATAATAGATTGTATTTCTTTATTTTCAAATGCTCTAGCTTGTTTAACTTTTTCAACATTAAGCACTTTACCACGTAGTGATAAAATTGCTTGATATTTTCTGTTACGTCCTGTTTTTGCAGAACCTCCAGCTGAATCTCCCTCAACTAAATACAATTCAGATTTTGTTGTATCTTTTGATTCACAATCAGCCAACTTACCTGGAAGTGAAAAAGTATCAATTGCAGATTTTCTACGTGTATCTTCTTTTGCACGTAAAGCAGCCTTTCTTGACTTTTGAGTTAAAAGAACTTTTTCAATAATCTTTTTAGCTTCAATAGGGTTCATTTGTAAATATTCTGTAATTTTATTTCCAACTATTTCATTAACAGCTTCTTTTGCATCTCTATTAGCTAATTTACCTTTTGTTTGACCTTCATAAATTGGATCAACGTGTTTTATTGAAATAACTACATTGATTCCTTCTTTTAAATCATCTCAATTAAATTTAGTTGGCTTAAAGTTTTTGATTGTTGTAGTGTACTGATTAATAACACGAACTAGTGCTTGTTTAAATCCCTCAACGTGTGATCCACCCTCAACAGTAGAAATGTTATTACAAAATGAAAAAACATTGTCGTCATACATTTGGTTATATTGCATAGCAACTTCAACTTCAATAATAGTTTCTTTACCATGTTCATTTGATTTGTAATCCTCTTCACAATAAAAAATTGATTCAGTTACTTTATCTTTACCTGAATTAATTTCTTTAATGTAATCTTTGATTCCATTTTCAAATTGATACTTAATATATTTGTCTGTTCTTTGATCATATAAATCAATTAATAAACCCTTAGTTAAAAAGGCAATTTGTTTAATTTTGTTATGAATAATTTTAAAGTCTCAATCTATAGTTTCTTTAAAAATTGATGGGTCAGGTTTAAATCTAATCACTGATCCATTTTCTGTAGAAACTCCCATTTCAACAATAGGTGTTGCTTTTGTACCACCATCATGGAAACGTTGGTGATACATTTTACCATTTCTGCTAATTACTGCATCAACATAAAGTGATAAAGCATTAACTACTGATGCACCAACACCATGTAGTCCTCCTGAAACTTTGTAAGCACTTTCATCAAATTTACCACCAGCATGTAATACTGTAAAAATAGTTTCTAAAGTTGTTTTACCTGTTTTTGGGTGAATGTCAATTGGAATACCACGTCCATTATCTTTAATAATAATTTCGTTATCGTTTGTAATAAAAATATTAATTTCATCACAAAAGTTTGCTAATGCCTCATCCACTGAGTTATCCAAAACTTCTCAAATTAAGTGGTGTAAACCATTTATATTTGTGTTTCCAATATACATCCCAGGACGTTTACGAACTGCTTCTAATCCTTCAAGAACTTGAATTTGACTAGAATCGTAATCACCAGCACCATCAATTTTTTTTATTTCTTTTGACATATATTTTCCTCACCTAGCAAAATTAATTTTAACACAAAATGACCTCATTTTTCTACTCACGCGCGTATATATATGAATATGAGGTAAATAAATATATTTATTTTTTATTAAAAAAATAAAACATGTACAAAATTGTACATGTTTCTTAATTTGTTGATAATGGTAAAACAATTTGATGTAAATTTGGATCTTCAATAGAACTTATAACAATAGGTCTTCTAAAATCTGTTAAATTAATTTCAATCTGATTTGTTTCAAAAACACGAATTGCATCTAATAAAAATTTTGAATTAAATGATATATTTTGTTGATCTAATCCCCTTAACTCAAAATCTGTAAAGTTTTCTGAAAAATTTCCAATTTCTTTAATACTTGATTTTATTGTTATATTTTTTTCATCGATAATAAAGTTTACAACTGTAATCTTTCCTTCATCATTTGGAATATCTGCTCTATGAATAACATGTAAAATATCTTTTGTTTTTGCAAATATTGTTGTGTCAAAATCTTTAGGAAATGCAGCATTAACATTTGGAAATTTTCCCTCAAGAAGGGTTGTTTGAAAAATTGCAGTTTTAGTAACAAATGAAACAGTTCCTTCATTAAAAATAATTTTTATTTCATCTAAGTCAGCTAACAATTTAACAACTTCGTTAGCACTCTTAAATGGAATATTAGCTTGCAATGAAGAATTTGAATTTTCATTAAGTTCAATAATATTTCTAGAAACACGATAATTGTCTGTTCCAAATAAATAAAGTTTATTTTGTTCAAGTTTTAGATTAATTCCACGTAATACAATTTTTTGATTATATTCACTAACTGAAATTATTGTTTTATTAATAGCTTTTCTAAGATCAGTAGCGTTAACAATAATTTCAGTTCCTTTTCTATTAAAACCAATTAATGGGTAATCCTCATAATCTAAAATGTTTAATGAAAACTCGTTATTTTTACCAGTAATAAAAACTGTGTTTTTTTCGAAGTTTGAAATTTTAATAATTTCATCATCCATTTTTTTTAAAATATCTAATACAAATTTACCCTTGATTAAAATATTTCCAACTTCTTTAATATTTAAATCATATTGATCAGTTTCAATTGTATCTTTAATTGAAACATTTTCATTTGAAGCTATTAAACAAATATTATCTACATTAACTTGAATTACTAATCCATGTAAGCTAGCAACATAACTTTTATGATCAATAATTCTAGTAACACGTTCTAAACTTTCAATTAGTTTTTTTCTATTAATTTTAAAATTCATTTTAAACCTCTATTCTTTTATTAAGATTATTAGATTGTTATTATGGTGATGTGTAAGTGCGTAACTATTCAGATTCTTTTATTTTCTTTTTAAGTATTTGAATTTCACGTTTGAATTCTTTTGATTCACCCATCTTCATTATAACCGTATTGATTGATGCACTTATAGTTGTTCTATTTTTTTTGAAAAAAATTTCAATATCGGTAGTTGATTTACCTAAAACTTCTTTAATTAAATAAATACAAACATTACGAGCATGAACTACTTTTTGGGTTCTGTTTTGTCCCTTTAAAATAGCTGATGATAAGTCATAATGTTTAGCTACTATTTCAATTATTTTATTTTGTGTAGTTTCTCCAAATATTTTTGTACCAGTTTGAGCAATTAATTCTTCGATGTCTTCTTCAGTAACTGTTTTATTTCAAAACTCAAGTTTCATAAATAAACCATTAATTTCTCTAACATCATTTTTAATTGAAGCTGAAATTTTAGTTAATAGTTCAGGACTTAGTTCCATAATATTATATTTTTTTGCATAAACTGAAATTAATTTTTTTGTTGTTTCAATATCTAAATTATCAATTTTAATAATTAATCCACTTGTAAACCTTGAAATAATTCTTCTGTCCAAACCAATTAATTGAGTTGGAGCATTATCAGAAGTAATTACTATTTGTTTACCATGTAATATTAAGTCATTAAATATGTCAAAAAAAATCTCACTCGTTTTTTCGCCACCTTTAAGCAATTGAATATCATCAATTAACAATACATCTAGTTCTTTTAATTCATGTTTAAAATCTTCAATAGACTCTTTTTTTAAATTACCATGAAAAACATCTTTTACTCTTTCTTTTATTTGGTTAACAGTAAAATATTTTACTTTGATATCTTCATATTGATCTTCAAATTTCATTTGAATAGATTCTAATAAATGTGTTTTTCCTAAACCAGAAGGTCCATAAATAAACAAAGGATTGTACTTTGTTCCAGGTTCATCAATAATTTTTGTTGAAGCTCGAAAAGCTTCTTCATTACATTTACCAACAACAAAATTATCAAAAGTTTTAGCGTTTAGTTTTTTAATATTAAGTTTAATTTTTTTTGTTTTTTTACTTTTCTCTTCAATTTTTTGTAATTCTTCAGCGGATACAAAAACCACTTCAATTTCTTTGTTTAATAGTTTATTTAAAAAATTCACAATGTCTTTTTTGATTTTTGATAATTCTAATAATTCAAATTTGCTTTTACCACAAATGTAAATAATATTATTAATTTCGCTAATAGTTATTTTTTTAAGATGAGTATTATATAACTCAGGATCAACAAGGTCTGATTCTTTTAATCAGGCTTTTAATTCGGCTAAAATAGATGTTTTATTCAT